>JAURMR010000028.1 GCA_030830565.1 Acidimicrobiales bacterium
CCGTCGAGTACTTCGGCTGCTTCGCCTGTGAAAACGATGCCCTTCATGGATTCCCCCAGAGGTGAGTCAGTAAACGTTGAGTTGGATTCAGTGCAAAGAGACTTGCGGGTGCTGGAACTCAGCTGCCCCAGATGATCGACTGCCATTCGGTGTATGCGTCGAGACCCCAGTTACCGCCATCACGACCGATACCGGACATCTTGAAACCACCAAATGGTGTCTCGTGGTGGGTCTGCACGCTGTTGATTCCGACGCGACCAGAACGGATTTCCTTTGCCACTTCGTAGGCAGCAGGAGTGTCTGCACCAAAGACGTAGGAGAACAAACCGTAATCACTGTCATTTGCGATAGCGATCGCGTCATCGACAGTGTCGAACGGAACGACAACAACCACAGGACCGAAGATTTCTTCGCGCACTGGAGTCATCGAGTTGTTGCAACCAGCGAGAAGGGTTGGACCAATGAAGTAACCCTTGTCCGGTCCGGCGTTACGACCATCGACAACGATCTCGGCACCTTCAGAAACGCCGGCTTCGATCATTCCTTGAATGCGACCAAGCTGAACGGCAGAAATGACCGGACCAACCTGAGTTGCCGCGTCGAGCGGATCGCCAACCTTGAGCGCGCGCGCTGCGCCTTCGAGGCGCGTCACGAGTTCGTCGTAACGGCTGCGATGCACAATGACGCGGGTGGGGGCGGTACAGATCTGACCAGAGTGGAATGCCCACACGCTGGCGATACCAGCAACAGCCTTTTCCATGTCGGCATCTTCAAGAACGATGCATGCGCCCTTGCCACCGAGTTCATGAAGCTGACGCTTCATCGTCGGGGCACCTGCAGCGACGATTGATGCGCCAACCGCTGATGATCCGGTGAACGACACCATGTCCACATTGGGATCGGAAACAAGATTCACACCTGCAGCAGGACCGCTTCCGGTGACGATGTTGATGACGCCCTTCGGGAAACCAACATCTTCAAGGATCTTTGCGAGTTCGATAACGCACAACGGATCCTGCGGAGCAGGTTTCATCACAACGGTGTTTCCGGTTGCGAGTGCCGGAGCGATCTTTCCGACCATTGAGGTTGTCGGGAAGTTGTAGGGGGCGATACACGCCACAACACCGACGGGAACCTTGCGCGCATAGCCGGCCATCAGTGCACCAGCAGCCAGCGGCGTCGTACCGATCGGCTGCGGAGGAAGCGCCACGTTCTGGTCATACAGCGCGCCTTTGGCATAGCGATCGAATCGCGAGATCGCAACCGGAATCTGCATGAGCGAACCAACCGATGACGTTGCACCGGTTTCGCTAATGACAAGGGGGATCAACTCGGGTGTCCGCTTGGCAAGTTCCTTGCCAGCAGCAGCGAGAAGCGCCGAACGCTCTTCAGGAGTCGTGCGACTCCACGCCGGAAAAGCTTCCTTCGCTGCTGCGGCAGCGCGCGCTACATCCTCGGCCGATGCCTCGGGTGCGCCGGTGACGACCTGCTCGGTTGCGGGATTGATGATGTCGTAAGTGCCATCACCACCGGGGACCCATTCGCCCCCGATGAGTTGGCGGTACTCGTTCATGGTTGCCATGGGCCGCACGTTAGGACAGCGCCCGCCTTCCGTCACACTGACCGGTCCGCTCAGGGGTGGACCCTCGTCACGAGCCGTGTAATCTGACGGTCTGTCAGAAACGCCGCCGACGGGCGGCCGACGAGAGGTGGTCGCAGTGCCAGTCCCTACGAACGACGCAACGTACGACGAAGTCATCAAGGGCGGAACTGTCATTGATGGCACTGGGGCCCCGGCCCGCATCGCTGACATCGGGATCCGCGACGGAAAGATCGTGGTAATCGGCGAGGTCGACGGCGATGCCACCATCGTCACCGACGCGACCGGTCGCATGGTCATGCCTGGCGTCATTGACGCCCACACCCATTACGACGCGCAGCTTCTTTGGGATCCAGGCGCGTCGCCATCGGCGAACCACGGTGTCACCACCGTCATTGCTGGCAACTGTGGCTTCACACTTGCTCCCTTGCGTCCCACAAAAGAAGAAGCCGAGTACCTCCAGGAAATGATGAGCCGAGTCGAAGGCATGCCCCTTCCCGCTCTCAAGACGATCGACTGGAACTGGGAAACCTTCGAGCAATATCTCAACCAGTTCGAGAATCGCATTTCGGTGAACGCCGGCTGGATGGCCGGACATTGCGCTATCCGCCGTTACGTCATGGGCCCGGAGTCTGTTGGCGGTGAAGCAACACCCGAGCAGATCGATGCAATGGTCGCTGAATTGCGTAAGGCCATCGAAGTAGGCGCACTTGGGTGGTCGTTCACGACCTCTGGCAGCCACAGCGATGGCGACGGACAACCCGTGCCAAGCCGTTGGGCGTCCAAAGAAGAAATGATCGCAATGGCTACCGAGGTCGGCAAGCACGAAGGCACGAGCCTCGAAGGCATCGTGCCGGGCTGTCTCGATCGTTTCGCTGACGATGAAATCGAATTGCTCGCAACGTTGAGTGCCGCGGCAAAGCGCGTCATGAACTGGAACGTCCTCACCATCGACAGCCGCGAACCCGATCGCGTCGGACGCCAGGTCGAGGCCTACGACCGAGCCAAAGAATTGGGTGGCCGCGTCGTTGCTCTCACGATGCCCGTGCTCGTTCCGATGAACATGAACTTCGCAACCTTCTGTGGCATCTGGCTTCTCCCAACGTGGGAAGAAACACTTCGATGCGAGATCCCCGAGCGCATCAAGCGACTTCAAGATCCCGAGATTCGCGCCAAGCTGCTTGCCGCTTCCAAGTCAGAAGAAGCCGGCGTTTACCGTCGCATTGCCGACTGGGAGGACTACGTCATCGGCGACACGTTCTCGCCGGAAAACGCAGGTCTCTCGAACCGAACCGTTTCCGACATTGCTGCTGAACGTGGCACCGAGCCATTCGACACGTTGCTCGACATTGTCATCGCCGACGAGCTTCAGACGGTGCTGTGGCCAGCGCCGAAGGACAAAGATCCCGAGTCGTGGCGTATGCGCGTTGAAGCGTGGAATGACGAGCGAATCATGATCGGCGGTTCCGATGCCGGCGCCCACCTCGACCGCATGTGTGGAGCAACCTTCCCCACGCGCTTCTTGGGCGACATGATCAATGGGCGCAAGCTCGTGCCGGTGGAACGTGCCGTGCAGCTCATCACGCAAAAGCCGGCACAACTGTTCGGACTTGTCGACCGAGGCACTCTCGTCGAAGGCAGCAACGCCGACATTGTGGTGTTCGATCCCGCAACGATCGGTTCGGAAAACGCCCACATGGTCGCCGATCTCCCCGGAGGCTGTTCACGACTTACCGCCGATTCCTACGGGATCGAACGAGTTCTGGTGAACGGCGAGGCCGTCATTGTCAACGGTCAGCCCACCGGTGCAACACCCGGCACGGTGTTGAAGAGCGGCAAGGACACCTACACCGTTCTGCCGTAAACCGGAGGTCCGCAAGGATCACGAACGGAAGAACACAATGAAGAAGGCCCGGGCAGTTGCCCGGGCCTTCTTCATTTCAGACTGATGGTGTTCAGGCCGGAGTGTCGGCAAGCAACTTGCCGAGATGCAGCAGGCTCTGCGTGGTTCCACCAAGGAACAGTTCCTGCTTCTTGGCCCAGAGGTAATAGCGGTGCAGTGGGTAGTCGCGATCGACACCAACACCACCGTGCAAATGCACACACGCACGAACAACACGTGCGCCGCCCTCAGATGCCCAGTACTTCGCCGACGCAGCGTTTTCGCCAGCCGGGAGTCCGTCGTTCAAACGCATCGCTGCCGCCCAGGCGGTGAGATTGATGGCATCGGCATCGATGCGGCAATCGGCAGCGCGCTGTGCAACGGCTTGGAACGTGGCGATCTGACGATCGAACTGCACGCGCTCCTTGACGTAGTCGGACATGATCTCGACAGCTTTAGCGGTAACGCCAGCCATAATGAGCGACTGTCCGGTTTGCCCGTATTCGATAAGTCGATCAAGAGCACCGAGATCAGCGATCTTCTCCGCGGCGGCACCATTGAAGGTGACCATCGCATCGGGGATGCCGTCGGTCGTGTTCTGACGTTCGACCGAAACACCGTTTGCTTTGGCGTCGACGTAATAGATGCCGTCAGCTGCCGAAACAATGAAGCCGTCAGCAACGGTTCCGAACGGAACGTTTGTCTTCACACCGGTCAGTGAACCGCCGGCGGCCGACAAGAACGGAGTGTGAACGTCACCAACAAGTTCGTGCAATGCAACCGTGATGATTCGTTCACCCGAGGCAAGGCCAGCAAGGAGTTTCGGCGCATGTTCAGCGAGGAATGGTGCAGCCATACCCATGACTGGGAGGGCCGGAACCTGAGCAACCGTTCGGCCAACTTCCTCAAGAACGATTGCTACCTCGGCGTAACCGAGACCGGCACCACCATCGGCTTCGGGCATACCAATTCCGACAATGCCGAGATCGGCAAGTTCACGCCAAAGAGGAAGATCGACGCCGTCGGCGTCCTCGATCTCCTTGAGGTGCTCCATCGTGCAGCGGTCGGTGAGCACCCGATTGGTGAGGCCGCGCAGTTCTTCTTGATCTGATGAGAATGAGAAATCCATTGTCTGTGCTTTCTGCTCAGCGTGCCGAACGGGGGAAGCCAAGTCCGAACATGGCGATGAGATCGCGCTGGAGTTCGTTGGTTCCACCACCGAAGGTGAGGATGATCGTGCCGCGGATGCCGGCCTCGAGTTGGCTGCGAAGGATGGACTCGGGGGCATCGGCGTCGAGATACGCGCGCGGTCCGAGCACCTCCATAAGGAGCTGATAGGAGTCGAGGTAGAACTCGGTACCGAACACCTTCACGCTTGATGCATCCGCAGGGTGAAGCTTCTCGCGGTCGGCAGACCACGCAACCTTCCAGTTGGCAAGACGCAGGTATTCAAGCTTTGCGTGAACCTTGGCGAGGTTGACCTGCACCCATTCCTGATCAATGACACGACGGCCATCGGGAAGCATGGTGTTCTGTGCCCACTCGCGAACGTTGGCGAGGTGGCGCTCAGGCATACCGCTTGAGCAGAGCGTGACGCGCTCGTGGTTGAGCTGATTGGTGATGAGTCCCCAACCGCCATTCTCTTCGCCAACGAGGTACTTGGCAGGAACGCGCACATCGTCGAAATAGGTGGCGTTGATGTCGTGCTCACCCATGAGACGAAGCGGCTGAATCGTGATGCCCGGTGTGTCCATCGGGACAATGATCACCGAAATGCCCTTGTGCTTCTTTGCGTCCGGATCGGTCCGAACAGCAAGCCAGCAATAGTCGGCGCCACCGGCGAGCGAGGTCCACATCTTCTGACCATTGATGACGTATTCATCGCCATCGCGCACAGCGCGAGTCTGAAGAGCAGCAAGGTCGGTACCAGCGCCGGGCTCTGAGTAACCGATGCAGAAGTGCAGGTCACCAGCGAGGATCTGCGGAAGGAAAAATTCCTTTTGCCAATCGGTGCCGTAGTTCATGATTGTCGGGCCGACGGTGTTAAGCGTAAGCATCGGCACCGGGGCACCTGCACGCATTGACTCGTCGAAGAACACAAACTGATCGATCGGGCCGCGAGCCTGACCGCCGTATTCCTTGGGCCAACCAATGCCAGCCCAACCGTCGGAGCACATTTGCTTCCAAACGTCCTTGGTGGCCTGACCGATGCCGTGACTGTGCGAGAGGGCCTCAACAGTCTTTTCATCAAGCAGGTTGTCGTAATAGCTACGAAGCTCTGAGCGCAGGGCTTCCTGTTCTGGTGTGTATCCGATCTCCATGATCGGAAACCTAGCCTCAGGCGACGGGCGTCACACAAGCGGAGCGCATGATTCACTTATGTCGCACGTCAGCCTCCAGACTGAGGCAAAGAGAATGGGGACACACGTGAGAATCAAGGTCGTGGGAACGGGGCCATTGGCGACCCAACTCAGCGCCGCCCTCAATGAGCGAGGGCACGAAACAACGGCGTCAGCCCCGTATAAGGCAATGGTCTTTGCCCCCTGGGATCCCGCCGTCATGGTTCCCCGCCCCATCGCTGAACTCACCGACGCCGAGTTCGACTTGGCCTGGCAACAAACCATGGACGCAGCGATCGACGCCTGCGTCGAGGCCCGAACCACCTTCGCTGGCAAGGGCGGTTCGATCCTGCTCACACTTCCCACCACGGCACTGGCCGGTGGCGACCAGTACGCACACTGGGCAGCCGCAGCCGAGGGCATTCATATCTTCACCAAGTCGATCGCCCGGCAGTGGGGTCCGGAGGGAATTGCCGTCAACGCGCTCGCCGTCTCCCCCGAACTGGTCTTGGCCGACGCCGTCATTGCTGGGCCCGTCTCAATTGCGACACCGGCTGTCCCCGACGCCGACCCCGGCGCGGTCGTTGAATTCTTGTGTTCGACCGATGCCCGCAACCTTGCCGGACAACTTCTCACGGTGGATGGTGGATTGTGGATGTGAATCAGTCACTTGAGGGACGCGTCGCAATTGTGACCGGCGCAGGTCAGGGCGTTGGCGAAGGAATCGCGCGCAAACTCGCTTCGCTCGGAGCGCATGTCGTCATCGCTGCACGACGCGCCGCAACTGGCGAACCAGTTGCGGAAGCGATTCGCGCCGATGGTGGTTCCGCCGAATGCATCGTCACCGATGTCACGACTCGCGAATCAATTGCCGCGTGTGTCGAGACAACCATCGCAACCTGCGGCCGACTCGATGTCATGGTGCACAACGCGTTTTCTGGCGGCCATGCAAGCCGACTCGAAGAAACCCCACCCGACGCGTGGTTCCAAATGTCGCGCACATCAGCCTGGGCGAGTTTCTGGTGCGCACAACTTTCCTACCCACATTTAAAAGCGAGCGATCAAGGTCGCCTCGTGCTGGTTACTTCGCCTTCAGGTGTTGAAGGCAGTGCAAACATTCCGCTCTATTCACCAGCAAAAGCTGCTCAACGAGCCATAGCCAAGTCACTCGCACGTGAATGGGGGCCCGACGGCATCTGCGTGAACTGCATCGCTCCCGTTGCCGAGACTCCTGCACTTGCAAGCGCGTTCAGTCAGGTCCCGACGCTGCGCGGAGCCATCGAAGCACGCACGCCTCTCGGCCGAATCGGTGACCCCACAACTGACATCGGCGGAGTTGTGGCCTTCCTAGCCGGCCCCGATTCGGGGTACGTAAGTGGCCAAACAATCGTGTGTGATGGCGGTTCGTTCTTAGGTCTCTGAGTCAAGAACTATCGTCACGGCCATGCTCGAAATTCCAAAGGGAACCCTCGTCTACGGCACCCAGTTGCCGATCCAGTCGCAAAGCTCGCTCTACGCAGCGAAGTGGGAAGGAAACGCGACTCCCGCCGACCTTGTGCGCATAGCTCAGGCCGCCGATCGCAGTGGCTACTTCTACGTCGCCGTATGCGATCACATCGCGATTCCCGAAGACAAAGCTGCGGCAATGGGTTTGTGGTGGCAGGACTGCCTCACCACTCTCGGATTCCTCGCATCGGCAACCGAGAACGTTGCGCTCCTGAGCCACGTGTTTGTCATTGCCTATCGCCACGCACTCACTGCGGCGAAGGGATTCGAAACCCTTGATCATCTTTCCGGTGGCCGTGCCATCGCTGGCATCGGTGCTGGTCACGTTGAAGCAGAATTCGATGCGCTCGGCGTCTCATTCGCCGATCGAGGTTCCCTGACGGACTCAACACTCGTTGAGTTCGCCGAAGCGCTTTCCAACACCTATGTCGGAAACATGGGCGCACTCCCTCGTCCCGTGCAGTCGCCTCGTCCACCTATTTGGATTGGCGGATCGTCAAAGCCCGCGATCCGGCGCGCCGCAACGTATGAAGGTTGGCTCCCTCAGGGCCCGGCCACACGAGAAGGCCTTGACCTTCTGCTTGCCACCCGCGAGAAGCTCGGAAAAGCCGGCGATCCCATGGCCATCGGCCACGTCGTCATTCCCTATATCTATGTGGGTGCGCCGAAGTCTGATCGCCGCCAGCCCTGTTATTCGGGATCGCCGGAACAGATCGCCGAAGCGCTGCTCGCCGAAACTCCGACTGAAGTCAACCAACTCCAGGTGAAGTTCGATACCGATAGCGCCGCCGAGTACGCCGAACAGGTCGAAGCGTTCGGTACGCAGGTAGGTCCGCTGCTCAAGCGATAAGGGACTGCAACTGTGGCACCTGCGGCACTGCCGTAGTCTTTGCGAATGCGGACTCTTCCTCGTCGTTGGTCAAACGCGCTTCGTCTCCTCATGGCGACAGCGCTGGTTGCTTCCGGCTTCGCTCTTTCAGTTGCGTCGGTCGCAAGCACTTCGAGCCCTGCATCAGCGGCGACCTCATGTCCTCCGTCGCCGAGCCAACTCGATAACGGCGGATTCGAAGCGCCGGTCATCGCAAACAATTCGTACCAACTGCTCAACGATTCGTCTGTGCCTGGATGGTCGACGACCGCAACCGACCATCTCATTGAACTTTGGAGCACGCCATTTAATGGCGTCACCGCTTTCGAAGGTCGTCAGTTCGCTGAACTCAATGCGACCCAGAATTCCGCGCTCTATCAGGATCTCCCCACCACGCCCGGACAAACGCTCACGTGGTCGCTCGCGCATCGAGCCCGCCAGGGAACCGACACAATGCGAGTTGTCATCGGTACGCCGGGCGCTCCGGGTGTCGAGAACGCTCGCTTCTCCGATACAACGGCCGCTTGGGGTTGGCATACGGGCACCTACACCGTGCCGGAGAATCAAACAATCACCCGCTTTTCGTTTGAAGCCGTTTCTGCCGGTTCAGGAAATCCCACGATCGGCAATTTCCTGGACGACATTTCGTTTGGCACACCGTCGTGCGTTCTTGCAACGAAGTCGGTTTCGCCCGTCGGACCCCGAAATGTCGGAAGCGTGGTCACCTACAGCATCACCGTTGAAAATGCTGGGGGCAGCGCAACCTCCGATGTCGTGATTACCGACGTACTACCCGTCGGGCTCGACTATGTCGACGGATCACTTTTGGGTGCAGGTTCCTACGACCCAGCGACTCGAACGATCACGGTGAGACCTTCAACATCGCCCAACCCCCCTGTGCTCATCGCACCCGGCGAAGAAGTCACCGTCTCCTTCCAAGCACGAATACTTCCCACGGCAAGCGGCAACACACTTACCAATAGCGCCACGATCGCCGCTCTCGACGGTCTCGGCGTCACCGATACCTTCACAACGAATTCGGTGACAACGCCAGTACCCATCGCCGCTGATGTCGAGGTGGGAAAGAGTTTCAGTCCCGATCAAATTGCGTCCGGTGGCACCACCACCATGACTCTGAGCGCCACCAATCACGGCCCTGGAATTGCGCAGAGCGTTTCGATTACCGACACCTTGCCCAGCGGCCTCACCGTGAGTGGTTCCCTTCCAGCGGGGTGCACAAACACCAGTGGCACCATTGCCTGTGCTGTTGGAACGCTTTCGCCTTCACAAACCAGTTCGTTCACGCTTTCGATCACTGCACCGCCACTCGGAACGCCTGCGTTCTATATGAATAACGCCCGAGCGACAACGACGACCTACGACTACGACCTTTCGAATAACGCCACGATCGCTGGACTTTCAGTCGCTGCTCTCACACCGGCATCTCTCGAGATCGACAAACTCGCAGTGCTTCCCGATGTGTACGCCGGCGATCCAGCAGCAGTCATTATCGGTGTTGCGAATGCAGGACAAACCGCAACCGACGCTGATCTCACGATTACCGATTCGATTCCTTTGGGCTTCACCGTGAGCGAAGCGATGTGGCGAAATGGTGCCAACAGTGGTGCCTGCACTATCGGCGCCACAGTCTCGTGTGCGGTGGGAGTTCTTGATCCCGGCAATACTGCGCTCGTCGCCATTATTGGCGACACCGATGCGTCGTTGGCATCGGGCACACAACTCACCGATACGGCCACTGCCACTTCAACGGGAACCAACTCACCGACAGCAAACGCCACGATCACGGTTGGCACAGTGTCAGACCTTTTTGTGCGCAAAAACACAACGAGCGAAGCAGTCGCCGGACAGACACTCAATTACTCCGTGGTCATTGAGAATCTTGGTCCGAGTCGTGCAAACTCAGCCACACTCACCGACCTTCTACCCTCTGGTGTATCGGTCATTGCCCAGCCACAGGGATGCACCGTGACCGGTTCGACGATGACTTGCGCACTCGGCAACCTCGACGCGGGTGATCTCGTCGTTCTCGACTACACCATCGAAATTCCCTTGAGCGGTGGAACTCTCGTCAACACCGCGACTGCCACCACGACTACACCCACGATCAATCCATCGACGGCGACCGACACAACGACAAACGTCGTTATTCCCGTCGCCGATCTTAAAGTGACGAAGGTCGCCTCAAAAACCGATACGAAAATTGGAGACACAGTCGTCTACACAGTGACCGTCACGAACAATGGGCCGGGCACTGCAACGAACGTTCGTGTTGTCGAAGACGGCGGTGTGGGTTCGCTGCGCCTGGTGTCAGCAGAACCATCAGTGGGGACAGTCGACACCACTGCAGGTGTTTGGTCTGTGGGGACACTCGCCCCCGGCGAAACCGTTACGAGCCGACTCACGACCGTGACGCTTGAAGCGGGAACCATCGTCAATTCGGTCTTGGCTGAATCCGACAATCCCGACAATTACGGCAACAACAACACCGCTTCAGCAACCGTGGTGGTTGACGGCGGGGGCCTTCCAGCCACTGGCTCGGACTCGGGACGCCTTTTCGGCGTCGGCGGCCTCACCTTGCTCTTCGGAGGACTTCTCGTGCTCGTGTCTCGGCGGAAAACGACTGCCTGATCGGAACTAACGTGGCCTCCTCACAAATTCCGAGGGGGAATCGTGGCACTTTCAGAAAAGGACTACCCGGTCAAGGTCGGGACATTCCTGTTCACGATGGTCGAGCCTCATAAGGGCTACGAAGTCGCATACAACCGCTGGTACGAGCACGATCATTTCTATTCGGGCTGCCTCATGGGCCCGAACGTGTTCGCAGGCGACCGCTTTGTGGCCACGCGTCGGCTGAAGAAACTTCGCTCAAACGCCGCTAACGACATGACTCCAGATCCCAAGACCGGTTCGTATCTCGCGGTCTACTGGTGGCAGAAGGGCACGACTGACGAGTGCAACCGCTGGAATGTCGACAACGTCAACATGCTCCATCAGCAAGGGCGCATGTTCGCCGAGCGTGATCACATTCACACGCTCCTGTACGATATGCGTTGGAGTGAACAACGCGATCCCAAGGGATGCACAATCGAGCTCGGCCTCGATCATGGTTACCCCGGCATCGTTGTTGTTGCTGGTGATCTCAACGAAGGCGTTACTCACGACGAATGGGACGCCTGGTTCCGCAAGAACTGGCTGCAAGAGGCCTTCACCAAGAAGTGGGGCCCAGAACTTGTCGGCAGCGGCACCGTTATTCCGCTTTCCGACGATGCTCCCGCCGATGTCGTGCGTCCCGCCGCCGGGCCACGGCGTTTCTTGCAGCTTCACTTCCTTGACCACGACGCTGAGAAGGGATGGGAAAAGGGCTACGCAAAGATCGCGAAGGCGATCAACGAAAGCGGACTCGCGACCCATGTTTGGACAAGTCCCTTCCAACAGACCAACTTCGGTACCGACGACTTCACGGACAAGATCTAATGACATCTTCACCGCTCACTGGAGCAAAAATCCTGCTTACCGGGGTGACCGGACAGGTTGCCGGGCCCCTCGCTCGCAACCTCGTCGACGCCGGCAACACCGTGTATGGAACATCTCGTTTCGCCGATGCCGATTCGCGAGCCAAGGTTGAAGCCGACGGAGTGATTCCGGTTGCTATCGACCTCGAAACGGCATCGTTCGACGAAATTCCCGATGGGCTCGACTACGTCATCAACATGGCAGTCGCGAAGTCCAACAACTTCGACCGCGACCTCGCCGCGAACGCTGAAGGCGTTGCGTTGCTCATCGAACGGGTCAAGGGCGTCAAAGCGTTTTTCCATTGCTCGTCATGCGCGGTGTACGAACCGAACGGGCATGTGAGTCACGTCGAAACCGACGATCTCGGCGACAACCACCGAGCGATGGGATTCATGACCACCTATTCGATCTCGAAAATCGCTGCGGAATCTGCAGTGAAGTACGCGTCGAAGCGCTTCGGTGTGCCTGCGGTCATTGCCCGACTCGATGTCCCCTATGGACCTGGTCACGGCTGGCCCCAAATGATGGTGACGCTTGCGCAAATGGGCATTCCCACCACGATCAGTGCCGATGCACCAAACACGCATTGTTTCCTGCATGATCGCGACATTCTTGGTTCGCTCCCCTATCTACTCGCACAGGCCGATGTCCCTCCGCCGATCTACAACTGGTGCGCACCAGAACTCGTCAGCATTGAGGAATGGACCGAAGAACTCACCCGCCTTACCGGGGTTGAGATTCCTCTCGTCGTAAGCGAACAGTGCATCCCACCCAACCCCGTTGATCCGTCAAAGCTTCTCAGTCTCGGATGGACACCCACCGTTGAATGGCGTGAGGGATTCCGTGAAATGGCCCAGAACTGTTTCCCCGATCTCTACAAAGGCTGAACATGCTGAGCGACGAAAAAATTCTTGTTACCGGCCCGGCCGGACAGATCGCGTTCCCAATGGCACGCGATCTTGCCAAGGACAATGAGGTCTGGGGTATCGCCCGCTTTGGCGATCCGGCGACGCGCAAGCAGGTCGAGGACGTCGGTGTGAAGACGCTGGCGATCGATCTCGCTGATCCCGATTTCAGCGAACTGCCTACCGACTTCACGTACGTCCTCCATCTCGCAGTCGTGCAGGTCGCTGGTCTTGATTACGATTTCGCAATTCGGGCCAACGCCGAGGGCACTGGACTCTTGTTGCATCACTGCCGCAATGCGAAAGCTGCACTCGTGATGTCGACGCATTCGGTGTACAAACCACCAGCCGATGGCGATCCGTGGCATGTCTTCAAAGAAACCGACCCGTTGGGCGACGTCAACGCCGCTCACGCGCCGAGTTACTCGATGTCAAAGATTTCGCAGGAGGCTGTCGCTCGCACCTGTGCTCGCTTGTTCGATCTTCCCGTCACCATTGCCCGCATGAACGCGTCCTATGGTCCGGACGGCACCGGCGGCCTCCCCATCATGCAGATGGATGCGCTTATGGCCGGCAACCCGGTCACCACGCGCTGGGACCCGTGCATGTACATGCCGATCCATACCGATGACATCACCTCCCAAACCGAGGCTCTGCTTGACGGTGCATCATCGACCGAAGCCACCATCGTGAACTGGGCAGGCGATGAACCGGCGAGCGTGCAGGAATGGTGCGCCTACATCGGTGAGCTCGCAGGAATCGACCCCGTTGTGAACTCCGTTCCTGTTGAAGGAACCCTTCGCGGCTCGGTCACCGACAACACCAAGCGCGCTGCCCTCACCGGGCCGTGCAAGGTGAGTTGGCGAGATGGCATTCGTGACGCCTTCGAAAAGCGATACGGATCCAAGTAGATGAGCGACCTCAGTGGCAAGAACATCGTCGTCACCGGAGCATCTTCGGGAATTGGCGAAGCCCTTGCAATTGAAGCTGCCAATCGGGGCGCCCGTGTTGCAATCGTTGCTCGTCGCGCCGGCCGGCTGGCCGATGTTCTTGCGCGATGCCAACAGTCCTCCCCCAAATCGACCATGGTCGTCGCCGATCTTTCTGATCTGGAAGCGATCGATGGGCTTGCTGCGCAACTCATTGCGTCGCTCGACGGTCGTGTCGACGTGCTCATTAACAACGCTGGCGTTCCCAAGCGCAAACGCACCGATCAGATGACCGCCGAGGATGTTGAGGGCGTTATGGCCATCAACTACTTCTCGCCCGTTCGCCTCGCATTGGCCATGCTTCCGCACATGCTCGAACGCAATAGCGGCGACATTGTCAACGTGTCGTCGATGGGCGTGCATATGGCCGCATTCGGCGTAAGTGCATACTCCGCCAGCAAAGCCGCTTT
Source organism: Acidimicrobiales bacterium (assembly GCA_030830565.1). GTDB lineage: Bacteria > Actinomycetota > Acidimicrobiia > Acidimicrobiales > Acidimicrobilacustridaceae > Acidimicrobilacustris. The sequence continues at coordinate 14,034 of JAURMR010000028.1, forward strand.
GGAGTTCTTCACTGAAGGGCTCTATGTCGAACTCGGGAAGACAAATGTGCGTGCGCATTTGTTCGTTCCCGGAACAACTGCAAGCGAGTTCTCAACGGAGAAGCCCGGCAACAATGCCCCGTTCCCGAGCGATCCTGCTACTACTGCGTCGTCTGAGGAAGTAGCTCTTGCTCTTCTTGCGTCGCTTGAGACCGAATCGTTTGTGACCTATACCGGTGAGCGCGAAGCGCAAACTTCGGCCAAACGCAACGCAGATGTCAATGCCTGGCTCGCCAACATGCGTCAGGTCTTTTCAGGAATGTAAGAACATCCCGGTCGTCGAACGCTTTGAGCGTTCGACGACCGGCAGTTCACATACCGGGAATCTCCCAGCGCGACGGGAAATCGTCGGCACGGAATCGTGCGTCGGTGCCGCCATCAATAAAGAGCACCGAACCGCAGAAGAACCCAGCTTCGGGTGAAAGAAGAAATGCCAAGAACGCGGCAACTTCTTCAGGCTTACCGGCTCGACCAAGCGCAATCGTGTCTTTGAACATGTCGAGCTGAACCTTGAGGTTCGGATCTGTCGCGCCTTCTTCAATCATCGGCGTGGCGATCATGCCCGGAGCAATCGCGTTGAGCCGGATACCCGCTCCGGCCCATTCGTCAGCGACAGCGTTGCGGCGAACCCAACGAGCGACAGCCAACTTCGTGGCGGCGTAGGCGATGATCGAGTCGCCCTTATCGGCTTCGATGCGAGCGGCATCTTCGTCGCCAGCGAGACATGCTTCGGTAAGCCCAAGCGGATACCCCGGTGCTGTCGTGGTGGAGTTTGAGCTGATCGCCACGGCCGAAGGATTGGAACCCTTGGCCAGCATCGGCCGAAGCCCTTCCATGATTTCGACAGTGCCGAAATAGTTCACCGACGCGAGCAGCGATGCTGGGCGCCCCGGAAGTCCGGAAATGCCCGCACACGTAACGAGTCCATCGAGGACTCCGCCACATGCTCCCGCCACTGCAGCGATGGCGGCCTGACGGCCCTCGGGCTTGCTGAGATCGGCTTCGATTTCAGCGCCACGAAGATCAACACCAATAACCGTGTGACCATCTGCGCGGAGTCGGGCAGCTGTTGCAGCACCAATGCCGGAACCGGCACCAGTGATGACGATGGTGCCCATCAGCGCTTACTCACGGCGTCGACGATGCGATCAGTATTGGCCTGGCCTTCGTAGAGCTGACGGAGCAGCCACATACGAAGGAAGTTAGCCAGCGCAAAACGCAGGAAGATCGCAGCACCGAAGACGGTGAGCGCGAGGAAGGCAACAGTGAAGGCCACCTGCGAGGTGACATCACGAGGATCGTCAAGGTTTCCCGACGACACGTACACAACGAAAGCACCAACAACGCCGACGAGCATCATGACAAACCCGAGGGCTTGGAACGTCTTGTCGCGGCTGGGGCTACCAGTCTTGAGATTCATTTCAGTCACATCGGACTTGAACTGCTCGATGCGATCGCCAGTGGTTTCCATTTTTCTCCGGTCTCACGAGCCCAGGTAGGCAGCGGACAATTCATCTTCAAGCTCAGCGGGAGTACCAACTCGGGTGATAGTCCCGTGGAGCACGATCGCGGCGTATTGGGCGATGCCCAATACCGTCCGAGCAAATTGCTCGGATACCAGGATCGACACTCCCTCTTGCGAGACCTGAGCCACGATCTCGTAGAGATTGGCCACGACGAGCGGGGCCAGACCCATCGACAATTCGTCGAGGAGTAGTACCGATGGATTCACGGACAGTGCCCGTGCCATCGACAACATTTGCTGTTCTCCGCCGGACATGGTGCCGGCCAGCTGCTTACGGCGTTCACCCAAACGGGGGAAGCGCTCATAGGCGATCTCTTCCACCTCAGCAAGGGAAACGCCCGCCATCGTTGCCATCCAGAGATTTTCTCGAACCGTGAGATTCGGGAAAATGCCGCGACCTTCGGGGATTGTGCACAAACCGATACGCGCAAGTTCATCGGCGGATACGCCATTCACGACGCGACCAGCCAAACGAACCTCGCCCGATGTCGGTTGCAAGAGACCAGAAACAACCTTGAGGATCGTTGACTTGCCGGCACCATTCGGACCGAGGAGAGCGACAACAGCGCCCTGCGGTACGGAAAGGTTGATACCGTGAAGTACTTCGATCGTGCCGTAGGCGGCGCGCACGTCCACAAGTTCAACGAGTGGTGCGCCTTCCACGGCACCGTGATCTTCGTGGTAATTGATTTCGCTCATCCGACACTCTCCGGGGAACCAAGGTAGGCGTCGATCACAGCTGGGTCATTGCGGACCTGTTCAGCGGTGCCACTCGCAATGATCGTGCCGAAATCAAGAACGTGAATGGTTTCGCACACCTTCATAACGAGCGCCATGTCATGTTCGACTAGGCAGATACCAAGTCCGTCGTTGTGGGCCAGGCTCTTCAGGAGTTCACCGAACGCTTCAGTTTCTTCTTCGGTCTGACCTGAAGCGGGTTCGTCAAGGAGAAGGAGCGTCGGCTGAATCATGAGAGCTCGGGCGAGTTCGACAACTCGGGCCTGACCAGTTGGGATCTCGCCAACCTCACGGTCAGCAACACCTTGGAGTCCAACGAGACTGATGATGCGATCGGTTTCGGCATTCACGTCCATGTTGGTGGTGCGGAAACTCCACCGATTGCGGATTTCGCCGGCAACACGAACATTGTCGCGAACGGACAACGAGGTGAAGAGCTCAAGACGCTGGAACGTGCGGGCAAGGCCCATACGTGTCCGCTTATGCGGAGGTTCTTTGGTGACGTCCTTACCATTGAAAACAATGTGGCCGCTTGTGAGCGGTTGCAGGCCGGTGATCGTGTTGAACAGCGTTGTTTTTCCCGCACCATTCGGACCAATCAGAGCGGTGACACTGCCCGCTTCGACCGAAATCGAAACATCGTTGAGCGCAATGTTTCCTCCGAAACGAACTTTTACTGCAGAGGTTTCAAGCAGAGACACCGCTGGCCTCCTCTCGGACGGTTCCTGCGGATGGAATGACAACGCCTTCAAGGTTGAGCGCGTGATCCATTTCGGCAAGATCTTCTGCAGTGAACGGACGATCGATACCGATGAGCTCGGGCGGAATTGGTTTCGGAACACCACGCATCATTCGAGCAATAACGATCTTTCCGCCCACAACCGGCACGATCAGAAGATTGATCAACGTCAGGATGACGAAATGCCAGTTTGTGATGACTTCGGTGGCCGTGAGCGCCCAAATGGCGGCTTCGAGACCAATCAAGGTGAACATCAATGGCTTTGACTGCTTGATTTGATCGAGACCTTCGACGATGTCGCTTACGGCCCCGGATGGGTTCTTGCCCATCGTGATACCGATCGTCGCCGGAAGGACGGTGACGGCGGAAACGAAGAACATGAAGATTGCTTCGAGACTTGAGTAGTCGACCGCAAACTTCTTGAGCGTGAGGTCAAGCATCTGCACAAACGCAATGAGGAAAATGCCGGCAAAGAGTGCACCGGAGATGTAGCCAATCCCACCAACCACCGTGATCATCATGAGGCTGAGGCTGAGCAGGATGTCGAAGCGATCGGAGTTCACCGTCCCAATCTGAGCCGCCATCATCACGCCACCAATACCTGCGATGGCTGCAGACATCATGAAAATCGACAACTTCAGGCGGATCACGCTCATGCCCAAGGTCGCTGATGCCGCAGGGCTGTCCTTCATGGCGGCGAGTCGACGGCCATAACCGCTATGACGCAGGTACACCATGCCGATTCCGATGACCACAAAGAGTCCCGCACACAGGAACAAGAACGCGTCGGGACTGTTGAAATCGAATGGACCGATCTTTGGTTTCGGGATTGTGAGCTGCCCCGCCGTGAAGATCGTGAACTTCAACCCGAAAATGTCGCGTTCATTGCGCTCGGTAAGCACCATTCGGGAAACGAACACACCAAAGGCCATTGTGGCCAATGCCAGATACAAACCGCGCAATCGCAGCGCGGGCAACGCGATCACTGCACCGACAAGTGCAGTAACGACTGCAGCGAGAAGGATGCCCCAAAGCGTCGTGCGGGCTTCGGCCCCGCTCCCGCTCGTACCGAAGTGGTAGACGACGATTACGGCGATTGCACCAAAGGACAACGCTGCGAGGTTGATCTCACCGGCAAAACCAGTGAGCAGAACAAGTGACAAGGCGATGATCGCAAAGGTCAGTGCAAGCGTCAGCGTGTTCACTGCCGTGCGCTCCATGATGACCTTGAGGCAGAACACGACGATCATCAGTACCAGGCCTGCGATCCAGGCGGTGCGGATGGAAGGCATACGGAATCGCTCACGCAGACGAAGCACGGTTGCGCCGCGAAGTCGATCCTGCGGAAGCACGATGAGGACGATGAAAAGAAAAATCATCGGCAACGAGTTGCGGAACGAACTTGCCCATGTCCACTTACTCGGGAAGTACGCGATCACGTAGGTGGTCGTGAGGCCAATAACGAGCGCCCCAGCAAATGTGCGGGGAAGACTGCGCAACCGGCCGAACATGGCTGCCGCGAATGCGTCAATAACGAGGAGCGTGAGCTGACCTGCGCTCATCGCCGAACCGATCATTGGCTGAATGAGGATGCCGGCGAGAGCAGCGAGGAAAGAACCACCGGCCCAGGAGATCATGGCCAGACGTTCGGGACGACCACCATTGAGCTGGAGCAATTCCGGATCGTCCACGACTGCGCGCATAGCGACGCCGGATCGAGTGCGAACGAAAAGCAGTCGGATGCCTGCGGCGATAACGATGGCGATGACGAACGCAATGATTTCGTGCCACGAAACTTTGATATCGCCGAAATGCACAAACGCATTGGCGCCGAAAAACTTCTGGAACTGACGAGGGGTGCTTGAGGTGGGGTTCCAGATCCACGTGGCGAGTGCCTGGAATCCGAGCATGACGCCGATCGGCACGATGATTTTCGTGACCTCAGACGTGCCCCGCAGGTTCTTCATCACGATCTGGTACAGCAGCGCACCTAAGAGCGGGGCGAGAACACCGAGCACCATGAGCAAAGCGAGTGGAGCCGGCCAATTCCATCCCCAGCGGAATTGCCAGTAGGTGAACACCGCGAGCATGGCGATTGCACCCTGGGCGAAGTTGAAAATTCCGGAGGTGGTGTAGGTAACGACAAGGCCCGAAGCGGCGATGAAATACGAGCCACCAATCGCTAGACCCAAGATCGTGTACTGCAGGAATGTCTGCACTCTGCTCCCCCTCGTCCCGTTTCCGGAACGTCCAGCGAATCAACGTCGTCTCTGTGACCGGCGCCACCTTAGTGTTCCGAATCGGACCATCCGCAGGGACGACGGAGAGGTGAGACTACCGGCACACCCCTCAGGGAGAAAGTTGGCCGAGTCAAGTAATTGGGCCGACCATCGCCCTCGCCGGTTGGGCGCGAGCCTCAGTTCACCTGCCGGTTTCCGTCACCCCAGTATCGGGCCCGAAGTGCCTTCTTATCGGGCTTGCCGAGTGCACTCAATGGGATCGCGTCAATGAAGTCGACGCTCTTGGGCGCCTGCACCGAACCCTTTGCTTCTTTTACGAGGGCAATCAGTTCATCGGCATCGACGGTTTCGCCTGGTCGCACGACCACAACGGCCTTCACAGACTCACCCCAACGCTCGTCAGGTACGCCGATGACCGCAACGGCTGACACTGCGGGATGGGTCGAGATGACGTCTTCAACTTCACGCGGGTACACATTGAAACCGCCGGTGATGATCATGTCCTTTTTGCGATCGACGATGTAGAGGAAGCCGTCATCGTCGGCTCGAGCCACATCGCCGGTGTGAAGCCATCCGTGTTCGAACGCTTCGGCGGTCTGCTCGGGCTTGCCGAGATACCCCTTCATATTCAGCGGTCCACGCACGCAAATTTCACCGGGCTCGCCGTGCGGCACCACGTTGCCGGCGTCATCAAGCAACGCAACATGGAGCCACGGAACCGGACGACCGCAGCTTGCAAGTCGTTCGAGATTGTCGGGGTCGTGATCTTCCTTACGAAGCACGGTGATCGTCATCGGACATTCAGCTTGCCCGTAGAACTGGAAAAAGATCGGACCCATACGACGAATGCCTTCGGCCAAACGCGTCGGTGAGATCGCCGAAGCGCCATAGAAGATTGTTTCGAGACTCGAAAGGTCGTACTGATCGAACTTCGGATGATCAAGCAGCACATAAATCATCGTCGGCACCAACATCGTTGCGGTGATGCGATGGTCCTGCACCGTCTGCATGAACTTCTCAGGATCGAAGCCAGGAAGAACCGTAAGCGATCCGCCCTTCAGCAGCGTGGGCGTAAAGAACGCCGCTCCGGCATGAGACAGCGGAGTGCAGATGAGGAAGCGAACCTCATCTGGCCATTGCCAATCAGACATCTGAATCTGCGTCATCGTGGCGCCACCGCGATAACTGCTCATGATCCCTTTTGGCTTCCCTGTCGTTCCGCCCGAATAGGAAATACCTGCCAGATCTTCACCGTTCACGAGGGGCGCAACCAACGGCTTTGGTTCATAGGTCATCGCCAACGCATTGAGGTCCTCGCCGAACTCACATGGACCCAATGAAAGGAAATGCTTGATCGTGGGAACTCGCTCGGCGAGTTCACGCGCACGGTCAGTGAAATTATCGGGGTCGAAGACCAGTGCTTCCGCCCCACAGTCGGTGAGAACGTACGCCTGATCGTCAACCGAACCCATCGGATGCAACGGAGTAGAGCGCGTTGCGTTCACTTGGTTGGCTGCCATGTTGAACAGAACTTCCGGTCGATTCAATGCAAGAACAGAAAGTTGCTTGCCTTGCGTGAGACCCTTGGATGCAAGCGCTTGCGAATAGCGACTCACCATTTCGCTCATTTCGCGTGCCGTCATTTCGCGCTGACCGATGATGTTCACGGCCGGATTATCCGGCGTGCGGCTCAGCGCGCTGATGATGAGGTCTGCGGCAAAGACGGGTCGGTTGAGGTCGGCGGTATCCCAAGAAGCATCAGTCATGACGGCGAATGTAGGCCACGACCTTGGGCCGTGCCGGAACATGCCCAATCAGCTGGCGCGACTCTGCCGTTCAAGGTGCTGCGGACCGGCGGCGATATCACGAGCGACTCGCTCAAGGAATACGCGCAACGCGCGCAGATCTTCCGACGACCATTGTGAGAACGTCTCGGCGTTGATGTCGTCGGCCGCTCGGCGGTACCGACTCCATGTCTCGATGCCTCGGGGACTCAGCTCAACGATGCCCGCTCGACCATCGGTGGGGTCGGAACTGCGCTGGACGTAGCCACCGTCGCTCAACTCCTTGACCTCGCGACTGATGAGCGGGGCTTCAAGGCCGGTGAGTCGGGCCAGAGAGGAGAGCCGCACCGGACCCGAGGAATGCAGTGCTCCCAGAATGGAGATCGCCGGACGGGACAACATCACTCCAGATCGGTCTGATCGGGTGCGCGCCGCCACTCGGCCGGTAGAGATCCGGTTGATCCTTGTCAGTGCCTGATCCAGTTTGCGGAGGTCATCCACGCGACTCACAGCGCGAACCGTAGCGCGATCCGTCATCAGATGTGACGGATGACACGTTTTGCGACTTCGGGGGGTCGGGGCCCCTGACCCCCCGATCCGATAGCCCTAGCGACCTTCCCAATAACTGCCTTCGAGCATCTGCTCGAGCAAGCCGCGGAACATGATGACGTCGTCGGGCTCAGCCGGGGGTTCCATCTGGCCGTATTCGACGCCACGAGTGGTGGTGCGCACCGACACCGTTGCGAATCGAAGTGCAGCGAAAACCTCGAACCATTCGAGTGCCTCAACCGATCGACCACTCATCTCGGTATAGAGCGCAGCCATTTCGGACCGGCGCATGAAGTTTGGCAGGCCAGGCATGCCGTAGGTCTCAGCCATGTTCTGGAAGAACGCATGCAGGAAGATCATCCATGCAAGGTCGACTTCGGCCGGACCGAGGCACGCCATTTCCCAATCGAGAACCGCAGTTGGTGTTGGACCCTCCCACAGCATGTTCCCGATTCGGGCATCGCCCCAGTTGAGAACCGTCGGGTTAACGACCGTCGGACGATTGGCATCGAGCCATTCGAAGGTTCGTTCGATGAGCGGATAGTGAATGTCTCCGCGAGCCCATTCGTAATAACCACGTTCGTGACCAAGGTGTTGATCGAGTGCGGACTCACCTTTGTCGGGACGCGCCAAGAACGAAAGATCGGTGTTATCGGGTCGAAGCTCATGAAGATCAACGAGCGTGCGAACCGCGTTGCGTTGCATCGTTTCACGGCCTTCTTCAGAAAGGTCACACACCCAACCACCAAAGACATAGGGCGGCATATCGGTAGGAGCGCTCCCGGGAAGGCGCTTCATCACAAGAAACGGAGTATCGAGCACAGCAGTGTCGAGTTCGACATGCGTGACTTCAGGAACCGGAACGTTCGTATTCGCACGAACAACGTTCATGGCCTTGGCCTGCAACTCAATGTCGTAACTCTGGAAAACCGGAATGACATGGGAAAGCGGAGCCATGCGGGCCACGTATTGAGTTGTCACGCCATCGAGCGTGACATCGAACAAACAGCTTTCACTCGACATCCCGTTGTCGGGAGCGACCACATTTGCAACAAGTGATCCGTTGCCAAATGCAGTGGTTGCCCAATCGGTGAGCCGACCTGTCAGCTCAGAAGGGTCACGGCGCCACGGAGTTTCTGTGGCTTGGTACGTTCCGTCATTGTCAGCCATGGCCGGGACGATAGTCGCGCCAAACGGTGCGTTGTCAGGCGCTAGTGGCTGGCGTCTATGCCACTGAGAAGGACATGTAATCCGAACTCAAAGACCGTGTCGTAGGCAGCAGGATCGGCAAGCGCAGCCACGAGTTCGCGATCAGGAAAATCTGTCGGCCAAAGGTCAGGGTCGACCGTACCGTGGCTCGCATTTCGCGCCGCGGCGCGATCCATCAAGACCGATGAAATGACATGCACCTGAAGTACCCGAAGGCGGAGTGCCGCCTCGGATCCTGTCAGTCCGATGGACTCCAGTTCAACGGCCAACGCCTGTTGCACAGGCAGAAACATTGCTGGCGAACGGTCGCGTTCGTGGGCAAGACCGACCAGGTGCTGCCGTTCGAGCAAGGTCGCTCGCAATTGCCGGGCTAGCGATGCCATTCGCTCAATCGGCGTCGCACCAACTGCCCGGATTGTTTCCATCCGGTCAAGGAGGCGATCAACAAGTCCGTCGAGTACGGCATCCCGATTGCCGACGTGCCAATAAATGGACGTCACCGCAACGCCAAGATCATCGGAGAGCCGACGCATCGTGAGTGCGTCGAGCCCATGTCGCTCAACAATGTTGCCGGCGACTTCGAGGATTTCATCGGCGGTAACCGGCCGACCATCGCGGTCGACCGGTACAGCGCCAATACGAGATGTAGCGCCCATGCGCGAGTTACTGCGGAATCAACGGGAAGTCGTTACCGGTTAGCCAGTGACGGCCAACTTCCTTCACCGGCGCCCAGCGATCGGTGAGATCCTGCGCGGTACGACCCTCGCCAAGCTGACCGAGATCAGTCGGTGTCGGACCAACCTTCTCGGAAATCTTGCGCAACGCGTCCATGTCGAAACCGAATGCATCGCCGGCACTGAGGCCGAGCATGATGCGGGACTCGTCGATCGGGATGTCGTAGAACGTTTTCTTCAACCATTCGTGCGTATTTGGCCAGGTTCCTTCCGGATGCGGGAAGTCGGTTCCCCAGAGCATGTTCTGGATTCCAATTTCGTAACGCTGACCCATCTCACGACGCTTTACGTTGGCAAGGCCAGTGAAGCAGTTGCGATCAATGTACTCACTCGGAAGCATTTCCACTTTGCCCGAAAACGCGCCAGCACCAAGCTTCTCGGAACCCTTCTGGCCCGCCCACAAGCGATCCCAGAACCACAGAAGTTGCGGGAGCCACCAGCATCCGCCTTCGGTCGCGCAGAACTTGAGTTTGGGGTAGCGCTCAAAGACGCCGGACCACAACATGAACCACATCGGACGCGCTGGCCACCACGTGACTTCAGTGACGTAGATGCCGAGGAGGTCGCCATACTCTTCGCGAGGTGCCGAGCCCGAATGGGTCACGATCGGCATGTCGTATTCCTCGCACAATGCCCAAATGGGGTCGTAGCGACGATCGTGGTATGGAATCTGGTTGCACCAGCGTGCGGGGATCATTACCGCACCGAGACCGTGCTCCTTTGCCCACTTGATTTCAGCAAGTGCATCTTCAACCGGACCCGTAATCGGAACCAACGCGACGCCACAGCGGCGCTCGGGGTTGGTCGAACACAAGTCGGCGAGCCAGCGATTGTGGGCCTTCGCTCCGGCGAGGCCGAGTTCTGGGTCCAAATCACCCGAAAGACCGAGACCAGCGCCGAATGGAACTGCTGTTCGACTTTCAACGGCGTCGGAGTCGGGATAGACAACTTCGCCAGCGACGCCATCGCTGTCGAGGGTCTGGTCGCGTTTGATGGCGTCCCAACCACCGGCGAGTTCCTCGTCGTGTTCTTCGAACCACTTCTTGGCGTACTTGTCGTCGCGCACGCCAAGACGAGTTGATGCTTCGATCAGTTCTTTCTGCTCAAGAAGAAACCCATCAAGTTGATCGTGGTATTTCTTCTCGAGATACGGGCGATAGTCGTTGGTCGGCAGACCGGCGTGACTATCGGCGGCGATGATCAGGTACGGATCGTTGTCAGCAAAATCTTCAGGCTTCATTACTTTCCCCTCGGTCACTCGGTGGCGAATTCGTAGCCCGCAAATGCGGGACACATGTTGGCGTCAATAGGAACAGATCGCGGCGGCAAGCCAGCGAACACCTCGTCGACCTTCGGACCAATTCGATCAGCAATCGGCCGCAGGAAGTTCAAATCGAAGCCGTACAACTTCGCGGCATTCAATGACAGCATCATTTCCGCTTCGTTTTTGGGAACGCCTGCGAAAGCGAGCGCAATCGCTTCTCTTGAATACGGAGAACTTGCTTCCTTATGCGGGTAGTCCGATCCCCACATAATCCGATCAACACCGACCTGATGGCGCACGCCCATTTCCATCGGACGAATAAAACTCGCGCCGACATGACACTGTCGGGCCCAGTACTCGCTCGGCTGAAGGGACAATTTCGCCATTACTTCGGCTCCCCATACCTGCTCTTGAGATCCGCTTGAAGAGCGCATGCGGTCAAAGAAGTAATCAAGACGCAGAAGTTCGTCAGGAACCCATGCCGTCCCCTGTTCGGTAAACACAAGCTGCAGGTTGGGATGACGCTCAAGTGCTCCACCGAGAATCAACTGATAGAAGGCGCGATGTGCATACCAAGACACCTCAAGCAAGAACGTGATCGTGTCTTCAGGGTCAGGACCCATCGGTGGCGCCGCCGAACCGGTGTGATGGTTCACGGGCATCCCGAGTTCTTCGCAGGCCTGCCAGATCGGTTCGTAACAAGCGTGATGCAATTGCTCAAGTCCGCTTCCCGGAGGAGTACCCGGCAGAAGTACACCGCCATGAAGTCCTTGCTCGTGGGCCCAGCGAATTTCCTTCACGGAATTCTCGACATCGTGAAGATTGATTTGCACGACCCCAGCGCGTCGACCCGGATAGTCGTTACAGAAGTCGACGAGCCAACGATTGTGAGCCTGTAAGCCCGCCCAGCGTCTGTCAGAGTCCGCCTTCGTCACTGCCGGTGGCTGCGCCGTGAGGCTGGTCTTCGGGAAGAACGGCGGAATCGTGTTGGGGTAGATGATTTCCGCGGCTTGGCCATCGGCTTCAAGATCGGCCATACGTCGAGCCGAATCCCAGTTCCGACCCCCGAGGTCTCCGTCGAGGTCCTCATACGGGTTCTCGTACTCAGCAGCCCACGCGTCGAAATCTTCGTGCCACTTCGATTCGAGATAGGGCCGGTAATCGGGAATGTCTCCCCCGGCGTGTCCATCAGCCGAAATAACGATGTACCGCTCGTCGCTGCTCAACGCTGCCCCCTGGAATTCGGCACCGGCAACCGGTGCACGTGACGAGGGTCACCGTATCGCCGTTACAGAGACACGGCAATGCTGGGCGAGCAGATTTTGGCGCGCATCAGCGGGATTTCGGGAGGCCCAAATGACGCTCGGCGATGTTGTTCCGGTTGATCTCGGTGGTGCCGCCGTAGATCGACATCACGGGCGAGTGTCGCGCGTCGTATTCGACGAACCCTTCGCCGGCAGCACCCTCTTCGTGGAACTGAAGGAGACCAGCAGGGCCCGCCGTTGCTTGAGTCCATCGCGATGCACGCTGATACGCCTCGACCGCGAACACCTTGGTCATCGAACCTTCAAGTCCTGGCATACCACCCGAAGAGGCGATCCATGCCGAACGCATCGTGAGCAACGTTGCGACCTGCATGTCAATGACTGAACGAGCCATGCGCTCCCGAGTCGTGGGTTCATTGAAGACACCGTTCGCAACGGCCCATTCGTGGAAGTGACGAAGCAACGGGACACCAGCATTGGTACCGCCCATGACACCGCGTTCAAACGCAAGAACGGTGGTCATCGTGCGCCACCCATTGTTCTCGCCACCCAGTACAGCTTCATCGCCAACGCGCACATCGTCGTACCAGGTTGCATTGGTGATTTCGGTGCCAAGTGTGTGCACGGGCTCAACGGTGATGCCCGGCGTGTTCATCGGCAGGATGAACATCGTGAGTCCCTTGTGCTTGGGGAGATCAAGATCGGTACGAGTGAGAAGAATCAGCCACTCGGCAACCTGAGCCAGCGTGGTCCACATCTTTGAACCATTGATGACCCATTCATCACCGTCTTTGACCGCGCGCGTCTTGATCGATGCAACATCGGAACCGAAATCGGCTTCGGAATAGCCCATGCAAACAAGGGCTTCGCCAGAAATGATCGAAGGAATGATGCGTTCCTTCTGCTCATCGGTGCCGAGCTTGTTCACGACCGCAGCGATCATCAACGCGACAGCAAGACCGTCGTAGGGAGCTCCGGCCTTTTCGAGTTCGTTGAACATCACGTACATCTCGATCGGGTCGCCCTTGCCAAGACCAGGACACGCGCGTTCGAGAATGCCTCGACGACCAAGTTCTAGGTTGAGTTCGGGCGCATCGAACACACCAGTTGTGTGCATGCGATCGGCGATCTCGGGAGTCACAAACTCGCGGACAATCCTGCGGATTTCGTCCCGGAATTCAACAACTTCAGGTGAAAGTGAGAAGTCCATGTCAGCCCTCCACGGATCCGAAGAGACGGTCAGCCAATGAAAGGCTCACGGTTGTGGGGTCGTCGAGAATCAACGACCAACCGCGCGCACGTCGGTAATACATCTGAATGTCATACTCCTCGGCGAATCCATAGCCACCGTGGTAATGCAGGCTTCGATCGGTTGCCATCACCGCTGCATCTGCGGCGAAGAGCAACGACATCGTCGCGAGTGCCGGTCCATCGGTGATGTCGTTGTTGGCCCAATCAATAAGACCATCAGTGACGTTGTCGAGTGCCCAAGCTGCTTTGTGAGTAAGCAGCCGACCACCATCGATCGCCACTGGAAGATCGGCGAGTCCGTGCTGCACCGCTTGGAAAGAACCAACCGGAACACCGAACTGTTCGCGCTCTTTCACGTAATTCACGCCAAGTTCTTTCGCTGCATCGGCAATTCCGACGAGTGCAGCAGCGGTGAGCAACTTCCAGCGATCGAGCACTGTGTCGAACAACGATGCCGGACCAAGGACAGTTCGTGTGCCTTCACGAGCCGAGCGATCGGCAAGGGGCATTGAGCCGTGATTACGCGGGCCGGACATCGGCGGCGTTGACCGCACCACAACTGTTTCGTGGCCATCGATACCAATCACGACATCGGCGACGGCACCGGCTGGAACCAGCGACCACACACCGTTCGCGTCAGCCGGTCGAACTGCGACTGCTGCAATTGCTTCGCCGGCAACAAGGTCACCATCAGTGAGAAGACTCAGCGCTGCGAGATGATCCACCAGCGGGACAGGCGCAATCGAACGACCAACGGTTTCGGCAACCACGACAAGGTCGCCCAGCGACGCGCCACCGCCACCGTTTTCGGGAGCACTTCCCATGCCGGGGGCACCAAGTTCAATCACCTTGTTCCAGAGGTCGCGATCAAACCCAAGTGGTTCGGCGGCACGAGCGACGGCCGGCGGCGCTTCATTGTTGAAGAAACCGTCAAACAGTTCTGCGATGGATTCCTGGTCGGGACTGAGTCCCAGATCGACGCTCATACTTCGGTCACTCCGGCGTGGCGTTGTTGGTTTGTGCGGCAATCATTCTCACCCAAAGCGGCCTCCCGCACCGCATCGGCGGGGTTCGTCAGCGAACGACGAACCAGGCAACGGTGAGGGCGATCCCGTTGGTGGCGAGATGAGCAACCATCGGGGCCACCAAACTTCGCGATCGGACCCGCAACCAGCAGAAGATCAGTCCAGCAATCGTCGTGGTCACCACAGCGCCGGCAACCAATCCGAGGCGACCCAACGTGGTCGAGTCGGCTTGCGAGAACTTCTCATTCCCTTCCGCCGTGGAGAGCGTAGGGAAGATATGCCAGAACCCGAAGAGCACCGAGGTCGAAACGACTCCTGTGACTATCCCCCACTTTTTCATCGCTGCTCCAAGGAGAACGCCCCGGAACAAGAGTTCCTCGGGGATCACCGTGAGAAGCGCGATCCAAAGGAGGTCGAGGATGAGTCGCCACAGCGGGATATCGCCGCGCGAATCATGAAGGAATCCGGAGGTTGCCGGAATGACACTCGTAACAACGACCACCATGAGGACGAGCGCGAACGCTGCTCCACCCCATCTGAGGCCGCTCGCTACTTGAGAACGCTCAAGACCCAGATCAGCCTTTGTGAGCGCGCAGCGAAGAGCACATGCAGTCAATGCCAACGCAAGGATGAGTTCAACTGGATCAGCAAACGATCCAAAAACCCCGAGACCTCGCGCAACATTGAAAATGACGAGCGCAACAACTGTCGCCCAGAAAATACGTGTCGACGATGTCACGGACACGTCAGGATGATGGAGTTTCGGCAAGGAGTTGCGTTAAACGAGCCGAATCCGCGGAACTCCAACCGTTGGGCGCTGCGACTCCGGCAACGCCATAAACGATTGACGCGTTGTAGTTATGCCCGTGACCCGGTGGGGTGCTGAAACCAGCCATGAGGTCAAACACCTCTTGCACCAACGTCACACCCGGGAACCACAATGTGCCCGAGGGAACGTCATATCCACGTTGCCCACGCATCCAAGTTGGCTTCGCCCAAAGCGAGGAATAGCCGGCCCACGTCACTGGATCGGAGGGTTGCGTCAGATACAAAACGTTGCGACCGGGAAGTCGACCTCCAGCAAAATCAGCTGCGGAATCTTGCGGACGATTCCACGCGTGCACCGCAAGCCCTGATCCAACAACGGGCTTCCACGATGGTGATGCTGACTCTCGGCCGGCGACAATCTGCATCCAAATCGGGTTCATGAATGTCGGCCCGGCATACAGGACACCATCGACATCAGCGAGAGCGCTACCAATCGAATCAGTGAGAGTGGGTCCATTAAATGCATGTTCGGAACCATAGGTACCAAGTGAAATGCCATCGACTATCAATCGAGGTCGACGATCGACGGGCAATGTTTTCCATTTGGCGACCACCGCATCGACAGTTGCGCGCCCACTCGCGGCGGCCTTGTCGAGATCGACAAGAAACGAGATCCAACTCGGCAAAAACGAATATTGCGTTGCAACAATCGCCGTGTCGCCGAGGTTCATGTACTCGAGCGCCGCTGCGAACGACGGATCGACCCAACCGGTTCCAGTCACAGTGACAACTGCGAGCACCGACCGGCTCCACGCGTCGGTTCGGTCGAGCTCGGCCACAGCGGTCTGGGCTTGAACATCAGGTAAATCCACCGAATCACTCGGAACGTTGACCGATTCAATTCCGACATACGCACGAATCGGTTCCTTGACAGTCGGTCCCGGGCCAGCGAACGCCTGCAATTGCTGCGTCGTTGGTCCGCCGCCAGCAAAATTGCGTCCTTCGTAGCCAAGTGACTCCCATGCAACGAGCGAACCGGGACCACCCGAACGCAATGCAGTGGTCGGCTGCGAGATTCCCTCAGGAGTGGCGGTGTCGAACGTTGAATACGCCGAATTGGCCCAGTCGACGAACGACTTCCACACAACTTCTTGCGCGAGTGTGACAACAAGACCACCGACGATCACAACCGTCATTACCCTCGACACCCAGTGAGGCATGATGCGATCGATACCTCGATCAAGGCGCGCAACGAATTGAGCGCAACTCCGACCAAGGATGAACAAGAGCGCGCCCACGAGGACTGCGACAAATGCCGCCACCAGCAATGCGGAACCGCCAACCGGTTCCATTGACACCAGATCGCGCTGCGCGTTCTGACGGACAAACCACCATGGCAGTCCGATGATCAGACCAACGATGGTGAAGAAGTAGAGAAGAGTGCGGCCCCGGCGTTTTGGCAGGGCTGGAACCGGTCGCTTTGCAAGTTTCCAACCGTGGCGAACGATCCACGCGATCAACGTGCCGACGGCCACTCCCAACATGATCGAAATCGCGGAGATGACGCCTTGGATCATCGCCGTCCGTGGAAGGAGTGTCGGATACAACGACACCCATCCACATCATGCACCGAGTAACCATGCGAACGAGCCAACCGGTCGACGGATCGCGTCTCGCCACCGAAGGCCGCCGGACGAAGATTCGGTTGTTGAGCCATCAGTCGCCGATGATTTATTCGTTGTCGTCATCGCTGGCCCTTCAGCCGAATCAATTGCAGACCTCAACGATGGCACATCGAACGATGTCAGTCGGCGAGTGCCGTTTCCTTCGCCCAGCGATAGTCGGCCTTACCTGAAGGCGAGCGCTTCACCTGATCGACATAGGTAATCGCGCGCGGCACTTTGTAGCCCGCAACGAAATTACGACAATGAGTAGAGAGATCGTCAAGAGTTGGCATTTGACCTTCACGAGGTTGCACAACCGCAACGACACGTTCGCCCCAGCGCTCGTCGGGAACACCAACAACAAGCGCGTCGTAGACACCCGGGTGTTCCTTCAGTGCTTCTTCGACCTCTTCTGGATAGACCTTTTCGCCACCGGTGTTGATGCACTGCGAACCGCGTCCGAGGAGCGTCACGATCCCTTCGGCATCAACCGACGCGGAATCTCCCGGCACTGACCAACGCTGACCATTCGCATCGGTCGGGAACGTCTTGGCCGTCTTTTCCTCGTCCTTGTAATAGCCCATTGGGATGTGACCAGTTCGAGCGAGCTGTCCGATCTGGTCTGAGCCGGCTGGAATCGGGACCAGGTTCTCGTCGAGCACCTGCAGCTCAGGCGAGACCATGAAACGGCGCGCGCCGCCTTCTGCGGACATACCACCGGCACCGGTTTCGGATGCGCCGTAACTGTCCATCACGGTGATGTGCGGGAGGGCATCTTTGAGCGCTTGCTGCACTGCTGGTGAGAACACGCCACCACCCGAGCCGATACGGAAGACGCATGAGAGGTCCCATGTTTGCTTTCCGTCAACAAGCGCGTCAGCGAGCGGACGTCCCATTGCATCGCCAACAAGTGTGATTCCCATGCACTTCTCGCGCTCGGCGATTGACCAAATCTCGTGAGCATCGAAACCATGTCCGGTGTAGAGAACCACCGGACCACCAGCAAACAACATGTTGCACATTCCCCACTGAGCCGCACCGTGCATAAGCGGAGCAATGATCAAACTGGGAAGTGCGAATTCGACCGGCAGAGAACGCGTACCGATTTCCTCGGGCGAAGTAATCGCAGGGCCGAGTGCGCTACTCAGAGCAGCGAAGAAGATGTCCTCGTGGCGCCACATAACACCCTTGGGCATACCCGTCGTTCCGCCGGTGTAGAGGAAGTAGAGGTCGTCACCGGTACGGCCATTTGTGAATGAAGCATCGGACTGCGCATCGACTAGTTCGTTGTAAGACGATGCCCAAGGTGTCGGGTGATCGGTGCCGTCCTCAATGACGACGAACTCGCGCACTTTCGTAAGTTTCGAACGAATCTCATCAATGACCGGGGCGAATCCGCGCTCAAACACCACAACTTCGCTGTCGGAATTATCGAACAGGTACTCGAGTTCGTGCGCGACATAGCGATAATTCACGTTGATCGGAATGACCCGAGCCTTGAACGAACCAAATAACAGTTCTGCCCACTCGACACGGTTCCAGGCGTATACCGCGACCTTTGAACCGGGCTCACAACCCAATCCAATGAGCATTTGCGCGACCTGATTGGTGCGCTTGTCGAACTCGCCGAAGGTGTAGCGGGTTCCGCCGCCGACGATGGCAAGTCGATCAGGGTTTGCAGCAGCGACCAGTTCGATCAGGTCACCAAGGTTGTACGAGGACATCAAGACTCCGAACTAGATGTTGGATGTTGCGAACGGAACGAAAAGTGCAGGAAGCGAAAGGATCAGCCGTTGACGAGGTCGGCGGCCTGACGGAGAGCTTCGGGACTCCGAGCCGAAATCAGAAGTTCGGTAATTGGCGAGTTGCGCCAGTGCTCAAGCCGCTCTTTGATTCGCGACGCAGGACCTACCAAGGAAATCTCATCGGCGAAGTCGTCGGGAACAGCAGCGATTGCTTCTTCACGCTTGCCCTCAAAGAAAAGGTCCTGGATCTTGTAGGCCTCTTCTTCAAACCCCATACGAGCCATGAGTTTGGTGTGATAATTCTGGCCCTTAGCACCCATGCCACCGATGTAGAAACCGAGTGTTGCCTTCACTGGCCACAATCCGGTTGCAACATCGTCAGTCACGTTGAACGTCACGAGCGAGCTGATTCCGAAACCTTCTTTGGCCGCAGCGAGTTGCTCGGCGTACACCTCTTGACGGAACGGTGAGTAATAAAGGGGAAGCCAGCCATCGGCGATCTCCGCAGTTTGTGTCACGTTCTTTGGACCTTCAGCGCCGAGATAAATCGGAATTTCCGAACGCAACGGGTGCGTCATGATCTTGAGCGGTTTGCCGAGACCGACCGAACCTTCGCCTCGATACGGCATCGGATAAAACTCGCCGTCGTTTTCGAGCGGTCCCTCACGTCGAAGGGCCTTGCGAATGATCTCAACGTATTCACGAGTACGAGCCAGCGGCTTGTTCGAAGGTCGGCCATACCAACCTTCAACAACCTGCGGACCAGAAACGCCAAGACCGAGAATCATGCGTCCATTTGAAAGGTGATCAAGAGTCATTGCCGCCATTGCCGTCGCGACCGGGGTACGCGCCGACAACTGCACAACTCCTGTTCCGAGCTTGATCTTCGAGGTGTTGGCCGCGAGCCACGTCAGCGGAGTGAACGCGTCTGATCCCCAAGATTCAGCAGTCCAAACCGAATTGAATCCGACCTTCTCTGCTTCCTGAGTGATCTCTACGAAATCCTTGGGCGGCTGTGCCGGCCAGTAACCCCATACAAGTCCGATTTTCATGGTGCACCTTTCGTGACGCGTCCGCGTCGCTCGTTCAAAAGTAGAAGGAAAGTAATCAGTCGCTGAGATCCGGTACCCACACTGCACCATTGATATGGCTGCCGCCATCGGCAAACAGTGTGTTCCCAGTGATGTAACTCGAGTCATCGCTCGCGAGGAAGAACGCAACCGGTGCAATTTCCGTTTCCGGATCTCCAAGATGACCCATGGGGTTCGCTGCTTCGGATTCCGCGGCAACATCCGGAGCCATTTGCTCAAACATGCGGAACGCCGCGGTCTTCGCACCCGGACATATCACGTTCGCCGTGATTCCATAGCCCGCCCATTCACGGGCTGCGGTACGAGTGAGCGAACGAAGTGCCTCTTTGGTGGAGTTGTAGTGAACGCTTCCCATATGTGCGTTCACACCGTTCAAAGAACAGATGTTGATGATGCGACCCTTACCTTGGGCTCGCATATGAGGGAATGACTCCTTCATCGCCCACAACGGACCCATCACGTTCATGTGCCATGCGTGATCCATAGCCTCGTCAGGCATCTTGTCGACACGTTGAAGCCCTGCTCGGTCCCCACCCCATGCGTTATTCACCAAAATGTCGATCGTTCCCCAACGCGCAACTGCTTCTTGCACCATGCGACGGTTGTCGTCTTCCTTTGTGGCGTCGGTGTGCAGATAGAACGCTTCGACACCAAAGTCATCTTGAAGTTCCTGCGCGACCGTCGGGCCGGTCTCACCGCTGATCTCGGCGATCACGACTCGGGCGCCTTCCTGCGCAAACCGACGGGCAATGCCCCGGCCAATTCCATCGCCAGCCCCGGTGATGACGGCCACTCGGTCGAGCAATCGCTTGTCAGACATGTGTTCCCCCATAGAACGAATCAACGATGGCGAAGGCTAGCGGCGGGCCTGCGCCCGCTCTACATCCATGCTGCTCGGTGGCCCGAAAACTCAAAGGACCCGGTCCCCAAGGGGGCCGGGTCCTTTGAAAGACTCAGAATCAGAGGTTTACTTCATGATCCCGTAATACTTGTCGAGCTTGTAGAGCTCAATGGCGTTTCCGCGGAAGAAACGATGGGCTTCATAATCGGTGAAACCCGCCTTGGCGGCCATGCGCTCTGCGACGTCTTTGGTATGCGGGAAGGTGGAATCAGCATGTGGGTAGTCGACCTCAAAGGTGAGGCGGTCAATGCCGATGACATCGCGATTCGCCATTGCGGTTTCGTCGTCGAAGATGCAGTACCAAACGTTCTGCTTCATGTAGGTCGACGGTGGCTGCTTGAGCTTCGAGCCGAAACCGGTGGTGTCGAGCAAGCGCTCTTCCCACAACTTGTCGGAACGCTCAAGGATGTAGGGAAGCCAACCGGCCTGACCTTCGGAGTAGGCAACGCGAAGATCGGGGAAGCGCTCAAAGACGCCACCAAAGACGTAATCAAGCAGCGATCCCATTGCGTTCTGGAAGGTCAGCGTTGAGGAAATGATGAACGGTGCGTCTGGAGCGGTTGAGGGCATCTTCGATGACGAACCAATATGCATGTTGATGACCGTGTCGGTCTCAACGCATGCGGCAAACAACTTGTCCCAGTGGCCTGAGTGCAGTGACGGCAGTCCCAGCGGCACCGGGTTCTCCGAGAACGTGATGTTATGGCTGCCCTTTGCTGCGCATCGCTTCACTTCAGCAACGGCCAAATCGACATCCCACAGCGGAATCATCGTGAGAGGGATGAGACGGCCATAACCCGCACCACCACACCATTCGTCGATCATCCAGTCGTTGTAGACCTGCACGCAAAGCAGCGCGAGCTCTTTGTCTTCACGCTCAAGAAAGGCCTGTCCGCAAAAACGCGGAAGAATGTTCGGGAAACAAATCGACGCTTCGACATGGTTTGCATCCATGTCAGCAAGGCGTGCGGTCTGGTCGTAACAACCGACGAGGATGTCGTCGAAGGTGCATGGTTCGTTCTGCACAACTTCGGCGCCGACGGCAGCCGAAAGTCGTGTGAATGGGTAGACGAGATCGTCGTAGTACCAAACGTCGCAGTCTTTTCCATTGGGGTCGTCAACGGTGAAGCCATAGCCACCGGTAATCGTCATCGAGACTTTGTGACGTTCAACTCGCGGCCCACGGTCGCGGTACTTCTCAGGAAGCCGTGCCGACCACAGATCGGGGGGTTCGACGACGTGGTCATCGACCGAGATGATGCGAGGGATTTCCATGGGGGCCTCCTGAGCGTCTCTCGGCACTCGCCGAGAATCTGACGGACCGTCAGTTTGTCACGATTCCGGCGAGCCGTCGCATTGGACCGGGCCGAATTTTTACCCCTAGGACCGTGGTGCGTCCGCCCGAAGTAGCGCTAGGCGAGGGTGAACTCGCCTGGAGCACCAATGATGATCGGCAGTCCAACAGGGTCTGCAGCCATGAAGGTTTCCCCCAGGGCCAAGTCCTGACTTTGCACAACCGTTCGGAACCCGTCGACCTCGACCAGTGCAACCGTGGTGAGTTCTCCGCCGCGACCCGGGATCACCGTTGCTCCGACGACGACTCCGGCACCGGTGAGATCGGGATTCACTGCGCGCCGCGCCGTTGCCGCTTCAGCCTGTTCGCTCACATCGAGGGAGACAAAAGCTGCTCGCGGTTCGCGGTTCGACCATACGGTGACCGCAGGTTTTGTGAGTAACCCACTCACGGCACTTGTAAGACCAAAGGTCGGGTCAGAGGACTCGCGGAGTTTCCGCACCATTGCGGCTGCGCCTTGGATCGCGTAGTTGTTAAACGGCCCACCGCCGAATGTCATACCACCAGTAAGGGTGAGGTCCCGGTCGATTGACAGTCCAATTTCTCGAGCTTGCACTTCCACCGCCGATGGAAAGCAACTGTAGAGATCGACAGGTCCAAGTTCATCGACCGTGATCCCCGATGATTCCAGTGCGACCTTGGAGACAAGTTGCGACGCGGGCCAACGATGCACATCAGCGCGTTCTGGAAGCGGGATAACTGCATTCGATTCGACCATCGCAAGCGGAAACACCCACGTTGCTTCATCAATCCCGAGACGACTCGCAGTTCCGACTGTTGTGAATACGAGCGCAGCTGCTTGATCAACATTCCATTGCGAAATGAGCCACTTCGGATACGGAGCAGCAATCATCCGATTTGATTCCGATTCAAAGGCGATCTCGTCGGCCTTCATCGCGCGCGCATCCCAACCTCCGGGTGCTCCTGCAGCAATTTCCGCGAATCGTTCCCACAATTCTCCGAGCGCTCGCTGATGAGCCCCGGTTGAACGACCAAGTTGATGACGAAGTGCCGATTCAATGATTGCGTATTGGTGCGCTGCTGTTGTGAGGTTTCGATCGATTTCGATTTGCGAAATGACCATTTCTCGCGGGGCAATCACTTCATCAGGTTCTGCTGCAGACGCAAGTGCAGGTGGCTCTGGAAGCGCGACGCCAGACTTACCCGCCACAACACCTGACCAACGATTTTCTCCACCGACCACGATGGCTACATCGATCGCACCAGATCGCACATCCGTTGCTGCACGGGCCAACAATGACTGCTGTAAGACGCCTAGTTCACTGCGTAGTGTTCGAGCCTCTGGCGCACCCACCGCTGCAGCAATCGCCCGACCAGGATCAGATTCGGTCCATGTCCCGTGCGGAACCAGGACTGCGCCCGTCAATCCACCAAGCACCTCACCTGCACCCGTCGACTCCAACGCACACTGCACTGCTTCGATCATGAGATCAGTAGCCGACGACGGCGCGAAATCAGAACCATCTCGATGAACGATTTCTGCTGCACCAATCACGATCGGTGTTTGCGGGTCGAGCATTTCAGAAGGAGTCATCGTCACACTTTCGATTGAAGAGCGGTGAAGAACATGGCAACTGTGGGATTAAAAACATCAGCGCGCTCCCACTGCAGAAAATGACCAGCTCCAGGAAGAACGAGTGGACCAACGCGATTTGTAAATGCAACTTCGCAGCAGTGAATGAAATCCGGACCAACAACTTGGTCATCGGCTCCGTAAAAAAGGAGCGTCGGAATATCGACCGTGCGGTCGAGAATCGGAAACTCCTCTGCCGTTCGCCCGTAACCAAGTTGGTAGACCGCCCAGCCTGCGCGCAGACGGGCTTCATCGGCCCATGGTTCGGTCATGAAATCGATATCGGCATCGGTGAACGTTCCGGGAGACGCCCAGAGTCGAGGCCCATACATCGCTGCGACCCACGCACGTCGCAGTGCAGGCGTTGAGAGTTCCGCCGCCAACACATCCGGCTCTCCACCCTGACGACGGCGATAGTCACCGGTCGGGCCATCGGCGATTGCCTTAATGGATCCGATATCGATCCCAGCAGCAACATACGCGTCGATCACCATCGGCGGAACGGTGTCGAAGAAGCACAACCCGCTAACAAAACCTTCGAACCGTTGCACCATGTCGACAGCAACAACGCCGCCGACATCGCCACCAACGACACCAATCCGATCGTGGCCGAGAAGATCGTGAGTCAGTTCGTAGAGATCGCGGCTGTAGGTGACGAGATCGTACGTATCGGTTGACGAATAGCCAGAGTCGCCATGTCCGCGCAGATCGGGAACGACAACTTCGAACCCCGCTTCAACGAGTGGCTTGATATTGCGCCACCAAATTCGTTTGGTTTCGGGATAACCGTGAATGAGAAGGAGTGGGAAGCC
This sequence comes from Acidimicrobiales bacterium, assembly GCA_030830565.1. GTDB lineage: Bacteria > Actinomycetota > Acidimicrobiia > Acidimicrobiales > Acidimicrobilacustridaceae > Acidimicrobilacustris. The sequence goes on from JAURMR010000028.1 coordinate 38,325, forward strand.
GCCAACGCCTTCACGTACGTAGGCAAGTTCGACGCCACCTGAAAGTTGCGCTCGGTGAATCGTGAATTCGTCTGCAGCCGGGGTTGGTGGCTGCGCCGGACGCAACCGAAGTTCATAGCCTGAAACACTCACGCCACTGTCCCCGCGTTGATCAAAGCGTCGATCTCGGCTTCGGTGCGACCCAGAGACAACAACACCTCACGAGTGTGTTCACCAAGTTCGGGCGCACCCGAACGCGCGCGCCAGGGAGTTCCATAGAAATCCGAGGGACTCGCAACTCGCATTGCGGAGCCATTGGATTCGGGAACCTCAACGAAGGAGCCAGCTGCGTGCACCTGTTCATCAATCAACACATCATCAATGTCGTTCACCGGTGCCCAGAACATGTCGGGTTCCGTATCGAAGATCACCGCCCATTCATCGCGAGTCTTGGTTGCAAAAATTGCATCAAGTTCGGCGATGAGGTCGCGAGCGTTTTCACGTCGACCCATCGGCGTTGCATACGGACCTTCGTCAAGCCACTCGGGATGACCAACTACGCGACACAGCGGAGGCCAATGTCGCGCAGCCTCTTGGCCGATGAGCCAAATTTTCTTGCCGTCGCCACAGGTGTAGTTGTTCATCGCCGGGTTGCCCATGGTTTCGCGAGCTCCGATGCCGATGTGATCGCCCCACCCGAGTGTGATCGAAAGATCGAAACCAATCGTGTAGACCCCTTGACGAACGAGGGAAGTCGACACCAATTGGCCCTTACCAGTTCGCTCACGACTAAACAGCGCTGCGCATACCGCCGCCGAAGCTGAGCTACCCGTCGGATGATCACCCATGCCGCCACGCTGAAAGGGAAGCGGACCATCAGGCGTTTGCAAAAGCGACGCCACCCCGGACCGAGCCCAGAAACCACCGATGTCGTACGCGGGACGCGCTGCATCGGGTCCTTCCATGCCGTAGCCGGTGATGAGTTGGTAGACGAGTCGCGGATTGCGGGCCAGAACCTCGTCGGGGCCCAAGCCCCATCGTTCAAGCGCACCGCGTCGCAAATTCGTAACGAAGACATCGGCGCCATCAAGCAGCTCAAGGGCGAGCGCTTGACCGTCAGCCGATCGCAGATCAACGGCGAGCGACTTCTTCGACCGGTTATCCATTTCGAAAACCGGATTATCCGGCATCATCGTGCCGAAAAGGGCCTGATAGGACCTTGCCGGGTCACCAGCGCCAGGTGGCTCAAGTTTGATGACGTCGGCACCCCAGTCGGCAAGGATGCCGGCACACGCTGGACCGGCGACCCACATCCCAAGTTCGACGACCTTCACACCTTCTAATGGTCCGGACACGCCCTACTCCTTCTCTGTCTCCCGAGAGCGTGGCACATCGTTGGGGTCCCCGGCCTCGGGCACCCAACTCACTACCGTTTCGCAAGGCGAATTTGCCCCCTACCCCCGGAGGAACCATGCGTTCACATTCTGCACGCCGAATTATCGGCGTTGCTGTTCTCTCACTTGCGATCGTCGCCGGCATCGCCGGATGCAGCAGCGATAAGAAGTCGAGTGACACGTCGACAACAACGACCACGGCAGCCGCCCCGACCACTTCGGGCGTCAAGCCCGTCAGCACCCTCACCAAGGCTGACATCGTCCAAATGCAGGAATGGCTTGATGCTGTCGGTTGCGATGTCGGCAACAACGACGGTGTCATTGGCCCGCAAACCATCGCCAGCATTAAGGCGTTCCAACAAGGTGCCGGACTCACCGTTGATGGCACCTATGGCCCGAAGACCAAGGCCGCACTTTCCGCCGATGCACAGGCGAAGAAGAAGATCTGCGTTGCGCCCACGCCGACCCCGGCACCAGTTGGACCGACCGGCGCAGCTGCAGCATGCACCACGGCCGCAATCACCGCCGGCATTGACGCCGGAATGACCGCCGGCACCACCGTGAAGGTCACCGGCTTTGGATGTGACTCAGGCTGGGCATATGCATGGGCTGAACTCACACCTCCTGCAGGGAGCGGCGCACCCACATTGGGCGTGACCGATGTGTTGGCATCGCGCGACGGCAAATGGGTGACTCAGGATCGTGGCGTCGTCTGCCAGCAGGGCAAACTTCCGTCAACGATCTACACCAACGGATGCATGTCCAACTGATCTGAAACTCGCAGTTTGAAAAAGATGCCCGCCCTTCGGGGCGGGCATCTTTGCGTTAGGACGCGAGTCGACGAGCGAACCAGTCGAACTGCGCCGCCGCCCATGCCGAAGTAATCCCACAAGGAAATGCTTGGAATCCGTGCGGCATTTCTGGCGCAACGAACAGTTCCACCTCGTTGCCCGCAGCAGACCAGCGCGGAGCAAGCATCAACGTGTCATCGAGCAGATGATCGGCAGTCCCGACGCTCATGAACGCTGGACATAGGTTCCGCAAATCAGCAAACAACGGCGAGACCTCCGGTGAACGCCGCTCTTCGATCGTCATGCCCGGCAAGTAGCAGTCGCCAAACATCGCCATACCCTCGGGCGTCAGCATGTCGGGGCCTTCGAGCACGCGGAACCCACGCTGACTCGGCGAACGACCCCAGTCATGAACGCCGAACACCAAATTTGCGCCGAGAAGGTTGTGCGCGGCGTCAAGTTCGTCGCGCATTCGAAGCGCAACCGCAGCGGCCATATAACCGCCCGCCGATTCGCCACCGACGATGATGCGGTTTGCGCCGTACTCGTTGATTCCGTTCTCAAGGAGCCATGCCGTCACTGCAATTCCATCGTCGGGACCGGCTGGAAAGGGATGCTCGGGGGCCTTGCGGTAACCGACCGAGATCACCGCCATTCCGAATCGACGGCAAAGATCAAGGTTGCTCGAGTCGCCCATTTCGGGAGCACCGATCACCATTCCGCCACCATGGAAATGGAGATAGATCGCCGTTGCCGGACCATGGGGCAGAAACGTCCGACACGAAACCCCAGCGATGTCACGAACAATCGCTTCTGGAACCGGCGAATACATGCGTTCAAAGGATCGACGCATGTGCTGCACCGCACCTTCGAGATCTTTCGGGGGTTCACCATCACCTGCGAACATCTCGGCAACGACTGCCATTCCGGCATCAACCACCGAGCGGGCCTCGGGCCGCATCGCTTCAATCTCGTCACTCCAAAGCTGCATAAGTCCCCCTCAGTCGTTTTGCTCACCCTAGGACGAACAGAAACGAACCTCCCGAAACCGCTACCGTCGACTCATGGGTTTTTACAGCACGCACATCGTCCCGAGGTTCATTGATAAAGCGCTTGGAACGCCGGCGATGAAACAAGGTCGCGATGCGGTGGCTGCGGGACTTTCGGGCACAGTCCTTGAGATCGGTTTCGGATCCGGACTCAACATCGAGAGTTACCCCGAAGAAATTTCGTTGGTCTACGCGGTCGAGCCTGCCCTGACAGCACGAAAAATCGCAGTGCCACGAATTGCTGCGTCACCCATCCCGATTCAGTACGCGGGCTTGCGCGGCGAAACCATTGGACTTGAGGACAACATGTGCGATGGCGCCCTCTGCACCTTCACACTTTGCACCATCCCTGGTGTCGAACAGGCCCTTTCCGAAGTACGCCGAGTCCTCAAACCCGGCGGGCGCTTTCATTTCTTGGAACACGGCCTCGCTCCTGACGCCAAGACCCAAGCGTGGCAACGCCGACTCGATCCCCTCGAAGTTCGTCTGGCCGACGGCTGCCACCTCACTCGAGATCCGGTGGAGCTCGTCAAGGCCGCCGGCTTCGAGCTCGAGTTCGTCCATAGCGAGTACACCAAAGGCCCCAAGCCCTGGGTGTTCATGACCTTCGGTCAGGCCATCAACCCTGCGTAACGGGCGTGGGCGCCTCGAGCTCCAGCATTTCTCAAGGTTTCCTTTACACGTAACAGCAGGTCGATCTGGCACGGTCACTCCATGAACGACGTTGAACGCCTCCGAGACGGCGCCACCATGGACACCTCATCAACAGACATTTCGACAACTGCTCACGCCATCGCTGAAGCGTCCCGTCCTCGCGCCGTACACAGACGCGCCGTGTTGTTTGGCGCAGGGGCCGCTGCAGTGGCTGCGACGGCTGCAGCCTGCGCGCCCGCAACGGCACCTGCACCCGCTCCGGCACCCACAACCGGGGTGCCTCCGACAACGGCAGTTCCAACAACCACCACCCTTCCCCCAACGACGTCCACGACACAGCCAGGTTCAGCAACTGGTGAGACCTCCACTCAGGTGCTTCACGTTGCTCGTCGACTCAGCTTCGGACCTGTGCCAGCGCTCCTTGCGGAAATTCGAGCCATCGGAACAACGGCGTGGATCGACCAACAATTGGCATGGGAGTCAATCGACGACTCTGCAGTTGACGCAATCCTTGCGTCCTATCCGCGTGCACTCATGACGGCATCGCAGATCAGCGCCGGGGTTGACCCATGGCGAACTCGACAGGAGATGGCCTCGGCAACCATCGCAAGAGCTGTATGGAGTAAGCGACAGCTGCATGAACTCCTCGTTGATTTTTGGTCGAATCATCTGAACATCGACATCAACCACGATCCGAGCACGCGCCATAAACCCGCCGATGACCGCGATGTCATCCGTCGTTACTCAACCGGACGCTTTGCCGACATGCTCGTTGCGTCTGCGAAATCTCCAGCGATGCTTCTCTACCTCGATCAAGCACTCTCACGCGCCGATGGTGGTCGACTCCCGATCGAAAATTACGCGCGCGAGATGCTCGAACTTCATACCGTCGGTGTCGACGGCGGCTACGACGAAGCGGATGTGAAGGAAGTCGCGTATCTCCTTTCCGGTTGGACAGTCGCCAGCCGAAACGACGGCGGATTTCAGTTCCGTTCGCAGTGGCACAACATGGGCCCACTCGCCAATGGAGGCGACGTTCTGGGCTGGCGTCCCAATGGACTCACCGGCGTGGCCGCCGGCGAATCACTGCTCGTCTATCTCGCACGACACCAAAAGACTGCAGCGCGCCTCGCCCACAAACTCGCGGTGCGTTTCATCGGCGATCACGTTCAACCGACCGACGGCGTTGTCGCTGCCGCAGCCCAGGCCTATACAACAAACGACACGGCAATTGCGCCGATGGTTCGATCGCTACTTCTTTCCTCAGAGTTCCGAGCGTCCGCGGGTCGGAAGATGCGACGACCCATTGAGTACTTCGCAGGACTCTTGCGCTCGGTGCAATTGCAATGGGATCCCACTCGAGCGACAAACCTGACCGGCACCGTGATGGGACAACTCGGGCTACTCGGCCAAGTTCCACTCGCGTGGGAAACGCCTGACGGCTACCCCGATAACGACGCTCGCTGGACAACTGCAGGCGCAATGGTTGCGCGTTGGAATCTTGCGACGCTGAGTTCAAACGGGTTTGGTGCGCCATCACCGCAGTTCGACGCCACTCGCCTACTTGGAACGCCAGCACCCACCACCGTTGGAGAAGCGCTTGATCGAGCTGCACAAGCGATCCTTGGTGAACCTCTTGAACCAACTGCTCGAGCTGCGATTCTCTCGGCATCTGGCCAGACAAACGCAACTGCTTGGAAAGCCACATCCAATGCTCGGGCCGTCTTTGCCTACGTCCTGCAAACTCCACAAAACCAGATGCGGTGAGCACCATGAACAACGACACCGCAAACGCCACTGCAAACGCCACTGCAAACACTGACGAACTCGATGCTGCTGTCGCGGTCCCGTTACTGGGCCACATAGATCGCCGACGCTTTCTCGCCGTCTCGGGTATTGGCGCAACAGCAATTGCTGCAACCGCCTACTTCCGACCATCGGTGTTCTTTGGCCGGGCCAGTGCTGCAGTCACCTCGGGCACCGCCACCACAGACAACATCATCGTCAACATCTTTTTGCGTGGCGCTGCCGACGGACTCTCATTCTTGAGTCCCCTCAATGACAGCACCTACCAAACCCTTCGTCCCGGTGTTGCGATTCCCGACGCTTCTGCACTTGGCGTGAACAACCAATTCGGTCTTCACCCCGGCGCCGTTCGTCTCAAGGCACTCCTCGACGCCGGCCAAGCTGCATTTGTTCCCGCCGCTGGATCCCCGAACACGAATCGATCGCACTTTTCCGCTCAAGCAATGATGGACAAGGGATCGGCAACCGACGCAACACTCACCACTGGTTGGCTCGGCCGCTATCTCGCGGCAACATCCGGCGCCTCCGAAGACGCGTTTCGCGCCGTCGGTATCGGAAATGGCCTTCAGCCCTCGCTTCGTGGTTCGGCGGCAATCGCGACTCCAACGCTTCAATCGCTCTCGCTGTACAGCTCCGGTACCGGAGCATCGCCAATACAAGTGCAAACTGCGCTTCGCGCCATGTATCCATCGGCGCCGACGGAACTTCTGCGCACACAAGGAGCAGCTGCAACCAACATCGTTGCCGAAATCGCGCCGATCGCTGCAACCTCTGCTGCGCCAACCGATTGGCCCAAAGGATTCGGTACTGCGTTGTGGCCAATCGCAAAGTTGATCGCTGCTGGTTACCCAGTCGAAATTGCAACCGCCGATCTTGGCGGGTGGGACGAACACGACGATATGGGAGCAGCTACCGATCCGACGGGGAACCAATACAAGTTGGTTGCGGGACTTGATGCAGCACTTGGCGCGTTCTTCGATTTCATTGGTGGCGCTGCGGCTCGCACCACAGTAATCATCACCACCGAATTCGGTCGTCGCATCGCAATCAATGGATCGGGCGGAACCGACCATGGGCGCGGCATGGTGATGATGGTTCTCGGTGGCGGTGTGAATCCCGGCGTGCACGGCGATTGGCCAGGCTTGACCGACACCGATAACGGTGACGTCAAAGTTGTCAACGATTTCCGCAAGGTCTACGCCGAAGTGCTGGGCAGGCGCATGCGCACCACAAACCTTGTGTCAGTGTTTCCGGGCTTTGATACCTCGGAATCGAACTGGCTTGGTGTTGCGACTGCATAACAAAAACGATGGTGGCCCGAGCCGAAGCCCGGGCCACCATTCAGACTGCGTTCTGCGTTTGTGTGAATCAGCTGCAACCGCTGGTGGTGCCGCATGACGGGCATGCGTGGCAAGAACCAGCACGCTGCATGGTGACACCGCACTGCATGCACATCGGTGCATCGTGATTGGAAGTCTTCACTTCACGCACCATCGTGGTTTGCGTCTCGGTGAGAAGCGTGGTGACCGACTCAATGGAGGGCGGATCAACCGGCATCTCTGAACCCTGACGGGTTTCGACCGCATCGTCGACACCAGGAAGAGTCGGCTGCATGCGCTCGGAGGTCGTGAGGATGTTGAGTTCCGCACGCTCTTCGGCTGACAAGTACTCGATCGCCATGCGGCGGAAGAGGTAGTCCATGAGCGAGTTCGCGATACGGATATCGGGATCGTCAGTCATGCCGGCCGGTTCGAAACGCATTCCGGTGAACGCTTCAATGAACGAGCGCAACGGCACGCCGTACTGAAGGCCGTGTGACACCGAGATGGCGAAGGCGTCCATGATGCCGGCAAGGGTGGAACCCTGCTTCGACACACGAACGAAGATTTCACCTGGACGACCGTCTTCGTATTCACCAACGGTGACGAAGCCCTTGCAGTCGGCGACGCGGAACTCAAAAGTGCGCGACACACGGGTGCGAGGAAGCTTCTGACGGATCGGCTGGTAGACGATCTTTTCGACGACACGCTCGATGACTTCGGTTGCACCAGCAACCGGATCGATGTCGTCCTCGTCCTTCTTGGAGGCCGACAGCGGCTGAGCCACCTTGCAGTTGTCACGGTAAATCGCCACAGCCTTGATACCAAGCTGCCAGGCCTCGATGTGGAGCTTTTCGACGTCTTCAACCGAAACATCTTCCGGCATGTTGACAGTCTTGGAAATGGCGCCGGAGATGAACGGCTGCACCGCACCCATCATGCGGATGTGACCGCTGTAGTGGATGGTGTTGTCGCCCATCGAGCACGCAAACACAGGAATGTGCTCGGCTTTGATGTGCGGCGCACCGAGGATCGACATGTTCTCGTTGATGTAGGCAACGATTTCTTCGATCTGCGCATCGGCGTAACCCAACTTGGTGAGGGCACGAGGAATTGTCTGATTGACGATCGACATGGTGCCGCCGCCAACGAGCTTCTTCATCTTGACCAGACCAAGGTCGGGTTCAACACCGGTGGTATCGCAATCCATCATGAGGCCGATGGTGCCCGTCGGTGCGAGCACTGATGCCTGTGAGTTGCGCACACCAACAACGGCGGCGAGTTCACATGCGTCGTCCCATGACTGCTGCGCGGCCGAGAGCAGTGCCGGAGGAACAAGTTCCTCGTCGATGCTGGCGGCAGCGGCGCGGTGCTGACCAAGAACTCGGAGCATGTGCTCGGCGTTTTCGGCATAGCCAGCGAACGGACCCATACGTGACGCAGTGCGGGCCGAAGTGGCGTAGGCGTGACCAGTCATGAGCGAGGTGATCGCACCAGCAAGCGCACGGCCTTCGTCGGAGTCGTACGGAAGACCAAGGGCCATAAGAAGGGCACCGAGGTTCGCGTAGCCGAGACCGAGCTGACGGAACTTGCGGGAGTTGTCACCGATCGGAACGGTCGGGTAATCGGCGTTTCCGACGAGGATTTCCTGCGCCGTGAACATGATCTCGATCGTGTGCTTATAGGCCTCGATGTCGAACACGCCGTCTTCGCCGAGATAACGGAGAAGGTTGATGCTGGCGAGGTTGCACGCGGAATTGTCGATGTGCATGTATTCCGAGCACGGGTTCGAGCCATTGATACGACCGGTGTTGCACGCGGTGTGCCAGTGGTTGATCGTCGTGTCGAACTGCATGCCGGGATCGGCGCATTCCCAGGTGGCCTGCGAGATCTGACGCATGAGATCGCGGGCACGGATGGTCTTGACGATTTCGCCACCGTGCACGGCACGAAGGTGCCAATCGGCATCGTCGACAACGGCCTGCATGAATTCGTCGGTGACGCGCACTGAGTTGTTGGCGTTCTGATACTGGATCGAGGTGATGTCGATGCCATCGAGATCCATGTCGAAGCCGGCATCGCGGAGTGCACGGGCCTTCTTCTCTTCACGCGACTTGCACCAGATGAATTCTTCGATGTCGGGATGATCGACATTGAGGATGACCATCTTCGCGGCGCGGCGGGTCTTGCCACCGGACTTGATGGTGCCGGCCGATGCATCGGCGCCACGCATGAAGCTCACTGGACCAGAAGCGGTGCCGCCACCCTTGAGGAATTCCTTCGAAGAACGGATGCGGGAAAGGTTGATACCTGCGCCCGAACCACCCTTGAAGATCGTTCCTTCCTCGACGTACCAGTTGAGGATGGAGTCCATCTTGTCGTCGACGGAAAGGATGAAACAGGCCGATGCCTGCTGCGGGACGCCCTCAACACCGATGTTGAACCACACCGGCGAGTTGAAGGCCGCGCGCTGGGTGATGATGATGAACTTCAGTTCGGCGCGGAATGCTTCGGCCTCTTCGTCGGACACGAAGTAACCGTCACGGATGCCCCAGTCGGTGATCGTGTCGGCAACACGATCGGCAACCTGCTTGAGCGACCATTCGCGCTCATCGGTGTCGGGGGTGCCACGGAAGTACTTCTGGGCGACGATGTTGGTGGCGTTCAGCGACCAGCCAACCGGGAACTCGACACCGAGCTGCTCGAAGGCAACCTCGCCGGTCTTCCAGTTGGAGATGCGAGCGTCACGACGTTCCCACTCGACCTGCTCGAAAGGGTGAGTGTCGGCGCTTGTGTAGAGCCGACGGATGCCGATGCCGGCCTGTTCAGGTGCCAGGGCCATGAGAAGTCCTCCGCGTGGGTAATCGATTTGAGTGGTGGTGGCGACTCCAACCCAGCAGGAGCGGGGTTGGCACCGCTGCAGCCGAAGCTGAGGCGGGTGAAGCGGGATGATGCGTGATTTCGAGGGTGCAGCTGGAGCGGTTGCCCGGGGGGCGGCCACCAAATCGAGCGACCCGTTGGGACGACTGAGGGGATCCACCACACCCGCTGCATTGTCCAGACGACGCTGTCTGGGACGAGCTTTGGGTCTTGTCGTGGTCTCGGTGCCGAAACCGAGCCCTTGTGGGGTCCCGATTCCTGCCCACCACAAGATGTTGTGGTTGTTCTGGCCCCCTCACCTTCCGGGCCACAAGATGTCGTGGAATTACAGCAGAGTAATTCCACCCGTGTCAACGATTGCGAGGAATCGCTACTGACGTGGGATTTCGAGCGGTTGGGTGCGCTGCAACGCGAGCGCCAGGTAGAGCGGGTCACGCAGACCCACGCCCTAGGAGCCGCCCTGCCAACCGAGAACGCACAGAACGTTGCACCACCGTCCGTCGCTCGCGCCGCAGCACTGCACCCGGGTGAACCGTACGACTCATGCCTGTGGGTTGGAAGAGGAATAACCCTGTGTATTTGCGGTGGATAGCCAGTGGATAGCCGGTGGATGACGCAGCAGTTATCCACAGTTGTCCACAGATCGCATCGCTCGAGTGAGGTTCGACCCCTAACGTGGCCGTGTGGATCAACTACTTCCCACTCCCCTCACCAACATTGACCCTGTGGAACTCGTCGCTGCCGACCATCGGCCGCTGCCTGCGGATCGACCCTGGGTGCTGGTGAATATGGTCGCCAGCATCGATGGCGCCATCGAGGTCGACGGTCGGTCAGGAGGACTGGGAAGTCCTGGCGACAAGGCCATGTTCCATGCCCTTCGTCAGCTACCCGATGTCATCGTGGCGGGCGCAGGAACAGTGCGAACGGAAAATTACGGACCTGTCCAACTCGATGCCGAGGCACAGGCCCGCCGCGTTGCGCGCGGACAACAACCGATCCCACGCCTTGCGGTGGTGAGTGGACGCGCCCATCTCGACCCTCAGTCAAAACTTTTCAGTGATCCAACACAACGTCCGATCGTGATCACCTCATCAACAGCAGCAAAAGCATCGGTTGATCCGCTTCGCGAGATTGCTGACATCGTGATCGCCGGTTCCGATGGCGTTGATTTGCGCGACGCCTTTGCGCAATTGCGCGCGCTCAACCTGCATACGCTGCTCTGCGAAGGCGGACCAACGCTCAATCATCAATTACTCACTGATGATCTTGTCGATGAGTGGTGTCAAACAATCGCTCCACTTCTCACCGGCGGTGATGCATCACGCGGCGCACAAGGACCGACACCAGGAGTGACACGATCACTTCACCTTGCGCGAATCATCGTCGACGAGGATGTCTTGTTGCTGCGTTATGCGCGAGAGTCGTGACGCTTTGGTTCTGTCGCTTTCGTAAGCAACGTAATTTCGCGTTGAAAATCTGCAGCGTCGTCGAAGCCTTTGTACACGCTGGCAAAGCGCATATAGGCAACGTGATCCAGTTCACGCAAATGTTCGAGAACGGCGAAGCCAACTTGTTCGCTCGTGAGGTCGGGACCAACTAAGCGCAACTCTTCTGCAATCGCAGCAGCTGTCAGAAGAATCGTTTCTTCGTCGATTGGTCGACCTTTTGCCGCGGCCGCAATGCCTTCGGTGATTTTCTGCTGCTCAAACGGGACCCGATCACCCGATCGCTTCACGACCACCATGGGCACAAGTTCAAGTCGTTCAAAGGTTGTAAACCGCGATCCGCACGCCAAGCATTCGCGACGTCGCCGGATGGCTTCACCATCATCGGACTGTCGAGAATCGACGACTTTGTCGTCGAGATGGGCACACGCGGGACAACGCACGCTCCGAAACTACTGCGGACTTTGTGTTTTTCTGTGCCATCTCAGGTACGGATGTTTGTCACACCGATCAAGCACAACTGCGTCGAGTGGTGCTCAGTCGACAAGACCAGTGACGTCGATGTGCTGTCCACGAGTGACGCTGGTAGCGCCGACGCGTTCGATAAGGCGATCGACAAGTCGGCGAAGATCGCCGCGTGGTTGCAACCGACGAGCGATGGTCCAGAGCGAATCGCCCGACTGCACGATGATCTCGACGGGAGCTACGGGGGTGACCACCGGGGCCTCAGTCGATGCTGCCGCCACCTGTGCGTCGGCACCGACTGGGTTCGAAGTGTCGGCGGACGACGCCGGCGTGGAGGCAGCAGCGTCGGCACCGAGAAAGGGAACGATGCCCATGGCCGCGAAGGCAACGAGCACGGCGAGGCCCAAGCCAGCAAGCAGGACTCGAAATGGACTGCGGCGAGCGGCGGGCGCAACGACCACGGGCTCGGTTACCAAATGCAGGTGACGCACCGGGCGCCGAGGTTCGAGCGCCTCGGCGCGATTCCAGGGAGCAACTGGCGATGCACCCTCGAAGAGGGACTCGTCCTGATCGGCGGGGTTGCTCTGGAAAGCAGTGCTTCCCCGAAGAGTCGTGCCGCTCTGGGGAGCACGGCTTCTCTGGGGAGCGGGGGCGGTAAGGGCGGTGGGGTTCAAGATTGCAGCCATGAGGGGAGTCTCCACGAGGGGTGTGACAGTCAGAAAAGCGAAGGGGGAACTGAGGTGAGGAGGAACGGATCGAACGCCCGTTCGTATTCAGTATCGAAACACGAACACCCGTTCGATGTCAAGCCCAATCGAACGGGTGTTTGCCTCAGCCCCCTCGAGCCGGTACTGTCGTACAGAGGTTCGAAGGCCAACCGGCCCTCTGCCCATCCATTCTCCCCACCTGTTCCCACGACCCTGTCCCCAAAATCCGGAGTCCGCAATGAGCACCGATCGTCTCAGTCCCCGTCAGCAACAGATCCTTGATGTCATCGATCAGCACCTCAATGAACGCGGCTACCCGCCATCAGTTCGAGAAATCGGCCAGGCCGTGGGTCTTACCTCACCATCGAGCGTGCAGAACCACCTCAATCGCCTCAACGAACTCGGTTATCTCCGCCGTGACCCAACAAAGCCACGTGCCATGGAAGTCCGCTACGACCCCAATTCCGGAGCATCGGGCGAACGTCGTCCATTTCGTCATGTTCCGCTTGTGGGAGATGTTGCCGCCGGAACCGACGTGCTCGCTGAACAGAACGTCGAAGAAATCATGCCGGTCCCAACGGACCTTTGCGGCGACGGCGAACTGTTCATGCTTCGTGTTCGTGGCGATTCAATGATTGAAGCCGGCATTTTCGACGGCGACTACATCGTGGCCAGGGCAGGCACAAACGTGTCGAAGGGCGACATCGTCGTCGTTGGCATTCCCGGTGATGAAGCCACGGTGAAAACTTGGACACGCAGTGGCGACACCGTCACCTTGCTTCCGGCTAACTCACGTCTTTCCCCGATGGACTACCACTCCTCCGAAGTCACGGTCTACGGCAAAGTTGTCACCGTGATGCGCAAGCTCTGAACCACAACCTCCTCGGTTCGAACGTGGCGTGTGCACCAGCACACGCCACGTTCGCGTTCAGGCCTCTGTAAGCAATCCGAGGAGTACCGCATACACCCGTTCAAGCGGTGCACGATCGAGGTACTCCCCTGCCGTATGAGCGACGGTGCTGTCACCCGGACCAAAATTCACTGCTGGCACACCGTGCGCAGCGAAACGTGCAACATCGGTCCAGCCCAGCTTCGCCATGACCTGCGTACCACTTCGTTCCACCAATGATGCAAGAAGCGGATGATTCAGCCCCGGCGCTGCGGCATTGGCAACGTCAAGCACGTCAACGAGATCGCCTTCTTCAAGGAAAGGGGCGAACAACTCGCGGACATGAGTTTCGGCATCGAATGCTGAGCGATCAGGAGCAAACCGGAAGTTCACCGTGACACTTGCAGAATCGGGAACGACATTTCCGGACACACCGCCGTCGACTGCAACTGCTTGCAGAGCTTCACGGAACTGACAGCCGTCGAGAATCGGTGAGCGTGCCTCGTAAGAATCGAGCACCGCCAGAATGCCGGACAATCGATGCACGGCATTCCGACCCATCCAGGGCCGAGCAGTGTGCGCGCGAACTCCTTGTAGTTGCACGCGCATGCGCAGCGTTCCTTGGCAACCAGCTTCAATGCGTGCATCGGTCGGCTCGCCAAGAATCGCGATATCGCCGACAAGAAGATCAGGTCGAGATTCGAATAACTCCCCAAGTCCGCTTTCCGCGCTTGCAATTTCTTCACGTGCGTAGAAGACGTAGGTGAGATCAACAACAGGTTCGGTGAGTGTCGCTGCGAGTTCGAGCATCACCGCAAGGCCACCCTTCATGTCGGCCGAACCGACCCCGAAGAGACGACCATTTTCAATGCGCGCCGTTGCATTTTCGGCAGCAGGAACGGTGTCGGTATGACCTGCGAGTACGACGCGATGAAGGCGACCAAGGGAGGTACGAGCAACAAGATTGTCGCCAATCCGCGTCACCTCGAGATGAGCATGGGCGCGCAGTTCGGTCTCGAGTTGGTCAACCAGTGGCCCTTCGGCGCGACTGGGCGACGCAACGTCGACAAGTGCGGCCGTACGGGCCAGAAGATCGGTGAGACCGTTCGTTGCCATGATCAGGTTGCTGCGCCGTGATCGCGAAGCACATCGTTGAGCGCCGCCTTGTCGTGACGCTCGCCTTCGTTGAGACGCTTGAGGACGAGCACACAGGGAAGGCCAAACTCACCACCGGCAAAGGCGCGTGGGCGTGTCGCGGAAACCGCAACGCTCCAGGGCGGGACAACACCGCGGCTGAGTTCCTCGCCAGTTTCGGCATCAATGACTGGAATCGATGCAGTGAGGATGCAACCGGCTCCGAGCACTGCGCCATCGCCAACCCGAGCACCTTCGGCCACGATGCAACGGCTTCCAATTAGTGCATCGTCACCGATGATCACAGGAGCAGCCTGCGGTGGTTCGAGCACGCCACCGATTCCGACGCCACCGGAAAGGTGCACGTTGGCTCCGATCTGGGCGCAACTTCCGACCGTTGCCCAAGTATCGACCATGGTGTTGGCGCCAACACGAGCGCCGATGTTTACGTAACTCGGCATCATGACCACCCCGCGGTCAAGGAATGAGCCGTAGCGCGCCGAGGCGCCGGGTACGACTCGGACGCCCGCAGCTGCGAAATCGCTCTTCAGCGGAATCTTGTCGGCGAATTCGAAAGGGGCCAGTTCGATCGTGGCCATTTGCGAAAGGCGGAAGTAGAGCAGGATCGCGTGCTTGAGCCACTGGTGAACGATGGGTTCACCGTCAGCCCCGAGTTCAGCAACACGGGCTTCGCCAGAGTCGAGCAACGCGATGGCCTGCCCGACAGTGGCAACCGCTTCGGTATCGGCCGCGCTCAGTGAATCGCGGTTGTTCCAGAGTTCATCGATGGTGACAGACAGTTCGGCCATAGCGGCGCAGGCTACCGCCCATCGGCCGAGTGACTCGCGCTCAGTTCGCTGATGGGGGCGGTGGCGACGGCGCTGGCGGAACAGGAGGTGGCGGTTGCGAGGCCACAACGGAGGCGGGCGGAGCAGCGAACGGTGCCGAAGGTGGACCGGGAGCGATCGGCGGCGCCACAGTGCGCTTTGAGCGCGAACGGCGAACGATCGTCACAATCAGCACAACAAGGGCAAGCACAAAACCGAGGCTGCCGATGGCAATGCCGCCAACAAGCAACCCAAGGAAACCGACAAGTGAGATCTGCCCGATTCGAGCAGTGGTTCCCGGCGGACCGTCGACACTGACCGTGTAGGTGCCGGGAGTCTTTACATCGAAGGATCCAAAGGACTCGTACTTCATTCCGTTGTCGTCTGCGCTGTACGACGTTGCCGAAGTGTTCGGGACAACCTGCGCACCCGAAGGATCGATGATCTCAATCGTGATCTGCTGCATGCCGAACGTTGTTGATGCGCCACCAAAGACGTACCACTCACCAGTCCCGAGTTGCATCTTGGAAATCTCGCCCGCATCAACGGATTTGAATCCAGTTATCGAGGACGCGAGTACCAAGAACGAACCGACCACCATGCCGATGCCGATTGCTGAAGTGAGGACGAAGATGACTGCTGCCCAAATGAATCCCGCATTGGATCGCTTTGGCACAACCATTGGCGACGAGAGTGTTTGTGTCATGCAGTGATCATGACCGACGCTCGATCAGATGCAAGGGGAAGAAGGTCCCGATTTGGTCACGAACGGTCGCAAACAGGTTGCAACAAACATCAGAGTACGCCGAGGCGCCGTCCAACGAGCTCGAGTCGTTCCATCGATTGCACCACAGCGACGCGAATGAAGTCGCTGCCTTCTGGTCCGTAGAACTCGCCAGCAGAAACAAGCGCGCCGCCGTCGGTAGCGAGTCGTTCAACGAGTGCCCACGCGTCGCCGTCAGGCGCAGCAGCCCAGAGGTAGAACGCGCCACCCGGCATTCGCGCATCGACACCGATACCTGAGAGCACCGTGCGAAAGAGTTCAAGCCGTTCGCGGTAGCGCTGTCGTTGTTTATCGACATGCGCTTGGTCGTTCCACGCAGCAACAGCAGCAGCCTGAACGGGACCCGGAACCATAAAACCAGCGTGCTTACGAAGTTCAGACAGGTAGTGAACAAGATCGCCATCGCCGGCGTAGAAACCAGCGCGCACACCCGCAAGGTTCGAACGCTTCGACAATGAATGCACGGCCAAAACTCCGTCAAGGCCGTGTTCGAGAATGGTGCGGCCGGGCCCATCCCACGTGAATTCCACGTAACACTCATCAGAGATCACCGGAACGTTATGCGCTCGCCCCCATGCTGCAGCCGCTTCGAGATCATCGAGATGGCCAGTGGGGTTTCCAGGTGAATTCACCCAGAGACACAATGCGCGCGCAGCATCATCTGGATCGATCGCATCAAGGTCACTGCGGCCATCAGCGGTGACTGGAACAGGCACTGCGCGAGCGCCCGCGAGCTCCGCACCCATTGCGTAGGACGGGTAACTGATCGCCGGAAACAGAACCGTGTCGCGATCTGGCGTACGCAAACGAAGCCAATGTGGAAGTCCGGCAACAAATTCCTTGGTGCCAATGCACGCGGCAATTTCCTTCAGGTCAACGTTGACGCCCAGTTCGCGTTCCATCCAACCGATTGCCGCTTCGCGATACGCGGGAAAGCCGATCGACGCTGGATAACTGCGTTCGCTCGCCGACGATGCAAGAGCTTCGACCACCACTGCCGGTGGTGGATCAAACGGATCGCCGATCGAGAGGTCGACCATTCCTCCGTCATGGGCAGCAGCGATCGACTTGAACGCGTCAAGTCGATCGTAGGGATAGGGCGGGGGCGTGAATCCTGCAGTCATTACTGAAGAGTCTGACCGCTCACGACAAACTCGTGGAGACGACTCACCGAAACCTCGTCGAGCCTTGCCCGCACAAGCATTCCTTCGTCGGTGGCAGTCTCGACGAGAACCTCTCCTTCTCGGTGCAACGCAGCGAGAAGGTCACCTCGGTCGAACGGAACCAACAGCTCGGTGATTGCGGAAAGCCCCCGAAGCCTGTCGGCCAATGTGCGCAACATGTCGTCGACGCCTTCACCAGTTCGAGCAGAAATTGCAACCGATCCTGGGTAATCGCTGAGGAGACCTTTCGCTCCGTCGGGATCACTATCGATCTTGTTCACCACGAGCATCTGAGGAACATCGGCCGCACCAATTTCGTTCAGGACTCGATCGACCGCCTCGATATTCGATTCGGGATCACTCGCAGAAGCATCGATGACATGAACGAGAAGATCAGCATCGACGACTACTTCAAGAGTCGACTTGAACGCTTCCACAAGTTGCGTCGGAAGCTTGGTAATGAATCCAACCGTGTCAGTAAGCAAAACGGTTTCACCACCAGGCAGTTGAAGGCGACGAGTGGTGGCATCAAGGGTTGCAAAAAGTCGATCCTCGACAAGCACACCTGCATTGGTGAGGTGATTCAGCAGTGTGGATTTCCCGGCATTCGTGTAGCCCACGATTGCAACACGATGGAGGCGTGAACGCTGGCGAGACTTCGCTTGCGTGTCACGCACACGTGCGATTTCGCGAAGATCCCCTTCGAGTTTGTGCATGCGGCGCAGCAGCCGACGACGATCAACCTCAAGCTGTGTTTCGCCACCACCTTGGCGGGCTCCGATACCGCCACCTTGTCGCGAGAGTTGCTTTCCCTTGCCTCTGAGTCGCGGAAGTCGATAGCGAATTTGTGCCAATTCGACTTGCGCCTTTCCTTCAAGGCTGTGGGCGTTTTGACCGAAGATGTCGAGAATCACCGCAGTGCGATCGATCGCCGAACGACCGAGAAGCTTTTCAAGATTTCGTTGTTGAGCCGGCGACAATTCATCATCGAACACCACGGTGTCTGCATCTACCGAGACACACAGTTCTCGCAGTTCCTCGACCTTGCCACTTCCTAAATACGTCGCAGGATCGGGAGCGTGTCGACGCTGAATCACGCGAGCCACGCTGTCTGCTCCAGCGGTATCAACTAAGAGCGCGAGTTCGTCGAGATGTCGTTCCGTGTCGAACTCATCCTCTTGAGGGAAGGTGACACCGACCAACACAATTCGCTCACGGAAGGTGCGGTCGATAAGCCCGGAACTCTCACCAGCGAATGCACCGAAACCACCGCGGTGATCTCCAACGATTGGTGAGGTTGGTTCAGGCATCCGGAAGCTCAATAGTGGCGATGTGCTGAGAGGGTCCGATCAGGACCGGTTCGCCGTCGGGGGTTGGCGCCACAATGACTTCTGCCGAACCACCGGGCATCACAACGCGCACTTCTCGTCCCACAAGGCCCCATTGATGGGCAAGGGTTGCCGCCGCGGTTGCACCCGTTCCGCAGGCTTCGGTCACCCCAGCCCCACGCTCCCAGACCAAGAGATCAAGTGAGTCGGGTTCAGAGCCAGTCGCAATGAATTCCACGTTGATTCCCGCATCGAACTGCGACTCAATCCACGCGCCCGTACCAACGAGGTCCACCGATGCGAGATCAGCAACAAGCACAACGATGTGCGGGTTTCCTAGATCGGCGGTTGCGTGACGATCATTCGCCAGCCGTTCCGACACTGACGAAGGAATCGCCGGCCCGTCGCCAACAAGACCCATCGTGACGCTCACTGTTGACAGGCGATGGGCGGCATCATCATGAACAACGAGTTCACGGAATCCACCGTCGGTAGAAACGGCGTAGGTGGCTTCATGATCATCTCGGGCCATTGCCAGTGCCTGACCAAGACAACGAATGCCGTTTCCGCTCATCTCTGCTCGGCTGCCATCGGCGTTCCAGAGCTGCATCACCACATCGATTGCTTGGCCGTGGGGACCTTTCGCACCGTTGGCAGGTCGGGAGCCGATGATGAATCCATCAGCACCGATGCCGCGTCGACGATCGCAAAGCGAACGCGCCAACGTGGCATCGCCATGAAGGGGGCCATTGACCTCCTCAAGGGCAATAACGAAATCGTTTCCCAGTCCGTGATGCTTGGTAAGTCTCATGATCCGTTCAGTCAACCAGCCCACGAGCAAGTTCGGCGAGCGCATTTGCTGATTCCTGACCGTCGGTTGCAATCCAGGTGATGCGGGGATCGCGGCCAAACCAACGCTGCTGACGCCGAGCGAACCTCCGAGTCCGGGTCACCGCTGTTTCGAGCACTTCGTCGATTGGTGTCCCATTCTCGAGATGGTCAAGTAATTCGGCATACCCAAGCGCCTGACGAGCGGTGCGGCTAAGTCCCGACGGTCGGGCAAGAAGTGCTTCAACCTCGGCGACAAAGCCTTCAGTCATTTGCTGTTGGTACCGCTGAGCAATGCGCTGGTCGAGCACGTCTCGCTCCATTGCCAGACCAACGATTGGAAAGGGCGAGGCGGGATACTCCTCGAGCCCAGGCCCAAACGAAGAGAACGGTCGACCGCTTCCGACTGCGACTTCAAGTGCTCTCACCACCCGGCGTCGGTTGGTGGGCTCCATCCGAGATGCCGCTAAGGGGTCGAGCGCTTCGAGACGAGCAAACAGCACTGCGGTGTCGGGTTCGGCCTCGAGTTCGGCGCGGACCTCGGGAAACCGAGCAGGGATTTCAAGGTCGTCGGTGATGGATTGGAGATACAGGCCGGTGCCACCGACGAGAACGGCCCGCTTCCCGCGCTCTTCAATGCCGGCAAGAGCAGCCAAGCACTCCCGCTGGAATCGGGCGACGGTGTAGTCGTCATCGGGATCGCAAACATCAAGAAGGTGATGCACAACTTCTTGCTGTTCGGCTCGTGTTGGCTTTGCTGTACCGACATCCATCCCCCGGTAGACCTGCATTGAGTCCACCGTGATGAGTTCGATGTCATCGCGACTACGGGCCAAGGCCATCGCCAGCGACGACTTTCCCGAAGCTGTGGGCCCAACAAGCGCGAGGTGTCGACCGCTAGGTCGAAACCGAGGCGTGGAACTCACCCTGCGGTTACCGCGAAACGCGTGCGATGACGTGAGACCGAAAGAACCTCAACCAGCTCACCGCGAAGAAAATGTGGCGAGGCATCGGTGATGAGTGCAGTGGCCAGGGTCCCTGATCGCAACGGGCGATCCGAACGGAAATGCACGAGCTTGTTCTGCGAAGTGCGACCGCTCAGCACCTCGGGATCACGCTTCGAGGGACCTTCAACGATGATCGTTTCGGTGCGACCGATGCGCGCCATGTGCTTGGCCAGCGCCGAACGCTCGACAACAACTCGTAGACGATCGAAACGATCGGCAACAGCAGCCGGATCACAGAATTGATCGACCATGTCGGCGGCTTCTGTGCCCTCCCGCGGAGAGAAAATGAAGGTGTACGCCGAGTCGTATTCCGCAGCTGCGGTGACTTCGAGTGTCCGTTCGAAATCTTCTTCGGTCTCACCCGGATACCCAACGATGATGTCGGTGGTGACCGCTAGGTCCTCAATACCGGCGCGAGCGGCAGCAAGTTTCTCCAGATACCGCTCGGCGGTGTATCCACGATGCATCAAGGCAAGGACTCGATCACTTCCCGATTGCAATGGGAAATGAAGATGCGGACACACCGAGGGATTCGAGGCCATGGCCGCGATGGTGTCTTCGCGCAGATCTTTCGGATGGGGACTGGTGAAGCGGACCCGATCGATGCCGTCGATGTTGCTGACCGCGGCAAGCAAATCTGCAAAGAGCGGTCGGGCACGACGATCATCGAGCCACTGTGCTCCCACGATTGCGGCATCTTCGGAGGAAGGTTCGAGCGAGCGACGAGCGCTGGTGAGGTCACGGCCATAGGAGTTCACGTTCTGACCCAACAACGTGATCTCGCGAACACCATCGGCAGAAAGTCGTTCAACCTCCGTCAGAAGTTCACCAAACGGACGGCTGATTTCCCGACCGCGAACAGCCGGAACGATGCAGTACGCGCAGGTGTTGTCGCAGCCAACCTGAATGGTCACCCATGCCGACCAGTCGACTTCACGGCGCACGGCCAAAGCTGATGGGAAGGTGGCCTCGTCATCGAGCGCTTCATCCCAAATTTCAGTGATGGGTCCGTTGCGACGCGATTCGTGCAGAAGCTCAACAGCGCGATGCACGTTGTGGGTTCCAACAACGACATCGACGTGTCCAGCACGAGCGGCGATCTGGTCACGATCTTTCTGCGCCAAACATCCGCTCACGATGATTTCCATGTCGGGACGCTCTTCTTTCAGCGTCTTAAACCGACCGAGATGGCCATAGAACTTGTTATCGGCGTTCTCGCGAATGCAGCAGGTGTTGAACACCACCACATCAGCGCTTTCATCAGAATCGGCCAACACCAAACCATCGGCTTCGAGCAGTCCAGCAATGCGCTCGGAATCGTGCTCGTTCATCTGACACCCATAGGTGCGGATGGCGTAGCTGCGGGGCTGATCAGTCACGGCCACAGGCTACCGGGGAAGCGCGAACGGTCCCGAGGGCGAGGGGCGCCTCGGGACCGTTGGTACTGCCGGTGGTGCAGAAAATCAGTCGTCGAGCGAGATCGGAACGTCGTGCTCAGCGCTCATGACATCTTCGGCGTCCTCTGGGATCTCAGCGTTTTCGCCGATACCCATGCTGCTAAGGATGCGCTCGGTGATTTCCACCATGACCTCAGGATTCTCAAGCAGGTAGGTCTTCGCGTTTTCGCGACCCTGACCAAGCTGCTCACCTTCGTAGGTGTACCAAGCACCCGACTTCTTCACGAAGCCAAGATCGACTCCGATATCGATGGTCGAACCTTCGCGGCTGACGCCCTTGCCGTACATGATGTCGAACTCGGCCTGCTTGAACGGCGGGGCCACCTTGTTCTTGACCACCTTGACGCGGGTGCGGTTACCCACGACCTCGACACCGTCCTTGATGGACTCGATACGACGAATGTCGAGACGTACCGAGGAATAGAACTTCAGCGCCCGGCCACCAGGGGTGGTTTCGGGTGAGCCGAACATGACGCCAATCTTCTCGCGCAACTGGTTAATGAAGATGCAGACGGTGTTGGACTTATTGAGGTTGGCCGTGAGCTTGCGCAATGCCTGGCTCATCAGACGGGCCTGCAAACCAACATGGCTGTCGCCCATTTCGCCTTCGATTTCGGCACGAGGCGTCAGTGCTGCGACTGAGTCGATGACGATGACATCAAGTGCACCAGAGCGCACGAGCATGTCGACGATCTCGAGTGCCTGTTCGCCGGTATCGGGCTGAGAAATAAGCAGCTGGTCGGTGTCGACACCAATGGCCGAGGCGTAGACCGGGTCCATTGCGTGTTCCGCATCGACATAGGCGCAGATGCCGCCGTTGCGCTGCGCTTCAGCGACAACGTGCATGGCAAGGGTCGACTTACCCGACGATTCCGGGCCGTAGATCTCGACGACACGGCCGCGGGGCAAACCGCCAACGCCGAGTGCAAGGTCGAGGGCCAAAGCGCCGGTGGGGATCGTCTCGACCCGCATGGTGCCCTTCTCGCCCATCTTCATGACCGAGCCCTTGCCAAACTGCTTCTCGATTTGGCCGAGCGCCATGTCGAGGGCCTTGTCACGTTCCTGCGGGAACGTTGGGCGGTTCGATTCCTTTGCCATCGTCTACTTCTCCTGGGTGTGAGGCCCCGGTCTGCCCGGGACTCGTCTGGGTGATCGGTCCACCGGAGCGGGAGCTTCGGTGGCCCCACTGGCGCCGAGGCCCCGGTGGAGATGGATCGCAACCTACGGAGGGGGTGTGACAGGCCCCCGGTGTTCGAACGACAAGACTGTAACTTCGAACACCTGTTCAGTCAATGACCCTCGATCCCTTTCCCCCGTTGGGCTCGATCCCAGGCCCTTCTTGGGCCCGTCCCGGTAGGCTCCAGCCGCTGAAGTCCCATTCAGGCGAAAGGCGCCCTCCGATGACCGAGTCCCTGCCCTCCGATCCAGCCCTCCGAGAAGCGGCGTTGCGCGAACGCCTTAGCGCCGAGCAGTTCCAGGTCACCCAATGCAGTGCCACCGAACGCGCTTTCACTGGCAAGTACTGGGACTGCCACGACGACGGCACCTATCACTGCATTGTCTGCGATGCCGAACTGTTCAGTTCCGATACAAAATTCGATTCCGGCACCGGGTGGCCAAGCTTCTTCGACCCAATGACAAACGACGCCGTCGCCACCAAGGTCGATAGTTCACACGGAATGATTCGCACAGAAGCACTGTGCGCGAACTGTGGCGCGCACTTAGGTCACGTGTTCAACGATGGCCCCGGCCCCACCGGACTTCGTTATTGCATGAACTCTGCGTCACTCGATCTCAAAACCGCGCAGTAACGCTGCGGACGCGTCAGCGGACAAGAAGTCGTCGACGCAAATGATCAAGCACCGTAATCACGGTGAACTGTCGCGACTGCTCGCGATTGAATGGGAACTTCGCCATTGATGTTTCGGTCACACCGTCGAGCGTTGTTGCCATAAAGACTGTTCCAACAGGAATGCCTTCTTGTTCATCCGGTCCGGCAACGCCGGTTACCGCAATACCAACGTCGGCGTTGAGAACTCGGCACGCGCCTTCGCTCATTGCTCGCACCGCATCGTCGCTCACGACAGGGCCAACAGGTACACCGAGCACGTTGAACTTCACGTCGCTTGCGTAACTCACGACCGAACCTTGCAGAACATCGCTTGCACCAGGGATCGAAACCAAACGGCTTGCGATCAAACCGCCAGTGAGTGACTCGGCAAGGCCCAATGTGAGCCCGCGATCGCGCAAGAGGTTCAGAACCACTTGTTCCATGGTCTGATCTTCGGTCGTGAAGACATAGTCAGCAAGAATCCTTGCGACTTCAGCGACCTCAGCGGCGACGACTGCATCGGCTTCTTCAGCAGTATCAGCCTTTGCAGTTACACGCACTTTGAGACCTTCAATGCCGCTAGCAAGAAAGGCGATCGTGGCTGCGCCGGTCCGATCGAGTTCATCGAGTCGATCGGCAAGCATTTCTGCGATACCCGATTCGCTGTGACCCCACGTACGAATTGTGCGACTGCGGATCACACCGGTGTCGCCCGCACGGCGACGAAGTTCAGGGATAACCGTCCCCTCGACCATTTCTTTCATCTCGTAAGGAACACCGGGCACCGCGAAAATCACTTTGTCGCCAATCGGACACATGAGTCCAGGCGCAGTTCCAGGCATTTGGGCGATACGCGTCGCGCCTTGGGGAACTTGTGCTTGACGAAGATTGTTCATCGGCATGTTGCGACCACGGGAACCGAAAATCTCATGCAGTCGTTCGATGACCTCGGGATCTTCAACAAGTTCGACACCCATAACCTCGGCAATGACATCGCGAGTGATGTCATCTTGTGTCGGCCCCAAACCGCCGCAAACGATGACTGCGTCGCTGCGATCAAGGGCAATCTGCAGCGCGTCGCGAATGCGAT
This sequence comes from Acidimicrobiales bacterium, assembly GCA_030830565.1. Classification (GTDB taxonomy): domain Bacteria; phylum Actinomycetota; class Acidimicrobiia; order Acidimicrobiales; family Acidimicrobilacustridaceae; genus Acidimicrobilacustris. The sequence continues at coordinate 63,152 of JAURMR010000028.1, forward strand.
CCCAGTTGTCGCCAACCTTGACCTGCAAGAAACAGTCGATGCCAGCGAGAGCGAGTTGTTCACCGATCCACGAGGAATTGGTGTCGACGATCTGACCAAGCAGAAGTTCTGTTCCGACGGCAACGACTTCACAATTCATGTTCAACTCTTTCAGGTGCGGTCAGTAACTGGAAATCTCGTTCAAATTAAACGTGTTGTTCAGTAACGCTGAGTACAACAGTGTCCTCTCGGACTCTCCATGAAAGTACTGCGTCACCAATCGAAAGAACTGCGAGCGTAATCAAATACATCCCTGGGGTAACGGGATGAAAAACGAGTGTCGCAACACCGCCCACGAGAGCAATTCCCGCCGCAGCGAAATGCACACCAAAGGTTGACCATCGAGGAACTCGCTGATCAAACGCACTGATGAGTGCGAGCCCCAAGAAGATCCCTACGTACGCAACCATCAAGATGACAACAGCTTTTGTCGGCACTGGGGAATCACCAACCAGAAGAAACTTCGAAACCCCAACGGCCAACACGACGATTGCGAACTGCAACAGAAGATGGGCCAACAACCACATCTCGCCCGAAAGTGCACCGGGCCGAATCCCCGCTTTTGGAACATCATCGAAGTACGCGGAAAAGAGTCCAAACAAAATGACGAACAACACAACGAGAGCAATGACGTCATAGACGCCGATTGACCCTGTCGACATCACTAACGCAGATTTCACAAACGACTCCCCCATCACGACAAGAGTCAAGAGCGCAGCTCGTTCTGCCAAATGATGCGCGTCAATCGCAGGGACTGGGCGCCCTTCTTGCGACGTGAGTGACGTCGGCACGACAAGCAAGAGGATCGCCGCTGCGTAGAGCAACGAATCAGGTCCATCGGGAATAACAATTCCGATCAACATCACCGCTCCTGCAGTGATGAGACGGTTGCGACGAGATCGAGCCCAGCCGCCGACGGGATCAGGCTGATTCACCAGTCGATGATGGGAGTACGCCACTAAGAGAACCGCGAGGAGGTACACCGCGCCCACAAGATCAGCTGTCGAATCACGCTGAACAAAGACCAACGTGGCCATGAAGATAAGGAACATCTGCGCAAAAATCAGACCACGCTGGCCAAGATCGTCACGACGCTCGACGTTCATCAACACGGTGGTGTGAAACCACAGGAGCCAAAGAATGACGAACATCAACCCACAGTTTCGTGCGGCTGACCATGTTGGATCATGGGAGAACTCGTTCGATAAGACCATGATCGATGCAACAAAGATCAGGTCATAGAAGAGCTCCAGAAAGCCGACTGGTGCTTGCGCGTGCTTCTGAGAAGTACTTGATGTGCCATCGCCCATGACTGCAGATGGTAGGGCTCGCTAGGTTGGGTCGGTGACTTGGGATTCCATCGTGGTCGCTGCTCGGCTTCCGTCCCACACGTATTGAAGTGCGCTAAAGACAGCCAAGAAAGTGGCGAAGTACAGCAAACCATCGCCCAACCAGATCCAGTCGGTCGTGAGTGGAAAAAGTACAGCGGCAACAGCGAGCGACTGCACAAGCGTCTTGAGCTTGGCTGATTTACGAGCAGGCATGGCCAAACCTCGGCGCCCCCACCACATTCGGTACAGGCTAATGAAAACTTCACGTACAGCGATGACGACAACAGGCCAGACCGGGAACCGATCTACTGCCACGAGCGAAAAGAGTGCTCCGAGGACGAGCACCTTGTCGGCCAAGGGATCAAGGAACGCTCCGCTACGGGTCGTGCCATGACGACGAGCGATCCAACCGTCAACGCCATCGGTGAGCGCAAGCGCTGTCCACAGCGCCCAAACCAGCCAACCGCTGGGCTCACGGCTAATCATTGCGAAGAGCAATGGCGATACCAGAATGCGAAGCATCGTGACGTAGTTCGCGGGAGTCGCGATTGCGGAAGGGCCGTAGGCAGGATCGCTCATGACTTCGCCTCTTCAACTGGCCCTGCGCCAGCGGCCACGAGATCGGGGCCAAGCGCATCAACAATGGTCACAGTCGCGAAACTCCCCGACTCAAGCTCCGACGGCACCATCACGATGCCATCGATTTCAGGGGCTTCACGCCATGTTCGTCCGACTCCGGGGCTATCCACGAGTACTTCGACCAGCGAGCCGATCATTTCGTCACGTTTTGCCGCGGTGATCCGATCCTGCAGTTCGGTGAGCTCGGCCAGCCGCTCCGCCACGAGTTCTTCGGGTATCTGGTTATCGAGCGCCGCGGCATAGGTGCCATCTTCACGAGAGAACGGGAAGAACCCACACCAGTCGAGGCGAACCGATTCAACAAAGTCCAGAAGTTGGTCGTGATCTTCTTCGGTTTCGCCTGGATAGCCGACAATGAAATTTGAACGAAATGCGGCGCCGGGTTCACGCTGTCGGATTGCATTGATGCGCGCCGAGAATCGATCGCCATCACCCCAGCGCTTCATTCTGCGCAGCAGCGGAGAGGAAACGTGCTGCAACGAAAGATCGAAATACGGAACGCCACTGGAGCAAATCGTGTCGACAAGTTCGTCGGTGAGATCAGAAGGGTAGAGATACAACAAACGAACGCGATCGACCCGCTCGGCAACAGCTTTCATTAGCGGAACGATTGATCGTTCACCAACGCCTTGATCGCGGCCGTATGCGGCAAGGTCCTGCGCGACGAGAACAATCTCGCGCGCTTCAAGCGCGTCAACTTCAGCGAGGATGTCGTGAACCGAACGCGAACGCTGTTTGCCGCGGAAGGTTGGAATTGCGCAGAACCCACATGCCCGATCGCAGCCTTCTGCGACTTTCACATACGCCCACGGTGAGGTGGACTTCGGCCGTGGCAGATTCAATAAATCAAACGGTGAGGTTTTCGAACCGCGGGTTGATCCGAGTGTGACGGGGACCCCAAAACCTGCGACGGAGTCAATTTCCGGAAGCGCTTGGGATAATTCCTCGCCGTAGCGCTCGGCCATACAACCGGTGACAACGAGGCGCGCTCCCGGAGCGCGAACCGAATCAAGCCCCAGGATTGTGTCGATCGATTCCTGTCGAGCTTGTTCAACAAAGGCGCACGTGTTGACGACGACGACATCGGCTGATTCAGGAGAATCGGCCGGCACCAAACCGTCGGCCAGCATCGTTCCGACCAACTTGTCGGAGTCGACCTCGTTCTTGGGACAGCCGAGTGTCTCGATCCAGAAACTCTCGGTCATCGGTTCATCGTAGGCGTCAGTCCGCGCCGTCGAGTTCCTCGGGGGTCATCAGAACGGTGCGAGCCTTCGAGCCCTCAGACGGACCAACGATGCCGCGCTGTTCGAGAAGGTCCATGAGGCGACCAGCACGAGCGAAGCCGACACGAAGTTTGCGCTGAAGCATCGAGGTCGAGCCCAGTTGCGAACGAACAACGAGTTCCATGGCCTGACTCAGCAGATCGTCGTCATCGTCATCGCCACCAGCTATTCCGCCGGCGCTACTTCCTGTTGCGGACTCTTCGCTGCCCTGCACGGTGTCGTCGTAGGAAACTTCAGGAGATTGCTGACGCCACGCGGCAACGACCGCACGAACCTCGTCTTCGGTGACCCATGCGCCCTGGATGCGTTGGGCAATGCTCGAGGATGGGCCCAGCAGCAACATGTCGCCTCGACCGAGGAGCTTCTCCGCGCCACCCTGATCGAGGATGACCCGAGAGTCAGCGAGGCTCGACACCGCAAAGGCAAGACGGGCAGGAACGTTGGCCTTGATCACGCCGGTGATGACGTTGACCGACGGACGCTGTGTCGCGATCACCAAATGGATACCGACGGCGCGAGCCATCTGCGCGATACGACAGATCGACTCTTCAACGTCGCGAGCAGCGACCATCATGAGGTCGTTGAGCTCGTCGACCACCACAAGGATGTACGGCAAGCGGTGGTATTCGATTCCCATTTCGGGCTGATCGACAACCTCGCCGCGGTCGTAGGCCGCGTTGTAGCCATCGATGTCACGGAAACCACAGTCAGAAAGAAGGTCGTAGCGACGTTCCATTTCCTTGACGGTCCATGAGAGAGCGTTCGCCGCTTTCTTGGGGTTGGTCACAACCTGCGTGAGCAAATGCGGAAGTCGGTTGTACTGACCAAGCTCCACACGCTTCGGGTCGATGAGAATCAATCGAACCTGATCAGGAGTCGACCGCATGAGGATCGAGGTGAGCAGCGAGTTGATGCACGATGACTTACCCGCACCCGTGGCACCAGCGATGAGAATGTGCGGCATCTTCGAAAGGTCGGCGAGCACCGAACGCCCGTTGATGTCACGACCAATCGCAACTTCGAGTGGGTTCTTGGCAGCTTTCGCTTCGGGCGACGCCAGGATGTCACCGACGGCAACCAACTGACGGTTGTCGTTCGGCACTTCGACACCGATGGCTTGTTTGCCAGGAATCGGGGCAAGAATTCGCACATCAGGCGAGGCCATTGCGTACGCGATGTCTTTGTGGAGACTCGTGACTTTCGAGACCTTTACACCCGGAAGAAGTTCGAGTTCGTAACGAGTGACGGTCGGACCAACGACCATTCCCACAAGTTTCGTTTGCACACCGTGTTCCGCAAGAGCATGTTCGAGTAAACGCCCGCGATCTTCCACCATCTTCTTGTCGACCTGTTGTGCAACAGAGCGGTCAAGCATCTTCAGTGGCGGCAGCTTCCAATTAACTTTGCGCTCTTTGGGAAGCGGCATGGTGAGTTGCTCGGACTTGGCCGGCGGCGTGTCGCCTGTTGGAACGTGAATATCAAGTTCATCGACGACTGGTTCGTCATCAGATCCGGCAACAAACAGCAGCGATTCCTCGTCGAAAGAATCGACGGGTTCGCCTTCAGGATCGATGAGCTCGGTGAGCATTGGCTCGGCGTCGTCATCCCAGTCTTCTTCGACGGTTGAACTGCCGTCGTAGAGGATCGGCACGATGACGTCGTCAACTTCGACATCGGCGTCACCCTCTGACTTGAGTTCAAAAAGCGAACCCATGCCGCGCTTCATTGCACCCTGTACGGGCTTCACACCGTCGGCGGTCTTGCGGGCCGCAGTACGAACGGAGATGCCTGTCGCGATGACCAGACCAACGACAATCAGCGCGATAAAGACGAGCGCGGCACCCCAAACAGCAAGCGCCTTTTCAAGCGGAGTTCCGACGATCGCGCCGACATAGCCGCCAGCGGCGATGAACGCGTCAAGAGATGCGCCGAATTCAGGACGACCCTTCGAAAGCTGCAAGAGGCCGGCAATTGCAATGAAAATCAGCGCAACGCCGATACCGAGACGTCCTGCGGAAATTCGTGGCGCGCCTTGCGCATCGCGAGGGCCGCGCAATAACAGCGCGCCACCAACCACGAGCACGGGTGGAAGGAAGACGCGGAGTCCACCAACAAGTGCACCGGCAACCTCTGCCAATCCGCGGCCGAGCGGACCAGCGAGGTTGCCGTAGACGCCGAGAGCGGTCAGCAGCCCAAGTGCAACGAGCGCAACCCCCCATACGTCATGACCATGACCAGCAAATGCTTCACGAACGGGACCAGGAGCAGGACGGCGTGCCGCTGCTGATGAACGACCCTTCGGCGCGGCAGAACTCCGCTTGGCGGCGGGCTTCTTCGCAGTGGATTTCTTGGCGGGCGCTTTTCGCGCCGATGACGACCGAGTGCCGGCTTTGGCCGACGACTTGGTGGTCGATCGTTTCGGAGGACTCTGTTTTGTGGCCACAGGCGTACGCGTTCCTGACGTGGCCCCTTCTCCGCTCGCCGCCCAGAAGGATACCCAAACCATCGGACATCGGTGCGGATAAGGCAGTCCCCACCCGCTTGGGCCCAGATTTCGACCTCAACAGCAGTAGCGTGCCCGTAACAGGGGGAAAGGACCATCCATGGCCATCAAGCGTTCACTCGCGATTCTGCTCGTCTTCGTCCTCGGGTTCGCCGCACTCGGCTGCTCATCGGACACCAAGAGCTCGTCTCCGGCACCTGGCAAGGTGACCACCGTCAAGAGCTCTCCGGACCTCCCTGATTTCTATGGCGTGCCTGATCCCCTTCCCGCCGGCAACCCAGGCCAACTCATTAACTCCGAAGCAGTCGACGCTCCCGGCCTGAACGGCTCCATGTCTCGAGTGATGTATCACTCGACCAACATCAACGGCCAAGACATCGCTGTCACAGGACTCATCATCATCCCGAAGGGCACAGCGCCCAGCGGAGGCTGGCCGATCATCACCTGGGCGCACGGAACCACCGGCATCGCCGATGCCTGTGCACCCTCGCTGAAACCAAATGAATTCGTGACAATGGCCAACGGTTTGCTCGACGCTGGCTATCTCGTGGTCGCAACCGATTATGAAGGTCTCGCCACGCCGGGCCGTCACCCCTACATCGTTGGTGAAAGTGAAGCCCGCGGCACGCTCGACATCGTACGCATGGCGCAAACCTTCCCGAACGCGAACGCCTCAAAGCGTTACGTGGTGTGGGGTCATTCGCAGGGTGGACATGCGGCGATGTTCGCTGGACACATTGCAAAGACCTACGCACCCGAGATCGAACTTGTCGCTGATGTCGCTGGCGCTCCCCCATCACAGTTGCTCCTGGTGAATGCTGCACTTCAAACGAGTCCGTACAAGCACTACATCGCAATGGTGGCGGCAGCGATGAACGCGGCCTACGGAGATCAGAAGGCTGACCTCAACCAGGTACTCACTCCCGAAGGCCTTGAGTTCCTGAACAACATGGACACCATGTGCAGTGGCGATCTCGGAAAGGCAGCTGCAGGTCTTGACTTCACGAAACTTCAGAAGGCTGACCCTTCAACGATTCCGACGTGGAACCAACTCTTGAAGGACAACGATCCAGGCACGTTCACTGCACCGATTCCCGCACCGCTGCTTATCATCCACGGCGGCAACGACGAACAGATCCCCGTGGTCTCGTCGGCAGTGTTGTTCGACCAGTTGTGCAAGATCGGACAGGTCGAACAGCGATGGGTTTTCGCCGGCCAATCACATGCCGGCGTGATCGCACCATCGTTCAGTTCAATGGTCGCTTGGATCGGTGATCGCTTCGCCGGAAAACCGATGCCCGACACCATTGCTCCCGAGGGTGCTGTCGTGCAGTCCTGCCCCAGCAAGTAATTCCTCAGCTGCTAGAGGAGTAGTTCCCCGTGGTCTCGACACGAGGCCTCAAAGCCTGCGGTATGAACCTTGACGCGCAAGCGCCGCCCGCATTCGGGACAGAACCGTGGCGGATCGAGTTCGCGCCGACACGCGATAGCTGGATGTTCGATCATCGCAGTGCCGCACCAGCGGCAATACGTATCGGCCACGCTCAGATGGCCTTGGACAGCGCGCCGATCGGCATCTGAAGATCCGCAAGCATCTGCAAATCTTCCTCTGGAGAACGCCCCAACGTCGTGAGGTAATTCCCGACGATGAGCGCGTTAATACCTGAGGTCAACCCAAGCGCCTGCAGTTCACGCAGCGTGACTTCGCGACCACCGGCATACCGAAGGATGACGGACGGAAGTCCAAGACGGAACAGCGAGATCCAGCGAATGGCTTCAAGCGGTTCGGTAAGTGGAAGTCCGGCAAACGGGGTACCCGGACGCGGGTTGAGGAAGTTCAGCGGAACCTCGGCGGGATCAACTGCACGCAATTGACCAATGAGTTCGATTCGCTGATCAACAGTTTCACCCATTCCGAGCAAAACGCCACAGCACAGTTCCATACCCTGATCGCGCACAAGCTGACAGGTGTCGAAACGCTCCGCCCACGTGTGTGTGGTCACGACATTCTCAAAAAATGATTCGGCTGTCTCAAGATTGTGGTTGTAGCGATGAACGCCCACCTCAGCGAAACGCTTTGCTTGCGCTTCGGTCACAATGCCCGCGCTTACCGCAACGTTGAGACCGACCTCTTCCTGAACAAGGGGAACAAGTTCGCAGATGCGATCCATCGTGCGCTCGTCTGGGCCACGAATGGCCAACACGATGCAGAACTCTGTTGCACCAAGCGCAGCAGTCTCACGAGCAGCGGCAAGAACGTCTGCAGTATCGAGGAAAGGCATTGCTTGAACCGGTGATTCAAACTTCGCCGACTGACTACAAAAGTGACAGTCCTCCGGGCAACCGCCGGTCTTGGCCGAAAGAATTCCTTCGACCTCGACAGTGTCGCCGCACCATTCGAGACGAACCTCGTGAGCGAGTGAGGCCAATGCCGGCACTGCTGAATCGGGAACATCGCACAGGACAGCGAGTTCTTCGAGAGTGAGTTGGCGGCGCTCGTCAAGCAACGCCACACCCGCAGCGCGGATGGCAGAACGCGCCGCTTCGGGCGTGAGCCGCTCACGAATCTCTGCGGGGGCTTTCGACGTCAGGGAGACGGGGACATCAGGCATGGCGCAAGGGTACGCGGCCGAACCCCTACGGGCGAAAGCCGCCTCAGGCTTCCATGACGACGGGCACGATCATCGGCCGCCGCTTGGTCTTTTCGTTCACAAATCGACCAGCCGCCCGACGAACGACCCGCTGCACATTCTCGATATCGGTGCGGCCATTACGAAAAAGATCGGCGATGGCTTCACGAACCTGGTCGGCGCATTGGTCGAGAAGTTCTTCTGCCTCGGGGGCGTGGACCCAACCTCGGGTGATGATTTCGGGCCCAATCATGGTCGTGCCATGCTCAATATCGACCCCCACGATCACGACCACGACGCCTTCTTCGGCGAGCACTCGGCGATCGCGAAGAACACCGTTTCCGACGTCCCCGATGATCCCATCGACGTAGAGATAGCCCGAGGGCACCTGAGCGGTGGGACGAAGGCCCGTGTCGTCGAGGGTGACCTGATCGCCGTCGGTGCAGACGATGATCTTTGATGCGGCGACACCCATCTGACGGGCCAACTTCGCATGGGCAACGAGATGGCGGTACTCGCCATGAACGGGAATGAAATGTTCCGGTCGAGTGATCGACAAGAACATCTTCAGATCTTCGGCTTTGGCGTGGCCAGAAGCATGAACGTCGGAAATTCCAGAGTGCACAACCTCGGCACCAGCGCGCACCAAACCGTCGATGACTTTCGAAACGTCGGTTTCATTGCCCGGAATGGGATGTGAACTCATGATGACGACATCGGAGTTACTCAACGTCAGCCAACGGTTTTCATTCGCCGCCATGAGCGCCAATGCCGACATCGGTTCGCCCTGAGAACCTGTCGAGATCACACAGACTTTTTCTGGCGGGAGATCGCCAACGTCGGCGATGTCCATGAGGCGCGATTCCGGAATGTTCAGCAGCCCCATCTCGCGCGCCATGCGTACGTTCTTCTTCATCGACATGCCCATCGTGGCGATGACGCGATCGAAGGAAATTGCAGCGTCGGCAATTTGCTGCACGCGGTGGATGTGGCTGGCGAAACACGTGGTGATGATGCGCCGACCCTCGTACCGATGGAAGAGGTCGTAAAGCACCGCGCCCACCGACGTTTCCGATGCAGCGTGACCGTGTTCTTCTGCATTGGTGCTATCGGACAGCAACAAACGAATGCCTTCGGTCGAGGCGATGGCTCCGATACGAGCCAGATCGGTGAGTCGACCATCGACCGGGGTGAGATCGAGTTTGAAATCGCCCGTGTGGAGGATGACACCCTGGGGGGTGTGGAACGCCGTGGCAATGCCATGCGGCACCGAGTGTGTGACAGGAATGAACTCCACATCGAATGGGCCAATCATCCGACGTTCGCCATCCGCGACCGGAATGAATTCGGTGCGATCAAGGAGCCCAGCTTCTTCGATGCGATTGCGGGCAAGACCGAGGGTCAGCGCCGACCCATAAATCGGAAACTCAAGTTCACGCAACAGGAATGAAAGCCCGCCTGTGTGATCTTCGTGACCATGTGTCGCGATGCAACCGATAATTCGGTCAGCGTTTTCGCGCAGATAGGTGAAATCAGGAAGCACCAGATCGATCCCGAGCATGTCGAGATCAGGGAACATCAATCCGCAGTCGAGCAGAAGGATCTTCCCTTCGACTTCAACACACGCACAGTTGCGGCCGATTTCACCGAGACCACCAAGGAATGTCACCGAAACAGGGGTTCCCTGCGAATCGCGAACCTTCGGCGCTTTTTCCGACGCGTCGCGCTTCTTTACCTTCGGCTTCGACTTGGGCTTCGATCCGTCGCGGCTCACGCGTACAACCGACGATGCACAGCGAGGGCGCGTTCTTCAAGATCTTCAGGACCAAAGCCCATTGGCGGTCGGCACGGACCAGCCGGCTGTCCGATGGCACGCAACAACGCCTTGGTCGGCACAGGGTTCGGATTGAGGTCGCCAGTTTCGAACTCGTAACTCTCAATCATCCGAGCATTGAGTTGTTGGGCGCGAGCGATATCGCCGGCCTGAAATGCGCTGATCATCTGCGCCATCACCGGAGCAGCCCAGTGCGTTGCAACTCCAATCACACCAACAGCGCCCACAGCGAGGAGCGAAAGCGTGAGCGGATCGTCGCCGCTATAGACCTCGAATCCCTCGGGAGCATCGGCAATGAGTCGAGCGGTTGCTCCTGGGTCTCCGGCAGCGTCTTTGAGACCAACAACATTGGGGATCTCGTTGGCCATGCGAAGAATCAGATCGGAGCCGATCTTGCGGCCTGTTCGAACCGGGATGTCATAGACGATGACGGGAAGTTCCGTCGCCGCACACACATGACGAAAATGCGCCTCAATACCGGCTTGCGATGGACGGTTGTAATACGGCGTCACGATGAGCACGGCGTCCATGCCAGCTCCAGCGGCAGCTCCGGTGAGTTCGGCGGCGTGGCGCGTGTCGTTCGTGCCCGAACCTGCAATAAGGGGAACGTCGACCGCATCGCGAACGGTTCGCCACAGCGCAATCTGTTCCTCGTCGGTCAGGCATGCTGCTTCGCCGGTCGTGCCGCTCAGGACCAGTGCATCGTTACCTTGCGCAACGAGCCATCGGGCCAACTCGGCCGCGCCTTCGTGATCGAGTTCGCCATCGGCAGTGAATGGGGTGACCATTGCGGTGATCACCGAACCGAAACGTGACATGGGTTTCACCGTACCAGCGCACCCCGCCGAACCCTGACGGATTTGAGGGGAAACGCAGGTCGACGGTTATCGCGCAGAGGCGACTTCACCCTCGGCGAGGGCAAACGTGTCGTATTCCTCTTCGGTGTCAGGCATATGTTCAAAGTCGATCACACCGAGTTCGGTGAACTTCTCGCGAAGCCAACCGTCACCGGCATCGAGAAGGCCAAGCTTGCGGCAGTTGGGAACGATCTTGGCGAACAGCATCTGCTGGAACAGTTGCTGGCCAGGATCCTGCATGATCACTGTGACCGCTTCCTTCACCGGCACACCCATGCGATCCCAGACTTCCTGCTGAAGGAAACGATCACGCATGCGCACCGCTGCCTCGAACGCGAATTCCTGACGCTCGCGAAGTTCGGCCTGCGTCAGCTCTTGGTAGTACTCCTTCAGCGAAAGCACACCGAACGCAACGTGACGAGCTTCATCGCTCATGACGTAACGAAGGAGCTGCTTCAGCAGCGGTTCGGTGGTCATCTGATGCATGAATCCGAATGCAGCGAGGGCAAGGCCTTCAACCATGATCTGCATGCCGAGATAGGTCATGTCCCAACGGCTATCAAGAACGATGTCGTCGAGAAGCATCTTGAGGTGGGCATTCACCGGATAGTGGCCCGACAACTTCTCGTTGAGATACTTCGCGAAAACTTCGACGTGTCGAGCTTCGTCCATGACCTGTGTGGAGGCGTAGTACTTGGCGTCGATCCACGGAACGGTTTCCACAATTTTGGCGGTGCAAAGAAGCGCTCCCTGTTCGCCGTGCATGAACTGACTCAGCATCCAGTTCTGTGATTGCACGCCGAGCTCATTCCATTCTTTGTCACCCCACTTCTCAAAGAATGTGCCGGCCAGATTCATTTCAGCGCCGCGACCGTTTGCTGCAGCATTTGCGGCAACGACGGCTTCTTGATCGACGTCGATCGACCAGTCGAGGTCGGTCTCGCCATTCCACTGGGAGTTCTTGGCCTTCTCGTACAACTTGTTGAGCGCCGGACGGGAGCCCTTTTCGTAGTCCCACGTGAAGATCGCGTCGGCGTTGTCTTTCACCGTGTGAATTGCGGCGTCGACATCAGTATTTGTGATCATGAGAATCTGCTCGATGTCGTTGACATTCTCGCGACCAATGATGCGTTCGTTACTAGTCATGATGGTCTCCTTCTCAGTGACGACGAATGGTTATGGAATGTTCCGCAGCCGAGCCGGGAATCAGTGTTGGAATGAGAAATGTGTCGACAAGAGTTCGCGCGATATCTGACTGCGTGATGTCGATAACGGGTGCTGGCGACCGAAGGTGATCAGTGACGACTCGTGCACACCATTCGCCGATGTGAGCAGCAATCGCAGGTTCGACAAAGCGAGAGAAATGTTCGATCCCCCATTCCGATGCTCGTTCGAACAGTGGCTCAATGCGCACGGGTGAAATGAGCGTTGCAATCGTGTCAGGCTCGTCAACAAGCAATTGCTGAACAACCGCATCGTTCGAAAGTTCGAGCACCGCGATGTTGATCGTGCCAGCAACGGCTTCGGCAAGAGTTTCAGCGTGATCGGTGATTCGCGTGCACGACGCAAAAATCCGATCGACACCCCGGCCGAGCGTTACGTCAAGAAGTTCGGAACGACCACCGGGGAAATAGCGATAGACGGTTGCTCGACCGCACTCGGCTGCGGATGCAATGTCGTCAACGCTCGTCGCCCGGAGGCCCTGAGACGAAATAAGGAGAGCTGCGGCCGCGACGATTCGCTCCGGAACAGGAACATCGTGCTTCGTAGAGGCCACCCCTGCCGCTGACATGAATGAGACAGTACCGGAGAATCTGTCTCACTGTCGTGTCGGGCAGGTGTCGGGCAGGTGTCAGGCCAGTGGTCAGGCCAGTTGGGTCCCATCGGCGGCTTCAACAACCTCGGCATCGTCGCCATCCATCTGCTTTCGCTTGGCATACCGACGCAGAAGAAGGGGGTAGACGATGAGGGTGAGCAAGGCGAAGGCAAACCACTGAATGGCGTAGCCAAGGTGAGGGCCCTGAGACAGTTCGGGAAGCGGGACCGGAACCGGCAGGTCATTTTGCGAAGGGTCCTGCGCTCTCAGGGAGATATAGCCAGGGATCAACCTCTCATCGGTTTGCTGGGCGAGACGGCCAACGTCGAGGCGAGCCAGAACCCGCAGCGTTCCGACTTCTGCATCCTTTGGCGATGACACAAGTCCGTTTGTTTCTCGAACCTGCGATTGCCGCAACAGCCCCTGGACCGTCACCGATCCGGTCGGCGGAGCGAAATCCTCCCAAGGACCATCTTCGGTGTACGAGTAGGGCACCCACCCGCGATTGATCGCCACGGCAGTTCCATCAGCTTGCACAAGCGGCGTCACGACCCAGTAGCCCGGCGCGCCGTTGTTGGTTCGGTTCGTAACAAGGACCTGCTCGTCGACGCGATAGGTGCCGGTGACATATACCGGCTGATAATCAGCAGCCTTCACCTGTTCCGAAGTTGCAGCCGTGCCTGCAGGAAGAACCGTTGCGAGAGGCTTCGCGTCTTGCTTCATCGCGTTCGTCACCACAGCGTTGGCTGCTTTACGTTCGTCGAGTCGGGCAAGTTGCCAAAACCCAAGGTTGATCATCGTCACCACAATGACGAGAACAAAAATGTGCGACAGGATCCAACGAGGTTTGAGGAGGAACCGGTACACGTGGTTCAGGCTAGGCGTGGCGAACGAGGCCCCGGCAATCGGGGACTCGTCACCAGCAATCGACTAGGCGGTTGGCAGCACGTAGCCAGCGAATTGATCTCGAAGATCGCGTTTGGAGAACTTGCCCACAGACGTCTTCGGGACCACGTCGATAAAGACCACGTCGTCGGGAAGCCACCATTTCGCCACCCGGCCATCGAGAAACTCGAGGACGTCCTCGCGAGTCAACGTCTCCCCCGGCTTCAGAACGACGCACGCGAGCGGACGCTCTGACCACTTGGGGTGCTTCACAGCGATCACTGCGGCTTCAGCGATTGCAGGGTGAGCCATGATCTCATTTTCAAGTTCAACCGACGAGATCCATTCACCACCGGACTTCACGACATCCTTTGTGCGATCAACAATGCGCATGAAGCCTTCACTGTCGATGGTCGCAACATCGCCGGTCTTTAACCAACCATCAGGAGTGAACGACTCTGGCGAGCGTGAGTCGTTGTAGTACTCCCTCGCAATCCACGGGCCTGCGACCTGCAGTTCACCGCTGGTTTCACCATCCCACGGGACTTCTTCTCCCGTTTCCTGATTCGCGATTCGGGCCTGCACCCCGAGCGTGGGCAGACCAATAGTGGCGCGGTAGTCAGCCTGTTCATCTTCGGAAAGTTGCAGCATCGTCGACTTCACCTTTGCCACCGATGCCAGCGGGCTCGTTTCCGTCATGCCCCATGCCTGCAGGATTGGCAAACCAATTTTTTCCCGATATGCCTCGGACAAATGCTTCGGCACCGCCGAACCTCCGCAGGGAATTCCGCGGAGACTCGACACATCGCGTCCATCGATCTCGTTAAGGACTCCCATCCAAATCGTGGGAACACCTGCGGCGATCGTGACTCGCTCGGATTCGATGAGGTTCACGATGGCGGGCGGGGAAAGATCGGGACCAGGCATTACCAACGTGGCGCCAGAGGCAACGCCGATATGAGCAAGACCCCACGCATTGGCGTGAAACATCGGGACCACGGGAAGAATCGTGTCGCGTTCACCGACGCCAAGTCCATCAGCCATCATTCCGGCCATCGTGTGCAACCACGTTGAACGGTGCGAATACACAACACCTTTGGGGTTGCCGGTCGTCCCGCTCGTGTAACACATTGACGCTGCTTGATTTTCGTCAGTGACATTCCACTCAACGGGACTCGCCGATTCAAGCAACGCTTCGTAATCGTGAAGAAGGCGACCACCGGTGTCGGCGGGGAGCTCACCCTTCCCATCGTCCATAACGACAATGTGTCGAACGGTGGTGAAGGTATCGACCAGCGGCCAGAGAAGTGCAAGCAGCGACTTATCGACGAAGATCACTTCGTCTTCGGCGTGGTTCACGATGTAGGTGATCTGTTCAGGGAACAAACGAATGTTCAACGTGTGCAGGACACGTCCCGAGCACGGAGCAGCGAAGTAGAGCTCAAGGTGACGAGCCGTGTTCCAGGCGAAGGTGGCAACACGACCGTCTGCGCTGATGCCCAAATCATCGAGGACGCCACCGAGCCGGCGTGTGCGGTCGGCCCATTGTCCGTAGGTCTCCCGTTCGACCCCAGTGGCGGTCGCCGTCACGATCTCTTTCTTTGGGAACAACTTCTCGGCGCGGTCAAACAGATTGGTGAGGACGAGTGGACCGTCCTGCATGAGACCTTTCATCACAAACTCCCCCAGTTTGAGGCAACCCGCCGGGCGCCTACGTGCGGGTGAATGGTACGTGAGAGGATCAAGGCCTTGTCATCCGAACCCGAAACCCCTGCAGACGCCCATCGTGGACGTCGACACCTCATCTTGATCATCGCCCCCATCATCGCGATGGTTGTGGCGGGTTACACGGCTGACGCGCTGTGGCCGGACCTCGTGAATGGCAACCCGCTCCTGCTCATTTCGCTGAGTTCCAAGAATCGCTATCTCGTACTTGTCGTCAACAACCTTTCGCTCTGGGCCTATTACCTCGTCGGCGCCATTCGCCTACTGCTGCCCGATCCCTTCTTCTTCGCCCTCGGCTGGTTCTACGGTGAAGCGGCGCTCAACTGGATGGAGCGACGCACACCAACCACCGGCCGCTACATGCGTGCGGTCGAGGGCTGGTTTGGCAAGTGGGGAGCACCATTGGTTGTGTTGTTCCCGAACAATTACATCTGTCTCGTTGCCGGCGCCGCGAAGATGAATCCAGTTCGATTCGCGATTCTCAACATTGCTGGAACGATCGGCCGCCTCTTCATGCTGCAGATCATCGGCGACGTCTTCTCCAGACCGATCGATTCGATCCTTGACTTCATCGCTCAATGGCGAATTCCGTTGCTCGTCATTTCTATTGGACTCGTTGCCGTGTTCTGGATCAGCGAGCTTCGTCGCGGCAAACAGGAAATCGAAGCGTTCCGGGAACTCGAAGACGCCGCCGACGAAATCGAACTCGGGCACACTGGTCCAGCCAGCGATCCTGACGCCGACTAAACGGCCGCCGATCTAGAGGTCGAGCAGCGCGTCAAGCCCGATCGTCACTCCGGGACGATCGACCACAGCCTTCGTCGCCAACAAGACGCCCGGCATGAACGAATCGCGGTCGTAGGAGTCGTGACGAAGTGTGAGCGTTTGACCTGTCGTACCAAGAATGACTTCCTGATGCGCAACCATTCCGCGCAGTCGAAGTGAATGCACACGGATGTCGGCGGGACCCTTGCCGCCTCGGGCACCGGGAAGAATTTCCGTCTTGGTGGGATCTGCGGCCCATTCAGCTGAGGCCTCGGCCATGCGCTCGGCGGTAAGCATCGCCGTGCCTGAAGGGGCGTCGATCTTCGCATCGTGATGGAGCTCAACAATTTCGGCGGTCTCGAAAAACGGTGATGCGAGCTCAGCGAAACGCATCATGAGGACTGCACCAATGGCGAAGTTCGGAGCGATTACGCAGTTTGAGTTCGTAAATTGATCGTGAAATGACTGGATGTCGGCATCGGAGAAGCCAGTCGTTCCAGTGACCGCGTGAATGCCATTCTCTGCGAGCCACAAAAGATTGGCTCGAGCGGCTTCAAGGTGGGTGAAGTCGATGACAACGTCGACATTGGCATCGAGAAACGCTTGACCGTCGGCAGAGACCTGAAATGGTTGATCGCATCCGGTCACCTGACGCATGTCAAGACCGGCATGGTGGGGATCAACAGCAGCGACCAGCACTAAGGCCGGATCAGCTTCGACCGCACGGCACACCGTGCTTCCCATACGACCACCGGCACCGAAGACTCCAACTCGCAACGTCATGGGCTGAAACTAGCCGCAGGCGAAGCGTTCAAGCGCAGCCGATCCGTCGCCCAATGGCCCAACAGCCGAGACAGCACGGGGAGAACCAAACACACGAGCGATCACTGAATGAACTTCATCAGTCGTCACTGCACGAATTCGGCTGATGTGCTCGTCAATCGAGGTGATGTCATATCGGGTCACAAGGCCAGTGCCCAGTCGGGCCATACGAGAACCGCTGTCTTCAAGGCCGAGCAACATCGAACCTTCGAGATATCCAAGCGCAATGGCGTGCTCTTCGTCGGTGATGCCATCGGCGAGGAAGGTTGCGAGAACGTCATCGGTGACGGAGAGAAGTTCCTCAAGACGAGCGAGCGCAGTACCGGCATAAACAATGAGTGAGCCGGCATCGGAATAGGAAGATGGCGACGAAAACACGGAGTAAGCCAAGCCGCGAGATTCGCGAATTTCTTGAAACAGACGGCTCGACATTCCGCCGCCAAGGACATGATTTGCAACCCACATTGCATAACGATCCTCGTCAGCAAGCGGAAGTCCGCGCCAACCAATCGCAACGTGTACTTGTTCAATGGGCCGATCGATCTGAACGAGCGATTGCAAATGCGCTTCGGGCGTTTCACGCACCGGTGCAACACCTGATTCAGTGCCGGAAAATAATGGGCCTAGCGCATCGACAACCTGCTGGTGCTCAAGTGCGCCTGCAGCAGCAACTACAAGGTTTGAAGGGCGATACCACTGTGCATGGAACGAAGCGACATCGTCGCGAGTCATTGCCGCAACGGTGTCGTGATCGCCGAGAGTTTCCCGACCGAGCGGATGGCCGGGATACAGACTTTCGTAAAGCGCTGTGAGTACGAGGTCGTCGGGCGTGTCCTCGCTCATCAACAGTTCTTCGATGATGACTTCACGTTCAGCATCGAGTTCCGTCGAACGAAACGCCGGTTCGCTCACGACATCGGCGAGCAGTTCAACACCGGCTTCGAGTTCGCTCACAGGTAGACGGAGGTAATACGCCGTGTGTTCACGACTCGTGTACGCGTTCATTTCGCCACCAACCGCGTCGACTGCAGTGGCGATCGAACGAGCGGATCGTTCCTCGGTGCCCTTGAACAACAAGTGCTCAAGAAAATGAGACGCGCCAGCGATGGACGCAGGTTCGTCGCGGGACCCAACGGCGAACCACATACCGACCGAGACGGAACGGGCCTCAGGCATACGTTCAGTAATGACACGCACACCCGAGGCCAGCTCGGTTCGTTCGATTTCCGTGTCGTTTACTGACACGGCGGAAACGGACTCAGCGGCGACGGTTGCCGCCTCGACGTCCACCGTTGCGACGGTCGCCGCCACCACGGTTTTCACTGGCGGGACCAAGGTCGCCCAGTTCCGAACTGATTTCAGCGTCGAATGCATCTTCGAACGAGACGTACTCGCGCTCGGCGCCTTCGGTTGCTTCAGAAGCAGCAGCGGGAGCGGACTCACGCGGTGCAGCTTCGGCAGCAGTGTCATCGCCTTCAGCGGCTTCTGCCACTGGCGTGCTGGCCAGCGAAAGCGAAACCTTGCCGTTGGGATCGACATCGTCGACGCGAACTTCGACAGCGTCACCAAGGTCAAGAACATCTTCGACCTTGTCGATGCGCTTGCCGCCACCGATTTTCGAGATGTGAAGGAGACCATCACGACCCGGGAGAATGTTGACGAACGCACCGAACTTGGTGACGTTCACAACGCGGCCCTGGTACACCTGACCAACTTCAGCGGTCGGCGGGTTGAGGATCAGACGGATCTGACGCTCGGCCTCGCGCACCGCACCACCATCGGTGGAGCCGATGCTGACGCGACCAACAGAACCATCGTCGTCGACACTGATGTCGGCGCCGGTTTCTTGCTGGATGGCGTTGATGACCTTGCCCTTCGGGCCGATGACTTCACCGATCTTGTCCATCGGAATTTCGAAGCTGATGATCTTCGGTGCGGTTTCGCCAACCTCTTCGCGAGGAGTAGCGATGGCGCCGGCCATCACGTCGAGGATGGCAAGACGAGCTTCCTTGGCCTGCTGAAGAGCCTGCGCAAGAACATCGGCGGGGATGCCGTCGATCTTGGTGTCGAGCTGCAGTGCCGTCACGAACTCAGACGTACCAGCAACCTTGAAGTCCATGTCGCCGAAGGCATCTTCAGCGCCGAGGATGTCGGTAAGGGTCGTGTACTTGCCATCGGCAAACACGAGGCCCATGGCGATACCAGCGACAGGTGCACGCAGCGGAACGCCGGCGTCCATCATCGAAAGTGTCGAACCACACACCGAACCCATCGAGGTCGAACCGTTCGATGAAAGAACGTCAGACACGGTACGAATCGTGTACGCGAATTCTTCCGGTGAAGGAAGAACCGGAACGAGTGCACGCTCAGCGAGCATGCCGTGTCCGATTTCGCGACGCTTCGGGCCACGCATGAAACCAGTCTCGCCAGTGGAGTACGGCGGGAAGTTGTAGTGGTGCATGTAACGCTTGCGGGTGACATCACCAAGCGCGTCGATCATTTGCTCCATACGGGGCATGCCGAGCGTCGTGACGTTGAGGACCTGTGTCTCGCCACGCTGGAAGAGACCAGAGCCTTGCACTGACGGAAGGATGCCGACCTCGGAAGAGAGCGGACGAATGTCTTTCGGACCACGACCGTCGATACGAGCACCCTCGTTCACGATGCGTGAACGAACAACAGCCTTGGTGACCGAGCGGAACGCGGCCTTGAGCTGCTTGTCGGCGCCATCGACATCGGCGAACTGCGGAGCGAGTTCGGCAACAAGCTGATCGCGGAGCGCAGCTTCGGCTTCGAGACGAGCGGTCTTGTCGACAATGACCTGGGTGGTGAGGATCTGCTCACGCTTACCCTGCATTGCGGCAAGAATTTCCGGCGAGTAGTCGGAGCTGACCGTGTACGCCATCGGATCCTTCTTGCCAACCTTGGCAACAAGTTCGTTTTGCGCAGCGATCGACTGGAGGATGTACTGCTTCGAGGCCTCGAGGCCACGAGCAAGTTCGGCTTCGTCAACCTTGGGAGCGCCGTCCTGCATGGCGGGCCACTGAGCTTCGGTGCCGCCGGCTTCCACCATCGAGATGGCGACATCGTTGGTGCCGAGCGCACGCCCAGCAACGACGATTTCGAACTGGCTTTCCGAACCCTCTTCATAGGTGGGGTGCGGAATCCACTGACCGTCTGCGCTGAAGGCAAGACGAACAGCGCCGATAGGACCGTCGAACGGAATGCCGGAAAGGCTGAGTGCCGCAGATGCGCCATTGATTGCGATGACATCGTGCGGGTTTACGAGATCGGCAGCAAGCACAGTGCCAACAACATGGACCTCGTTGCGGAAACCGTCGGGGAAGCACGGACGCAACGGACGGTCCATGAGACGGCACGTGAGAATGGCCTGATCGGATGCTTTACCTTCACGACGGAAGAACGAACCGGGGATACGACCCGCGGCATACATGCGCTCTTCAATGTCAACGGTAAGCGGGAAGAAATCGGCACCATCGCGTGCGCTCTTGGCCGCAGTTGCGGTCACGAGCATGACGGTGTCACCAATGCGAACGGTCACTGCACCGTCAGCCTGACCGGCAAGCTTGCCGGCCGAAAAGGTAATGGTCTTGTCGGCGTCGCCGGGAGTGACGGCGTCGACGGAAATGGCATCAGCCACGTGTGTCTCCTTTGTGAGACGGACATTGGTCCGTCAGTTGGAGGCGACCTCGTAACCAGTTCCCAGAGGTGAACATCGGAGCAGTGATCCGATACTCACCTCCGGCAACTGACAACGCAGTATCGCCGGGGAGCTGTTCCCAGACAGGAACAGCGAGGGGACGACCACGATGGTCGTCCCCCGGTTCGCAACTATCGGCGCAGGCCGAGTTTTGCGATGATCGAGCGGTATCGCTCGACGTCGTTCTTCTTGACGTAATCGAGCAGGCGACGACGACGACCGACGAGCATGAGAAGTCCACGACGGCTGTGGTGATCCTTCTTATGTGACTTGAGATGTTCAGTCAGATGATTGATGCGGTCGGTCAGTAGTGCGATCTGAACTTCGGGCGACCCGGTATCGGTGGGGTGCGTCCGGTGTTCGGCGATCGTGTCAGCCTTCGGCGGAAGGTTTGCGGGTTCTGCAGACATGCAATTTCTTTCTTGTGGGTTTTGGACCCAGCTCCGTGATCCGCTGAAACATGAACGGTGAGTCCCGCAATGTTTCTGGCGCAATCGGGAGGGGCTACACGGCTCGCAGGGTGCGAACCGACCCGATCACGGTACCAGCGAGGGCCTTCTCGCCCACATTCGACATTTCGGCGACCAGTCACCGATTCGGAGAGATTCCTGTCACCCCAAGGGAAATTCGGCTCTACGATGCGGTTTCGCTCGTCGGGGGACGGGCTCAAAGGGGAACCATGTCTGCTGCATCACGACCGGCGCCGAAACGCCTTGACGATCTTGCCGACCCTCAGTTCTCGCCCGAGGCCCTGGCGATTTTTGAAGGTGCGGCCCCATTTGCCGACATGATCGAACTCAACGCCGACGCGCTCATGACACAAGCCGCAACCGAAACTGGGCTCAGTGATTTCGGTCCGATGGATTTCGTCGAGCGACTTGAACTGCTGCTCCACTGCCTCGACACCGAAGCACCGCTTTCGCCGATGGGTCGAATCTCAGCCGCATCGTTCATGACGACGTTGTTGAAAAACCGCTTGCTGCTCGCCGAGTTACTGGCGCGCCATCCTGAAATTCATGACATCGAGATCAAAGCGCCGATCGTCATTGCCGGACTCCCCCGCACCGGCACAACACATCTTCACAACTTGATTGCATGTGATCCAGCACTTCGTTCGCTTCCCTACTGGGAAAGCAATCAACCAGTTCCATCGCTTGACGAAGCATCACTTGCGAACACGCCCGAGGATCCGCGGCTTGAACGGACCGAGGGTGGATTGCAGATCATGAACATCCTCATGCCCGATTTCAATCGCATGCACGAGATGACGACATGGCATGTGCATGAAGAGATCCAGATTCTTGCGATCGACTTCTCGACGATGATGTTCGAGACAATGGCACCGATGCCTACGTGGCGCGACTATTACAAGTCTCACGATCAAACGCCGCACTACGACTACATGAAGACCGTGTTGAAGGCGTGCCAGTTCTTGCGCGGTGGCGATCGTTGGATTCTGAAATCTCCGCAGCACCTCGAACAGTTCGGACCGCTCGCGACAACGTTCCCCGATGCAACGTTCCTCGTCACACATCGAGACCCAATTTCCGTGATGGTTTCGATGGGGACGATGGTGTCGTATTCCGCACGCACGTCACTTTCGCCCGTCGACCCCGTTGCGATTTCGAACTACTGGGCCGATCGCCTTGACGACATGCTCAATGCTGCGATGCGCGACCGTGCACTTCTCGGCGGGCCGGACCAATCAATGGATATTCGCTTCGATCAGTTCATGGCTGACGACTTGGGCACCATCCGCCGCATTTATGAACTTGCTGGCCAGCCGATGGACGCTCGTGCAGAGGCAGCATTGGCCGAATATGGAGCGACGCACGAGCGTGACCGGTTCGGCAAGGTCATCTATGACGTTGATCAAATCGGCATCAATGTGCCGGCTCGTCGCGAACAGATGCGCGCCTATAGCGAGCACTTCGGCATTCCTGACGAACCTTGGTAACGCCTAACCCAGCAAGAGCGTTCGACACTGATCGACGTCTTTGCCCATTTGGGCAATCAACGCCTCGACAGAATCAAATTTCAGTTCGTTGCGCAGATGAGCAACGAACTGCACTGCGAGTTCCTGGCCATAGAGGTCTGCTTCGAAGTCGATGAGATGCGCCTCAAGTAACGACGTATCGGCAAACTCGTAAAACGTTGGGCGACGACCCAATGAGATTGCACAGGCCCGGTTCACGCCATCGGGGGTGCGACACCATCCGGCATAGATCCCGTCGGCGGGAAGACAAATCGCCTCGGGCACTGCAACGTTGGCTGTGCGGAAACCAAGGTCGCGGGCACGGCCGTCGCCATGACCCACGATGCCGCGCACTTCATGCGGACGTCCCAGCATCGCGTTGGCAGCGTCGAGGTCGCCGCTTCGCAGTGCAGCGCGAATTCGTGTCGAGGACACCGATTCAGTCGACGGCTGTCCGTTCTGGTCGACGAGTTCATGGGCCAGAGTTTCGAATCCGAGTTCGGACCCCATCTCCGTAAGCAACGCCACGTTGCCAGCGCGCTTATTGCCGAAATGGAAATCACTTCCGACGGTGACCAACTTTGCGTTCAGTGTGCCGACGAGATCCGACGTGATGAAATCGGCTGCTGATTCTTGCGAACGGGTTTCGTCGAATCGCACGACGAAGGTCGCATCGACACCGCATTCAGCGAGAAGTTCAAGTTTCTGATCGAGGTCAGTGAGCAACAACGGCGCAGAGTCGGGACGCACGACCGATGCGGGATGGCGATCGAAGGTCACGACCACGGTGCGAAGCCCACGTTCAATCGCGAGTTTTTGCAACGTCGAGATGACCTGGCGGTGCCCACGGTGAACGCCATCGAACGCGCCAATAGTGACGGCCGAGCCCTGCCCTGCGAGATTCACTTCGTCGTTGTCGTAAATGACGTCCATTCCGGGTCGAACGCTACCGTCCGTCAACCGGAGCGACGACAACATCGGGCTTTGCAGTTCCGACACGATGGGCGATGTACATGGCCAATAAGCGGCCCTCGCTGTCGACGACCGCCCAAGGCCCATCTCCAACGAATCGTTCATCGATTGTCAGCACTTTTCCGTGACCCACATCAATGCGCTCGGCATCGGTGACCATGACGACAGGGTTGTCACGCATTGCTTCGGCAGGCGTCAGAAGCGAATCAGGCGACACCGTTTCAAGCGCATTCGCCTCGGCCAAAGTGAATGAACCAATGGCGGTACGCCGGAGCTCACGCAGATGCGCTCCCCCGCCGAGCAAGTGGCCGAGGTCGGCCGCCAAGGTGCGCACATAGGTGCCCGAGGAACATTCGACTTCAGCAGTGAGAACGAGCGGATCGCTGGTGGGTGCAACTGTGAAACGGTGAATCGTGACAAGGCGCGGCGCGCGCTCAATTTCGATGCCTTCCCGGGCGAGCTGGTGCAAACGCTTTCCGTCAACCTTCACTGCTGACACCATCGGTGGAATTTGCATGATGTCGCCCGTGAGTTGCGGCACGACTGCTTCAACCTGCGCGAATGTCAGCGCAGACATGTCGTGTGTTGC
Organism: Acidimicrobiales bacterium; assembly: GCA_030830565.1. GTDB lineage: Bacteria > Actinomycetota > Acidimicrobiia > Acidimicrobiales > Acidimicrobilacustridaceae > Acidimicrobilacustris. The sequence continues at coordinate 87,538 of JAURMR010000028.1, forward strand.
CGTGACATCGCCAGCGGCATCGAGGGTGGAAGTTTCAGTACCAAGCACGATTTCGCAGGTATAGGTCTTCGGAAGCGCGGTGAGGTATTTCAATAAACGCGTGACACGGCCAACTCCGAGCAACAGAACGCCGGTCGCATCAGGATCAAGGGTTCCCGAGTGTCCAACTTTGCGAGTTCCGAGCAGGCCGCGCGACTTTGCAACAACATCGTGCGAGGTCCAACCCGCGTCCTTATCGACGATAACGAGTCCATCAGGCCCGTTGTCGCGCTTCTTCGCGCTCACGATTCGGTGGCGTCGGGTTCTGGTCGCGGGCCTTCAGCTAAAAGCGATTCAATTCGCGCTCCGGCACGAACCGCTGGATCGGGCGCGAAGGAAAGTTCCGGGGTTCGCTTCATACGCGCCTCGCGCCCAATTGCCGATTGCAACTTGTAGCGAATTTCGCCGAAGGCTTCGAGAACCTCGGGATCGCCTTCTTCGTCCTGAATCGAGTCGAAGTACACCTTTGCGTGACGAAGATCGCCTTCGATATCGACCGAGGTCACGGTGACGAGATGAAGTCGGTCGTCGTCCATGCGCTCAAGTTCGCCCGCGATGATCTCGCGTAACAACTCGTTGAGGCGAGCGGTTCGCGGATACTGCCGGGCGGAGCCGTGGTTACTTCGTCGACTCATGCAAACGCCTCCTGATAGACCCTACGTAGTGCGAACGTCGAACCGTTCGGCACAACTTAGGTGCGCGGAATCTCGCGGTCTTCGTAGGTTTCGATGATGTCGCCGGGCTTGAGATCTTGGAAATCGGTGAGACCGATACCGCACTCGAAACCGGATGCAACTTCGCGGACATCGTCCTTGAAGCGACGCAGCGACGCGACCGAACCCTTCCAGATGATCGTTCCTTCACGAAGGAAACGAACCTTGGTGCCACGAGTGATCTGACCGTTGGTGACGTAGCAGCCGGCGATTGCGCCGACCTTCGGCACACGGAAGATCTCGCGAACCTCAGCTTCACCGGTCACGATTTCTTCGTATTCAGGCTTGAGGAGACCAAGCATGGCCTTCTCAATATCTTCAAGCACCTGATAGATGATTTCGTAGGCACGAATCTCGACGTGCTCGGTGTCAGCAAGTTCGCGGGCCTGACGATCGGGTCGAACATTGAAGCCGATGATCGTGGCATTTGACGTAGCCGCCAATTGGACGTCGTTCTGAGTGATGCCACCGACAGCGCGATGCACGAATGCAAGCTTGACCTCGTCGCGTTCAAGACGCTTGAGGCTCTCGGTAAGCGCTTCAAGTGAACCGGTGACATCGGCTTTGAGGATGAGGTTCAGCGTTGCTGATTCGCCGGCCTGAATCTGCTGGAAGATGTCTTCAAGCTTTGCACCACCACTCATTGCGTGAGCTTCACGGCCGATGGTTGCAACACGCAGCCAATGTTCGCGAGTAGCGGCGACCTTCGATGCGGTCTTTTCATCGGGAGCAACAACGAATCGGTCGCCGGCGATTGCGACGTCGGAAAGACCAAGAACCTGAACCGGAGCCGAGGGGCCCGCTTCTTTGATCTGGTTGCCCTTGTCGTCGATGATCGCTCGGACTCGACCCCACGCTGCGCCAGCAACCATGGGATCGCCGACACGAAGTGTTCCGTGTTGCACGAGCACCGTGGCGACCGGACCACGACCGATGTCGAGGTTCGATTCGAGCACGACACCGCGCGCACGACCTTCGGGGTTGGCTCGGAGATCTTCAAGGTCGGCCATGATGAGCACGTTCTCAAGAAGATCGTCGATACCGAGGTTCTGAAGTGCGGAGACCTCGACCATGACGGTTTCGCCGCCCCACGCTTCGGGGACGAGTTCGTGTTCTGACAACTGCTGCATGACGCGAGTTGGGTCAGCATTTTCGCGATCAATCTTGTTGATGGCAACAATGATCGGAACGTCGGCAGCCTTCGCGTGGTTGATGGCTTCGATCGTTTGCGGCATAACGCCGTCGTCGGCAGCCACAACAAGGATGACGACATCGGTCGCGTCGGCACCACGAGCACGCATAGCGGTGAACGCTTCGTGGCCAGGAGTGTCGAGGAACGTAATGGCGCGTCCGTCTTGGGTGACCTGATAGGCGCCAATGTGCTGCGTGATGCCACCGGCTTCACCAGCAACAACGTTTGCGTTACGGATTTGATCAAGAAGCTTGGTCTTACCGTGATCGACGTGACCCATAACGGTGATGACCGGCGGACGATGCGGCCACGCTTCATAGGTGACGTCGTCGACGTCCTCTTCAAGCATGAGCAACTTCTGCAGCTCGACTTCTTGTTCTTCGCCAGGATTGACAAGACGAATCGATGCGCCAATTTCGGCAGCGAACAATTCGATCATGTCGTCGCTCAGCGATTGTGTTGCCGTGACCATTTCGCCCTGCTGCATGAGGAAGCGAACGACGTCGGCCGCCGTACGGTTCATCTTGGGGCCGAGATCCTGCGCGGTTGACGCGCGCTCTACGACAACTTCACCAGTGGGGATCGGTGCTTCGCGAGGCGTGTAACTCGGTGCATCGATCGGCTGAAGTTCGTCGCGGTTACGACGACGACGACCCTTACGCTTCGGACGCGGACCACCGGGACGACCACCTGGGCCACCACCGGGACGACCGCCGCCACCAGGACGACCGCCGCCAGGACCGCCACCACCGGGACCACCAAAGCCACCGCCGGGACCACCGCCGCCGGGGCCACCGCCGGGGCGTGGGCCGTTGAAGCCACCGCCGCCGCCGGGACGCGGACCGCTAAAGCCACCGCCGCCACCGGGACGACCTGCGCCACCACCAGCGCCGGGACCACCGGGACGACCACCAGGACGCGCTCCGGGAGCAGGCGTTTCGCGACGCATGCCGGGAGGCGGCGGGATGGGCTTACCCGTGGAAGAAATCGGAGGACGTGCGCCAGGAGGAGGCGGGATGGGCTTACCCGTTGGCGAAGTCGGAGGACGTTGCGGCATCGGCGCACGTGCTGCAGGTGCTTCGGCCGGAGCAGCGGCAGCCGGAGCAACCGGTGCTTGGGTCGTTTCGGGAGCCGGTGCTGGAGCCGGTGCTGGAGCCGGTGCTGGTGCGACTGGCGCTGCAGCAGCCGGAGCCGGCGCTTCGCGACGAGGGCCAGCACTTCCGGAAGACGAAATGACGCGCTTTGGCGCAGCCGGCTTTGGAGCAGAGGCGGGTGCGGGTTCAGGTTCGGCGGCAGGTTCAGGCGCTGGAGCAACCGTCTCAACATCGGCAACAGGAGTCTCGATCACTGCCGGTTCTGGTTCGGCGGGCGCAACCGGAGTCTCAGCCTCGGCCGGTTCATCGGCAGTCTTCTTCGCAGCAGCCTTCTTGGCGGGAGCTTTCTTCGCTGCGGTCTTCTTGGCCGCCGCTTTCTTGGCCGGAGCTTCTGGTTCCTCAGGCTGAACATCGCGCACAAGGCCTTCACGCTCGGCCTTTCGGCGAACGCGGTCAGCTTGTGCTTCGACGACGCTTGAAGAGTGGCTCTTCACGCCGATCCCGAGCGCGACGCACAGATCCAAGGTCTCCTTATTTGTGAGACCTAGTTCTCGTGCCAGCTCGTACACACGGATGTTGGACGGCAACTGCTACCTCAGTGATCGTGGTTCGGGACCCACCAAACAAAGCGTCAGATGGGCTCGACCCGCCGTGACATGGCCACGGAACGGGTCTCTATCCTCGCACGACCCAGCGCCGGGCGAGGAATAGGGCGACTACGCCGGATCTTCCGATCCGGTTTCCTCAACAGCCTCGGCCTCGGCGGCCTCGACAATTGCTTCGGCTTCGGCCACAACTTCAGCTTCTGCTTCTGCTTCGGTCTCTTCAACATCTTCGGCGGCTTGGGCGTAGGCCTCGGCGGACATTGCCTCGCCACCTTCAGCGGGCTGCCACACCTGTTCGCCAGTTTCGGCGTCGACGACCCATTCGCCTTCGGCCCAATCCTGATTGGCGTAGGCCTCTTCTTCAGCGAGCTGGGTTTCGGACTTGATGTCGACGCGCCAACCGGTGAGACGAGCGGCGAGGCGAGCGTTCTGCCCTTCCTTACCGATCGCCAGCGAGAGCTGGTAGTCGGGAACGATGACCTCGGCGGTGCCGGTGTCTTCGTGAATTCGAACTTCCTTGACCTTGGCCGGCGACAGCGCCTTCATGACGAAGTCGGCTGGTTCATCGGAGAACGGAACGATGTCGATCTTTTCGCCACGAAGTTCGTTGACGACCATGCGGACGCGAGCGCCACGAGCGCCGACGCATGCGCCGACGGGATCAACATTTGAATCGTTCGAAAGAACGGCGATCTTGGTACGTGCTCCTGGTTCACGAGCACACGCCTTGATCTCGACAACGCCGTCGGCGATTTCGGGAACTTCAAGTTCGAACAGTCGCTTGATGAGGCCGGGATGGGTACGGCTCGTGACGATCTGCGGACCCTTCGCGGTCTTGCGAACTTCGACGATGTAGGCCTTGACGCGCGCACCGGGTTCGGGACGCTCGTAGGGCACCTGCTCGGCTTGGGGCATAAGCGCTTCGACGCGTCCGAGATCGAGCAGCGTGTAACGCGCATCGGTCTGCTGGATGATGCCGGTAACGATGTCGCCTTCGCGACCCGCGTATTCCTCGTACTTCATTTCGCGTTCTGCTTCACGAATGCGCTGGTTCATGACCTGCTTCATCGTTTGCGCAGCAACACGACCCCAGACCTCGGGCGGCGGGGTGACATCGAACTCTTCGCCTTCGGGGATGCCGTCGTCGTCGAGGGCTTGCGCCATCACACGAATTTCGCCGGTGTCGGGATCGATAATGACCCACGCATATTCCTGCGAATTCGGCAGCCGCTTGTAAGCGGATTCGAACGCGTCGGCGAGTGCGCCGAACAGCGTGTCGATCGAGATTCCCTTGTCGACGGCGAGTGCCTGGAGTGCCTCGATGAGATCAGGGGAGTTCATCACGACTGGACCTTCTCTTCCTTGGGGGACGCGTTCGACGCGTCCTTCTTCGACTTCGTAGTTTTTGGCGAGTTCTTCGTCGGTTTCACGGCTTTGGCGCCGTTCTTGGGACCGCCCGGCTTCGGTGCAGGACCCCAGACGAATGTGGTGCGCGCTTTTTCGATTTCACCGAGGTTGAGCGTGATGCTCTCCCCCAGTGGTTCATCGAGGGCAATGGTGACCGTGGTGTCGGTCGAACCGGTAACGGTGCCGGCAAAGCGACGACCAACCGGGTGATTGGGGAATGTCTTGACTGCAACGGTGCGACCAACCGCCCACGCGTAATGAGCTGGCGTGCGCAACACACGCTCAAGACCAGGACTTGAAACCTCAAGAGTGAAACTGCTTGAGATCGGATCGTGTTCGTCGAGCGCCCGTGAGATTGCACGGGTTGTTTTGGTGATGTCATCGATGCCGACGCCACCTTCACGATCGACAGTGACACGCAGGACTGGACCAGCTTGTTCGAGGTCGAACAGTTCGAGACCCTCGGCGGCCACCAATGGTTCGATAAGTGCTCGTACACGTGCGGACACGCTCATTGCTGGCCTCCTTTCAAAGGGTTTCAAAGATCACAGACTGCGGGGCGACCGCGACCTGAATTCGGCCGAAACAAAAGGCGTGGGCAAAAGCCCACGCCTTCGTCAGTACTGCCGAACGATTGCGATGCAAACAGTGTAGACCCCTCCGCAACGAAACGACCACCCGGGCAAGGCTCAAGGCCGGCCGGGTCCACCACGAAACCCCTGTTCAGAGCAGGTTTTTGGCGTGAATCAGCGAGGAATCAATAGGAGCGGGCGACGATGGCGATGGCGCCGTCGGAGTTATCGGAGGCCGGCAGCGAGCCGTCCGGCATCACCAAACAGCGAACCGTGACGCTGGATTTCGCCAATTCGGCCTCGCCTTCGGTGCCCAGGCTGGACCATGGGATTCGGGCCCATCCAGTGGCAGCAGCTTCAGCGGCTTCTGAAACGGTGGCGACGTCAACGGTGCGAGAGTCGCGACGCGAAGTGGCTTCGGCGAGCAGCTGGGCCTGGCCTGCATCGAGAGTCGCCGCTACGGATGCTGCGATCCCATTGAGCGCAACCGCATCCTTGGCACCGGTGAATCGGTTGGCGAGAGTGACGACACCTTCAGTGAGATCTCGAGGACCAAGTTCGAGTCGGACCGGAACACCCTTGAGTTCCCAGTCGGTGGCACGTCGACCCATTGAGGTTTCGACTCGCACGTCGAGTTCAACGCGCAGACCAGCATCGGCGAGTTCTTCAGCAAGCACACGACAGCGTTCGATCACTGCGTCGTCATCGCGCACGGCAAGGACAACAACCTGCACCGGCGCGAGAGCGGGCGGAATACGCAAGCCGTTGTCGTCGCCGTGACACATGATGAGTCCGCCAACCATGCGGGTAGAAACGCCCCACGACGTTGTCCATGCGTGTTGTTGCGTGCCTTCGTTGTCGAGGTACTGAATGTCGAAGGCCTTCGCGAAGTTCTGACCGAGTTCGTGGCTCGTGCCCATTTGCAAGGCTTTTCCGTCGCCCATCATCGCTTCACAGGTCATCGTGTTCGTGGCGCCAGCAAAGCGTTCCTTTGCGGTCTTACGACCAACAACAACGGGCATCGCAAGAACGTCGCGCATGAATGACTCATACACATCGTGCAGGATTCGTTCGGCGTACTGACGTCCGTCGTCTTCGCTGACGTGCGCGGTGTGGCCTTCTTGCCACAGGAACTCACTCGTGCGAAGAAAGACGCGCGGGCGAAGTTCCCAGCGAACAACGTTGGCCCACTGATTGAGCAAAAGTGGAAGATCGCGATAACTCTGGACCCACTTGGCCATGAACTCACCAATGACGGTTTCCGAGGTGGGACGAACCACGACTGGTTCTTCAAGTTCTTTGCCACCGGCAACCGTGACCACGGCAAGCTCGGGGCTGAAACCTTCAACGTGCTCGGCTTCTCGCTTGAGATAACTCTCGGGGATGAACAACGGGAAGTAGGCGTTCTTGGCACCAGCGCGCTTGATACGGCGATCAACTTCCGCCTGCATCTGTTCCCAGATTGAATAGCCATACGGGCGGATAACCATCGTTCCGCGCACCGGACCGTTGTCGGCCAGTTCGGCCTTGGCAACGATGTCTTGATACCAGCGCGGGAAATCTTCGGACTGCGGGGTGAGAACAGGAGCCTTCGCCATGGGGGCCGATGCTAGGCGACGACCCCTTCAGGACTGACCACGATTCGCGTGCGTGTGTGGTTTCAGTCGAGTTTGCGAATGATCTGAATGCGCTCTTCGGCGTTATTGGCGTCCTCGCCTTTGTCGTCGAGCAACGCCATGCGATCGGCTTCTGCTTCGGCTGCAGCACCGGCATCTTTACGACGAAGCGCTTCTTCCACGCCGCCGTCGGCAATGATCTGCGCCCATTCCACAAGCGCTTCGACCATCTCGGGTTCGGGAACGACCTTCACCACTTCGCCTTTTACGAACAGATGGCCGCGCTTTCGACCTGCAGCGATACCAAGATCGGCCTCACGAGCTTCACCAGGCCCATTCACAACACAGCCCATGACGGCGACCTGGATAGGAATGTTCATGTTAGTAAGCGCGTCTTGCGCACGAGCGGCTACTTCAATGACATCAACTTCAGCGCGACCACACGACGGGCATGCGATGAGATCAAGACCGCGTCGTTCGCGCAGGCCAAGGCTTTCAAGCAACCAGCGGCCGGCGCGAACCTCTTCAACCGGGTCTGCAGTGAGCGAGTAGCGAATGGTGTCGCCAATTCCTTCGGCTAACAAGGTGGCCATACCTGCAGTTGCTTTCACGAGTCCTGCCGGAGGCGGTCCCGCCTCGGTAACGCCCAGGTGCAACGGGTAGTCGACTGTGTCGGCCAGAAGTCGGTACGCATCAATCATGAGCGCAACGTTCGATGCTTTCACCGAAATCTTTACGTCGTCGAAGCCCACCTCTTCGAAGTAGGCGAGCTCGCGTTTGGCTGATTCGACCATTGCTTCGGCAGTCACTTTGCCGCCGTATTTGTCGTACAACTCGGGGTCGAGCGATCCGCCGTTGACGCCAATGCGAATCGGGATACCACGATCCTTCGCTTCGCGAGCAACTGCTTTGATGTGTTCGGGCCGACGAATGTTGCCGGGGTTCAAACGCAAACCCTGCACACCCGCTTCCATTGCTTCAAGCGCGCGCCGGTACTGATGATGAATGTCGGCGATGATCGGCAGCGGCGAACGCGGAACGATGTGTGCGAGTCCTTCAGCGGCTTCCTGTTCGTTACACGTGCAGCGCACGATGTCGCAACCGGCTCCAGCTAGCGCGTAGATCTGTTGCAGCGTGCCTTCGACGTCGGCCGTCTTCGTTGTCGTCATCGACTGAATCGAGATCGGCGCGCCGCCACCAACAGCAACGTCACCAACGTGCAACTGACGAGTTGCGCGTCGTGGGTATCGGGTCTGCGGGGAAAGCTCGCTCACATCAAGAGGTTACGCACGAATGAGCGCAATTCACGTCTTCGGGGATATTCCATCCGACATGAAGAAGCTCACTGGCGTCACGAACAGCGAGCCGTTTCCACCAAACTCAGGCCTGCACAAAGCGACAACCGAACTCGTTCACTACGTCGTGTATTGAGCTCCACCTGAGAATGGTGGCGAGTCTGAGGCTCGTGAGGTGAAGCCCGGGGCGGGACCTTCAACCAGATCCACGAGCTCCGCCCCCGCTTCCATAGCCTCAACGATTCGCTTTCCAATCGTCGGGCCAGCTTCAAGCACGACACGGCCTTGCGCTCGATCGATACTCACAGCGACGCCACCGAATTTCCGAAAGTCGTCTTCAGTCACGACTTTGGCCATGGCCGCGCGAGCACTCTCGGCCGCAACTTCCAAATCGGCCGCACTCGCACATCCGGCGACAAATAGAACTTCTGCATTGATCGTCTTCACTAACTGCTCGATGTCGTCGGTTGCAGCTCTCGATGGGGTAACCCCGGGAGCCACGACAACAAGAACGGTTTGAGTGACATAGTGCACGCGCACATCCAAGAAATCAGGGCTCCCAGCGATTTTCTCATGAAGCGCGTTAAAGACATCGCTAGCTTCCGGCGTTGTTGCCCACGCAAAAATGTCTTCTGCCGATCCCGACGACGGGGAATCGTACGCAGCGCCACATCCGTCTCCTTGCGAGGCATAGCCAATCCCGGAGTTAGAACTCGGCACCGCAACCCACGCCAACACTGCGACAACTACTCCGAGCGCAAGTCCACAACTGATTCGCCGCCAGTTCTTGTTCATTACCTTCGTTGACATTGCATTCCTTTCCGCACTCCGCCTCATTTCCGGAAACGATTAACCGATGGGCAAGACGTCCATCAGTCGGTACTGCTCACAGATGAAGCGAAATCGATGAGAGCACCGTCCACGCGTGCCTCAGCGACCAACTCATCGGCGATCACCCGAGGTCCAGTGAGCACGACGAGTCCTCGCCCCTCATCAAGCGAAATAGAAACACCTGCAAGATGAGAATTTGAGCCCGCCGTTGAGATCGACGACCGGATCGATTCAGCGATAGTCGCTATGGACGCCAACGAACCGCATCGCTCAACAACGACGACTTTGAATCCTCCAGAGATTTCAAGAGCATCCAGCGATTGGCGAGGGACTGCTGTTCCTGGGTCGATTGAGAGAACTCGCACGAGACCGCTTTCGTCAAAAACTGTTCCATCGGCAAGCGAAAGTGTTGAACCGGAAGGGAGCCCTTCTCCTAAAGCAGCCGGCGCACTTACGAACTCATCGACAAATGTGCGTGCGTCCAGTGAACATCCCTCCGGACGCGGCGGCGCCGAATTTCCTGGAGTTACGCTCTCAACGTCCCGCGCAGAGTGACCAAGCCTCGGAACCACAATGAGCACGCCTAAGGACAAGGCAACGACCGTAACGACGCCCCCGAGCGCGCGTTGGCGACGTCGACGTCTCTCGCGATGTAGACGTGGGGATTCACTTCGCGCCGATTCTGGCGTCATGGGCGTGACGCTCTCTACCCAAGATCGAAGATCACGACCAAGGCGATCCCGTGACGTCGACCCCTCATGCATCTTCATCAACTCCGATTTCGATCGCGACCGACTCGTCCGATTCAGGACCAGCAACACCAAGTTCATTTCGGAGACGTTCGATTCCACGCTCAAAATGCTTCTGGACCGTCGGCTTGGTCACCGACAAGACCTCACCCGCTTCGGCAAATGACAGTCCGTAACCGGCGATGAGAACAACACAACTTCGCTGACGGTCAGAGAGTTTTCGAAGAGCCTTGTCGAGCCCCGGTTCAAATTCATGCTCGCGAGGTGCGATTAGCGGTTCAATCTTGGGGAAAAGAAGTCTCATCCGCGTGCGGCTTGTTCCCACCTTCACCAGATACGGGATTGGCGATTCGATTTCCCGCACCCGTTCCCATCGCTCCCACGCCCAACTTAAGGCTTCCGCTGTCGCGACCGCTCCCCGATCGCGCCCGTGACGGGCCACGAGCGCCGCTCGAAGTATCGGCTCCACACTGACGACAAAGGCATCAAAACCGTCTGACGTGAGATCTTTCGAATTTGCGCATTCAACGTCAGCACTCATCGCGACAACTCCCGGAGGAGCAATTGACGTCACCTCCCCCGGGAGCCTGAAATCCGCCACCTGATTCACACCGGTAGAAGGCGGTGAGTGAGGCGATCGTATGACAGTGAGTTCTACAAAACTCTGCCTTTCGTCGAAATCAGCGACGCGCAGCGCCCGTTTGCCGACTAGCTACGGCGAGAGTTTTACGGGGTCCACGGCATCGAGATAGAGCGTGGACGCGAAGAGCCCCACCATGAGCAAGACCACGATGTACGTGACGGGCATGAGTTTGGCCATATTCACCCGATAGGCCTTGCCCGAAATGCGGGTCCGGATCTCTTCGTAGGTGGCGACAGCAATGTGACCACCATCGAATGGGAGGATCGGAACCAAGTTGATCAGGCCGAGGAAAATATTGACGGTGGCCAGAAGCGCAAGGACCCCTGCCCACCCAGCCTCCTCACCTAACTGCGTTCCCACATTCACAATGCCGAGCAACGACATCGGTCGATCGGCATTCGAAGAGGCTGTTGCCGACGAACCTGAGTTTGAACCGGCACCGGTTGATCCCGAACTCACCGGTTCGATTGCGCTTGAAGATTCCGAACTGCCGCCATTGGCAACCTGCGAGGCCAACTTACTGATGCCACTCGGCGAGAAGAGGCGGCCCATCCCCTGCACCGAACCCACCACGGTGTCGCCGAACGCTTGAACGGCCTGGCCAGTTGCTTCAACGATGCCTGCGTGCACGAGAACAGAACTTGGGCTCACGCCAAGGAACCCCCGGTACCCTTCAACTGGCATTGCGAGGGGACCCTCAACAACAGTCGTGAAGGCGCGGTCGTTGCGGTCAAACGTGATTGTCACCGGGCCGATGACACGCTGAAGTGCAGCTTGCATCTCGGAATACGAGGACACGGAGATGTCGCCGACTTTGGTGACTCGATCACCGGGCACGAGTGGCTGAAGTGCACGAGCGCCTTCAGTGTTCAGCGACCAGCCGAAGGTGGTCGGAATCGTGAGCTGTTCATCGCCGCGCTGAACGGTGAGTTGGCCCGGCGAGCCAGCGTGGGCACGAACGACGGAGGTGAAATCATCAAAGGTGCCAACAGGCTCGCCGTCGAGCGCAAGAATTCTGTCGCCCGGCTGAAGACCGGCACTGGCTGCCGCCGAACCAGCCGACACTGAGTCAACTTTCCACTTATCGGTTGACGGATGCCCGAAACCGGCGAACACCACAACAAGCAGTACTAGGCCGAGCACGATGTTCGTTACCGGCCCCGCAAGAACCACCGGCATGCGACGCCAATAGGACTGCGCACGGTAGGTGCGGCCTTCATCGTCGGAATCGTCGATTTCCTCGAGGCCGTGCATGCCGATGATGCGGACATAGGCGCCAGCAGGAATCAGTTTGAGGCCGTATTCAGTTTCGCCGCGACGGAACGACCACACTCGCGGACCAAAGCCGATGAAGAACTCAGTGACCTTCATGCCATTGCGCTTGGCCATAAGGAAATGGCCCATTTCGTGCAAGAAAACCGATGCGACGATGGCGATGATCAAAACGAATAACCAAATGCGGGTGAATGCAACCCAACCCAGCAATGCAAGGAGCAAGCCGAGAAGTACGAATTGGTTACCAAAGACTCGTTCGAGCAGTGGCGGTTTCGCCGCAGCATTGTTGAGTTCGTCGTTGGAATTCTTCGGTTCAACTGGGGTCGTCATGCGCGCACCGCCGATGCCAAATGGTTGAGTTCTTCATGAGCCCTACGACGAGCCTCGGCGTCGGCATCGATGACTGATGCAGCGTCAGTTGCCGGGGCACCATCGTGACGATCGAGTGTTGCTGCAATAACCGACGCAATTTCTCGCCAGGCGATTTTTCCGTCGAGGAAAGCATCAACAGCAACCTCGTTTGCCGCGCTGATCCACGCCGGCGCAGTGCCGCCTGCGCGACCAGCTTGGTACGCAAGCGCGAGGCATGGGAATGCTTCGAGGTCCGGCGGTTCGAAATCGAGTCGACTAAGCGTGGTCCAGTCGATTCTTCCGAACGGTGTGGAAATTCGATCGGGCCAGGCCAAGGCATAGCCAATCGGCAGTCGCATATCGGGTGTTGACAGTTGCGCAATTGTTGAGGCGTCGGTGAACTCGACCATTGAGTGCACGATGGACTGCGGGTGAACAACAACGTCGATTTCGTCGAAGCCGAGTCCGTATCCGGCCTCGCCAGCTGGCGTTCCGAAAAGTTCATGCGCCTCGATGACTTCAAGACCTTTATTCATGAGCGTCGAAGAATCGATGGTGATCTTCGGTCCCATGCTCCAGGTCGGATGAGCAAGCGCATTTTCGATTGTGACGTTGGCGAGATCTTCAACGCTACGACCGCGGAATGGTCCACCACTCGCAGTAAGGAGCAATCGAGCAACACGATCGTGATTGTCGGCTGCACGAAGGCACTGGTGAATGGCGCCGTGTTCGCTATCGACGGGCACAAGTTCTGCACCCGGCGTGCGTCGTGCAACTTGCACGACCGGGCCGGCGGCGATGAGCGACTCTTTGTTTGCGAGCGCAAGTCGTCGGCCTGCTTCAAGCGTTGCCAATGTGACGGTCAAACCTGCGAAGCCGACGACACCGTTCACGACAACATCGGCTTCGAGCGCGAGGCTCGCCATTGCATCGGCGCCGCCTCGAACTTCGATACCCGGGAGTTCTGCGGCAATCGCCCGTGCCGCTTCTGGATCGCTAATTGCCACCACCGCTGGGCGATAGCGACGGGCTTGCTCGATGATGACCTCGGGCTGGCGGCCGGTGGCCCCGATAGCGCTGAGTTCGAAACGATCGGCTTCCGCTTCAATGACATCGAGCGCCTGCGTGCCGATCGATCCGGTAGATCCGGCGAGGGCGACGCGGGTCAGAGGCATGGACGTGAGCCTACCGAGACAGGGTGCGGAATTCCCCGCGGGATCAGCCCAATCCGAGGATTCTCACCACGTAATAGGTCGTGGGAAGCACGAACAGCAGTGCATCGAATCGATCGAGCAAACCGCCGTGTTCAGGAAGCAATGAGCCCATGTCCTTCAGGCCAAGGTCCCGCTTGAACAGCGATTCGGCGAGATCGCCCAATGGGGCGATAACCGCGAGCACCACTGCGAGCACAAGTGCCTTGCCTGCGCCGAGCGAACTTACGCCAAGCACGACGACGAAGACAAAGACGGCGAACACGGTTGACGCCATACCGCCGACAAGTCCTTCGACGGTCTTGTTCGGAGAGATCGCACTTAGCGGGCTGCGACCCATTGCTCGACCAAAGAAGAAGCCACCGACATCGGTTGCAACTGCGGCGACAACCGCAACAAGAAGGATGCTTACGCCTTGGGTCGGAATATCAACGATGAGCGCAGCGAAACTGCCAAAGATGCCGATCCAGACAACGCCGATAAGGGTGATGCCAAGGTTGGCGGTGGGTCGAGCTCGACCGCTTGCACTACTAAGGAACCACACGATGCCAAAGAGGAATGTGAGGAAGACGATCGCAGGAATTGCAGATTCGCCCTTCCAATAACTCGCGACCGGCAGCGCCGCGACCGCAGCGAGACCGAGCAGCGTTGCTGGTCGGAATCCGCTCTTTTGCATCGCGGTGAAGTACTCGAAGCCAGCGGCAACAAGTACGACTTCAATGAGCAGAAGTGTCGGTAACGGTCCAGCTTTGAAAAGCAGCGCAGCAACAAGTGCCATGCCGATGCCGACAGCAGCCGCCATCGGAACATTTCGCGATTTCGCTGCAACGGGAGCAACCGGTTGTTCCTGCGGCGCGGCCACAGGTTCAGCGCGTCCGGCAGATGGGGGTAGGGGCAAAGGTGCGTCAGTTCCGGAACCAACAAGATCAGGCGGAAGCAGGATCGCTGACAGCGGATCGTTTTCTTGGCGAGCGCCACGGGAAGAACGGCCGCGACGTGCTCCACGTCGGCGAGGCTGCGGGGCGAGTTCGACATCGTCGAAGTTCAGGTAGGCCTCGTCGGAAATGCGCTCGTCAGTGTCCAGCGCACCGAGACGTTCAACAACGGGTTCATCGGGTTCGGACGCGGCGAGATCAGCGAGAAGATCTCCGTGATCGGACGTGTCGTGTTCACTACGCCAACGCGGCGTATCGGCCATCAAGGCACGATCGTCATCGCCCGCGTTGTCACCAATAACAACAGCAGGCACCTGACCCGTTGCCGGTTCGGTCCAATGCGGCATTTCGTGTTCACCTGTTGGCGGCCCAACATTCATGACCGGCGGTGGAGGCGGCGGAAGTTCACGCTCAGGAAGTCGAGTGGCCACGTCGGGGCGATTCGATGCTTCGGCGATTTCATCGGCGGTGATGATTCGAACGTCTTCGGGATCACCAGGTGCTCGCGGTTCGCGGGACAGATCGTTTGAAGCCATCAGTCCTCCATCAACTCGGTTTCCTTGGCACCCAACGCGTCACCGATTTCGGCTTCGTGAGAGTGGATGATCTTGTCGAGTTCTTTTTCAGCGCGCTCAAGTTCGTCTTTCGAAAGGTCGCCACCCTTCTCAAGGGCTTCAAGTTCTTGGCGAGTCGAACGACGCTGATTGCGCAGTGCAATCTTTCCGTCCTCGGCCATGTTCTTGACGACCTTCACAAGTTCCTTACGACGCTCACCGGTGAGCGGAGGGAAGGTGAGACGAATCGAAATACCGTCATTGCTCGGGTTGAGACCGAGGTCGGATTGCTGCAACGCCTTTTCGATCGCGCCGATCGCACCTTTGTCGTACGGGGTGATGAGCAACTGGCGTGCTTCGGGAACGTTGAAGCCAGCAATCTGTTGCAACGGAACTTCCGAGCCGTAGTAATCGACCGGAATCTTTTCGACAAGCGCGGGTGCGGCACGTCCAGTGCGAATCGAAGAGAAGTCAGCGCGTGTGTGCGCAACGACCTTCTTCATTTTCTCGACAGTTTCCGCAAGCAGCAGATCAGCCATCTCAGATGTCATCGGAACACTCCAGGAGAAATCGACGAGAGCGACGGGGTCTCCAGCGACCGCCTCAACGGACGAGGGTACCGACCGAACCGCCCTCAAGTAGCGAGCGGACATTGCCTTCGCCGGTGAGATCGAACATAACGATGGGCAGGTTGTTGTCCATACACAGCGTGATTGCCGTCGAATCCATGGCCCGAAGTCCCTGATTGAGCACATCGAGGTAGGTAACTTCCTCGAGCTTTGTGGCATCAGGGTTCGTGCGGGGGTCGTCGGTGTAGATGCCGTCGGTTCCCGAATGGGTGCCCTTCAGCAAGACACCAGCTTCGATCTCGACCGCGCGCAACGCTGCGGTGGTATCGGTGGTGAAAAACGGGTTACCCGTTCCGCCAGCGAAAATCACGACGCGACCTTTTTCAAGGTGTCGAACCGCACGACGACGGATGTAGGGCTCAGCAACCTGCGCCATTTGAATAGCGGACTGCACTCGCGTGGGCTGACCCAATTGTTCGAGTGTGTCTTGCAACGCAAGCGCATTAATGACCGTTGCGAGCATGCCCATGTAATCGGCTTGCGCGCGATCCATGCCGGCACCCGCACCTGCCATCCCGCGCCAGATGTTTCCGCCACCGACAACGATGGCGATCTGGACGTCGGGATGGTCAGCGCGAACCTCGACAATGTCTTTGGCGATGCGTTGCACCACATGGCCGTCGATGCCGTATCCGGCATCGCCAGCGAATGCTTCGCCCGAAACCTTCAGCAGGACCCGCGACCAGCGGGCGGTCGCGGAGGCCATCAGGCTCCGATGAATACCTGAGCGAAACGGACAAGCGTCGCGCCTGCAAGCAGATCGGTGATCGACTTCTTGTCGTCGCGCACGAACTGCTGCTCGAGGAGCACCTGCTCCTTGTACCAACCGTTGATGCGTCCTTCGACGATCTTCGGCCAGGCCGCTTCAGGCTTGCCCTCGGCCTTGGTGATGTCGAGAAGCGCCTGACGCTCACGCTCAACATCCTCGGCCGGAACTTCGTCACGGTGGAGGTAGGCCGGCTTTGAGAACGCGATGTGCACCGCAAGATCGTGAGCGATCTCTTTGGTTCCACCATTGAGCTCAACAAGGACAGCGTTCACGCCACGACCGTCCTGCAGATGCAGGTACGAGTCGAGAATGTTGTCGCCAGCGGCTTCGAAACGCACCACGGTGCCGAGTTCGATGTTTTCCTTCTTGGCGATCTTGAGGGCGTCGAGTTCGTCGTTCAGTTCCGAGAGTGCATCGGCGCCCTTGGCGACAACAACTTCGGTCATGTCCTGAACGAGTGAAATGAAGTCTGCGGCCTTGGCCGAGAAATCTGTTTCGCTCTTGAGCTGCACGATGGCGCCAACTGAGCCGTCAACGACGACACAAACGGAACCCTGTGCATTCTCGCGATCGCCGAGCTTGGCAACCTTGGCCAGACCCTTCTCGCGCAACCACTGCTTGGCGGCTTCAAAGTCGCCGTCGTTTTCGGTGAGTGCCTTCTTGGCATCCATCATTCCGGCGCCAGTGATCTGACGAAGGTTCTGGACGTCCTTGGCGGTGAATTCAGCCATTGGTTTTCAGGACTCCTGCGTGGTTTCGTTTGCGGGATCGGTCTGGGTGATTGCTTCTTCTGCGGTTGCGCGTTCGGCAGCAATGCGTGCTTCACGTGCAGCAGCAGCTTCGGCAGCCTGACGACGAGCGTCGGCCTGTGCAGCTTCATGTGCTGCTTCTTCTTCCGGCGTGCGCTCGAGAACAGCGGGGCCCTCAGGAGCAACGGCGCCACGCTTACGCGAAGCAATGAAGCGGCCTTCGTCGACAGCATCGGCGATCACGCGAGCCATAAGGTTCGCTGAGCGAATTGCGTCGTCATTGCCCGGGATCACGTAGGTGATGATGTCGGGATCGCAGTTGGTGTCGACCACAGCGACAATCGGGAGACCGAGCTTGTTTGCTTCGGTAACGGCGATGTCTTCCTTCTTGGTGTCGAGCACGAAGATGGCGCTGGGAAGGCGTTCCATGTTGCGGATACCGCCGAGGTTGCGCTCGAGCTTCTCGAGTTCACGGCTGATGAGAAGGGCTTCCTTCTTCGGCATCGCTTCGAAGTCACCGGTGTCGCGCATGCGCTGGTAGTCCTTCATCTTCGCGACGCGCTTGGACATGGTCTGGAAGTTGGTGAGCATGCCGCCGAGCCAACGCTCGTTCACGTAGGGCATGCCGCAACGCTCGGCGTAACTACGAACCGGATCTTGGGCTTGCTTCTTGGTGCCCACGAAAAGGATCGTGCCGCCGTCGGCCACGAGGTCGCGCACAAAGCTGTATGCGGTTTCGATGCGGCCGAGCGTCTGCTCAAGATCGATGATGTAAATGCCATTGCGCTCGCCGTGGATGAATCGCTTCATCTTCGGGTTCCAGCGGCGGGTCTGATGACCGAAGTGCACGCCTGAATCGAGCAACTGGCGCATGGTGACAACTGGTGCCATGAGGGTGTTCCTTCCCATCGGTTCGGAGGATCGCTGGTCCGTGCGGGCGACTTCCCAAACGGGAAGCGACCGTGGGGTGCACGGGTGCGGATGTGTAGAGGTATGTCGATCGGGTGACCAACATGCCCGACGGTCGTCGGGCCGGGCCATGAGTGTAAGGGAGGGCCCGAAAATCGGCCAACTGACCCTTCGGCCGTCAGTCGGCGGGCGGAATCGGGAGCACTCCAGCGGCCACCGCGGCCGTGGCCCCGGCCACCGATTCTCCGAACCGGATGGTTTCAGCGGTTACGAAGGCCGCCGAGACATCGCTGAAACTCTGACAGGTGAGGCCCATCCCTGCCACGGCAAGCCCGATTTCCCTTGTGGCCGCCGGACTCGAGGGCAACGAGCCATGGGCGTCTTTGCCAATTTCGGTCGGGAGAATCACGCTGGCATTGGCGGTGGGAGCGATCGCCGACGAACCAGGTACGACGAGGTCGCCCGAACCTCCGATGGTCACGAATCTGACCCCTTCGGGCATCGGCCGCTGGTGGAGCTCGTCGATGATCGGAGAGGTCTCGGCCAGATCCGAAATGGCCGGCAGCCGATTATCGAGATCCTCAGCGGCTCCGGCAGACCGGAGCTGCGTCAGAGCAGCCGCTCCCCCGGGGCTCTCGCCGAGCGCAACCACCCCGGTTGCCAGCGGCGCACCTTGTTGCGGCGAGGAAATCGTCACCAAAGTCTCGACCTCATCGGGAAGGTGTTGCTCTGCCCCCGAACGCTCAACCGCCAAGCGCGCCACAACGCCGCCTTGGGAATGGGCGACAACATCGATCGGAACGTCGGGCTGGGCGGCTGCCACCGATTGAAGCAACGCAGACAAATGGTCTGCCGATGCACCGACTGATTGCTGACTATCGATCGAATCAAATGAGTGCTCGGCGATTGCATCGAACGGTTGTTGTGAAACCGTTCGGACTGCACCCGCCTGTTCCGGGTTTACTCGCGGAGCTTGTCCACCTTCATAGGAGTAGCGGACGACGTCAGCGTCGGCGTACCCGAGCGCTTTCGTGTCGATTTCCCATGCCGTGTTGGAATCGCTTGAAGTACCAAGACCGCTGACGAGAACCACGATGCGTCGCGATTCGGGGGCGGGAACGGAAACCGATACGGGTGTGCAGGTCTCGTGATCGCGCAGCCATTTCGCAAACGCATCGACAGCACGAATCGCGTGCGTGGTCGGATTCAACTCAACCATGTAATGCGCAATGAGTGCAGTGGTTTGCGAACCCCACTCGGAGGTCGCTGAAAGTGCTGCGACTCCGGTGTCGAGAAACACATCAAGTAACGAACGACGTTCATGAGCGCCGAGACGGTCAAGTCCCTGATCGGTTCCCGGTACGAGTCGCGCACGCGGACGCAACGTCCCAGCGAGCAGTGCTTCGGGGTCCAGGTAGGTGTCATCGGGAGCACGAACGCCGAAGTGGAATAGTCCTCCTGCAACTGCGATGACGTCCCCAGCGCGCACTCGGTCGCCGGCACTCACCGTC
The DNA here is from genome assembly GCA_030830565.1 of Acidimicrobiales bacterium. Taxonomy (GTDB): domain Bacteria; phylum Actinomycetota; class Acidimicrobiia; order Acidimicrobiales; family Acidimicrobilacustridaceae; genus Acidimicrobilacustris. The sequence continues at coordinate 107,187 of JAURMR010000028.1, forward strand.
AACGAATCTAGAAACGAGTAACTCGTGCGCAACCCGTCGGCGTGTTCAAGCGTGACATGAAGTGCGCCGCCGACGAGTCCAGCGAAGATCACACGCCCGTCGGCAGAGGCTGAAATCTGCGCGCCAGGACTGGTTCCGTAATCGATGCCTCGGTTACCGGCCATCCACGGCTTCGGCGGCGGACGAAAGTGATCAACGATTTCGGCATCGCTCGGCGGTCGGTAGTCAACCCATGGCGTTGCTGCGCGCACCTCGTGAGGCGTGAATGCAACAACGACCGTCGACAGCAACGCCACAAGAACACCAAAGCAAAGTGCCCGCCTACATGAGCGACCAAAAGGGATGAAAGGCAATGACCGCACGACGGTCCTTCCGGGTGTGACGACTCACCGGGGAAGGAATGAGGTGCGCTCGTGAATTACGCGCGCGGGTGGGTGGAATCGACCACCGTACGTAAACGCTCTTTGCTCACGTGGGTGTAGTGCTGCGTCGTGGAGAGATCGGAATGACCGAGCAGCTCTTGAACAGCACGTAGATCAGCGCCGCCGTCAAGAAGATGAGTCGCAAACGTGTGGCGTAATGCATGTGGATGCGTTGGTGACGGTGCACGACGATCAAGTAGTCGCCGAACATCTCGCGTACCCAAACGGGTGCCCTTGCGATTGAGGAAAACCGCGTCGGAAGGTGACGCTGCGGTCGCCATGACACGCCGACCATGACCAAGCCATTGTTCAAGCGCGTCAACAGCAGGGGCGCTTAACGGAACGACTCGTTGCTTCGAGCCCTTTCCCCAGACGACCACGCGACGACGAGCAAGGTCGAGGTCTTCGGGACGAAGACCGCAGACCTCCGACACGCGCAGTCCGCTTCCGTAGAGAAGTTCAAGCACAGCATCGTCACGAGAACGAATCGCCGGCGGATCATTCGCAGTGGTGCCGGGAGGATTGTCGAGCACCTGGATGAGTTCTTCATCACGGAGGACTCGCGGGAGTCGACCAGTGGAACCCGGTGCGCTCAGGCCAGCAGAGGGATCGGCATTCAGATGACCGCTTCGAACCAACCAAGAGAAATAGCGACGCAACGCCGAGGCCTTCCGGGCGATTGTGCGGCGCGCAAGTTTTCGTGTGGTCATCGCTGCGATGTAGCGCCGAAGCGTTGTACGGCTCACATCATCGGGATTTTCGATGTCTTGACGCGAAACCCATTCGACGAATTGATCGATGTCACTTCGGTAGGCGCGGAGGGTCGCGTCCGAAACAGACGTCAGCGACGCCTGAAACTCATCGAGAAACCAAGGGTCGACATCACGAGCCACAAACAAAACTGTAACGGCGCGCAGTGAAGTTCCACTTGGATACTCAGTGATCGTGACGCATTCGCTCATTTCGATCCCCCACGACCGATGCGTTCGATCCACCCGGCACGCAGCGAGATCCAACCATCTACCTCAAGCTTCTCAAGCTCGATCATCACTGCGCCCAGTTTCAACCCAGTTGAAAGCACCACGTGTTGCACTGGAACCGATTGCCACGGCAAAGACTCAAGGACGACTTTCGCGTTTCCGGTTGGTGACGGTCGATGTTCGGCGGCCATGCGACGACGCTCGGGTTCTCGTCCAAGCGACAGAAGAACATCGCCAACATCGCGAACTGGTCCGCAGCCATCGAAGAGAAGCTGATTGGTTCCTGCCGAGCTCGGCGCGGTGATCGGGCCAGGTACTGCAAGGACTGTTCGCCCTCTTCGGGCTGCCTCGATAGCGGTTCCCAATGCTCCGCCCGTGGATTGCGATTCAACGACGACAACGGCATCGGACAACGCAGCAATGATCCGATTACGCGCGGGAAACTGCCACGCGACCGCTGGCGCACCGAGGGGATACTCACTTAGAACCACACCACGATCGGCCACAGCGCGCCATAAGGCGCGATGCGCTCGCGGATACACGCGATCGAGGCCACTTCCGACAACTGCAATCGGAGGAGCACCTTCGACAGCGAGTGCACCAGCATGCGCAGCGCCGTCAATTCCAAGCGCGAGTCCAGAAACCACCGAGACGCCAGCAAGAGAAAGTTCTCGCGCGAACTCGTTGGCGACATCGATGCCATAGCGAGTTGCTCGTCGTGTACCAACAATGGCAACACGTGTTCCCGCCAAGCGATCGATATCACCCATCCAGAACAACACCACTGGCGCATCGTCATCGTCGGCGAACTCGTTAGGGAATGACGCCGACCATCGCGTCATTACACCGATGCCCGCTTCAACGTGCGCCTCCCAGAACGCAACCGGATCCATCGACTTTGCAGCGACACTCCATTGCTCAAAGAACGCCGCAGGGATGCGTAGCGACTCGTCGTTCACCGCTTTTTTTAGAGACCCACTGCGCACTCGGCGCCACACCGCTTCTGGTTCGCCCTGAGTCAACAACCAGCGCAAACGGGATGGGCCCACACCAGGCAATGCAGAGAGCGCTACCACCCAAGCCTCGATCGGAACATTCGCGGTACCCATTCAGCTCGCCACCGAACGCGAGAGAAATGCAGGTTCGCTGCGCAGATGCAATGCACTGGCGACGTGTTCTGCAGTGAGCGCGTGATCGTGACCCTCGAGATCGGCAATCGTGCGAGCAACCCTCCAGACGCGGCGCATGCCTCGGGCCGAAAGTCGACCCGATTCCAACGAGCGTTCGATAAGCGCCGACGCTTCGTCGTCGAGCGGCGCGGTTCGTTCGAGCGCGGAGGTCGACAAATCAGCGTTACACCGAACACCACGATCCTCCGCCCGACCTCGGGCGAGTCGGACCCGAGCAGCAACGATCGAACTCGCCTCGGAGCGCTCCGCGCTGAGCAATTGACGCGGATCAGGACGATGTACATCGATACGCAGATCGAACCGATCGAGCAATGGGCCCGACAATCGTCGCCGGTATCGCTCAAGCGACCGTTCGGTACAGCGACAGGCGGCGGGCACAACGCCTTCACCACAAGGACATGGGTTCATTGCACCCACAAGAAGAAAACGTGCCGGGAGTTCGACTCGAGTTTCAGCACGGGCGAGGCGGATGACACCTTCTTCAAGTGGTTGTCGCAATGAATCAAGAACGACCGCGCCGAACTCACCCATTTCATCGAGGAAGAGGACGCCACCATGCGCAAGCGAAATCTCGCCGGGTCGGACACGATGGGTGCCGCCTCCGACCATGGCCACAGCGCTCATGCCGTGATGTGGCGCCCGCAGCGGTGGCCGTCGTACAAGGCCACCAAGAAGCGCTTCGCCCGCGGCCGAATGCACCCGCGTTGCATCGAATGCAGTCGAATCATCGAGATCGGGCAACAAACTCGGCAATCGATCGGCCAGCATCGTCTTGCCTGAACCCGGCGGACCAACCATCAGAAGGTGATGGCCACCCGCAGCGGCAACTTCAATCGCAAACCGCGCAAGCGGGTGCCCCCGAACCTCGGAAAGATCGGGACCATTCGAGACAGGAGCGACAAATGGTTCGTCAGGCGGCCGAGGCCACGGTGCTTCTGCTGTAAGGGCCTCGACCAGTACTCGCAGGTCTGATGCACAACGAATCACTGACCGCTCCACGAGTGCGGCTTCGGAATGCGAGCTCGGACCCACGATCACTTCGGGCTGAGGACACGACGCAACGAGTGACAGCACTCCCGGAACATGACGCAGAGATCCATCGAGCCCTAGTTCAGAGAGAAACGCCCGATCCGCGACAACTTCTGGCGGAAGTTGTTCGCTGGCAACAAGAACACCGATTGCGATTGCAAGATCGAGCGAGGAACCAACCTTCCGAAGCGATGTGGGCGCGAGATTCACCGTGGTGCGACGATCGGGCCACGCGAAGCCAGACGTCAGTAACGCAGCGCGAACACGATCCCGCGCCTCCCTGCACGACGCGTCGGGAAGGCCGACAACCGTAAAACCCGGCAGGCCGTTGGCAACATGGACTTCAACGGTGACGGGAACGCCGTCGATTCCCGACAACGTCGCCGACGCAATAGTGGCGAGCATCGAACCTCCGCGAACAACAGTCGATCGAAGGGCGATCGGTGCCGCCGAGGCGCTGACCTTAGGAACGAATCACACTGCAGCGCAGGAGTCGTTTGCCCTGAAGCTCAAAACTTGGCGTTTAGTTTTTGCCGAGAACCTCGCGGGTATAGCGAGTCACCGCAGTGATTTGCTCGGCGCTTAGCTTCTTCGAAAATGCGGGCATTGCGCCCTTACCATTCGTTATAAGAGCGATTTGATCGTCGATGTTCGGGTACTTCTCTGTCACGACACCAGCGAGCTTTTTGCCGTATCCGCCTTGACCAGCAGCACCGTGGCAACTCGCGCAGTTCTGCGAATAGACCTGTTGCCCCTCGACCAACACAGGATCATCTGACGGAGCGGCCGGTGAGGATGAACTGCCGCCAGAGCAAGCGGCGACAAACGTCACGCCTGCAACCAGCGTCAAACCAGCGGCGAGAATTCGGGGGGAACGCATGAAACTTGACGCTACCAGTGACCTCGTCACGAAACGCGTGCGGGGCACGAGCGATATCAGGGAATACTTGGGGCGTGGGATTCAATCCGCATCGCCAACAACGCCGATCACCGTTCGACTACTTCATGGTTGGCGCAGCCATGATCATCTGCGTTGGGCTGCTCATCTGGGCGTTGTTCGGCTGACATGGCGAGCGAACGCGAGCGCGACCCGATGGGCCTCGAGGTTGAGGTTCGGCGCGTACAGCCTTATGAAGCACACAAGCCCTATCTGTGTCCCGGCTGCAATCGGGACATCCCTTCGGGAACGGGACATCTCGTCGCCGTACCCATCGACGCCCCCGATCTTCGCCGCCACTGGCATCGCGGGTGTTGGACAAACCGTCAACGCCGCCGGCCCGGACGCGGCTAACGCAAAGAACCTGACATGGAACTGATTTTCATTCGACACGGACAGCCACAGTGGGAGATCGACGGAGGTGGAGTCGATGACCCTGTGCTCACTGACATCGGACACCGTCAGGCGGAACTACTCCCCTCATTCTTCGCTGACCTCCCAATCGATCGGTTGATCGTCTCACCTCTTGTTCGCGCACAACAGACGGCCGTACCACTCATCGAAGCGTTTGATCTGGAACCCGAAACGCATGACTGGATCGCGGAGATTCGCGCGCCAGTTTGGCAAGGCACCCCATCTGAGGTCATCGCAAAAGCTTTCGCCGAACAACGCGGTCGGCCGCTCAACGAACAGTGGGACGCAATTCCTGGTGCCGAATCGTTCCTCGAATTTCACCAACGCGTCGTAGGTGGACTCACCGAGTTCCTCGCTGACATCGGTTGCACACGGACGCGCGGTTTCCCTCCGTTGTGGAACATGAATCACGAGGGTCCGCGAATTGTGTTTGTTGCCCACTCTGGCGCCAATGCAGTCAGCCTCGGACACCTGCTCGGAATTGAACCCGTGCCGTGGGAGTGGGAGCGCTTTGTTGCCTTCCACGCATCAATCAGCGTGGTGCGCCCGATGCATATCGCTGCATCGTTGTCATTCAGTCTGTTCCGTTTCTCTGACACATCACATTTGCCGAAGGAACTTCAGACTCGCTGAGCGAAAAACTACTTCTTCTTACTGAGGTGCGACTGGCCATCGGTGCCGTGCTTGTCGCGATGGCGATGCACAGCAAGTGCGCCACCAACGATGCCTGCGGCATTGCGAAGTGACGCAGCAACGACCGGCGTCCGGCAGGTCAGGTTGGGAATGAACTTGTCCGCCTTCTTGGATACGCCACCACCGATGATGAACAGGTCAGGCCAGAACAATTTCTCCACGGAACACAAATATTCATCGACTCGTGCGGTCCACTCGGACCAATCAAGTTCGAGTCGTTCGCGCACCGATGCTGCGGCCCACTTTTCGGCATCGCCCCCACGGAGCCACAAGTGACCAAGCTCAGTGTTGGGCACCAACGTTCCGTCAATCATGAGTGCGGAACCAATTCCGGTTCCCAGCGTGATGGTCATGATCACACCCGACTTTCCGCGAGCTGCACCAAAGCGCGTTTCGGCCTCACCAGCAGCGTCGGCATCGTTCACCATGGTGACGGGGCAACCGGTTGCATCACTGATGATGCGCGACGCGTCGGCGTCGATCCACGACTTGTCGACATTGGCGGCGGTGAAGACCGTTCCACCTTTGACAACGCCTGGGAATGTGCAGCCGATGGGGCCTGTCCATTCAAAGTGCTTTGCGATCTCCGCGACTGTGGTGCCAACAGCATCTGGCGTCGCGGGTTCGGGAGTCAGCAATCGAAGTCGATCGGTGACGAGATGCCCCTTCTTGGTGTCGACGACGGCACCCTTAATGCCAGTGCCACCGATATCGATACCTAGAACCTTCATCCGTCAGTCTCCTCACCCTCAGGCGAAGGAGTCTGCCACGCTGCGGAGAGGGGTGTCCCGGCCCGGTCTCGGCCCGGCCTAGGCCCGACCGCGTCCGTTTCGGTATCGCCGAATCAGTGCGCTCGTCGATGAATCGTGGGTCAGTGCCGGCGCAGCGTCGGCGGTGAGCTCGGGAATGATCGCCTGCGCAAGTTTCTTGCCTAACTCGACACCCCACTGATCGAAGGAGTCGATGCCCCACACCGCGCCTTGCACGAATGTTTTGTGTTCGTAGGTTGCGATGAGTTGACCAAGAACCTTGGGAGAAAGTTCTGGGACCATGATTGAGGTTGTCGGGTGATTTCCGGCAAACGTTCGTGCAGCAACCTGCGCTTCAGGAACGCCGTCTGCACGAACCTGGTCGGCGGTGCGACCGAATGCCAATGCTTCGGGTTGCGCGAAAAAGTTGGCCATGAAGATGTCTTGATGGCCGCCAACTTCGTGAGCAGGTGACACAAGGCCGATAAAGTCCGCCGGAATCAACTTCGTACCTTGATGAATGAGTTGGTAATACGCGTGCTGACCATTTGTGCCGGGTTGACCCCACACAATCTCTCCGGTCTGCGTTCCTACGGTTCGGCCCCAACGGTCGGTTGACTTTCCGTTGCTTTCCATCGCAAGTTGCTGCAAATACGGCGTGAGATGCGCGAGGTAATGGCTGTACGGAAGGACTGCAAGCGTTTGTGCCCCAAAGAAGTTGTTGTACCAAACACCGATGAGTCCAAGAATGGCCGGAAGGTTCTGCTCCAACGGCGCGGTGCGGAAGTGATCGTCAACAAGTCGGAAGCCTTCAAGCATCTCGGTGAAGTTCTCTGGACCGATTGCAATCATCAACGACAAACCAATCGCTGAGTCGTAGCTATAGCGGCCGCCGACCCAATCCCAGAAGCCGAACATGTTGTCGGTATCAATGCCGAACTTCGCGACTTCGGAAGCGTTGGTTGACACAGCAACAAAGTGCTTTGCAATCGCTGCGTCGTCACCAAGCGAAGCCAGCGCCCAGTTGCGCGCGCTATGCGCGTTCGTCATCGTTTCAAGCGTCGTGAACGTCTTCGACGCAATGATGAACAGGGTCTCGGCAGGATCAAGGTCGTGTGTGAGTTCATAGAACTCAGTGCCATCAACGTTTGAAACGAAACGAACGTCGATGTTTTCTTGCGCGTAGGGCAACAGCGCTTCATGAGCCATTCGCGGCCCAAGATCGCTACCGCCGATACCGATGTTGATCACGGTACGAATACGCTTGCCCGTATGGCCGACCCATTCACCTGAACGCACTCGGTTCGAGAACGACGCCATGCGGTCGAGAACCTCGTGCACATCAGGGACGACGTCGTGACCTTCGTCGGTGAGAACCACGCCCTTTGGTGCACGAAGTGCGATGTGAAGAACCGCGCGATCTTCAGTGACGTTGATGTGCTCGCCTGCCCACATGGCATCGCGCAGACCTTCGACGTCGGCCCGACGGGCAAGCGCGAACAACTTCGTGAGCGTTTCGTCCGTAAGGCGGTGCTTCGCGTAGTCGACGTAAAGATCTCCCACTTCGATGTTGAGACGATCGCAGCGAGTCGGGTCTGCCGCAAAGAGATCCCGCAAATGCACATCGGCGATTTCGGCTTGATGCGAAGCGAGCTCCCACCACTCGGTGGTTTGTTCGATCGGCTGTGGGGCGTCAGACATGTGAACTCCTGCGTTCAGGTGAGAGAAATGACATAGCGAGCGGTGAACCGTTCGCCCGGAGCAACCATTGGAGTTGTTTCCTGACAAAGGGCATTCGTAGGAGCCGTCATCGGCTCGAGGGCAATGAAGTCTGCCCCGACCGGCGAATAGACCTGCGCGTAGGGGTACTTTCGGTCAAAGACAACAGTGAGACGGCGTCGGCCCGAGGCCAACAACAGCTGGCGATCGGCGCCAAGCCGATACGCGTTGTCATATGGCGTGTCACCCAGCTTCACGATTGATGCTTGCTGAGGAACTTCTTCCCCGGTCGGGAGTCCCCGCTCATCAAGGAGCAATTGGGTGCGTGCCGGCATGCCAAGCCTGATCCGGTCGCGCTCGGCATCAGGAAGTCGGAAGTATGGATGCCAACCGAAACTGATCGGCACCGCACGACGACCAGTAGCAGTCACCGTGGTTGACACCATCAAACGTCCGGGCGACACAGTGAAACCAACTGCAAGTTCGTGCGGGAATGGAAATGCTTCCATCACCGCTTCATCAGCGGCCGCGTCGAAGGTCGCAACCAGCGAAGCCGACCCTGCCTGACCTTTGACTGATGCCAATTCCCAACCGGAACGTCCAACCAGGAGCCCATGAATGGGTAGTCCATTGCCGTCACGATGCAGCGCCAACTTCGAAAGCTCAACGACTTTTGAACCTACGCGGTAGGACGATTCAGCAAGGCGATTCGCCCATGGGGCCAACAACGGGATGCCAGTGGTGTGTCCGCCCATGGCGGAACTTGGCCCGCCATGAAAGTTGACGTACTCGCGCCCTTTATGAGCCAGTGATGCGCCAACCAAACCTGCCTCAGGGAGAACAGAGAAAACTGTTTGTCCCGCCGAAAGCGTGACTGCCGCAATGCCGTCGATTGTCGAGACGACAACCGAGCCATCAGCAACAGGTTCAGTTGCCACTCGCCGGCTTCTCGTCGTGCCCACCGAACTGCTTCCGCATGGCCGACAACAACTTGTCGGCGTAATCAGCTTCGCCGCGTGAGGTGAACCGCTCGTACAACGAAGTCGTCAAGATCGGAGCAGGTGCGCCAATATCGATAGCGGCAAGACTTGTCCAGCGGCCTTCGCCCGAATCGCTGACACGTCCAGCGAACGTGTCGAGTTGCGGATCTTCGACAAGTGCAGCGGCGACGAGGTCAAGAAGCCACGACGCGACCACACTTCCGCGGCGCCATACTTCGGCAACCGACTCAATATCTATGTCGTATTGGTAGTACTTCGGCTCGCGCAGCGGGGTGGTTTCTGCGTCGTTCTCGCGCGCAACCTTTCCAGCATTCGCGTGCTTGAGGATGTTGAGCCCTTCTGCATACGCGGCCATAAGCCCGTATTCGATGCCGTTATGCACCATCTTCACGAAATGGCCCGCGCCGGCCGGCCCACAATGCAACCAACCTTGTTCCTCCGGAGTGAACTCGCCGGTGCGACCGGGCGTGCGTTCTGCATTGCCCACTCCGGGTGCGATCGTTCGAAAGATCGGTTCGAGATGCGTGACGATGTCATCCTCGCCACCAATCATCAGGCAGAAGCCGCGATCAAGACCAAAGACGCCACCGCTCGTGCCGACATCGACGTAATGAACACCCTTGGGAGCCAGGGCCTCGGCACGGTCGACGTCATCGCGGTAATAGGTGTTGCCACCGTCAATCACGATGTCGCCCGATTCCATTAGTGCAGCAAGGTCATTCACGGTGCCGCCGGCGTATGCCGCGGGAACCATCACCCACGCCGCACGTGGAACATCAAGTTTCGAGACGAAATCCGCAAGATCGCTGGCCCCAGTGATGGAGTCGCTCTCAGCCGCAAGAGTTGCTACCGCTGCTGCATCGACATCGAAGACCACGCAAGTGTGGCCATCACGAACAAGACGACGAACGAGATTTGCACCCATTCGTCCAAGACCCACCATGCCGAGCTGCATCAGATTCCTTTCGGTTCCGCCAAACAGCGGTTCAACCATCCTGCCAAACCCCCGGGTCGGTCGCATGCGCGTCGGCGAGAACCTTCGTTTGGGATTGGGGTGTGGCAAAGTCTCCCGGTCCCCGATGCGAGGTCTTGGAAATGCCGAACCCCTCCGAACAGTCTCGACCCCGTTCGGCCAAACGAACAGCACGGCACCTCGGGTCCATCACCTGTGCGGTCTTGTTTTTCGTCACGTTCACCTTGGGAGTCACGTCGGTGTGGGCCCGCATGACCGTGTTCGACTCAGCCCGGTTCGCGGAACGCGCCGATCACATTCTTGATTCCGATGCCGTCCGTTCCGAGTTGGCCGATGAGTTCACCAACGCCATCATCAACGCCGGCCCGTCGAGCTTGGCCTCATTTCGCACCGTCATCCGCACCGCGCTTGATCCAATTATGCAGACGCCGACGTTCCGAGCCATTTTTCGCCGCTCGCTCGATTCGGCACATGACTACCTCTTCACACGAAGCGGCAACGCTGCTGTCGTCAATCTCAGCGAAGGGCTCAATGTCCTCACTGGAAGTCTTCAAGCAACCAATCCCGATCTCGCCAATTCAATTCCCTCGGGAACGAATGATCTCTTAGTAAAGATCGGCGATCAGGCTCAGGGCCTCCATCTTTGGAAAATCGCCGAGAAACTCACACTGGCGGGCGTCGGTCTCCTCATCTCGGCCGGCCTCTTCGCCATCGGCGCAATCCTCCTCGACACCAATCGACGACGAGGAACATTCGCCCTCGGAATCGCGGCGTCATTCAGCGGCCTCGTGATGTTCCTCGTCGCCACAGTGGTGCCGGTCATTGCCGGTTCTTTTGCCGATGATCCCGACACCGAACGGGCCTACTCGACGGCAACAAAATTATTCATTAGCGACTATCGACTTTTGTCGATCTGGTTCGTCGGAATGGGCGTTCTCCTTTGTTCCTTTGCGACTGCAACGACACCTCATGGCGAGTCACCGACCGTTCGTTCCACGATTGAACAGATGGTCGCTGCTGTTCGACGACGCATGCCCACAACCCAACGAGGTCGAATCGCTCACGCCGTACTTCTTATGGCCTTAGGTCTCCTCGTCGTCATTGAGCGAGACACTGTTCTTTCTCTCACCGTTGTCATCGTCGGTGCTCTTCTCGCCTACGTCGGTGCCGTACAGCTTCTCAGCATCATCGGTCGTCAAGCTGATGTACCGACGCGGGTGCTCGTGGCGTCAGATATTCGCAATTTCAGCTTTAAAAGTCCTGCAGTGCGGATCGGACTTGCGTCGTTTCTCGTAGTGTTTTCAATCTTCGCAGGCGCGTGGTACTCAACCTCTGCCGCCCGAGAGAAAAGCACGCTCAACGAAGAGCGCAAGTGCAACGGCTTTGCTGAATTGTGCGATAAACGGCTCAACGAAGTTGCGTTCCTCGGGGCACACAACGCGATGTCGACTGCCGCTGATCCCGGTTGGCTGTTTTATGAGCAAACAAAGAGCATCCCCGCTCAGCTCGATTACGGCGTACGCGCATTACTCGTCAAAACTCATTACGGCATTCCAACAACGGTGAACGTCACTGGCGCAAACCTTGTTGTGACCGACTCCATCGCCGAACTCACGGCTGCTCCAGTCGACAACGTCGATCAGTTTTCGAACGAACAACAAGAACGCGCCAAGCAACTCCAGGCCAGTGTCAAAGTCGATCCGAATCTCCGCGATGTGTACTTGTGTCACGTGTATTGCGAATACGGAGCGACGAAGTTCACCACTGCTCTTGGCTACACCCGACAATTCCTTCTCAACAATCCCAACGAAGTCATCATGTGGTTCATCGGCGACTACGTCTCAAAAGCCGACACTGAAAAGGCGTTGCGTGATGCCAAGCTGATCGACCGGGTGTGGTTCTACAACCCGAACGAGCCGCTCCCGACGCTTGGTCAGCTCATCGATACCAACCGAAACATCATCATGCTTTCGGAGTTCAGTGGCGCTCCACCTGAGTGGAACGTTCGCGGCTACGGCATTTTTCAAGACACGCCGTTTACCTTCCGGAAGGATTCCGAACTCTTCACGCCGGGATCTCCTCGTTATACCGGAGATCAGATGGTCGACGGGCCCGTCGCTACTACCGAGCCCGGCCCGGATGGAACCGAACAATGGACCAAGACCTGGGCCGGTCTTCCGAGTTGTGCTCCCAATAGAGGCACCCCAAGCTCGCCGCTCTTTCAGATCAATCACTGGATCACCCCAGCAGGAGCAGCACCTACCGTTGAAGAAGCGAAAGTGGTCAACTCCTTCGACGTCCTCATGCCGAGGGTGCAGGACTGCATGACTCAGCGATCGGCCTTCCCCACGATCATTGGCGTCAATTTCGTTGAGACTGGCGACGCGCTCAAGGTCGTGAACCAGCTCAACTCCTCGAAACGGCAGCCGAGCCAAGCGCGCTAGAACCAATCAGATTTCACCGGCAGGCGGATGGGACGAGCGGCGCTTGGGCCGATAGATTCAGTGCCCTGAGCGCCCGGCCGATCCGGGTGACGAGAAGGGGAAGTCATGCTGACGTACGACAAGTTCTTCATCGGGGGCGAGTGGGTCGAACCCGCGGGGAACGAAACACTCAAGGTGCTCTCGCCGACCACTGAAGAGATCATCGGTTCTGTTCCGGTTGCGACCAATGCCGACATGGACCGCGCCGTTGCCGCCGCCAAGGCTGCACTGACCGGCCCATGGGCCGATTACACGCCGCAAGAGCGTTCCGCTCTGCTCGCAAAGGTCGCCGAACTCCTGACTGCGCGCCAGGAAGAGTTCACCAACCTCATCACCAGCGAAGTTGGTGCGCCGTACTACTTCTCCATGTTCGGTCAGGTTCTGTCCGCAACCATGGTGCTCAACTCATTCGCACAGCACACGCTGAACTTCCCGTTCGAAGAGCGTCGTGACGGCGCACTCGGCGGCCAGATCATCGTTCGCCGCGAACCAGTCGGCGTTTGCGCCGGCATCATCCCGTGGAACGTGCCGCTGTTCATCACCACGCTCAAGGTCGGACCGACGCTTGCTTCGGGTTCCACCATCGTGCTGAAGCCCGCACCGGAAACCCCGCTCGACGCAAACCTCTTCGCCGAGGTTCTCATCGAAGCCGGCGTTCCCGCCGGTGTCATCAACATCGTTCCAGCCGACCGAGAGGTTGGCGAGTACCTGGTGCGTCATCCTGACGTCAACAAGGTCAGCTTCACCGGTTCAACCGCTGCTGGTCGCAAGATCGGCGCCATCTGCGGCGAGCAGCTCAAGCGCTGCACGCTTGAGCTTGGTGGCAAGTCCGCCGCAATCATTTGCGACGACGCCAACATCGAAGAGGCAGTCGGCCACATCATTCAGGGTGGCCTCATGAACAACGGTCAGGCGTGCGTCGCGCTCACCCGTGTTCTTGCCCCGGCAAGCAAGTACGACGAAATCCGTGAAGCACTCGGTGCTGCCGTTGGTGCACAGATCGCTGGCGATCCGGCCAACCCCGAGAACATGTGTGGACCACTCATCGCCGAGCGTCAGCGCGAGCGCGTCGAGGGCTACATCGCCAAGGGCAAGGCCGAAGGCGCAACCGTTGTTGTCGGTGGCGGACGTCCCGACGAAGCAAAGGGTCACTTCGTGTCCCCCACACTCTTCGCCGATGTCACCAATGACATGACCATCGCCCGTGAAGAAATCTTCGGCCCAGTGTTGTCGCTTATCAAGTACGACACCCTCGAAGACGCCATCGCCATTGCCAACGACAACGATTACGGCCTTGCCGGTGCCTGCTACACCTCAGACATCGAAAAGGGCATCAACGTTGCTCGCAAGGTTCGCACTGGCACCTTCGGCGTGAACACTGCGCAGGGCATGGACTTCAACGGCCCGTTCGGTGGCTTCAAGAACTCGGGCGTTGGCCGCGAGCTTGGCCCCGAAGGCATCGAAGCATTCTGCGAGTGCAAGACCATCTCGCTCCCCGGTGGCATTGATCTTCCGATCGGCGGCTGATCGCTCCACCAACGTTGTGTAGTACCCGGGGGTCGACCACACGGTCGGCCCCCGGTTTCGTTTTGCGTTCGAGTTGGTGTTCGGGTTCGTGTTCGCCAGCTAGTTGAACGTTGGCCAGGCCACAACGGGACCGGCAAGATCAACAAGTTCCGCAGCAGCGGCAAGGTCAACCGCTACACCAGTAACGCTGACACCGGAATCGCTCATTGCCGCAACTAGATTCGCTCGGTGTTGCGAAGGATCGCCCCCGTCGACATCGTCGCCCCATTGTTCAACAACGATGCCGAGGTCAAGCGCAGCAGCAAGGTCGAGCAACTCGTTTTCGAGTGAACTGCCAGGGTAGGTGATGGCAACCGAGCGAGTGCCGTCGAGCGCCGAAACGATCGCCGCAGAAATTGCGAACCCATCGGCCGAACGAGCAGGAACGACAACGCGTCCCATCGGAACGGGTACGACTCCACGAGCAAACCAGAAACCGGCGGGGCCACCATCGACATAAACCTGCACGTCAGGGTCGATTGCATCGAAGACATCAAGCACTGCGCGAACGGGATGAAGTGGCGAGGTTGCCACGTCACGATGGTCACCGAACACCGCTGCACATGCTTCGACGAGCGACGAACGAACAGCTTGCGATTCGATTGCAGGCCAATCAGTGGCCAAGAACGGTAGATGCCACGACTCTACTTCCAAAAGCTGTGCATTCATCGGGAGCGACTCGCCCAGTTCGTCATCGTCGACGCCAACGACAATGACAAGTTCGCACTCATCAAGACCACCGAGCGCAGGATCATCCGCCTGAACACCTACAACTCCTCGCCATGCCGGATGGTCAAACGGAATAACACCGATCGCACCCATCGTGGTCATGACTCCGGCGCCAGTTCTGGTGACGAAATCAGCTACGTCGGCTGCGGCTCCGTCGCGAAGAACTCCCGGGCCAGCGATGATCATCGTGCGGAAGTCAGCGAGACCAGCCGAAAGGCGAAGCAGCTGATCGCTGCGTTGAAGAACGAGCGGCTGCGCGCCTTCAGGCACCTCGGCGAAAAGGTCGGCGGGAAGTTCGATCTCAACCGCACCAAACACACGGCCCAAGGACCAACCAGCAATTGCCGCAGGGAGATCTTCGACTCCGATTGAAAGCGCTTGCGTTTCTTCACCGGGCTGCGAGGACAATCGCACTCGACGACCCGAAAGAAGCGCAACGCCCGGGCGTGCATCGGGAGCGACAGAAAGTCGTCCGTCGGCATCAGCCAACGCGATTGCCGCAGCTTCGGTTGCAACAGGTATCAGTGCAAGCCCTTCGAGCGCCTCCAGGTCATGACCCGGTGCAGCGAATGCACGTGTCGCACCGACGGCGCGCAAACAGCGCGAAACCAGCGAAGCTACCGATTCCGACGCAGCCACAGGCTTAGTTGTCGAGCAACAGGTGAGCGACGCGGCGACGGTGCCAAAGGGCATCGCCCCAACTTGAGGAGAGCGCCCATGAACGCTTCAGCCAAAAGTGAAGGTCGTGTTCGGTGGTGTAACCGATAGCGCCGTGAGTTTGCAGTGCCTTACGAGCGACAACCTCGGCAGCATCAGAAGCGAAACACTTCGCCATCGAGACTTCACGATCGACATCGGCAGAACCCATGGCGAGACCATAGGCAGCGGCCCACACTGCTGGGCGAGCAAAGGACACCTTGAGTTCAGCGTCGGCGAGATGATGCTTCACGGCTTGGAAGCTTCCGATCGGCACACCGAACTGCTTGCGATCGACCACATAGGCAACCGTCATCGCGATCATTTGTTCGGACAAACCGATGAGCATCGCGGCCGTGGCAACAGCGCCACGATCGAAGGCTCGGTTCACTGCCTGCAGCGCGGCGTCGCCCGAGGCGATGAGTTCAGCGTCGGCTTCGTCCCATTCGACAGCAAACAATCGACGAGCACCGTCGACCGACACTTGCTGTGTTGAACGAACCTTGTCGGCCGGAACAGCGAAGAGGCGATCATCACGCTGCGCAACCAAAAGGTTGGCGATGTGCATGTCGTTCACGAAGGGCTGACCATCGAGTTGAACGGTGGCGATGACCGAACCATCGGCAATTCCTGGCAGCCATTTCTCGGCGATTGCCGCAGGTGCTGATTCAGCGAGAAGCGGAGCAACGACCGCAACGGTTTCAACCAGCGGACCTGGGTACGCGTAGCGACCGGCTTCGGTCAGGATCGGAAGGAGATCGATCTCGTTCATTCCCATGCCGCCAAAGGCTTCGGGAACGGTGAGACCGAGCACACCCATTTCGGCAAGAGCTGCCCAGGTTGACGCGTCGCGACCGACAGCGTCGTCCCATGACCAGCGCACCTTTTCGGGCGGGCATTCATTGGCAAAGAATTCTGCGACAGCGTCGCGGAACAGCAGTTGATCTTCGGTGAAAGCGAATTGCATCTCGGCCTACTTCCGGGGCAGACCGAGCACGCGCTCGGCGACGACGTTGCGTTGGATTTCATTGGTGCCGGCGTAGATCGGACCGCTGAGTGCAAACTCAAAGCCCTTCATCCACGCTCCCCCGTCGACGGCATCGGGAGAAGTTTCAATCAGTTCGGCAGTGGGGCCGAGCAAACGAAGTGCGGTCTCATTGAGATTCACGTCGAGTTCCGACCAGAAGATCTTCGTGAGACTTGAACGTGCGCCTTGCGATACGCCGTTCACCAAACCGGTGACATCGGCAAGCGTTGCGAGGCGATATGCCTCTGCTTCCATCCACGACTGAGCAACATCGTCACGCATTGCAGCAACGCGTTCTGCATGTTCGCCCGCAGCATTCTGACGCTTCCAGAGATCGACAAGACGATCGGCAGCGGCGCAGAAACGGCCCGGCGAACGAAGGGTAAGCCCACGCTCAGAAGAGGTGGTTGCCATTGCGACACCCCAACCTTCGTTCACGCCACCCAACACCAAATCGTCAGAAACAAAGACGTCATCGAAGAACACTTCAGCGAAACCTTCGTCGCCGTCGAGTCGTTCAACTCCACGAACCGTGACACCAGCTGCATCGAGCGGAACCATGAGGTAGGTCATGCCGCTGTGACGCGCTGCTTCGGGATCAGTGCGGAACAAACCAAACACCCAATTGCAAAAGGCACCGCGTGTCGTCCACGTCTTTTGACCGTTGATCACCCATCCGCCGCGCTCATCATCACGCGCCGCGCGACTCTTGATGCCGGCAAGATCGGAACCAGCGTCGGGTTCCGACCATCCTTGACACCAGAGATCATCAGCAGCTGCCATCCGCGGGAGGAACCGTGCTTTTTGTTCGTCAGTGCCGAACTCGAAAATGGTGGGGGCAAGAAGGAAGATGCCGTTCTGGGTCACACGCTGCGGACCACCAGCTCGGTAGTACTCCTCCTCAAAAATGAGCCACTCCCAAAGTGATGCACCACGGCCGCCGTATTCCTCGGGCCATGACACCACCGACCAACCGGCAGCGAACAGTTTCTTTTCCCACTCGACATGAAGGGCAAAACCTTCGGCGGTATCGCCCGATGGCAAACCGACGGGGACATTGGCCTCGAGCCAAGCCCGGGCCTCGGCCCGGAAGGCCTCTTCGGCCGGTGTGAAGTTCAGATCCATGGGGACTCCGTTTAGGGGGGAACAACCGCTCCGGAGGGGCGATCGTAGGCCCTCCATCATTGATTGGTCAGGTTGGGCGGCTGCAGCGACGAAGGTCACGTTGCTCAATCCGGCAGAACCTGACGGGTCGTCAGGTTCTGTTCTAGAGTCATCGGAGCGGGGAAGAGCCCCGACACCGTGCCCTCGAGGAGAGCCATGACCATCACCGCTCCCAATCCCGCTTCGGCCGATACCAAGCGGGTCATCCCGAAGATCGTTTCTGTCGACGATCACATCATCGAACCGGCCGATGTGTGGACCAGTCGCCTCCCCAAGAAGTACCTCGACGTTGGTCCGCGCCTCGAGCGCTTGCGCGTCGACAATCTCAAGTTCGACGGCATGAACTACTCGTTCGACATTGTCGGCGACAACAGCCCTGGTGGAAAGTTCGCCGACTTCTGGTGCTACGAGGACCTCAAGGTTCCGATGCGTCGCATCATCACCGCTGTTGGTTTCGATGCCGAGGAGCGCACGATGCTTCCGGTCACCTATGAAGAAATGCGCAAGGGATGCTGGGATCAAACAGCACGACTTGCTGACATGGACGCAAACCACACCGAAGCTTCACTGTGCTTCCCAACCTTCCCCCGTTTCTGCGGACAAACCTTCGCCGAAGCCAAGGACAAAGAACTCGCACTGCTTTGCGTGCAGGCCTACAACGACTTCATGGTCGAAGAGTGGTGCGGCGGGGCCGGCAAGGGCCGTCTCATTCCACTGATCATCGTTCCGATGTGGGATCCCCAGCTCGCCGCTGCCGAGATCTACCGCAACGCCGCACGCGGTGTGCATGCAGTGTGCTTCTCGGAGGTTCCACACTTCCTCGGCCTGCCTACCATTCACTCCGGCGAATGGGACCCCTTCTTCCAAGCATGCAATGACACACAAACCGTGATCAACATGCACATCGGTTCCTCCTCACGCATGCCGGCAACCTCACCTGACGCGCCTGCCGCAGTTCAGGCCACGTTGAGTTTCAACCAGGGCATGTCGTCACTCGCCGACTGGATCTTCTCGGGCATCCTCCCCCGCTTCCCAGACATCAAGTTGGCGTATTCGGAAGCGCAGATGGGCTGGATCCCGTACTTCCTTGAGCGGGCCCAGAACGTGTGGTCGGAATTCCGCGGCTGGGCATTTGACCCGGAAATCGTCAGTGAACCGCCGGAGTTCTACTTCCGTCGTCAGGTCTACGCCTGCTTCTTCCGTGACAACTTCGGTCTGAAGAATCTTGAAGACATCGGCGTCGACAATGTCACGTTTGAAACCGATTACCCCCACTCCGACTCGACGTGGCCCCACACCGAACAATTCGTTCGTGAGATGGCCGTCGACCTTGACGACGAGACGCTCTACAAGATTGTTCGTGGCAACGCCATCAAGATGCTGCATCTCGATCTCGACTGAGCACGCCACTACCTGAACACTCTGATCGAGGGGGCTACGGTTCTTCCGTGGCCCCCTCGTCGCGTCCCCGCCAAAAGCGATCGAGCACCTTGCGCGCCTACGGCCCGCCGTTCTGGCGCGATCTCATGTTCTGGATCGCCGCCGGGCTTTCACTCCTCATAGGAGTTTTTCTCGTCATCGCTCTGTTCATGCTCCTCAGCACCCCACGAACAAATGCGGGCGTGGTGTGGACGATTGCCATCTTTGTTCTCGGTTCCTGGATGGGCTTTGTGGTGTTGTCACTCGGTCTCAATACCGTCCGAGGCATTGATCGCGGCACCAAAGAAGCAGATGCCGCTCGCGGCGATCGATTCGAAGCCCGCGGCCGGAAAGCCGGCAAAGTTGTCGGCAGTGGACTCGCCAAAGCCACTGGGCGCTCGAAGGAACAACCTAAAACCAACGCCAACGCCGAAGCCACCGTTTCCGAGGCGAAGCCCACCATCGATGACGCGGCCCGGTCGCTCGGAATGATGGTGGGACGAAGGCTCGGCGCTCGGAAGGACAAATCATGAGCCCCAAGCAACTCACGACTGATGAGTATCGGGTGAAACCTGGCGCAAAAGTGGATCTCAGTAAGTGGTCGACCAACACCACCGACGGCTTCAACGGCGACAAACAACAAGGCGCTGCGCTTCTACCTGAACTCAACGAACGTCTCGCTGACCTGCAAGCAATGCTCTACGCGCAATCCAAACACAAAATGCTCATCGTCCTGCAGGGCATGGACACCTCTGGGAAAGACGGAACCATCAAGCACGTGTTCCGCACCATCAATCCAGTTGGCGTGAAAGTCAAAGACTTCAAACGCCCAAATGAAGTCGAACTCGCGCACGATTACTTGTGGCGAGTCCACGAACACACACCCCGCAATGGACGCATCGTGATTTTTAATCGCAGCCACTACGAAGACGTTCTCGTTGTTCGGGTGAACAATCTTGTTCCCAAGAATGTTTGGGAACGACGCTATGAACACATCCGCGACTTTGAACAGATGCTCGCCGATGAAGGAACAACCATCGTGAAATTGTTCCTGCACATCTCAAAAGATGAGCAACGCGCTCGACTCCAAGAGCGTCTCGATAATCCTGCAAAGCACTGGAAATTTGAACACGGCGATATCGCCGAGCGGAACCATTGGGACGCTTATACCGATGCGTACGAACAGGCAATCTCAGAAACGTCCACAAAGAGCGCTCCGTGGTACGTCATTCCATCAGATCGAAAGTGGTATCGGAACCTCGTGATCTCACAGCTTTTGATCGACAAACTTGAGTCGCTGAATATGGCTTATCCCGAGCCCGCAATCGGGATCGAGAACATCGTCATCGACGGTTAGTTGTCAGGCTCGCAGAATTGCGACAATGCCCTTGACGATCAAGAACGCTGACACTGCGCTGAACAACCCGACCAGCACTTGCTGCCAATGACTGTCGAGCCAGCGATGCCACGTTCCCAACAAGCGTTCACGACTCTTTGGTCGAACCGTCAGGTACAGAACAGGCATCACTTCAAGCAGTGAACCTATGAGCACATAGAGACCCACAGCCACCCACTTCTCTGCGCCGTGAAGATGTTGTTGGACGATCTCGCTACCCGCAGCGTATGAAAGCACGTTGGCCGGCAGGAAAAGCCCCAATCCAAACGCCGTAATCACCGACATCGTTCCGACTCGGTCCATCCATTTCGGGAGATCACGATCGACGTTGCTTCGAGAACGACGAAATTCGCGCAGGGCGAAGTACGCCACGACTAAACCAATAGCGAGGTCGATCGCGCCAAGCCACCAGTGCTTGCGATGGCCAGCCCCTGAATCGTGCAGTGCGCCACCAAGGACAACCATCGCTGCACAGCAAACGCCGATAGAAACCGCCCAACCGAAGGCGGCAGCCCACGAGGTCCGCACCTTTTCCGATTCGGACATCATCAATACTGCGGCGATGACGAACAACGGAGAAATCGTCGTCGCAATCCCGAGGATCAGCAGGTTGATACTCACTGGGTCTCTCCCCGCCGATTGAACGAGTCCAAACACTAGTGAGGCTCGGCGCAGACGCGTGTGAGGCGCCCGAAGGCGCCTCACACAACTACTCAAATTGTTTGCCGATCAAGACTTAGTGAAAGCCCTCGACCGCCACGAGACGGGCTGATGCACGAGCCAACGCAGCGATCGCTTCGTCGTCGTCACCGTTCTGCGCTGCGGCTTGTGCCTTTTCTTGGGCCTTGCGTGCACGCTCAACATCGATAGTCGATGCGAGTTCGGCAAGATCGGAAAGGATCTTCACGTGATCATCGCTGACCTCGATGAAGCCACCATGCACCGCAGCCTTCTCGCTGCCGCCTTCGGCGAGTGTGATCTCTACCGTCGCGACCGCAAGTGCACCGACGAACGGGGCATGACCGGCGAGGAACGCAATATCGCCGCCACCCACAGTGCGCGCACGCACCATGGTGGCGTCACCCGAGAACAATGTGCGCTCGGGAGAAACGAGTTCGACGGCCAGAGGCATCAGGCGTTGGCCTCGAGTTCGCGTGCCTTGGCACGGGCGCTATCGGCATCGCCGACGTTGAGGAATGCCTGTTCCGGAAGATCGTCGAGGTCGCCGTTGACAAGCTGTTCGAACGAATCGACGGTGTCTTCGACAGGAACGAAGATGCCGGGCATACCGGTGAAGACCTCGGCCACGAAGAACGGCTGCGACAGGAATCGCTGCACCTTTCGGGCACGGTCAACGGTGATGCGGTCTTCTTCAGAAAGTTCGTCAAGACCAAGAATGGCGATGATGTCCTGAAGTTCCTTGTAACGCTGCAGCACTTCCTGCACGCGACGAGCAACGTCGTAGTGGCGCTGACCGACGATCTCGGGAGCGAGAATCGTTGAGGTCGAGGCGAGCGGATCCACAGCCGGGTAGATACCGAGCGAAGCGATCTGACGTGAAAGTTCGGTGGTGGCATCGAGATGGGTGAAGGTGGTGAACGGCGCCGGGTCGGTGTAATCATCGGCGGGCACGTACACCGCCTGCAGCGAGGTGATCGAACGACCACGGGTTGAGGTGATGCGCTCCTGCAGTTCGCCCATTTCGTCGGCGAGTGTGGGCTGGTAACCCACTGCTGAAGGCATACGACCAAGAAGGGTCGATACCTCGGAACCGGCCTGCACGAAACGGAAGATGTTGTCGACGAACAACAACACGTCCTGGTTCTGCACGTCACGGAAGTACTCGGCCATGGTGAGAGCCGAAAGCGCAACACGGAGACGAACGCCCGGGGGCTCATCCATCTGGCCGTAGACCAGAGCGGTCTTGTTGATAACGCCGGACTCCTGCATTTCGATCCAGAGGTCGGTTCCCTCACGGGTGCGCTCGCCAACACCGGCGAACACCGACACACCACCGTGCTGCGAGGCAACACGGTTGATCATTTCCTGGATGAGAACGGTCTTGCCCACACCGGCACCACCGAACAGGCCGATCTTGCCGCCGGAGAGGTAGGGGGTGAGAAGGTCGATGACCTTGATGCCGGTCGGGAAGACCAGCGCCTTGGGCTCAAGGGTGTCGAACGCGGGCGGTTCGCGGTGGATTTCCCAACGCTCAACGTTGGCGTCGGTGAGCGGTGAATCGAGCGGCTCGCCAATGACGTTGAACACGTGACCAAGTACAGCGTCGCCAACCGGCACGGTGATGCCGCGACCGGTGTTGCGCACCGGGGTGCCACGTCGAAGACCATCGGTGGGCTTCATGGTGACAACACGAACTCGGCTGTCGCCGATCTGCTGGGCAACCTCGGACACCACGACAGTGTCGACACCGTCGACACTCACGGTCATCTCGAGTGCCGTGTTGATCTCGGGAAGAGATCCACGCGGGAACTCAACGTCGACCACTGGGCCGGCGATGGCGACGACTCGGCCGTCTTTCAGGTTGGTGGGATTCTCGGTGACGGTCATCGTGGGATGGGTCTCCTGTGTGTGGCGAACGGTTGGTTCGGACTATTTCGTCGATTAGTGAATCGAACGAGAGTGGTCAGTACGGTCAAGGTGGACGGGGAAAGCGTGCTCAGGTTCAAGATGCGACGGAATGAGTTCGTGTGCGGAACCCTTGTCGGCCGACATTGCTTCGGCGCCGCCAACAATTTCCATGATCTCGGTGGTGATGGAGTCCTGACGAGCACGGTTCATGATGCGGCTGAGCGTGGTCTTCAGATCTTCAGCGTTCTCGGTTGCGGCCTTCATTGCTCGCTGACGTGAAGCGTGCTCCGAAGCTGATGCATCGAGAAGCGCAGAGAACAAACGTGACTCGAGATAGCGAGGAAGGATCTCGTTGAGAATGCCCGTTGGTGATGGTTCGTATTCGAGATCGGCTGACGGACCCTCAGCTTCGGTGACCTCGGGTACCTCGAGCGGAAGGAAGCGACGAAGCACTGCCTGCTGCGTACCGGCCGAAAGGAACTGGGTGTACGCGAGATCGACCGATGCAAGCTGACCGGTTTCATAGCGACGACGGATCGAGGCTGCGATGTCGCGAGCGTTGTCGTAGATCGGCTGATCAGTGACGCCCTCGAATTCGGCATCGACAGTCAGGCCACGGAAGCGGAAATGCTTCAGCGCCTTCTTGCCAACAGCGATGATCGAGTACTCACGGCCTTCAGCACGAGCCGCTTCGATGGCGCGTTCGGCAAGACGCAACACGTTGGTGTTGTAGCCGCCGCACATTCCGCGGTCAGAGGTGATGACAACGAACGCTGCCGTGTTTGCAGTGGGGTTGTCACGAAGCAAAGGGTGTTCCTTCGCCGCGCCTGCACGAAGCAGGTCCACGATCACGGTTGTGATTTCGTCGCTGTAGGGACGCGCTGAGGACGCGCGGTCCTGGGCTTTCACGACACGAGTGGCCGCGATGAGCTCCATGGCGCGCGTGATCTTCTTCGTTGACTCGACGCTCTTAATGCGTCGACGAAGGATCCGCTCCTGACCACCAGCCATGACTCAGTCCTCGTTGGATCCGGCAGAGGCGGTTTCGGTCGGTGCAAATTCCTTGGTGAAGGTTTCGACAGCACCCTTGAGTGCGTCGGGAAGTTCACCGGTCGAACGGATCTCATCGAGAATCGAGCCGTAACGACTGCGCATGAAGTCGAGAAGATCGGCTTCGTAGCGCTTGACGTCACCGACCGGAATCGAGTCGGCGTAACCATTCGCACCAGCGAAGATGACGACGACCTGTTCTTCCACCGGCATCGGCGAGTTGAGGTTCTGCTTGAGCAATTCGACGAGGCGGTACCCACGCTCGAGCTGTGCTGCAGAGATCTTGTCGAGTTCCGAACCGAAGGTTGCGAACGCTTCGAGTTCACGGAACTGCGCAAGGTCGAGCTTGAGTGAACCGGAGACCTTCTTCATGGCCTTGATCTGTGCGTCGCCACCCACGCGAGACACCGAGATGCCTACGTCGACAGCCGGACGAACACCGGACTTGAAAAGATCGTCTTGCAGGTACACCTGGCCGTCGGTGATCGAAATCACGTTGGTCGGGATGTAGGCAGACACGTCGCCAGCCTTGGTTTCAATAACCGGAAGTGCGGTGAGCGAACCAGCGCCGAGAGCGTCGGAAAGCTTTGCCGCACGCTCAAGAAGACGGGAGTGGAGATAGAAGACGTCGCCGGGGTATGCCTCGCGGCCCGGCGGGCGACGAAGGAGAAGCGACATCTGACGGTAGGCCTCGGCCTGCTTGGAAAGATCGTCGTACACGATGAGGCTGTGTTCGCCGTTGTCCATCCAGTGCTGACCAATTGCACAACCAGCGAAGGGAGCGAGGTACTTGAACGGTGCCGGGTCGGAGGCTGGAGCCACCACGACGACGGTGTAGTCCATAGCGCCGTATTCGGTAAGCGTGCTCACGGTCTGCGCAACGGTCGAGGACTTCTGACCAATGGCGACGTAAATGCACTTCACGCCAAGACCCTTTTGGTTCAGGATCGTGTCGATGCACACCGTGGTCTTGCCGGTCTTGCGGTCGCCGATGACGAGTTCGCGCTGTCCACGACCGATTGGGGTCATAGCGTCGATGGCCTTGATGCCAGTCTGCAGCGGTTCGTGCACGGGCTTACGACCGGTGATGCCAGGCGCCTGAATTTCCATACGACGCTGGATCGCGCCGACGATCGGGCCCTTGCCGTCGATGGGTTCACCGAGAGCGTTCACGACGCGACCAAGAAGTGCATCGCCGACTGGCATCGAAAGAATGCGGCCAGTGGCACGCACTGGTGATCCTTCTTCCACCGCAGCAGCGTGCTCGGCATCGCCGACGATAACGGCGCCGATGGAGTCCTCGTCGAGGTTCAGTGCGAGACCGACCGTGCCGCCTTCGAACTCAAGGAGTTCGTTCACGCCGACATCGGGAAGGCCCGACACGCGAGCGATACCGTCGCCCACTTCGAGCACTCGGCCGACCTGGGTCGACTCAAGTTCAGGTTTGAATCCCGCCAGGTTCTTCTGGAGGGCGGCGGTGATGTCGCCGGTGTTGATGGTGAGTTCAGCCATTACAGGATCCTCTGATCTCAGAACGATTCACGGAGTTGGGACAGACGCTGACGCACAGAACCGTCAATGACGGTGTCGCCGATCTGGGTGACGATGCCACCGAGGACGCTGGGGTCGACATCGACCACGACCTCGATCTGCTTGCCGGTCTTCTTCGCCAAAGCGGCGGCGAGACGGGACTTCTGTTCGTCGGTCAGAGCGACCGCCGAACGAACCTGCGCAACAACCTTGTCGCCGGTTGCAGCGTTACGAGCAAGCATGCTGTCGACGATGATCGGCAGGTCGCGCACTCGGCCATTGGTGATGGTGGTGGACACCAGCGAAATGGTGAGTGCGTGTGCTTTGCCTTCGAGAAGGTCTTGAACAATCTGCGCACGGCGGTCGGCCGGAAGGTGCGGATCGGAAAGCACGGTGCGCAGTTCGTCGTTACCTTCGATCGTGCGTGACACACGGAAGAGTTCGTCGAGTACCTCGTTGCCCGAGCCTTCGGCCTGGACAAGTGAGAGGAACGCGCTGGCGTAGAGGTCGGTAC
This sequence comes from Acidimicrobiales bacterium, assembly GCA_030830565.1. Taxonomy (GTDB): domain Bacteria; phylum Actinomycetota; class Acidimicrobiia; order Acidimicrobiales; family Acidimicrobilacustridaceae; genus Acidimicrobilacustris. Next base: position 133,457 of record JAURMR010000028.1, read on the forward strand.
GGTCGCTCATGAGCCTGCCTCCACACGGTCGATGTAGTTCTCGATGAGTTCGGTTTGCGTTGCTGCATCGAGGCTGTTGGCCACAACCTTCTCCGCGGCACCGAGTGCAAGCACACCGATTTCCGCTTGCAGATCAGAGGTGGCTTGCAGTTTGGCGGCTTCGGCATCGGCCAGACCACGCGCCTTGAGATCGGCAGCGTCGGTGCCTGCTCGGGCGATGATCTGCGCCTTGACCGTCTGAGCGTCGGCACGAGCACCAGCGATAATGCGCTGACGTTCATCGGCTGCGTTGGCGATATTTGATTCAACTTCGGCCAACTTGGCTTCAGCGGCTGCACGAGTATCGGCAGCGGAGGTGACCTCGTTGCGGATGCGGTCGATGCGACCGTTCCACATCACCTTGACCGGACCGAGACCCTTCCAAAGGAACAGCACAACGATGAGGGTGAACGAAATCGTTCCCCAAATCACCTCGTTGGTGTCACCAGGAATGATGAAGCCGTTTTCGGCGTGTTCGGTCGCAGAGGCGAGGAGAAAGTTCATTGTTCAGCCCTCTCAGTTCTGGCCGGAGGCGTTGACGTAGTCCTCGACAATGCGGCCCTGAGCGGCACGATCGAGAGGCTTTTGGATAACGGCTTCAGCTGCACCGACAGCGATGTCGGTGATGGAGCCGGTGAGTTCGCTGCGAGCACGATCCTTGGCGCCAGCGATTTCCGCTGCTGCCTCGGCTCGGGCTGCGGCCACATCGGCCTCGGCAGCGGCGATCTGTGTACGTCGTTCGGCATCGCCTTCAGCCCGAGAGGCTTCGAGGATGGCAACAGCCTCGGCGCGAGCACCGGCCAGACCGGCCTCGTACTGCTCGAGCTTGGCGACGCGCTCGGTCTCGGCTGCTTCCGCAGCGGCGAGATCGTCACGAACTTTGTCGGTACGACCATCCATCACCTTGGTGATGCGGGGAAGCAGAACGAACTTCATCAGCGCCCACAGCGCGATGAAGAAGATCGCTGCCCAGAACATCTCATTGACGGTGGGGAGGATCGGGTTCTTGACCGCTTCCGCCTCACCGGCTGCCTGATCAAGAAGTTCAGTAGCTGTGGTGGCGGCGTCGGAGGCCAGTACCAGAATCGAAGCGAGCACGTGAGACTCCTTGGAGCGTGCGTCGGGGACAGAAAGAACGGAACAGCGTTAGTGCAAAAACTTTCGTGCAAACAGCGACTTTTCGGGAGTCACCCACCCCCGCCGAAGCAGGGGTGGGTGCGCAACACCCGAAAAGAGGATCAGACGAACTTCAGAAGAATGAAGACAACGAAGCCGATGAGGGCAAGGGCTTCGGTGAATGCGATACCGAGGAACATGGTGGTACGCACCATGCCGGCGGCCTCTGGCTGACGAGCCATGGCCTGGACTGACTGGCCTACGAGGTAACCGATGCCAATGCCTGGGCCGAGGGTCGCGAGACCGTAGGCAAGGCCGGCGTAACCAGCTGCCGAGATCGACTTCTGATCGGCGGCGGTAAGTGCTGCTTCTGCAGCGGTTGTGGCTTGCGCAAGGATGCTCATTGGTGATTGCTCTCCTGTTGTGGGTGTTGCGCCCCCGGCGAGCCCCGGTGGCGACAGTGGTTGCGGTGGAGCGGATGCTCCGATTGCGATTTTGGGATCAGTGCTCTGCGTGCATCGATGAACCGATGTACACCGAAGCGAGGATGGTGAAGATGTAGGCCTGAAGGAAGGCCACCATGATTTCGAAGCCGGTAAGGCCGACAAGCATGAGGAACGAGAACGGCAGCACAGCGAGAAGCAGCGATGCTCCCCACAGGGTGATGCAGAGCACGGTGAAGGTCACGAGAAGAATGTGACCAGCAAGCATGTTGGCGAAAAGTCGAACGGCCAGTGAGAACGGTCGAACGATGAAGGTCGAAAGAAGTTCGATCGGGACCACGAGGGGCAGAAGAGCCTTCGGCACGCCGGGAGGCGCCACCGAGTTCCAGAAGTACTTCAGGCCCTGGTGCTTGATACCAACGGCGATGAAGTACACCCAGGTGAGAAGGGCAAGCACAGCCGGGCCCGCCATACGAGCGTTACCTGGCATGTGGAAGAAGGGAATGACCTCGAAGATGTTCGTGATCAGGATGAAGAAGAAGAGCGAAGCGAGGAACGGAAGGTAACGAAGTCCGTCGACGCCGATCGTCTCGACGATGATGCCGTCTCGGATGAAGCCGACAGCACTCTCGACAAGGTTGCGTGAACCTTTCGGCGCATTGGTCACTGGCTCAAGGGTCTTGCGGCGACCGGCCAGAAGGAACAACACCGTCGTCGCGACGAGTGCCACCAAATTGATGAGGGCAATCTTGTTGAACCCGTACCACGAGTCAGTCGGGCCGAACAGGTTCGGCCATTCGACGAGGTTCTCGATGGGCGGGAACTCGAGTCCGAAGATCACTTGGAGGTCGACTCCTTCGAAGCAGATGTGGGCTTAAGCCCTGGGTAAGCGATGGAAAGGGAGACACGCTTCATCTCCCAGAACAACAGACCGAGGTGGGTCACAACGATGGTGATGCCGAGGGGCACCAACTCGACCCACGAGGCAGTCCGGACGAGCCAGATAGCCAGGAAAATCAAGGACAAACGAATCAGATAACCGAAGAGCGCTGCGCCCATGACGAACCCCGGAGAGATCCGTCCGGCCCAGGTCAGCATCGCGGCGGCGAGCACGAAGTTCGCCACGACGATCGCAAGACCATAGGCGGTGGAGAGCGCCCCGTGGACACCCCAGATCAAACCAAACGCAATGATGAGAATCGGCCCAACAATTGCGGCCTTTTTCACCATGTCGCGGGCGATCATCGCCTCAGGTGCATCGCCATCAATATGCGTCGGGGAGGTCATCGTTGTGCCCATGGCCCGTTCGCTTCGTGATGCTCCATCTCGGAGCGGTACGAGAAGTAGATCTTGGTGACGGCACCAACAAGGCCGAGCACGCCAAAGGTGATCGTGAGAATCGGGACAGTTCCGAACAAGCGGTCGAGTCCGTACCCAATGGCTGCGAGCAACATCGGCGAGAAAACGAGCTCGTAGCCGCCCGTGGTTCGTCCCATTTGCTGTGTGAGTTCGCGCCGTTGCGAATTCTTCACCGCGCACCTTGGTGTGTCGGAGGAATGATGGACCGATCGACAACACCGAAACTTGCGCGTCGCTGACCTTGTGAAACTGCGCACAAGGTAGGCGCGCCGTTAATTTTCCGCAACTTTTCCGGGCTCCTCGTCCGAAGCTGGGGCCGGAGTCCCGAACTCGATCGGACCCGTGGCTTCTGCATGGCCGAGCCCGGCATTGCGGCGGGACGCTCGAGCCTCGTCTCGGGCCAGGCGACGACGCTCGAGGCGGACCCCGGGATGCAGGATCGTGAAGAGCGACAAGAGGATGGCGGCAATTCCGAATGGGACGATGCCATCTCCTGAGCCGCTGTAGATCGGCCACAAAACAAAGCCGCTGAGCAGTGCTGTCCAGGTCCAGAGGATGAACACGCTCCGACGGTGCCCGTGGCCAAGGGCCATGAGGCGGTGATGGAGATGTCCCTTGTCCGCGTTTGAAATGCCACTTCGAGAACGGGCACGCCTGATGATGGCGAACAACGTGTCGATGACGGGCACGCCGAGGATCACGAGAGGAATCAGCAACGGGGCGAAGAAGAAGAATGAGCTTCCTGAATAGGAACGATCGATGCGCCCGCCGACAACCATGGTCGATGCGGCCATCAGCAAGCCCAGCAAAAGGGCACCGGCATCACCCATGAAGATTTTTGCTGGGTGGATGTTGTGCGGCAGAAAACCGAGACACGCCCCGAGCACAACAATGGCAACAAGCGGCCCGACGTTGCCGGCGGCCAACAGTCCCTCGCCGCCAAGTTCGTGGGCATACAAAAAGAAAGTGCCTGCAGCGATCGCAACGATGCCGCCTGCCAAACCATCGAGACCATCGATCAGGTTGATGGCATTTGCCATACCAACAACCCACACCACCGAAATCAAATACGACCAGTCGGTGGAAAGTACAAACACGCCAGCGAACGGAACTCGGAAGACAAGGATCGAGATTCCAGAAATCACCAACACACTCGCGGCAAGAACGATGCCGGCGATTTTCGCGGGTGCGGAAACTTCACGAAGATCGTCAATGACGCCAACGACTGCAATCACGATTGCAGCGAGCACGAGCCCCAGTGGTTCTGTGCTTCCGGTGAAAACAACGTCGAATGAGCCCATGCACCACGCGGTGAACATCCCGACGAGCACGCCGACCAGCATCGCAATGCCGCCAAGAGTCGGAGTCGGTCGTTCATGCACATGGCGCGCATCGGGACGCACGACGGCGCCGATTCGGAATGACAAACGCCGAACACCAAACAGAGTCACAAAGGTCGTGACGGCAACAACCGCCAAGACAATTGCGTATGCGCCGATGCTCGGCACGGTGTCGAAAGCTCCCCGACTCAGCCGTACGGGGTGAAGTTGGCGCAGAGTGCCGCAACATCAGCGCGCACTGAAGCAACCGTTGCTTCGTCAGCTCGGCCACGAAGTGCTCGAGCGATAAGCGACGCGATCTGCACCATCTCTGGTTCGGTCATTCCCTGTGTCGTGACAGCGGGGGTTCCGATTCGAACGCCGCTTGTGACGAACGGCGAACGCGGATCGTCGGGGATGGTGTTTTTGTTCAACGTGATTCCAGCGAGATCAAGAACGGCCTGCGCTTCTTTGCCCGTGAGTTCCGCGTCGAACCCACGCAAATCAACCAAGCAGAGGTGGTTATCGGTGCCACCGGATACCAGGCGGAAGCCTTCCTTTGAAAGTGCTTCGGCAAGGGCACCAGAGTTCTTCACGATTTGTTGCGCGTATCGCTTGAATGAAGGATCGGCTGCTTCACGGAATGCAACGGCCTTCGCAGCGATCGCATTCTCAAGCGGACCACCCTGCAAACCCGGGAACATTGCCTTGTCGATTGCCGCTGCGTGTTCAGCGCGACTGAGAATGCAGCCGCCGCGCGGGCCACGCAAGGTCTTATGCGTCGTGAAGGTAACGACGTCGGCGTGCTCAACAGGATTGGGATGCACGCCACCAGCAATAAGCCCCGCAATATGCGCAGCATCAAACATAAGGAGCGCACCGATTTCATCGGCGATCTCACGAATGGGCGCAGGGTCGATGATGCGCGGGTAGGCGGTAGCGCCAGCGATGATCATCTTCGGACGCTCACGCAACGCCGTTTCGCGCATTTGATCCATGTCGATGCGTTCATCGGATGGGGTCACGCCGTAGGCGACGAAGTTGTAGAAGCGACCAGAGATATTGACGGGTGACCCGTGGGTGAGGTGACCGCCGTGATCAAGGCTGAGCCCCATCACGGTGTCGCCTTGTTCGAGAAGCGCGAGGTACACACCAAGGTTGGCGTTTGCACCCGAATGAGGCTGGACGTTGGCGTGTTCAGCGCCGAAGAGTTCCTTCACGCGATCACGAGCGATGTCTTCGATCTCATCGACGATTTCGTTGCCGCCGTAATACCGCTTACCCGGGTAGCCCTCGGAGTACTTGTTTGTCAGCACCGAGCCTGTCGCCCGCATCACCGCAGGAGAGGTGAAGTTCTCCGAAGCGATGAGCTGCAGCGTGGTGTTCTGACGTTCGACTTCGGCATCGATCAGTCCGAAAAGCGTGTCGTCGTTGTCAGCAGGCCAGGGCATGGCGGATCTCCTCGTGCGGTGTCGTATGGATCGTAGTGCCGCCCCTTCGGATGCTGACCCGCTCGGCAAGTACGTTGCCCGTCATGGCCACTCAACTCGATCCACGGCTCCCCATCATCGTCGGGAGCGGTCAAGTCATGATCCGCGACGCGGCGACCGATCCGCTCGAACCGGCCGACCTCATGGCCGAGGCATTGCGCCGAGCAGAAATTGATAGCGGCGGGACAGGACTTCTCGCCAGTGCTGACCAGGTGCTGACCGTGAGTGAATTGTCATGGAAGTACCGAAACCCAGCCCTCGCTGTCGCCCAGCGGATCAGCGCCTCACCCCGACGATTGGCCAGTTCGGTTGTCGGAGGGAATTTGGCCGGAGTCATGGTGGCTCGAGCTGCCGCTGATATTCAGGCCGGCGCCGCAGACATCATCGTCATCACCGGAGGGGAAGCGACACGAACTCGGTCCCGCCTCCGAAAGGCCGGCATTGAGCCCGACTGGTCCACTCAACCAGGCACCGTCGAGCCGCCCGAGTCCATCGGCGATCTTCGACCACTTGTCAATGAGGTTGAAAACGCCCGCGGCGTTCGCTTGCCGGTCCACGTCTATCCACTCTTCGAGGTTGCACTTCGAGCCCAGCTCGGACTGAGCGTCGAGCAGCACATCGAGCGCATCGGTTCGCTGTGGGCGGCATTCTCCGAAGTTGCAGCAACCAACCCAAATGCTTGGATTCGCACTCCCCTGTCGAGTTCCGAGATCACGACCGCATCTGCTGACAACCGCATGATCGCTTGGCCCTACACAAAGCGATTGTGCTCAAACAGTCAGGTTGATCAAGGCGCGGCAGTGATCCTTACGTCGGTCGGTGCAGCCGAGCGTGCTGGGGTTCCGCGCGATCGGTGGATCTTTCTGCATGCCGGCACTGAAGCTGTCGACCACTGGAACGTTTCGAATCGCGTCGATCTCTGTTCTTCTCCTGCACTTCGCACCGCGGGCCGTGATGCGTTCGCTCTTTCCAACACCAACATTGAGGACATCGCTCATATCGACCTGTACTCGTGTTTCCCCGCGGCCGTGCAGATCGGTGCGATCGAACTCGGACTCATCTCTGCAACCGATACCGCTAGTTCAGGCTGGGGTGGAATCGGCGCACCTCGACCACTCACCATTACGGGCGGCATGACGTTCGCTGGGGGACCACTGAACAATTACCCAACACACGGACTCGCAACCATGGTCGGCAGGTTGCGAAATGATCCGGGTTCGCTGGGACTCTGCACTGCGAATGGTGGCTATACGACCGAACACGCAGTTCTCATCGCTTCAACAGAGCCACCATCTACAGGCGAGTATCGCTATTCAAATCCTCAAGCCGAAGTGGACGCCCTGCCGAGTGTCGCGTGCGACGACACGTGGACCGGCGATATCACTATCGAAAGTGCAACCGTCGTTTTCGAAGAAGTTCCGACATATGCGTTGGTCGCGACGCGCACACCAGACGGTCAACGCTCGTGGGGCATGTCAACCGACACCGATTTCATGAACGCAGCGATGACGACAGAACTCGTTGGCACGCGCGCGCAGCGGCTCGCCGACGGCACCATTGCAATCGGTTAAGGCAGCCGCGATCAGTCGTCGCTGAGATTGGCCTTGAGTCGCGACGCGAGAAGTGCATGAACACGCTCTTCGGCTTTCGGCATTTCGCTCAAAAGTTTTTGAAATGCTTTCGTGTCGAACGCAAGGAGCGACATCGGAGTTGTGGCTACGACCGTTGCCGTTCGTGGTCGGCGGTCAATGAGTGCCATCTCCCCGACCATCGATCCGGGCCCGAGGGTCACGAGATGTTCTTCGCCAACGAAGACTTCGGCCTGCCCGGATTCGATGACGTAACACTCCTGTCCAACTCGGCCTTGATCGATCAAAAGTGTCCCCGATTCGATCTCAACATCGTCGGCAAGCTCAGCAACCCGATCGAGTTCGGCATCGCTGAACCCTTCAAAGAAGGCCAGTTCCCTGAGGCGAGACGCCCCGTCAACTGCTTTTTTTCGCTTTCCGAACACAATCTCCCACCTTTCGGCATGGACGGGTGCCCCCGTCCGCGACGATGGTAGGCGCATCCCGCTTCATCTGACCGGAGGAATTCATGGTCTCGGAACTCTTTGACCCTGCTGCATGGCGCCAAGTCCCTGGCTTTGAGGACTTCACCGACATCACCTATCACCGCGCCGTCGATCAAGGAACGGTCCGAGTGGCATTCAACCGCCCAGAGATCCGCAATGCCTTCCGTCCACAAACGGTCGACGAGTTGTATCGAGCGCTCGATCATGCCCGCATGTCGAGCGATGTTGGCTGCGTGCTTCTTACCGGCAATGGTCCGTCTCCCCGTGACGGCGGCTGGGCGTTTTGTTCTGGTGGCGATCAACGAATCCGCGGCAAGGACGGGTACAAGTACGCCGATGGCGAAACGGCCGACACGATCGATCCCGCCCGAAGCGGTCGACTCCACATTCTCGAGGTACAACGACTCATCCGCTTCATGCCGAAGATCGTGATCTGCGTCGTTCCCGGTTGGGCCGCAGGCGGTGGCCACAGCCTTCATGTGGTGTGCGATCTCACGCTTGCAAGCGCAGAACATGCGAAGTTCAAACAGACCGACGCCGACGTTGCCAGCTTCGATGGCGGTTTCGGTTCCGCGTACCTCGCTCGTCAGGTCGGACAGAAGTTTGCGCGAGAAATTTTCTTTCTCGGACGCGAATACAGCGCCGAGCAAATGTTCCATATGGGCGCAGTGAACGAAGTTGTCCCGCATGCCGAACTTGAAAAGGTCGCGCTCGAATGGGCGGCGATGATCAATGGCAAGAGTCCAACAGCGCAACGGATGTTGAAGTACTCGTTCAATCTCATTGACGACGGACTTGTCGGACAGCAAATCTTTGCCGGTGAGGCAACGCGTCTCGCCTACGGCACCGATGAAGCCGCCGAGGGTCGTGATTCATTCCTCGAAAAGCGCGATCCCGATTGGTCTGCCTATCCCTGGCACTTCTGACCTGCAGGCGTTTACGTTGCGACGACGATAACCACACCAATAAGCGCTAACGCAGCGCCGACCCACTGCTCAGGTTCAAGACGTTCATGATGCACTTGGCGCGCAAGCACCAGTGTCATCACGGGGAACATTGATGCCAATGCCGCAACAACTGGCAGAGAACCCGACTGCGTCGCTACGCCGTAGAGCGTGACTGCAACAACATCGCCAACACCGGCAATGGCGACCATCGGAACCACCGACGTCGCTGGACGTCGTGGCGCCCGTGTCGCAAGGACAGCGGCGACAAGCACCACCGGGTACGCAACCCTCATGATGAGCAGTGTCGAATACGCACTTTGTTCGCTGCCGTTCGCAACCGCGAGTAGCGACACACCGATTCCCAACGCTGCGCCAAGCGCCAAAAGAATCGGACGATGGCCGCCGGTGCGAAAATCACGAATATGCGGACCGCCGGCGAGGATCACGCCCACAACTGCGACCGCAATCCCTATCGATTGAAGAAGACCCGGACTCTCGCCGCGTAGAAATCCGGCAACAACTGGGACAAGTACCGACGTACTGGCGATCGGCGCGACGACACCCATGGGTCCAGTGGCAAGGCCCCGGTAGAGCAACACAATGCCGATTGAACATGAAACTCCTGCGACAACTCCCCAACCGATGACCGACGAGTCAAACACCAAATCACCGCTAACTACAGCGATGACCGAGATAACTGGAAGCGCAATAAGGCTCGACCACAACAAAACGGTTGTCGATGGGGACTTTTTCGACGCCGTGCCTCCAAAGAAGTCTGAGGTTCCCCAAAGGACCGAAGACATCAGCGCGAGAAAGATCGGCATATCAGTTCCCTCGTTTCGCGACGAGTGCTCGATCGCGACCAGCAAGGTCAACGTGAGTTTCGATTCCTACGAAACCAAACGAACGCGCGAGTTCTGAGGCCGTTTCAATTTGAAGCGGATCCATTTCGAGAATCAGAACGCCACCGGAGCGAAGCCATGATGGCGCGTCCTCAAGAAGAATTCGAATGTCATCGAGACCGTCCTCGCCAGCGAATAACGCCGACTGCGGTTCCCACTCACGAACGATGTCTTCAACCTCGTCGGAGAGCGCGACATATGGAGGATTGCTAACGATCACATCAACGGTGCCGGCGAGTTCCTGAGGAAGTGCCTCAAACCACGAACCTTCCGCGGTCTGCACCCGCGTCGCTGCACGACCGATGCCGGTGAGGTTCGATCGGGCCACTACAAGTGCATCGGCGGATATATCGGTGATCCACACCTCGGCGCGTTCAACTTCAACAGCGATGGAAAGACCGATCGCGCCGGATCCGGTACCGAGATCGACCGCTACTGGCCGGTCAATTCCGCCCGACCGCATCGCGTTCAACGCATCAATGGCCAATCCCGCCACCATTTCGGTTTCTGGTCGCGGAATGAGTACGCGTCGATCAACGAACAAATCGAGAGTTCGAAATCCCCAGCGGCCAAGTACGTACTGCAATGGTTCCCCGGCGATCCGACGCTCCACCATGAGATCGTGAAAATGCATTCCACGTTCGGTCACGTTCTCATCGAGTCCGAGGATGTACTCGGCACCATCGAATCCCGCAGCTCGTTCAATGATCCAACGTGTTTCGTTCGCCGGAGACTCGGCGACTACAGAAAGGCGGGCCTCTGTCTCCGCAGCGACCTCGCGCCACGTGATGGTGTTCTCGCTCATACGTCGCGTTCGCGAAGTTGAGTTGCCCGTTCGTCAGCAACAAGTGCATCGACAACTTCATCAAGGTCGCCGCCAAGAACCTTGTCGAGTTTGTACAAGGTCAGCCCAATACGGTGATCGGTGAGTCGATTCTCTTTGAAGTTGTAGGTACGAACTTTCTCAGATCGTCCACCGCTACCGGTCTGCGCTTTGCGCGCGCCCGATGCTTCAGCGGCCTGCTTTTCCTGTTCGGCCTGCAGCAATCGGCTGCGCAAGACCCGCATTGCCTTCTCGCGATTTTGGATCTGGCTCTTTTCGTCCTGCATCGCAACTACAACGCCCGTGGGGATATGCGTAATGCGAACCGCAGAGTCAGTCGTATTCACCGACTGACCACCAGGACCTGAGGAGCGGTACACATCAATCCGAAGTTCATTCGGATCAAGCACGACATCAACTTCATCGGCTTCAGGAAGCACCGTGACCGTTGCTGACGACGTGTGCACACGCCCTTGGCTTTCAGTGACAGGGACACGTTGCACACGGTGCACCCCGCCTTCGTGTTTCATTTTCGACCAGACGCCCTCGCCAGCGAGGCGAAACGTCACGTCGGAGTAGCCGCCAAGATCGGAAACCTGCGCATCCATGATCTCGAACTTCCAAGATTGCTTGGTCGCAAAGCCTCGGTACATTTCGAAGAGGTCACGAGCAAAGAGGTTTGCTTCCTCGCCGCCCTCCGCTCCGCGCAGTTCCACGATGACATTGCGGCCATCATTCGGGTCTTTCGGCAGAAGCAGAACTTTGATTTCCTCGTCGAGTCGCTCAATCGCAGCTTCGGCCGTATTGATCTCGTCGCGAAGCATCTCGCGATCAGCGCCGTCCGAATCGGTGAACATCTCGCGAGCTGCAGCAAGGTCCTCGGTCGACTGAGCGAGTTCGCGCAACCGAGCAACGAGTTCACCGAGATCGCGGTACCGGCGATTGAGTTCCGCGTAGCGCTTCTGATCAGAGATCATGGCTGGATCAGCAAGCGAACCTTCGATCTCGGTGTATTCGCGTTCGAGATCGGGTAGTCGTTCGAGCATGCTCATGATGCAGTCTCGCGGTCTCGCCACTCGCCCGACAGTCCAATGACTTCAGCGGGCCCAACAAGTCGTTCCGCAAGTCGCCGTGTTGCCGGGTGATCGTCACGTTCGGGAACCACAATCACGACCTTGGCGTCTGGATCGTTCAGGACGCGGGCGTCGGCAGCGGTCGGCACAACATCAAGGTCGATTCCAACCGAACAGGCGACAACAATCGATTGCCCAGCAAAATCTCGGCCGACTGCGATCGACGCGCCAATGTCCTTCACGCTGTCGCGAGGAGTGGGCGGTTCAACCGGCCGTAACTCTTGTGCACCAATGAGGTACGGATCCTGCAGCAGGCGCCAGCGCAACCATCCTTCGGGCGCCAAGCGCCGCAAAGGATGCGCTTCAGCATCAGCGCGACGCACGGCATCGACGCTCGCAATAACCGATTCGAGTGCCTGCGCTGTCGGAAGGTTTCCGTGCACCATCGTGAACGCTTCACGGTCGTGACGGCCAACCCCAACCTCAAGCCGCGTTCCCTCGGTTGATTCGACGACTCGAGCAATTTCGAGACCACGAAGTTCACCGCGGATCTCACCATGCTCAACGGTGACGTCGACACCAGCGGCGATCAGCATTCCGATGAGTTCACGAGCCGCAGCCGATGGTTCGACTGGAGCGGGAATCGGCGCAGGAACAGCGGGAACGAGTGAACGTCCTTCGATGCGCCACACCGTTGGCCCATTGCGGAACTGTTCGGCTCGGCGCGCAACCACTCCTGCGGTCTCGATCGACTCAGCCATGACATGCAGAGTGTCGAGGCGCTGTCGATCTGCGAGAACCATTGCCGCTCCCAGGCTTCGAACCGCACCATCGTCAAGCAAACACCACGCTGCGTTTTCGGCGCGCACCAACGCACCCCCTGGAAAGGGAGTGACGGTGAGTTCCGATGCGTCGATATTCGACGCATCAACAACAAGCGCTCGCGCTTTCGCTGCGAGCAGTCGAGTTCGTTGATCTGGATCGAGGGGCACGGTCGGCTCCTGACCGCGCAGTGGCTCGGTGCTGCCGCTATTTGCGGCGCTTGCCGTAACGCTTCTCGAACTTCTCGATGCGGCCGCCGGTATCAACCAGCTTCTGCTTGCCCGTGTAGAAGGGATGGCACTCGTTGCAGAGTTCCGAGGTGAGCTCGGCCTTCGTGGAGCGCGTAGTGAAGGTGTTCCCGCAGGAACACTTCACGGTCGATTCGACGTAGTCGGGATGGATGTCGGCCTTCATGGCGGTGCTCCAGGGAGATTTCGGGACTCTCAAGTGTGGCGGGCCGGGGCGAGAACCGCAATCTGGGCTCTCGAACCGGTCCAGGACAGGGGGTTAGCCCTTGGCCACCTCGGCCAAGAACTCGTCATTCGTGCGGAACGTGCCCAGTCGGTCGATGAGCATTTCAAGGCCCGGACCAGCACTTCCACCCTCGGCAAGGCCAGCGAGGACCCGACGGAGCTTGTGGACCTGCTTGAGTTGCTTGGCCTCATAGAGCAGTTCCTCGTGACGAGTCGAGGAGGCATCGACATTGATCGCCGGGTAGAGGCGACGCTCGGCTAAACGGCGATCGAGACGCAGTTCCATGTTTCCGGTGCCCTTGAATTCCTCGAAGATGACATCGTCCATCTTCGATCCGGTCTCGACCAGCGCACTGGCGATAATCGTGAGTGATCCGCCCTCTTCGAGATTGCGCGCGGCTCCGAAGAACTTCTTCGGTGGGTAGAGCGCTCCGGTATCGATACCACCGGACATCACGCGCCCGGTTGCCGGCGCGGCCAGGTTGTAGGCACGAGCGAGTCGAGTAATGCCGTCGAGGATGATGACAACGTCACGGCCTTCTTCGACCAAACGCTTGGCGCGTTCGAGCACAAGCTCCGCAACCGACGCGTGTTCCTCGGCAGGACGGTCGAACGTCGACGCAATAACTTCGCCATTCACCGAACGACGCATGTCGGTGACTTCTTCCGGACGCTCGTCGACGAGAAGCACCATCAAGTGAACATCGGGGTTGTTCTCTGAGATCGACTTTGCGATCTGCTTCATGATCGTGGTCTTGCCTGCCTTCGGAGGCGCAACGATGAGTCCGCGCTGGCCCTTTCCGATCGGGGCAAGAAGATCGATGATTCGAGACGTCATGTTGTAGGGCTCATCACGCGAGGAAAGCGTGAGCCGTTCGTCCGGGAACAACGGTGTGAGATCGTCGAAACGACGACGATCGCGAGCTGCATCGGGGGCGCCGCCATTGACGGTGTCGATACGAAGAAGTGCAGGGTTCTTTTCGTTGCGTGCAGCAGGACGACTTGTTCCGGTAATGACATCGCCACGACGAAGCGAGAACTGGCGGGTTTGTTTCACCGACACATACACATCGTCACGTGTCGGCAAGTAACCGCTTACGCGAATGAATCCGTAGCCTTCGTCACGGAGATCAAGAACACCGGAGACTTCAACGGGATCGCCCGACCACGGTTCGTCACTGCGAACTTCGAAGCGTTCGCCACCGCGATCGCGGCCGCGGCGACGACGGCGACGACCGCCGCCCTCACCATCGAGATCACCATCGGCGTCGCTTCCTGCAGAAGGCTGAGCCGAAACCGCGGCGGAACTCGCGACTTCAGCCTGGTCACTCGCGTCCGACTCGTCGGCGTCACCAGTTTCTTCCGCCCCTACCTCGGACAAATCGACCTCTTCTTCTTCGAAGACAACAACTTCAATGTCGTCCTCGGCCACCGGCGCTTCTTCAACAACTGCAGCCTTCGGCGGACGACCTCGACGCGGCTTCGGCGGCGCGGGCTCTGAATCAGCAATGAGTCCGAGGATCATGTCGATCACATCGGCCTTCTTGGCGCGAGAACCGGGCTTACCGCCCAAGGTTGATGCAATCGTGAGGAGTTCGTCACGATCTTTCGCTTCGAGCGTGGCGCGTTGGTCCTTCTCGGACATGGGGACCTCGTTCCTCCCGGGCGCAACCGACCGGGTGAGATGGGTGAACTTCGAAAAGTGAACAGAACTGCGGTGCGGGAGAGGCATCTCTTCGGACGAAGAGATGGTCCGTCGGACGACGGGGAGACACCGGACCAGCCGAAGCGGTCACAAGCGACGGTCTGAGGTTAGTGGCGGCCGACTGGGGCCACCAAGCAGGTCAACGAGCGACCAAGAGCCCCATGAGTTCATGCCCAAGGACCACTGGAAGTTCGGCGACACCCTCTTCTGTGTACTCGCCACCAGGACCATCGACGGTGGAGTCGAACAGCAGGTACGGCACTGCATCGGAGGTATGAGTGCGCAAAGCCAGCGGCGTCGCATGGTCGGGAAGCAGAAGCATTCGCCAAGGCCCACTCGCATCGAGAGATTCGACGAGTCCTGCGAGGATCCGTGAGTCCCAGTTCTCGAGCGCTCGTACCTTTTCTTCGACGTTGCCTGCGTGACCGGCTTCGTCGGTTGCTTCGACATGCACAATGAACAGATCGAGCCCGTCATCGAGACCATCAATGGCGCAGTCGCGCTTGCCTTCGTAATCGGTGTCGTACCAACCCGTGGCCGATTCAAGTTCGACAACTTCAATATCGGTGAGCACACCGAGACCACGAACCAGATCCACCGCAGTCACGAGCCCGGCTTTGAGTCCGTAGGTGGTTTCGAACGAGGGCATCTGCGGCTGGAAACCTTGTCCCCACAACCACACCGTGTTCGCATCGATATCGAATTCAGCGAGGATGTCGCGAGACGCGTCCATGACGCGCTGAAGCCTTTCTGCAGCGGGACCGGTCGGCCACACCAGTGGCTTGCCGGTCAGATCGTGCGGCGGAGCGCAGTCGGCTTCGGCCCAATCGGCTGGTGCAACCATGATGTGTCGGTACTGCACGCCACGGTGAAACTCGATGCCTTCATCGGCAAACGCTTTGTGCATTGCTTCAATTGCACCAGCAGCGCGTTCTGTTGAGGGATGCCCACCTGCAAAGTCGATCATCGTTCCGTCTTCGCCAATCGTTGAAAGATTGCAGCGATAGGCAACCTGATCAGGGCGAAGTTTCAGTCCGAGTGCAGCAGCCTCGATCGGCGCACGACCGGTGTGGTACGCCGCGGGGTCGTATCCGAAGATCGACATGTTGCCAACATCGGATCCGGGTGGGAGTCCCGGTGGGATCACCGCAGCGCGACCAAGCGTTGAACGCGAAGCGATGCGATCGAGCACTGGTGTGTGCGCGGCTTGAAGGGGTGTGCGTCCACCGAGCTCAGCAAGCGGCTCGTCGGCGCAACCATCGGGAACACAGACCACGTATTTCATCGGACCGACAGTCTGCCCGAAGATGCCGGCTATCGGTAGATCGACCTCAGGATTGGTCAAGGGTTGATTCGATGAGTCTGCGGACTGTGGCGAAGTCGTTGGGGCAGACCTCGAACGTCTCGGGGCGATCGAACAGATCGGCAAGGTGCTCGGGCAATGGCGGGTGAACACCCGATGCTGCCTCGACGGCATCGGGGAACTTCGCCGGATGAGCCGTGGAAAGAACAACCATCGGGACTGATGCATCGACACGAGCCTGACGAGCTGCCGCAAGCCCAACCGCGGTATGCGGATCGAGCAACATGCCGCTTCGTTCGTACTCACCAGCGATCGTCGCAGCGGTTTGTGCATCGTCGATCCGGGCCGCAGACCAATGGTCAGCGAGTAATTCGAGTCGATCTCCGTTGACCGAAACAGTTCCTTCGGAACGGAATCGGGCCATGAGTTCGGCAATGGCTGCACCATCTCGACCGTGGATCTCGAACAACAACCGCTCAAGGTTCGACGAAACCTGAATGTCCATACTCGGACTCAGTGTGGGGTGCACTTCACCGATCGTCATCGTTCCAGTGGTGAGGAACTGGGTGAGAATGTCATTGCGGTTCGACGCGACAACAAATTGTGAGATTGGCGTGCCCATTCGTTGAGCACCGTAACCAGCGAACACATTGCCGAAGTTGCCCGTTGGGACCGAAAACGCGACTGGTCGACCTGCACCGCCACCAAGGCGAACTGCACACGTCACGTAATAAACCATCTGAGCCATAACGCGAGCCCAGTTGATCGAATTCACTGCGGAAAGATTGCGTGACTCACGGAATTGATCGTCGGCAAATAACGCTTTCACCATGTCTTGGCAATCGTCGAACGTTCCTTGCACAGCGATGTTGTGCACATTTGGAGACGTCACGGTGGTCATCTGGCGTCGCTGAACATCAGACACTCGACCAGCCGGGTGAAGAATAAAAACTTCAGCGGTGGGACGGTCTCGAAGAGCCTCGATCGCGGCGCCACCTGTGTCTCCAGAAGTTGCGCCGACGACTGTGACTTTCTCACCACGGCGTGTGAGTTCGTGATCGAACAAGCGGCCGACAAGTTGAAGCGCAACGTCTTTGAACGCAAGCGTCGGCCCATGGAACAACTCGGCAAGCCAGAAGTTGTCACCAAGGTCAACGATCGGAACAACTTCATCAGTCGCAAAGGTTGCGTAGGCCTCGTGAACGATTGCGGAAAACGCATCGAGTTCGATTGAACCTTCAACGAATGGCCACATCACCTCAACAGCGATATCGGCGTAGGACATCGTTTCGAATCGTTCGAGTGCACCAACGGTGAGTGATGGCCATTGCGAAGGAACGTAGAGACCGCCGTCGATTGCCAAACCCGCCAACAAGACATCGGCGAAGTTCAATTCGGGGGCCGCTCCGCGTGTACTGACGTAGGTGAGCGGCGCCATCAGCGATCTCCTTCTACAAGAACACGAATCGTGGATCCCACGCTTCGAACTGAATCAAGCGCGCTAAGGGCATCAAGTGTGGCTTGGACGTCACGTTCGGGCGCCGGATGGATGATGAGATCAATTCGAGCCTCGTCAGCAACGTCATCAGTGCCGGAGAGCGAATGCTGCTCCATCGAGTCGATGGAGACGCCGTGTTCGCCGAAGACGCCAGCAATTGCGGCAAGTACACCCGATCGGTCGTCGACGCAGAGACTGAGATACCACGACGCTTCAAGCTGTTCACCAGAGCGGAATGCCATCGGTACAAAAGTTCCGAGCGAAGCATGAGCCCCACTCTGAAGATTCACCGCAGCATCGACGAGATCGCCGAGTACTGCCGAAGCAGTTGGATCGCCACCGGCACCGCGGCCGTAGAACATGAGATCGCCGACAGCCTCGCCTTGAACAAAGACGGCATTGAAGCTGTCTCGCACTGCCGCAAGGGGATGAGCGTTCGGGATCAAGCATGGATGCACACGAGCCGAGAGTTCATCGCCGCTCGGCGTTGAGAAACGCTCGGCGATGGCGAGAAGTTTGACTGCGTAGCCGTGGCGTTTGGCAAAGGCAATGTCGTCGGCGGTGACTTTGGAAATACCCTCGCACTGAACATCAGCGCTCGTAACTTCCGCGCCGAACGCAATTGACGCAACGATCGCAATTTTTGCCGCGGCGTCGTGGCCTTCGACATCGGCAGTTGGGTCAGCTTCGGCGTACCCAAGTTCCTGTGCTTCGGCGAGCGCGTCGGCATACTCGGCGCCCGCTTCGGTCATGCGCGTGAGGATGTAATTGGTTGTTCCGTTCATGATGCCCATGACGCGAACAACCGGTTCCGCAAGCAGTGACTCACGAAGCGGTCGGAGAAACGGAATGCCACCAGCGACCGAAGCTTCGAAGAGAAGATCGACTCCAGATGCTTCGGCTGCAGCGAACAGTTCGGAACCGCACGCAGCAAGCAAGGCCTTATTCGCGGTGATGACAGGCTTACCCGCAGCGAGAGCGGCAAGAATGAGTTCACGAGCCGGCGAAAGTCCGCCCATGACTTCGACAATCACATCGATTGAAGGATCGGTTGCTACCGCCATGGCATCGGTCGTGACTACCGAACTCTCTACAGCAACCCCTCGAGCTCTTGAACTGTCGCGAACCGCAATGCGAGGAATCTCGATCGAAAGTCCAGTACGAGCCTGGATCGTCGAGTTCTGGCGCTGAATAAGCGCGACGAGAGACGCTCCAACGGTCCCGCAGCCCAAGATGCCAACTCGAATGACAGAGTGATCCACGGCGGAGAGGCTACCGGCGCCGCACCATGGGCTCCGACGGAGTTTCGATTGCTGCGTCACCTAGGCGGCAATGACGCTCACGATCGTCACCACAGCAGTTGCCGCCAGCAAAAGCGTGACCAATCCACGGAAGCGGGAAGGATCGATGTGGCCCCGGATCCGGTGGCCGAGAAAGAAGCCCACGACCAACGCTGGACCAGCCACCACGAGCGACCAAGCAACGTCTGTCGTGAAATGACCGGTAGCGGCAAAAAGCGCAAGAGAAACGACGCTGATCGAGACCAGTACCAGCGAAATCGTGCCGCGAAAAACCTGTGGCGTGAAATGTCGGGCGTGCAACGCCATCACAAGCGGTGGCCCATTCGTCGATAGCGAGGTACTGAGAACCCCGGCAACGAATCCGGCACCAAGGTCAACCGGCATGCTGGCGTTTTCGAGTTTGAAACCGCGAAGGTTCACGATCAAGAAAAGAATGATGACTGCGGCGAGGCCCAGTTTCAGCTGCTGCGAGGTAGCGACAGTCAGAATCACAAGCCCCAGAGGCATGCCAATGAACGCCGAGAGCACGAGCCGCTTGATCGTTGGACGATCACCATGGTGCCGCTCAGTCCAGGCCTGACCACCACTTGTAAATGTGCTGAGTGTTGCGGCAATAACTACGGCGAGTTCGGTTGGAACTGCCATCGACATGATCGGAACCGCCAGCAGCGAGAAACCAAATCCCGTCACGGTTTGAATAAACGAGGAAAAGAAAACCGCAATTCCGACGAGGACAAATTCCGCAGTTGTCACCGAAGCGCTCAGTCGAGGTCAAGAAGCAGAAGGTCATCGAGCGTTTCGCGACGCACAACGAGTCTTGCCTCTCCGTTAGCGACGAACACCACAGCAGGACGCGTGACCTTGTTGTAGTTGGAACCCATTGAATGCCCGTAGGCGCCTGTGACAGGGGTGGCGAGGATGTCACCAACAACAAGGTCAGAGGGAACAACAGCATCTCGAACCAAGATGTCGCCCGATTCACAATGCTTTCCAACAACGGTGACGACCCGATCGCGATCGGCACTGACTTCGCGCGGCAGGAACGCCTCGTAGCCACTTCCGTACAGAACCGGACGCGGGTTATCGCTCATTCCGCCATCGACCGACACATAGGTGCGGATTGAAGGAATGTCCTTCATGGTTCCCACCGAATACAGCGTGATCCCAGCCTGTGCCACGAGTGCCCGGCCGGGTTCAGCCGTGACATGTGCCTCAATACCGGCAGCGGCGCACGCCGCCTTCACAACTGCGCCCCACTCAGTGATGGTCGCGGATTCCTCGCCTGCGACATAAGCAACGCCTAGTCCCCCGCCCACCGAGAACTCAGGCAAGTCACACTTCTGCACAAATGGCGCCATGACTTCGATCGCCATTTCAAAAAACTCTGCATCAAAGACCTGTGAACCGATGTGTGCATGCAATCCGACCAAATCGATTGCCGGCGACGACGACGCACGAAGTACCGCCGCATCGGCTTGGCCACTCGCAAGGCCGAATCCGAACTTGGAATCGTCCTGGCCGGTCCGAACGAATTCGTGGGTGTGCGCTTCAACTCCGGGAGTGACTCGAATGAGCGCCTTCGGGACCGGTACGCCTTCCGCGACCAGTGATTCGATTCGATCGATTTCGTCGAACGAATCGATGATGATTCGCCCGATTCCTTCTGACATCGCGCGCCGAAGTTCCGCAGTGCTCTTGTTGTTCCCATGAAGAACAAGACGATCGGCCGGAACCCCTGCAGAACGAGCGACGTGATATTCGCCACCGGTCGACACATCAAGGTTGCAACCTTCTTCCACTGCAAGACGAGCCATCGCCTTGCAGAGAAATGCCTTGGTTGCGTAGTTCACTCCGATGCCAAAAGCCGCAACTGCTTCGCGACACCGAGCCCGGAGATGTTCCTCGTCGTAGACAAAAAGCGGCGTACCGAACTGTTCAGCGAGTTCGAGTGTGTCGCAGCCACCAATGAGGAGTTGGCCGTTGTCGCCGATTGCAGCGTTATCAGGCAGCAGCGAGAAAGGAAGTGCGCTCATTCGAGACTCACATTTGGTCGGGTGCGCTAACACCCAACAGGTCGAGTCCGATTGCGAGTCCTACCGATGCGCTTTCAACAAGGTGCAGTCGAGCTTGGGTGAGTTCGGGGGTAACGCCATCGCCCATCACATAGCAGTCGTGGTAAAAGCCGTGCACTGCACCAGCAAGTTCGCGCACCCATGTGGCGATGCGATGCGGGGCCCGGTCTGTGGCTGCAGTGGACACAGTGTCAGGCAGTTCTGACAACGCGCGGAGAACATCGAGTTCGCGCTCGTGAGTGAGCAGCGAAAGGTCGACCTGCTCGAGTGGCGAAATCGCAACACTTCGTTCCGCAGCCACCCGGAAAATCGACTGGATGCGGGCGTAGGCCATTTGCACGTAATAGACGGGGTTATCCATGGCCCGGCTCTTCACAACGTCGTAATCAAAGGTTTGTGTTGAGTCAATCGACTGCAGCAAATAGGTGAGGCGAGCCGAATCAGCACCGACTTCGTCAAGAACCTCGGAAAGTTCGACGATGTCGCCAGCACGTTTCGAAAAGCGCACCGGTTCACCGCCCTTCAGGAGGTTGACCAACTGGATGATGGCGCATTCGAGTTCCGACGGATTGTGACCGAGCGACTGCATGGCCGCCTTCATGCGCGGCACATAGCCGTGGTGATCAGCACCCCATACGTCAATGAGCAGGTCGTAACCACGGGCGAACTTGTCCCGGTGATACGCGATGTCGGGAAGTAAGTAGGTGAACTCGCCGTCACTCTTGATGAGCACTCGATCCTTGTCGTCGCCGTAGTCGGTCGAGCGAAGCCACACTGCACCGTCTTCGTCGTACACAACTCCGCGCTCGCGAAGATCCGCCAAGGTCACGTCAATCGCACCAGAAGCCACCATTGACTTCTCGCTAAACCAATTATCGAATTCAACGTTCATTCGACTGAGCGTGAGGCGGTGGTCGGCGACGGCACGATCCTCACCCCACTCAAACACATCGGCATCGGCCGGCATTTCTGCCGCCCATTCAACGATGTACTCGCCTTGATAACCACCCTCGGGGAGCGGCGTTCCGTCGCGACGCGCGATCAGTGATGCAACAAACAACTGCATCTGTGTCCCGCGATCGTTCAGGTAATTCTCGCGATCAACGTCGTACCCGCAACGTTCGAGAATTCGGGCAAGCGAGTCACCATAGGCAGCGCCGCGACCGTGCCCAGCATGCAATGGGCCGGTTGGGTTCGCACTGACAAACTCGAGCAGAACTTTCGTTCCCACACCAGTTGCAGATCTGGCGTAGTTGGCGACGCCAGCGCTTTCGACCTCAACCAGGACATCGTGCAGCCATGAATCAGCCAATCGGAAGTTCACGAAACCAGGTCCCGCAATTTCCACCGAGGTGACATGAGCTGGGAGATCAGCATTGATGATCTCGGCCATCCGACCGGCGAGTTCTCGGGGGTTCCAGCCGGCCGCTTTGGCTGTGGCAAGGGCGATATTTGAGGACCAATCCCCGTGTTCACGCCGGGCAGGGCGCTCAAGGTGCACCGATTCAGGAATCGGTGCGATCTCGAGGGTCGACAATGCCGATCGCAGGGCGGTGGCGAGGGTGTCGCGAATCACTGAGGAGGTCTCCCCGGGCGGGTGGACAGGCGGTATGGGACCGTCGAACCCTACCCCCGCAGCCCCATTGTCCCCGTGCCCAGTTTTGTGTCTGGCACCGCAGCGCATCAGGCACCTCAGCACACCAGTGCGGTTGCTCGGACCTCTGCGCCCTACCATCAAGGGCCGATGACCATCCCCCCGACCCCCGAACTTCCCGACACGATGCTCGTACGCGGCGGCCAACCCGTCGACGGCGAGATCCATGTTCGCGGCTCAAAGAACGCTCTCCCGAAGGCGATGGTTGCGGCATTGCTCACGGCGGAACCCTGCCGACTCACCAATATCGCTGCGATCACCGACATTGGGATTGTCGACGAACTCATCAGCATTGCGGGCGGAACCGTCGTTCATGATAAAGACTCGGTGATCATCACCGCCCATCAATTCCGTGCGCTGGCCGATGACGATGTCATGCGTCTCCACGCTGCGAGTCGAATTCCAGTTCTCACCACTGCCGTCTCACTTCATCGCACCGGACATGCCGTTGTCGCTGCGCCTGGCGGATGTTCAATCGGACCGCGCCCCGTCGATTTCCATCTCAACGTCTTGCGGGCCTTCGGAGCTCGTGATGTGCACCGTGAAGACATCATCGAATTGAACGTCGAGCGCATGCGCGGCGCTCGCATCGAACTCCCCTTCCCCAGCGTCGGCGCAACCGAGCAATTTCTCTTTGCGTCCGTACTCGCAGAAGGCGACTCTGAATTATCGAATGCGGCAATCGAGCCTGAGATTCTCGACCTCATTGCCGTGCTGCAAAAGATGGGCGCAATCATTTCTGTTGAACCGAACCGAACAATTCGCGTCACTGGGGTTGGCGAACTCGGCGGATTTGAACACCGAGTCATCGGCGATCGTCTTGAAGCGGCATCGTGGGCATCGCTTGCGCTTGCCACTGGCGGAACCATCACCGTCCATGGCGTTCAGCAGCAGTTGTTCTCCACGTTTTTGAATATGTATCGCCGTGCCGGCGGCGACTTCAAGATTGATGCTGAAGGCGACACCCTCACCTTCCACCGAGCACGTCGCATGCTTCGCCCACTTGCACTCGAAACCGATGTGCATCCCGGCTTCATGACCGACTGGCAATCGCCCTTCGTCACTGCGCTTACGCAGGCAGACGGTGTGAGCGTCGTGCACGAAACCGTGTACGAGGATCGCCTCGGCTACACCGACGCGCTTCGCAGTCTTGGTGCTCAAATTCAGGTCTTCACCGAATGCCTCGGCCCAACGCGCTGTCGCTTTGGTGCCGCCAACCACCGCCATTCCGCAGTCGTTGTTGGCCCCACGAAATTGCATGGCGCTGAACTCGTGGTGCCCGACCTTCGTGCCGGGTTCTCATACGTCATCGCCGCCGCTGCCGCCGACGGCGAAAGCCTGATCCACGGTGTCGATCTTCTCGACCGCGGCTATGCCGACTTCCGAAGCAAGTTGTCTGCTGTCGGCGTCGAACACCGATAACTGAGTCCGTCGGCCGGGCAGAAGTAACGTCATCGCCGATGAAGACGATCGGCAACATCCTCTGGTTCGTGCTTGGCGGAATTTGGCTCGCCCTCGGCTATGCCGTTGGTGGTCTCGTGATGTGCCTCACGATCATTGGTATTCCGTTCGGCATTCAATCATTCAAGTTGGCCGGTCTTGCGTTGTGGCCGTTCGGTTACACCACGGCGATGGGCAAATCAGGCGGATGCCTTGAAGTCGTCTTCAATGTGATTTGGCTCGTGTTGTTTGGCTGGGCCATTTTCGTCGCCCACCTGGTCTTGGGCGCCGTCCTTTGTGTGACGATCATCGGCATTCCATTCGGTATTCAGGCGTTCAAGATTTCGACCCTTGCCCTTTGGCCATTCGGAAGAGTGATCGTTCGCACTTCGAGCCACGGCGTCTACCAAGCCTGATGGTTACCGAGCGGGCCCGTCGCCATCACGAACCCCGGTGGCCTGCAGCGATTGCGCTTCTCGGAGCAATCGGGCTCTACTTCTTTCTTCCATCGACGCTCATTGTTGGGCCGCGCTGGCTCTTGCCTGCGCTCGAAGCCTTGCTCGTCATACCGCTCGTGATCACGAACCCCGATCGCCGCGAAGCTGACACAACACCCCTTCGAGTCATCTCGATTTTGCTCATTGCAATAATTTCCATTGCAAACATCAGCGCGCTCACGTTGCTTGTTCATGATTTGCTGCGCACTACCGACATCGATGGCAAGCCACTCATCTATTCGGCAATTGCCCTCTGGTTTAACAACGTCATTGTCTTCTCGCTTTGGTACTGGGAACTCGACGGTGGTGGTCCGGCCGATCGCCACAACGTGTCGATTGAAGACCGCGACTTTCTGTTCCCGCAGCAGAACTCTCCAGATGTCTTTACCGAACCGTGGTCGCCGACATTCTTCGACTACCTCTACACAAGCTTCACGAACTCGACGGCCTTCAGCCCCACCGACACGATGCCGCTCACGCGACGCGCCAAGGCGCTGATGATGCTGCAGTCAGGATCAGCACTCGTAACGATTGTCCTCGTGGCATCGAGGGCTATCAACATCCTGAAATAGGAACCCACTGAGCGCCGACAGCGCCCTTCAGGGGCTCGGCTAGGGTCCTAGTGCTATCTCGCCCTCGTAGCTCAGGGGATAGAGCATCGCCCTCCGGAGGCGTGTGCGGGCGTTCGAATCGCCCCGAGGGCACTCGCACATCACATCAACTATTGGCGAGTTGCTATCGACAGCAACACGTTTCGTCCGAGATTGTTTTTCGGACTTCGATGTCGTTGGTCGCTAGAGGCGCTTCCCGAGCAATTCAGGACTATGTGCCAAACGTTCGCGCAATTCCGACTTCACAACTTTTCCTGAGGCTGTCACCGGAAGTTCGTCTACAACGACAACATGTCGCGGAACTTTGAAACCCGCCAACTTCGTTCGAATCGATGCAGTCAGCGCTGCGGCGTCGATTTCACAATTGGGGGCTGCAACAACCACGGCACATACGTTCTCACCCCAGATTTGGTCGGGCACTCCGACTACTGCAACGCGAGCGACGCTCGGATACTCAAGCACAGCGGCCTCAACTTCCAACGACGAAACGTTTTCGCCGCCAGTAATGATGATGTCCTTCTTTCGATCGACAACATGCAGCCAGCCCTCGACCATTCGCCCCATATCGCCGGTGTGCAACCATCCGCCGTGAAGAGCTGCTTCGGTTGCGTCTTGGTCGTTCAGGTACCCCAACATCACCTGAGGAGCACGAACGAGGATCTCCCCCACTTCTCCACTTGCAACCTCGTTTCCGTCGTCGTCGACGAGGCGAAGTTCGACGCCCGGCGCAGGCTGTCCGGCTGCTTCAAGTAATCCAGCATCGCCCGCAAGCCCCCGACGGTGGGCATCTGCGTTCAGAAAAACGGCATTGCCCGAGAGCTCAGTCATGCCATAGCCCTGCGCAAAATCAACACCTAAGAGCACATCGGCCCGACGCAACAACGGCGTAGGCATCGGCGCGGCGCCATAGGCAATTGATCGAAGCGATCGGAGTTGCCCTCGGCGTTGCGGCTCTGCATCGATGAGATCAATCAGCGTCGCCAGCATTGTCGCTGCAAGCGACGTTGATGTCACCTGTTCGCGTTCGACAATGTCGCAGAACTGTGCTGCGGCGAATCCGGTCATGAGCACCACTGGCCGCCCGTGCGCATGGCGATGAACGACGTTGTACCCCGCGACGTGACACAACGGAAAAGGAAAGACATACACGTCGTCGACGTCGACTGGACGCGCTCCTGCACTCGCTTCGACCGCGGCGAGGATGCTCGAGTGCGTCAAGAGCGCACCTTTCGGAGCGGCGGTTGTTCCACTCGTAAAGAGCAGCCACGCCGGCCTTTGGGGGTCGACGACATTCGGCGCCAGCGGAGCTTCAATTCCGTCGATCAGCCCCGACCATGTTTCCCAGTCAAAGAGTGGGAGGTCCGTGCCTTCGCCGAGAAGGCGATCGAGTTCGCCGCGATCACCGATGACAATTCCCGCCCCTGACCGTTCGATCATTGCGAGCACTTCACGCGCATGCAATCGATGATTCAGGAAGACAAGGGTGCGGCCCGATGCTGGAACTCCGTAATACAGCTCGACCCACGTGCGTTCGTTCGGGCCGATCACCGCAACTGGGACATCAACGTCGAGGAGGCCCCTGAGAATCTGTTCCGTTGCACGCACACGTTGCTTCAATTCCGCAAACGTGACTGCGCCCGCATCGTCAATCACTGCAACAGCATCGGGCTGATGCGCCGCAACGTCTTCGATCAGGCCGGCAAGAGTTCCGGCACGGCCGTTCACTTGCAGACGACACCTTCGGGGGCTTTGCCCGCTTCGATACCGACCAGTTCGGTGATTTCGCCAGGCTTCACCGTCGTTACTGGTCCCGTTGTCGTCGATGTCGACGAATCGACGGCCCCAGCAACAGTGGTGGTCGTACTGGCCGGCAGCGGTTCGGCAAGAACTCCTGTGAACGATGTGCCGAGAACAAGCGTCACCGGTGCGCTGCTCTTGAGGGTCTTATCAACCTGCAGTTGCGCGGTCCCACCGAGTTGACGCGCTAGGAGATCTGCCTGCTTGTCGAATCCGGGGAGGTACTTGATCACCGTTGCTGTCTGAGACTTCGTGACATCACCAGCAGACTTCGACGTGAATCCGAGCTGATCAAGACGATCAGAAACCTCAACTGCCTTACCTTTTGTTCCAGTTGCATTCGTGACGCTAACGACAACAGAAGTCGGCATGACGGTTCCTGCCGGTGCACCCCGAAACACGTTGAGAACGTCTTCGGCAGCAGCCGTGTCGAGACGAAGAATGCTTGCGCCACCGCTTGTCATGTCCAGATAGACCGGCAACACATGCGTCACAATTTGATCCCCTGAAAAGCCTTTGAATGCCTTTCCGAGTGATACCAGATTTCCAATACTCAGTTGCGAGTCGAAAGTGAGGTTGTCGGAGGTTGAGGACACCAAATCGTTGATCGCCTTGAGATCTGTTGATCCGAACTTGTCTTGAGCACGGTCAATCATCGTCCGCATAAACAACGTCTGACGCGAAATGCGTCCGAGATCAGCGCTCGGGTCCTCGATCCATTTCTTTGTCTTTGGATCGAGATACTCAAGATGTCGAGACCGCGCATAGGCAAGGGCACTATCGCCATCGAGCGTCTGACACCCAGTTCCATACATGTAGAAACCGGAATTCTTGTCTCTGACCTGCTTGTCGAAATACATCGGAATGCCGCCGACGGCGTCGGTAATTCCCTTGAAGCTCTTGAAATTGATTTCGACATAGTGATTGATGTCGATTCCAAAATCAGCCTTGATTGTGTTGATTAATCGTTGTGCCCCGTCGGCGCTGTCCTTGCCTTGTGCAAATGCAGTGTTGATGCGTTCTTCCTCGCCGGAAGGCTGAATTGGCACCCAAAGATCTCTTGGGAATGACATGAGGTCGACGGTCTTATTCTTCGAATCAACCCTCGCGATCATGATCGTGTCTGATCGCTGACCAGATTCCTGAACGCCCTGGCCATTCAAAAATGCCGAAGAGTTGTTGTCACTTTTCGACATGCCCGAGCGACTATCGGATCCGACAATCAGAAAGTTCTGCACACCGCCCGATGACGACGCGAGGGCAAGCGAGTCGCGATTGATTTGATTGAAGCGGTACCACCCATAACCAGCGACCGCGGCAAAGCCCAGACCGATAAGAACGATGACCCCGATACCAACCTTGAGGACACGCTTGCCCTTCTTGGGCGGCTTGGCGTGACGGAAATTGGGCTTCGGAGCCGCGCTTGCGGATCCGCCCGCAGGCGGGGTCTTCGACGAGCCAAGCACCCGACGACCGGGAGAACTGGCGTTGCGTCGAGGAGGCTGACCCGGGTCCCATGGGGGCACGGATCCTCCCGACGTGGGGGGTACATCGGACATGGCACCGTCAGGGTAGTCGGGGCGCTTTCCGCCCCTCAGTCACCCCGAGAGCTTCAGGCTGTGACCTTGGGCTCTTTGGGAAGGCCCAGGACGCGTTCGCCCACGATGTTGCGCTGGATCTGAGAGGTTCCACCCCAAATCGTTTCAGAGCGGCTGAAGAAGAACGACGACTGCAGCGCATTTGCCGGATAGACCGGATTAACCGGACGACGGCCGTAGCCGGGAACTGATTCTTCGGTACCGGCATCGCCGAGCAGCAACTGAGCTTCGGGACCCAGAACATCCATGGCCAGCGCCATGACCTGCTGGTGATATTCACTCCAGAAGATCTTGTTCGTTGCGCCGAGTGCAGCAACACCAAAGTCTTTCCGGTCCTGGACAACTGCTGTAAGCGAACGAAGTCCGTTGATTCGCATGATCTGCACCTTTGACCACGCAAGCGCAATGCGCTGACGGATCAGTGGATCGTTAATCGCGCCGTTCGACTTGGCCACAGCGATGATGTGGTTGAGTTCAGTTTCGAAGCGGCGGTAACCCGTAGTTGCCGATGTGCCTCGTTCGAACCCCAGCGTTGTCATTGCAACGGCCCAACCGTTGTTGAGGCCACCAACAACATTTTCTTTTGAACATCGTGCGTCAGTGAAGAACACCTCAGCGAATTCTGCAGAGCCGTCGATCTGCTTGATAGGTCGAACTTCAACACCGGGCTGATCCATCGGGCACAGCAAGTACGAAATGCCCTTGTGCTTCGGCGCGTCAGGATCGGTCCGGCAAAGCACGAAAACGTAATCAGCAATGAAACCCTGCGTTGTCCAGATCTTCTGACCATTGATGACCCATTCATCGCCATCAAGAACGGCTTTCGTGCCGAGGTTGGCGAGATCTGAACCAGCATCAGGTTCGCTAAAGCCCTGACACCAAGCGATGGTGCCGGAAAGAATCTTGGGAAGAAATTCTTTCTTCTGATCTTCCGTGCCCCACTGCAGGATCGTCGGGCCCACAAGGGTGTCGCCAAAGAAGTCGGCGCGCATAGGAGCACCCGCGTTCGCAAATTCCTCTGCAACGACAACGGCCTTCATCGTGGAGAGTCCCTTGCCTCCGTATTCGGCAGGCCACGACGCGCAGATCCAACCGCCGCCGTAGAGCTTCGAGGTCCATTCCTCGAGGAAGAGCGCACGTTCATCGGTGCTCATCTCGAACCCTGGTTCGAACCATCCCTTGGGGAGATTCTCTTCAAGCCATCCGCGCACTTCGCTGCGGTAGGCCTCGGCATCTTCCGGATAGTTCAAGTCCATGAGCGACAGTCTTCCGATGCGAGCCTGAGTCGTCCAATCGTTTCGCAGAAAGGCAGCGAACCCGTTCCAGAGGGGTAGATTCGGCCCCTATGACCACCACTGAGACCTCACCCAAAGCCGAACGCTGGTCCTTCCAGTGGAAGGAACTCTTCAGCGAGGTCATCACCTCTGGTCTGTGCACTGGTTGTGCCGGTTGCGTGATCTCGTGCCCCCACGACGTCATTGGGTACAACCACGAGGCCGGTGGCTACAAGCCGTTCCATATTGAGGACGAACTCGGCCCGACCGATTGCGGTCACGGCCAAAAGGGTTGCACCAGTTGCACTCGCGCATGCCCACGTTTCCGTTCCTGGGAACCACAAGCCAACGAGCACCTTTTCGACCGCGACCGAGCCGACGATGAAGTCGCCGGCATCTACAGCGACATCCTTCTCACCCGCGCGTCGGACGACATGGTGCATCGCATGGGTCAGGACGGCGGTCTTGTTTCGGCACTTCTCATTTGGGCGCTCGACAATGACTACATAGACGGCGCTCTCACCTCGTACCTCGAAGGCGGCGACGCAGCCACATGGAAGGCCATTCCTGGCGTTGCAACAAACCGTGAAGAAGTTCTCGCCGGCGCGGGCAGTCGCTACACCTACTCGGCAAACACACTCGCGATCGACGAAGCCAAAGAGCGTGGCCTCAAGCGCCTCGCAATGGTGGGCATGAGTTGCCAGTCATCAATCGCTCCAGTGATGTGGTCACGAAAGATCGGCAAGATTTCCAAGCCGATTGTGTTCAACATTGGCCTGCTGTGTTCAAAGACTTTTGATGATGCGATCTTCGAAGAACTCTTCGAAGCCAAGTACCGCATTCCCAAAGCTGAAATCACCAAGATGAACATCAAGGGCGTGTTCCAGCTCTGGACTCGCGATGGCGGATACCACGAGGTCAACCTCAAGGAGTGTCACGACTGGACGCGTGAAGGTTGCAACCACTGTCCTGATTTCGCAGCAGAACACGCGGACATTTCAACCGGCGGAATCGGCAAAGACAATGACTGGACACTCACGATTGTTCGAACCGACGTCGGTCGCGAAATTATTCAGCGAATGATCGCCGATGGTTCAATTGAGGCACGGCCGGGAGACGAAGACCCGGGCGCAATTTCGCTTATGCGCAAACTTGCCGAGAAGAGCCGTGCTCGATGGCCGCAATGGGCACAGACGGAAGTTCGCCTAGGGCTTCCCGAAAAGAAGAAGCCAGCAGCGAAGTAACGCTGCGGGCTGTCAGCCTGCTGTAGTCGTTGACGGAGCGACAGCCGTCGTCGTCGTGGTAGCGGTGTCGTCGGATCCCGATGCGCATTTACCCACGGCGTCTTTGATTTCGGAGGAAACGCCATTCCACGCCTTTTCAGGATCTGACTTCAGATCGCTATTGAGCGTGGTGAAATCAGCGATCGACATCTTGTTGACATACACCGAATACATGCAGAGACAGTCAGACTGACTTGTTCCCTGAACATCCGACTTGATCGTGGTCTTGGTCGCTTCAAGCGCCGAATCAAGTGTCGACGCGTTCGCGGTTTCGGTCGCGGTGATCTCGCCGGTCGAGGTGTAGAGATAGTTGGTGCAGAGTTCAACAAAGTTCTGCTGAGTGAGGGTGTTGTACTCCTTCGGCGTGTTGTCCTCATTACATCCGCCGAGGCCGATCATGAGTACGAGGGCGAGAACGCCCATCCCTGCACCTACGCGTCGTCCCAACATCGTGCTGACCATCCTCATGAACTTGATGCCGCATCGACCGGGGGGCGGCGGCAGGCGGTCGCAACCGTAGTCGGTGCCTCTCTCTCCATCGACATCAACCACGAGTTCCTCGCCAGCCGGTCCACCTTTGGAGGCGGGTCGATAGGCTTTCTCTCCCATGGCCCGTAAGCGATCTGCCCCTGCACCCACCCTTGTCCTGCTCGTCCGTCACGGTCAGACACCCACCACCGGAACCACCTTGCCCGGACGGGCACGTGGCCTCCATTTGGCCGACAGCGGCATCGCTCAGGCCGAGGCCGCTGCAGCCCGAATTGCGAAATTGTCGAAGGTCTCCGCGATCTACGCATCGCCTCTTGAGCGCACCCGAGAAACCGCAAAGCCGATCGCGCGCGAGCGAAAGCTCAAGGTGCAGATCGACCGAGGACTCCTCGAATGCGACTTCGGTGACTGGACAGGAAAGAAGC
>JAURMR010000029.1 GCA_030830565.1 Acidimicrobiales bacterium
CGGTGGGTGGCGGGTGGCGGAGAAGAGCGCGAGTTCATCAATGATGATCTGCGGCGCGAGTTCGATAGTTCCTGATTCGGTGCGCAACGCTTCTGGTAGGCGAGGTTCTAGTGCGCCCAAGTCGATGCCGTGCGGGTTGGCTTCGAAGACGTCAAGAGAAAGACCATCGGGGACAGCGCCAAACCAGTCACCGCGTGAACCGGTTCGAATCATGACATCGAGGATCTGATCGACGCCGGTGCGCGATGGGTCTGATTGAACAATTGATCGCAGTTCGTCGATAGAACGATCGGCGATGGGGGAGTTGGTTCCGTCGATCGCAGCCTGAAGAGCGCCATCGAGCAGCATTGCGTCAAGGACCGTGGGGTCACTACCCGCATCGGGGCCAGTGAAAATGAGCGCGAGGCGTCCGATGATTTCGTGTTCCTGCAAACAATCGCTTTCAAACATTGGCGGTGCCCATTGCGCAAAGTTGCGCACGGCCAATCCGATGAACGCCATTTGGTATTCGCTGCGCTCAAGTGCTGTCGGCGGCGGGAGGATCACGTTCGCGTGGCGAGTGGTTTCATTGAGGTACGGATCGACACTCACGATGAATTCAAGCTCGCGCATCGCTGCGTCGAGTGCTGCCGAATGCGGGGTGGAGAGAACGGGGTTTCCGCCCACGGTGACCATTGCTCGGATCTGTCCATCGCCCGGTGTTGTGATCTCTTCGGCAAGGCCAGCAACGGGGTATTCGCTGCGCGCTTCGGGGTACCCGCGCACGCGGCTCTGGCGGCGTCCGATGCGGAAACCTCGGCCCCGCCCTTTCCCTCGACCGCTCTCATGTGGGGTGAGGGGGAACATTGCCCCACCGGGTGAATCGAGATTTCCTGTGACCAGGTTGAGGGCATCGACGGCCCATGCGGCAATAGTTCCGAAGCCAACGGTTTGCGTGCCGATCCGCCCGTAGACAACTGCAGTAGGTGCGGCAGCAAGTTCGCGGGCCATGCGCGCGATTGTGTCGGCGTCGATGCCGATGCGGTCGGCGACAACAGATGGGGCAAATGGTTCGACAGCATCAGCAATCTCGCGAATGCCGCTGGTCATTCCTGGGCCACGACCTGCATCGACAAGATCTTCGGCAAACAACACATGCAACATCGCGCACAGCAGCAGTGCATCGCCGCCGGGGCGAATCGAATGCCATTCGTCGGCGTTCGCTGCGGTCTTCGTTCGACGAGGATCGACAACCACGATCTTTCCGCCGCGTTCGCGTATGGCCTTCATGCGTCCGGGCCAATCGGGAGCGGTCGCGAGCGAACCATTCGATTCGTACGGGTTCGCTCCAAGAATCAGCAGATGATCAGTGCGATCAATATCGGGAACCGCAATGAGGATCGGGTTGCCGAACATCAGACCACTGGAAACGTGCTTGGGCATCTGATCGACAGTTGACGCGGAATACATCTGGGGACTCGCCATTGCCTGAATGAGGACCCGATTGAAAATGACGGTGCCGAGCGAATGCACGCTTGGGTTGCCGAAGTAGGCGCCAACGGCGTGACGGCCGTGGCGGTCGATGACTCCTTGGAGGCCTTCCGCAACGATTGCGAATGCGTCGTCCCACGACACCTGTTCCCATGTTGCGGTTTCTGGGTCGTCGCCGCGGCGGACGAGTGGCGCGCGCAGGCGATCGGGATCGGCGTGCAACTTGTGCAGCACTGAGCCCTTTGGGCAGATGAAACCTTTTGAGAATGAGTTGTCGCGGTCGCCGCGGATACGAACAACGGTGCCTTCGCGAACGGTTAACTCAAGACCGCAGGTTGCTTCGCACAGCGGGCAGGTGCGGAAGTGTGTTGTGTCCGAAGTCATAACACGAGCGTAGGCTGCGGCGATGAAAGCTGTCGTTCTCAATGGTTATGGCGAGCTCGATGTTCTCCAGGTGATTGACGTCGTCGATCCCGTTCCTGGTCCCGAGGAAGTGCTCGTCGATATCGTGGCCACGGCGCTGAATCGTGCCGATCTTTTGCAGCGGCGAGGCCTCTATCCCAGCCCGGCCTTGGCTGGTTTCAGTCCGCCCGCTCCCGAGATTCCGGGTATGGAGTTCTCTGGTCGCGTTGCTGCGCTTGGTGAGCGAGTTACGTCATGGTCGGTGGGTGACCAGGTCATGGGCATCGTGGGAGGCGGTTCGTATGCCGAACAACTCGTCATCCATGAACACCAGCTCATGCGTATCCCGACCACGGTCTCAGTCGAGGATGCCGCGGCAATTCCCGAAGTTTGGATCACGGCATTCGACGCACTTGTTGTGCAGGGCGGACTCACGTCTGGTCGCACCGCACTCGTTCATGCCGGTGCTTCCGGCGTCGGCACCGCCGCGATTCAGATTTGCAAAGCGATTGGAGCTCGCGTGATCGTTACGGCGTCGGCGGGAAAGCTCGACGCATGTCGTGCGCTGGGTGCTGACCTTGCGGTTGACTACGCGAGCGAGGACTTCGTTTCAGAAAGTGCGTCATTCACGAACGGCGCAGGCGTCGACGTTGTGCTCGACGTCATCTGCGGCGACTATGTCAATAAGAACATTGCCGCCGTGCGCGTTGGCGGTCGCATTGTGCAGGTCGGCACCATGGGTGCCGGTCGTACCGAGGTGAACATCGGCATGATGTTGCCAAAACGCGCCAGCCTCATCGGCACAGTGCTTCGATCGCGACCCCTTGCCGAGAAGATCGCAATCACGCAGCGATTCGCAGCGGAGATTCTGCCGTTGTTCGATACAGGCGCAGTGAAGCCCGTGATTGATTCGCGTTATCCATTGTCGGCAATTGCCGATGCCCACGCGTATATGGAAACCAACGCGAACGTCGGCAAGATCCTGATCGACGTTTGATCAGAAGTTGTTGATCAGCGCTCGAAGATCGGAACGTAGTCGCGGACGCCGGAACCCGTGTAGAGCTGACGGGGGCGAGCGATGCGTGAGTTCTGATCGAGCATTTCGCTCCAGTGTGCAAGCCAACCAGCCATGCGGGGGATAGCGAACAGCACGGTGTACATCTCGATCGGGAAGCTCATCGCCTGATAGATGAGGCCCGAGTAGAAGTCGACGTTCGGGTAGAGCTTGCGGCTCACGAAGTAGTCGTCGGCAAGTGCGGTCTCTTCAAGCTTGAGGGCAATGTCGAGAAGTTCGTTCTTGCCGGTGACCTCGAAGACCTCGTAGGCAATCTTCTTGATGATCTTCGCCCGCGGGTCGTAGTTCTTGTACACGCGGTGGCCAAAGCCCTGGAGAACCATCTTGCCTTCGCGAACGTCCTTGACGTAGTCGTCGACATTGTCGATCGTGCCGATGGTGTTGAGCATGCGAAGCACGGCTTCGTTGGCGCCACCGTGGCGAGGGCCGTAGAGGGCAGCGGCAGCTGCAGCGGCTGATGAATACGGATCGGCATGTGAGGAGCCGACAACGCGCATGGCGGTAGTGGAGCAGTTCTGCTCATGATCGGCATGCAGGATGAACAGCACGTCGAGGGCCTTGGCCAGAACCGGGTTGGGTTCGTAGTTCGGCTCAGCGACTCGCCACATCATCGAAAGGAAGTTCGAGGTGAAATCGAGGCTGTTGTCTGGGTAGACGAACGGCATGCCGACGCTGTGGCGATGAGCGCCCGCTGCGATGGTGGGCATCTTGGCGATCAGGCGAATGATCTGCTTCTGACGACTTTCGAGGTCGAAGATTTCCTTCGCGTCGGGGTAGAAGGTGGAAAGCGCGGCGAGGGTGGAGACAAGGATGCCCATGGGGTGAGCGTCGTGGTGGAAGCCCTCCATGAAACGCTTGCGCACGTTTTCGTGAATGAACGTGTGATAGGTGATTTCGTGGGTCCACTCGGCCATCTGCGTTTCGGTGGGGAGTTCGCCATTGAGGAGCAGGTAGGCAACTTCGAGATAGGTCGACTGTTCGGCCAGTTGCTCGATGGGGTAGCCGCGGTAACGAAGGATGCCTGCGCCACCATCGAGTTCGGTGATGGAACTCTCGGCTGCTGCAGTGGTGGAGAAGGAAGGGTCGTAGAACCAGGTGCCCGGCATGAGCTTCGACCACGCCGCGGAATCGACGCCACCGTTGACGATCGGAACTTCGACCGATTCTCCGGTGCGGTTATCGGTGATGGTCACACTCTCGGCCACTCGTCGAACTCCTGTACATCGTTGTCTTTGGGATCCCCTGCAGTCGCAGCCTAGTGGCCCCGGAGAGGCGTTCGTTCGGTCGGGTGTGAACGATTCGTAAACAATGTCTGCCGAGCGTTGAAGCGTCCGCCAAGCGTTGTTGGAGCCGAACCGGAACCTTCAGGCTCGTATCGTCAGAGGGGAGTGTTGTCGTGGGATCGGGGCTGAATCCGCTCCCGCTTGTCCTCAAGTGCAATGAGGGCAGCACTGACCTCGGCTCGGGTCTCGGCCGGATCAATCACGGCATCGATGAAGCCACGGTCGGCAGCGATGTAGGGATTGAGGAGACGTTCCTCGTAGGCATCTTCAAGGGCCTTGCGGTCTTCGTCGGCGATCCCACGGTTGAGGATCTCAACGGCGCCTTTGGCCCCCATGACTGCGATTTCGGCTGATGGCCACGCCAAGGCAAGGTCGTTGCCCATGCGCTTGGAGTCCATGACGATGTAGGCGCCGCCGTAACTCTTGCGAAGCGTGACATTGATCCGAGGCACGGTGGCGCGGGCATAGGCGAAGGCCATTTGGGCGCCGTGGCGGATCATGCCGCGCCATTCAAGGTCCTTGCCTGGGTAGAACCCGGGCGTATCGACAAGCGTGATGAGTGGGATGTTGAATGCATCGCAGAACGCAACGAATCGAGCGCCTTTTTGCGAGGCGGGAATATCGAGCGTGCCGGCGAGTGCGCAGGGTTGGTTCGCAACGAAACCAACTGGCCGGCCAGCGATCGACGCGAACGCCGTCACGAGGTTGGCGGCCCAAGCAGCGCGCAGTTCGAACAACTCGCCATCGTCCGCGATCGCTCGCATCACGGTGCGAACGTCGTAGGACCCCGTTGGCGTTGACGGAATGATCGCGCCGGCTTCCGGAGTTGGCCGGTCGATGGGATCATCGCTGACCAACCGTGGCGGCAGTTCGTCGTTATGGCCGGGCAGATAATCGAAAAGGTTCGTCACCCATTCCATAGCGGCATCTGCATCGGGCACAACCGCAGATGCCACACCGGTGTTGCGGCTGTGAGAACCAGCACCACCGAGCTCCATCTTGTCGATCGGTACGCCAGTGAATTCCCGCACCATGTGGGGGCCGCTCACAAACGCATACGCGTCTTCCGTCATCACGACGTGATCGGCAAGGCCAAGAAGCAGCGCCGGACCAGAAACTGCAGGACCAGAAACGGCCATCACCGTTGGAACGATGCCTGAGCATGAACTCAACGCTTTCGCTGCTTGGCCCCAACCGTGCAATGCAGCAAGACCTTCACTGATGTCGGCACCAGTCGAGGAAAGTTCGACAACAACTGGCAGGCGTTCTGCGAGCGCGACATGCGCGGCGTTCGCAATACTTTCGCCGTCACGAGGTGAGAGTGCGCCGCCTTTGCCGTCTTCGTTGGCTGCGCCGCCAACGCGAACGCGAACGATGGGCCTTGGCCCGCTCATGGTGTCAAGGACATCAATATCGGCGTGAACGACGCCGGGAACCTTGGCTCGAAGTTGCACGGCGCGACCGGTGTTGGACGCGAATCTTCCGCCACTGGAGTTGGAGGCGGAGGGAGGTGTCATGAATCGGAGGAAGGGCGATGAGGGGATGCAGGGTGAATGCCGGGCTGGCGTCCACCACGAGAACTCACGACGTCTCGGAGGACATCGCCCAGCGCTCGTGCTGGTGCCGAGAGTAACGCCTGCCGACGGGTCGCGAGCCCGACTGCTCGGCCGGGAAGGCCATCGACCGGAGCGGTATGCCATCCGAGGTCGGATCGGGCAGAGACCGCACTGGCAGGAAGAATCGCTGCGCCGAACCCTTCGAATGCCAATGAGGCCATAAGGCGTGTCCCGTCGACCTCGGCCTTGACCGCCAGGATGTAGTCACGTTCAGCGAACAACGCATCGAGTTGCTCGCGGAACGGACGCCCGGGAGGTTCGACAATGAGTTCGATGCCGTCGAGGTCAGCGAGTGTGACTCTCCGCTTTCCAAACAGTGAGTGTCCTGCGGGCGTAGCCAAAATGCGATCCTCGGTGAAAAGCGCCGTCGCCGCGACCTCTGGGTCATTTGTGGGGGTGGTGAGCACGGCCAAATCCACTGCTCCGCTATCGAGCTTGAGCAGTAACGAAGCGGTGGTTGCATCGTGGACCTCGACCCTCACAAGAGGGTGCTGTGCGGACATGGCATCGATAAGTGCCGGGGCGAGCCAGCGGGCGGTTGTGCCGATAATTCCGATGCGTGCGGTGCCAGTGATTTCCGACCGCACCGACTGCACGTCGGCAGTGAGGGCGGAAAGTTCGCTCTGAATGCGACGAGCCCGTTCGACAACGACTTGTCCCTCCGCCGTGGGCAGTCCAGTCGCCCGGTCGATGAGGGTTGCCCCCAGTTCCTTCTCGAGCCGCGAGATATGGGCCGACACATTTGATTGCACTGTGTGGAGCGATCGGGATGCAGCGGTGAACCCGCCGTTATCGACAACGGCAAGGAGTGTGGAGAGTTGGCGGAGGTCCATCACTATTTATGATGGCATAGATCTTGATTAACTGTTTGACCGATGGCTGGATGCTCCGCATACTGACCTCCAGAAGTCGAACTCGAAATGCGGATCCCCCCTCTGCAGAGTTCGTAGAAGGTGTTGAGACTGTCCCCCCGGTTTCCACCTCCGCTCCGAGGCCGGCCCAACGGGTCGGCTTCGGTCGTTTTCGGCCTACTGTTCGCGGCCATGAACCGGGGACCAGTCATCATCGAAGCGGCCATCAACGGCAACAGGACCAAGGAACACAATCCCAACGTCCCTCGCTCTCATGACGAACTCGCAACGGACACGCTCGAGACATTGGCGGCAGGCGCGTCAATCATCCATAACCACGGTTCCGTCTTCGGTGACCCGCGCGAAGTCGCAGACGATTACCTCGCGGGGTGGATGCCCGTGTTCGCCGAGCGTCCCGACGCGTTGTTGTATCCGACTGCGAACTACGGACCGGACGGACTCAACTTTGAGCACCTTCATCTGCTTGCGGAAACCGGACTCATGAAAGTGAGTTTGTGTGATCCTGGTTCGACAAACCTTGGCGGTCTTGATGCTGACGGTCTTCCGACTGCGGGAATCGTGTACTCAAACAGCTACGACTCAATTCGCGCGCAAATGGATCAAGCCTCCGCCGATCGTGTCGGACCAAGTCTCGCGATTTACGAACCGGCGTTTCTGCGTACCACGTTGTTGTATTGGCGAGCCGGCAAACTTCCTGCCGGATCGATGATCAAGTTCTATTTGTCTGCAGAGCGCGGGTATCTCGGCGCACCATTTGGTTTGCCACCCACGAAGCTCGCGCTTGACGCGTACCTCGAAATGCTCGGCGACTGTCCGGTGCCGTGGGCGCTGTCGGTTGTCGGTGGCGATCCCGTTGAGAGTGGATTGGCGGAGTACGCAATCGAACGCGGTGGTCACTTGCACGTGGGACTTGAGTTCTACGGTGGCGATCGTCAACCAACGAATGCTGAACTCACACGCAACGCTGCTGATGTTTGTGAGCGCATGGGTGTTGCTGTCGCAACATGCGACGAGGCTGCATCAATCTTGAGTCTTCCGCGCGCCTAGCGGTTAACTGTTTTGGCTGTACTCGGAACTCGTAGGGTCGCCGGGCGCTCCTGACTGACAGATGTTGATTGGCATCGAAACAAGTTCTTCGTTGCTGACGCGGTAGTACGTGCCGTCTGAGCACCCAAGTTTGGGGTTGACTTCGGCGAACACTCCGCCCGCTTCGTTTTCCCAACCCGGCACTGACCAGACATGCACCATCCATTGGGTGGTGTTGAGCATGACGCCACCAACTGCGTTGCACATTTCTTTGGTGACATCGCCACGATCTGCACCAAAGGGAGCATCAGTTCCTGCCGCCGAAAACTTCACACAAACATTTGAGTGGTAGTGCCATGTGTCGTTTGTGCCAGGGAATCCGGTTGGTTCGATTTTCGACATTGAGTAGTACATGAACCCGGCAATCGGTGAGTTCGGATCTGTGCCTGCGTAAATAAGTGATTGGGGGTGGCGGAGTGCCTCATCGGTCATCGTTCCTGATGGATTGAGTTCGGCAATCCCGCTATGGGTGTAGTGCACGCCGAGGCCGGGCGAATAACCGCCGGCACGGCGATACCCGGATGCCGCTGCGTGAGCAAGGGTTGGATACTGAGCCGCAACCTCGCGAGTTATTGCCAGTTGTCGATCGACTTCAGCTTGGGTTGCGGGGTCAAGCGGATCGTTCCGAATTTCGTGGTGGTGGCCGTTGGTAAGAAGTGAGAGTCCTTTGTCGTCGATGTCGGGGACGCATGCCGAAGGATCGTGGGCATGACCGTCCGAGGCGACGAGTTCAGGGTTTGGTTTCTGGCCTTTCGGGCATTCGCTGCCGCCATGTGCGTGATGTGATGCACTCGGCGAGGCAACCGCGGTTGTTGCCAGAACGATGACGGCGACGGGGATGATTGACGCAAAGACCATTCCTTCGGTGCGCCATTTCGAAGCGAGTTCCGGGTGCCACAGAACGGCAAGCGAAATGATTGCTGCTACCGCCTCGAGAACGACGCACGCGATGTCGACATACGACGAAGGTTGCGCACCACCAGAGTTCGGACCAAACGGTGCGCCCCAAACACGTGTGATCACCCACGCGCCGATGAATACGGCAGACGCGAGAACGGTGACGGTGAGCATCCAACGCTTTGGTCGCAGCATGATTCCAATTGCCAACGCAACTTGAATCCAACCGCTCACGACAAAAGCAATGCCTTCGGGAGCCCATTCACTCATGTGCTGCGGCACCATCGCGAAATGAATGACGGCCGCGCCAAGGAGTGCAGCTGCGAGCGTGGCGCGCACAAAAGCGCTCGGTGTTGTGGTTTCCATGCTGACCCCCCGGTCGTTCAGGGGTCAGCGTAGTAACTGTCAGACGCCTTGGCGTTGACGAATGATGTTGAGCGCACCGCCGGCCTTGAACCAGCCGATCTGCTCGTCGTTCATTGTCTGAATGCCCTCGAAGTCGATGGTGGTGCCATCGGGCTTCACGATCTGGCACTTCACCGGAACATCCGGGGTGAGATCAGCGAGGCCAAGGACGTTGATGCGGTCGTCCTGTTCGATGAGGTCGTAGACCTTCGGATCGGCAAAGACGAGTGGCAGAACGCCCTGCTTCTTCAGGTTCGTCTCGTGAATGCGAGCAAACGAACGAG
>JAURMR010000030.1 GCA_030830565.1 Acidimicrobiales bacterium
ATCTTTCACGACGCGCAGATCTTCAGGCGAAAGGTGAATGCTGGCTTTCGCTTTCTTCGGAACGGGCAACGGCAACGAGGGCTGACTCAGTACCGGCGCGATCACCGAAGGGTCAACCATCATTCCCAATGCAAAGCCACCGGTGAAACACATACCGATTGCACCAACTCCGGGACCACCGCATTCGGCATGTGCATGACGAGCCAGCGCGCGTAACCAGATCGATAACGGTTCGGTCTTTCCGGTTGCGAACGCGGCGAATTCTTTCGACACACACCCTTTCGCCATCGACTTCGCGATGTATCCGCCGCTCGGGGCCCGACCGGGCCTTCCAAAAAGCACGGGCAGGTAGACCGAGCACCCCAGCTCACGTACCCGACGCGCAAAGTTCGCGACGTTCGGCGTGATGCCCGGAATCTCCGCCATAACGATCACCGCTGGTCCCGCGCCACTGCGGAAGACCTCGTGGGTCTCGCCTTCAAAAGTGAACGATCCGTGAGTGAAGTCAGAAAGCTGATCTGCGATCTCAATTGCCATCCCCGAACGCTAGAACGCTTCAGCCCTGAGTGCGTTTTAGGTAGTAGGAAAGAGGGACACATTCGCTGAGGGGGATCCGTGAGTCGCAACGCTGGTCGGTTTGAAGACAAAGTCGTACTGATAACTGGTGCAGCCCGTGGTCAGGGCCGGGCCCATGCCCGCCGTTTCGCCGCCGAAGGCGCCAACATCATCGCCGTCGACGCGTGCGCTCCGATCCTCCCCGACGTCGCCTACGAAGCCGCCACCGAAGAAGACCTACGAGAGACCGCACGGCTCGTTGAACAAGAAGGTCGCGGCATCGTCGCCCATGTGGCCGACGTTCGAAACCAAGCCGCACTCGACGCCGCAGTGGCCGAAGGCATCGACCGTTTCGGCCGACTCGATGTCATCGTCGCCAATGCCGGCGTGGCCAGCTACCACCTCACGTGGGAAGTTCCCGAAGAACATTGGGCAATCGTGCTTGACGTGAATCTCACCGGTGTTTGGCGCACAGTGAAGGCAGGCCTGCCCGCAATGATCGAAGCCGGTAACGGCGGCGCAATCACATTCATCAGTTCCGCTGCCGGACTTCGTGGCTATTCGTACCTTGGTCACTACGCCGCAACGAAGCACGGTCTCGTCGGGCTCATGCGTTCACTCACGCTTGAAGTTGGCCAGTACGACATTCGTGTCAACACCATTCACCCGGGCGCCGTCGACACCGTCATGGGCCACGACCCCGACGTGCAGCGCATTATCGCCGAAGATCCGCGCACGACCGCTGCGTACACCGGCCAGCGTCCACTTGATGGTGGTGCACAGAAAGTCGACGACATTTCCAACGCGCTGCTGTGGATCAGTTCCGACGAGGCCCGCATGGTTACGGGCATCACGTTGCCCATCGATGCCGGCGCAGCGATGCGCTGAGAGGATTTCACAATGACCGTTCGACTCCCCCGCCAAAAGCCATTTCGATTCAGCATCCAGGCCAGTGAACCGCCCGGTGGTTTCACCGGAAGTGCCGACGACGGCGACCGTTGGCGCGCGCTCGCTCGTCAGATCGAATCACTCGGCTACGACTCGCTCACGATTGCCGATCATCTCGATTCGCAGTTTGCAATTACCCCCGCACTTGTTTCTGCCGCAGAAGCAACATCAACACTGAAGATCGGCACCTTGGTGTGGTGTAACGACTATCGCCATCCTGTAATTCTCGCCAAAGAAGCAGCGACGATCGATGTACTAAGTGGCGGTCGTCTTGAATTCGGGATCGGTGCCGGTTGGATGACCACCGATTACGAACAGTCGGGCATCCCACTTGATCGACCTGGCATCCGCATCGATCGCATGGACGAAGCCATCACTGTCATCAAGGGTTTGTTTGCGAACGGTCCCGTTGACTTTCACGGCACGCACTACGACATCACCGGCCACGAAGGAACACCGAAGCCGTTGCAACCCAAGGTTCCGTTCCTAATCGGCGGTGGCGGTAAGAAGGTGCTGAGCATCGCTGCTCGCGAAGCCGACATCATCGGCATCAATGTTGCACTCACCGCTGGCGTCATCGACGCCTCGGCCGGCCCCAATGCAACCGCTGAAGCGACGGAAGAGAAACTGCAATGGATCGCTGACGCTGCCGGCGATCGTTACGACGAACTTGAGCTTCAAACGCGTGTACATCTCGCTGTCGTGACAGACGATCGCGAAGGATTCGCAGAAATGGTTGCGCCTGCGCTTGGGCTTACTGGAGCACAAGCGCTTGAGTCACCGCACGCGTTGGCCGGAACGGTTAATCAGTTGTGCGAAACGATTATCGAACGTCGCGAACGCTGGGGTCTGTCGTACATCACCGTTGGCGCTGACGCCGTCGAATCGTTTGCACCAGTGGTTGCGAGACTCGCGGGCACCTGACTATTCCCACTCGATGGTGCCGGGAGGCTTCGACGTGATGTCGTAGGCCACTCGGTTAATGCCGGGAACCTCGTTGATGATGCGCGAGGACATGCGTTCGAGCAGGTCA
The DNA here is from genome assembly GCA_030830565.1 of Acidimicrobiales bacterium. Classification (GTDB taxonomy): domain Bacteria; phylum Actinomycetota; class Acidimicrobiia; order Acidimicrobiales; family Acidimicrobilacustridaceae; genus Acidimicrobilacustris. Next base: position 2,537 of record JAURMR010000030.1, read on the forward strand.
TACGGGAGTCGGGCCCAGTCGGCCGTCATTGCGTCTTCACTGGTGACGGCGCGAATGATCGCCGGGTGTCCATAAGTGCGCTCGTCACCCATGACACCAACCGAACGAATATCGGGAAGCACCGCAAACGCTTGCCAGATTTCTCGTTCAAGTCCCGCAGCCTTCACTTCTTCGCGCACGATCGCGTCGGCCTTCTGCAGCATCTCAACTTTGTCGGGCGTAACTCCGCCGATGATGCGCACGCCGAGGCCGGGACCAGGGAACGGTTGACGCCACACGATTTCGTCGGGAAGACCAAGTTCGGTGCCAACCTTGCGTACCTCGTCCTTGAACAACGCGCGCAGTGGCTCGACGAGTTCGAAGTCCATGTCATCCGGAAGTCCGCCGACGTTGTGATGGCTCTTGATCTTGGCGGCGTCCTTCGTGCCCGATTCGATGACATCGGGATACAGCGTGCCCTGCACAAGGAACTTGGCGTCTTCAAGACCGCCCTTTGCGTCTTCGAAGACACGAATGAAAAGTTCCCCGATTGCTTTGCGCTTTTCTTCCGGGTCGGTGATGCCAGCGAGTCGTTCGAAGAACCGATCGCCAGCACGAACATGAATCAGTTCAATGCCCTGATGGCGTTGGAACGTTTCGACAACCTGTTCACCTTCACCGAGACGCATAAGGCCGGTGTCAACAAACACACACGTGAGCTGCGAACCAATCGCTTTGTGTACGAGCGCCGCAGCAACAGCGGAGTCAACGCCACCGGACAAACCGCAAATGGCACGGCCACTACCGACCTGCGCTCGGATGAGTTCGACCTGTGTCTCGATGATTGACGACATCGTCCATGACGGAGCGAGACCGCATCCGTCATAGAGGAAATGTTCGAGCAGTTCCTGACCATGAGGCGTGTGCACGACCTCGGGGTGGAACTGCACGCCGTAGCGGCGGTTCTTCACATCTTCATAAGCCGCTGCGGGGGTTTCTGGTGTCGACGCCGTGACCGTTGCGCCAACGGGCGGCACGGTGATGGTGTCGAAGTGGCTCATCCAGACCGATTGCGTGCGGGGTTGAGCGGCACTGAAGAGCACATCGTCAGCCACGACAGTGAGTTCGGTGCGTCCGTATTCACCACGATCGGTACGCGAAACCTCGCCACCGAGATCACGAGCGAGCAACTGTGCGCCGTAACAGATCCCCAGGATCGGAACGCCGAGTTCGTACACGCCTTGGTCGATGGACGGAGCTCCCTCGACATGAACAGACGCCGGACCGCCCGAGAAGATGATGCCAGCAGGATTTTTTGCCGCAATCTCTGCTGCAGTCAGGTTGTGTCCGATGATTTCGGAGAACACATGCGCTTCACGCACACGGCGCGCAATGAGCTGTGCGTACTGCGCGCCGAAATCGACGACAAGGACGGGGCCTACCGTCGATTCAGTGCTCAAGATCAGTGACCCATTCCGACGCCCTGCGCTTTCTGCAGGACCTTTCCTTCGGTCTGCAGTGCAGGAGCGACCATAACTTCGGCCTTCTGGAATTCCTTGACCGTCTGATAGCCACACGTGGCCATCGAAGTACGAAGTGCACCGAACAGGTTCATGCGGCCATCGTTTTCGTTTGCGGGGCCGACGAGAATTTCTTCAAGCGTTCCGCGGGTTGTGGTCTTGACGCGTGCACCGCGAGGAAGCGTGGGATGGAAGGTGGCCATTCCCCAGTGATACCCGCGGCCAGGTGCTTCGGAAGCAGCGGCGAGCGGTGAACCGATCATGACGGCATCGGCGCCGCACACGATGGCCTTGGCAATATCGCCACCAGTTCCCATGCCACCGTCGGCGATGACCTGGCAGTACACACCGGTTTCATCAAGGTGACGCATGCGCGCAGCGCGTGCATCGGCAATTGCCGTTGCTTGCGGAACACCAAGACCAAGCACTGCACGAGTGGTGCATGCATGGCCGGGACCAACACCAACAAGGACACCAGCAGCGCCGGTGCGCATGAGGTGAAGCGCAGCTTGGTACGACGCGCAACCACCAACAATCACGGGGATGTCGATTTCACGCACGAACTTCTTCAGGTTGAGCGGTTCGACGGTCTTTGACACGTGTTCGGCCGAAACAACAGTGCCTTGGATCACAAGGAGATCGAGTTCAGCATCAAGAATTGCTTTGGCCAGCGACTCGGTGCGCTGCGGAGTTACCGATGCACACGAAGTAACGCCGGCAGCATTGATTTCACGAATGCGCTGGGTAACAAGTTCGGGCTTGATCGGCTCCATGTAGATCTGCTGCATGCGAGCAGTGGCTTTCTCGACATCGAGCTTGCTGATTTCTTCGAACAGTGATTCGGGATCCTCGTAACGAGTCCACAAACCTTCGAGGTTCAGAACGCCAACGCCACCGAGTCGACCGATTTCGATCGCGGTTGCGGGGCTTACGACACCGTCCATTGCCGATGCCATGAGCGGAAGCTGGAATTTGAAAGCGTCGATCTCCCAAGTGATGTCAACATCCTCGGGATCGCGGGTACGACGGCTCGGCACGATGGCGATGTCGTCAAAGCCGTACGCACGACGACCCGACTTGCCCATTCCGATTTCGACTTCAGCCATTGCTGATCCCTTCGCTCAAATCCGTCGGGAGTACCCCGGGGGAGGAATGACGGAACTGGACCGCAAGGGCCCCACTCCGCTGGAAAGAGAGAACCCTACTCTGCGAGACCGGGCG
>JAURMR010000031.1 GCA_030830565.1 Acidimicrobiales bacterium
AACGTTTTCTCCGTAGTAGAGCTGCGGCGTTGAGATATCAACCGAAATCCGGGAGGTATCGGTGATCTGCGGAACGTTTTTAATGAGGAAGTCGGGGCGACCCTGGGTTGTCGTTGCATTCGCAGGGGCGAGAGCGACGCCATAGCCGTGGGTATAGGCGAGGTGCTGGCCTTCCCATGAATTCTGCGGAATCTGCCCAACGTTGAGGTCACGAGTTCCGACGATTACCTGCGTGTTGGCAATATCACCCGAAGGCGTCTTGATGGGATAGCGATCGACGTCGAGTTCATTGAAACGAAGCTGCGAGTACTGGCTCTGCAAGCGCTGGTAGGTCGGCTCAACAATGGTGGGATCGAGCAAACGGATGTTGCGAATTGTTCCGGGATTTTCGTTGACGTTTTGGGTCGCAACTGTCTTGTCCTGGTTGTACAGGAAAGGCTGGGTCTCGACCTCGGCCAGACCCATTGCCGTGCGAGTCGCACTGATGTTGTGATCGATATACGGCGTCTCTCGTGCTGATTCCTCGGGTTCGACAACAAATCGCTGAATGAACGCCGGGTACCCAACGCCTGCAACAACGGACACGAGCGCCCAGAGGCCAACAGCAACTACCGGCAACGTCCATCCGCGGCGCCAAATGTTCACGATGAACAGCCCAAAGGACAGCAGCGCGATGAACAGAAGAAGGTAGATAGCAGGGAGTTGGGCCTTAACGTCGGTGTAGGTCGCTCCGTCAACGGTGCCCCGAGTTGAATAGGTAAGCGCGTAACGCTGAAGCCAGTAGTCAGCGGCCTTGACGAGTGCCAACAATCCGAGCACGACCGAAATATGTGCCTTGACTTGCGGGGAGACACGTTGGCTCGGTGCTTGAAGACGAATGCCGCCGTTGAGGTAATGAGCAACAACGGTCACGATGAGAATGATGATGCCGGCAGCGAATAACCAATTCACGACCGATGAGTAGAACGGAAGTTTGAAGACATAGAACCCAACATCGGTTTGGAACGTCTGGTCGTTCACTCCGAAACTTCCGCCGTTACGAAAAAGGAGCCACTGGTTCCAGTCGCCTGACATCCCGAGACCAGCGACAAGTGCGAGAACAAGCGACACCACAACGCGAACAGTCTTGGTACGACGACCGATGGTCGCGTGATAGCGATCAAGCAAATCATCTTCTGGCCCCGTCTGCCGAACCTTGGGACCGATGCGATCAGCAACCACAAGATTGATCAGCACCATGAAGAAGAACGCCACCGTGAAGATCGCACCGAGCGCGATCTTTGCGCCGAGCACACCGGTGAACACCGAGCCGAGGCCGAGCGAGTCGAACCACATCCAGTCGGTCCAGAAGCCAGCGAGACCACGCAATGACATAAACAGCGCAAAGAGCACCGCCACGATCACGATGAGGGCAAGACGGCCTCGCGAAAGGCGGCGACGCTGTGGCATGTCAGTGGGGGTGCGCATGAACCCCAAGCCTACGGTGGTTCCGGGATTGTTCCGGTGTCGCCCTCTTTAAGAGACAGGAAGCACGGCGCAGTGGCAACCCGGGTGCAACGGCGGCGCCTTGTGGCCCGTGGGGAATGCCCCACCGCGCTCAATCGGCCCGCCCAATGCATTGTCCTCGCAATCAGGTGACGGGCCGTCGCCGGCAGCCACAACCCAGCGAACCTGAGCATTCTTGGGCAGGCGGTCGAGGATTCCCCGATTTGCTGCTGCCAGGACCGCAAATGTGACGGCGTCGTCGACCCGCTGGCCCTTCCATTCACGGAAGGTGGAACGGATTCGCTGGGCCAAATCGTCTCGATCTCCGGCCGATTCCGACACCGCCCGCTCCAAACGGTCACGCAATGGGCCCACGATGGCCGATGCAAGATCGGCGGCCAGATCGCCAACTGAGGCACGAGCTGACCCGCGACCCTTGACCGGAGCTAACGCAGCGCCTGCCTCGGCAGAATCGGCAAGCGCCGGCAATGCGATGTCTTCATACCGTTCGAGTTGCGATTCCGGGGTGGGGAGAAACGCGAGAGCAGTGAGGTTGCCCTTGATCGAACGAAGCGTGGAGAGAAGCTCGTTCTGCTCATCGGACAATTCGCGCTTCATCCGACGTGCGAGTGAACTTTCAAACGATGCAACCGCTGCGTTACGTGCGACGATGAACGCTTGATCGGCATCGGCATCCGCTTCCACATTGATCGAAGCTTCGACCTCGGGAGCGCTTTGCTCACCAGCGTCGAGGACATCGACTTCAGCGACTTCTTCGACTGATTCAGAAATGAAGACTGCCTCGGTGAAATCCGGCTCGTCCTTGATCTTCGAATCAGAATCGTCGCTGGCGGCAGCGACCTCATCTTCACCTTCTTGGCGCAGACGTGCGAACACGTCGGCAGCCTTACCGCTTGAGGTTCGAACGACGCGCACCGAAGAGGAATGTCGACCTTCGCGCGGGTCCTCGGGCGGGACGGTTGTCTCGGCGACAAGGTCGTTCGCATCTTCAACGAGTGCCGCCTCTTGAACAGGTTCTTCAACAGTCTCTTCGACGAATTCTTCGGTGGAGTCGTCAACAACCGGCTCTTCGACCGGGGGAACCACAGTCAGTTTGGGAACAGAAGGACGCGCCTCAGCAGGAGTTTCTACGTTGCGGGCTTGCGGAGCAGGAAAAACATCAATCGTGGGATCGGCGAGATCTTCGGCGGTCACGATCGGCGTGATTGTTGCTTCCAGTTCGGAGTCGACACTTTGCAGCGAGGCAACCTCGGCAGCGAGACGCGCTTCAGGCAATGCGACATGCAGTTCCTCTGTGGCAATTGCGAGCGTTTCACGCACGACGTCGTAGGCAGCCGATAGGCGATCACGACCAGCCTGCAATTGCTCGATTTGCTGACGGAGACCCTGGCGACGACGAGAAAGATCATCGAGCATGCGCTGGCGAACCTGCTGGGCTTCGAGCACCATTTCGCGGCCCTGCTGTTTACTGGCCTCAACAATGGCAGCGGCTTCAGCTTCGGCATTGACGCGCTGCGCTTCGGCCTGCTCGCGGATGTGAGCAGCTACTTCTTCTGCCTCTTGAGTTCGGCGAGCGACGAGCGTTTCGGCGTCTTCACGGAGACGAACGGACTCTTCTCGGGCCTCGCGTAGAAGCCGAGCAACGTTTTCCTCGGCCTTGGCCCTGATCTCCGCAGCAGCGGACTGGGCGGCATCAAGAACTCGGGTGGTTTCCTCGCCCAGCAGCTTCGTGAGGTTGGAAGGGTCGATCGGGTCGTGTTCAGCGCTCTGACGCCGTGCCTGATCGACTTGCCTCTCAAGTTCCGCAACACGAGTTTGCGAGCTCTTGAGTTGATTCGAGATCTGAAGGAGATAGCGCTGAACCTCAACAGGGTCAGCGCCCTTCTTCACGGTCGCGAAGGTCTTGTCGAGGATGCGGTCGGGATCGATCGGCCCGGACGAGTCGGTTGCCATCGGCGTCAAGGCTACCGACGAAACGCCACCATTCCAGTGATACCAGCCGGGTTAGTTCACCGTGATCGTGGTACCGACAGGCGGAAGGACGGAGTTACCGCCACCAACAGTCGTGAGAACTGCAAGTGCGTCATCAAGAGTCGCCACCGGCTCCACGCGCAGATTCCCTGCGTACTTGCGAGCTTCGTCGACCTCGCTCGCGGGAACCAGCATCAGATCGACTCCAGCTCGTCGAGATGCCATCACCTTTTGATGAATACCCCCGATCGGCCCGACCGTGCCATCAAGTGCAATGGTGCCGGTCGAGGAAACCTTGAGCCCGCCGGTGAGGCTCCCAGGCGTCATCACGTCGAGAATGCCAAGGGTGAACGCCAAACCCGCAGACGGCCCGCCGACCCGACCTGAATCGATGACGATCTGCACCGGGAACGTGAACGACAAATCACGAGTAAAAGTCGAAACCCCGAGAAAGCCCTTAGAAGGATCGCTTTCACGAGCCCCGATAACAACGTCAACCTCTCTCGCAGGTCGTGCGCCATCTCGTTGCGGATCGAATGGCTCGACCTTCAGCGTGATTGCCGTTCCCGGAGCCGTCACGCTGATGACATTGATGAGTTCTTGGCTAAACGAAATTGGTTTCCCATTCACGCTCACGATGACATCGCCAGGAACAAGGACACTGGCCGAAGGTCCACCCTCGACAACTGCTGCAATAACTGCGCCAGTTCCGTTCGACTCGACCGTGTAACCAAGACGCGTAAGTGCCTGATACTGCGCCGCATCTTTTGAATCGGACATCAGTCTCAAATTCAGATCACGATTTTGATCCGGCGTTTGCTTACCGAGAATGTCTTCCTCCGGAGTGAGATCAAGGTCAGGGTTCACCCAAGCGGCCAACGCTTCAACTGGAGTTGCTTGTCGCAGCGACACGGTGAGGAAGTCGATTGCGCCATCGGTCTCGTAGGTCTCTGCCCCAGTCACGGAAATGAGTTCCTCGGTTGGACGGGACGAACCGGGAGACAAGACGTAATAGGGAAGTCGAACGACGAGTCCGAGTGTGATGATGAGGATGGCCAGCAAGAACCCGATCGACGTGGACCAACGGCGGCGCCGACTCCAACGCGGAGCATCTTCTTCCGCTGCAGGGGCAGCGGCAGCGAGTTCTTCTTCGTTGTGCTCGACCACGATGCTCCATCGACAAAAAGCGATGGATTCGGCCCCATCGACTGGCTCAGCCTGCCATGCCTGCGACCAGGAACCCGCGCGCCCGGCGACGGAGTGCGAGGATGTGGGAAGTGACTGCAAAGAATCAATGGCAACCGATCTACGGCAACGACATCGGACCAACTACCACTGACCGCATCCGATCAGGGATTGGCCTCGGCGTCGTCCTCGTCATTCTCGGCACGGCACTCGCCGCCGGCCTTGCCCTTTCGGTTCTCGCACTCTTCGGGCTTTTCGGCGCCGCAGTCGGCTGACTATGCCAGGCCGTCAACTTGATGACACCGTCGCGCGACGACGAGATGCAGCGCTCGCCGGACACGCCGGAGACGAACGCACTGCCCGATCCTTTCTTTCCGACCAAGACGCGAATGTGCGTGCCACTGCGCTTGGCGCACTAAACCGAATCGGCGCACTACGTCAAGAAGAACTTGTCGCGGCAAGCCTTGATGCCGATCCGATCATGCGCCGACGGGCGTGCACCGAATCGACCTCATGGAATGGCGGCGTCGGCGATCCAATTGAACGCTCGGTTGGCGACGCAATCGCTTCACTCCTTCATGACGCCGACGATTCTGTTGTCGAAATTGCAGCATGGGCAATCGGAGAACGACCACCCGCCCCTGCACGAACGATTGAGAAACTGTGCGAGATCGCAACGGGCCACAACGACGCGCTGTGTCGCGAATCAGCGGTTGCGGCCCTCGGGGCACTCGGTGCCCCCGAAGGACTCCCCTCCATCCTCAAAGCAACGGAAGACAAAGCCACGGTTCGTCGCCGAGCAATTATCGCTTTGGCTCCATTTGATGGACCCGAGGTCGAAGCCGCACTGGAACGGGCCCTGAACGACCGGGATTGGCAGGTCCGGCAAGCTGCCGAGGACCTCAGTCCATGAACATGACCTTGAGTGCATCGAAGGATTCCACGCAATGGCCGGCACCCAACACGACCGACTCAAGGGGCGCCTCAACCAAGTGAACCGGAACTTGAGTTTCTGACTCGATACGAAGGTCGAGGCCGCGCAGCATGCCGCCACCGCCGACGAGATAGATGCCCTGTTCGATGAGATCCTGAGCGAGTTCTGGCGGAGCCTGTCCCAAGCACGCAATGACCGCGTCGACCATCGCCGATACAGGTTCATCGATGGCTTCGCGAACTTCTTCGGCGGTGAGCACGACAGTCTTTGGAAGACCGCTCATAAGTTCACGACCACGAACCTCGGCCGCGTATTCGTTTTCCGCCGGCCATGCCGAACCAATCGTGACTTTGATTTCTTCCGCGGTGCGTTCACCCACCGCAATGCCGTACTCGCGGCGGATATACGTCTGGATCGCAGCATCAATATCGAAACTTCCAACACGCACAGCTTCAAGGGCAACGACTCCACCAAGCGAAATCAATGCAACTTCCGACGTACCGCCGCCGATATCAATAACCATGTTGCCAAGAGGTTCATTGATGGGAAGACCTGAACCGATCGCAGCCGCCATGGGCTGTTCGATGAGATGAGCTTCGGCTGCACCAGCTCGACGTGCTGCTTCAGTCACTGCTCGCTGTTCGACGGCGGTGATCGCCGATGGCACGCAGATGACAACTCGAGGTCGATTGAAACGATTGACGCCAACGCGCTGAAGGAGGAGGCGAATCATTCGCTGTGTCACTTCGAAGTCAGTGATTGCGCCTTTGCGAAGGGGGCGCACAGCAACGATGTAACTCGGTGTACGGCCAATCATTTGCCAGGCTTCATGCCCCATCGCAAGCACGTCTTGGGTGCGGCTATTGAGCGCAATAACGGAAGGTTCGTTGAGAACGATGCCCTCGCCACGCACGTACACAAGCGTGTTGGCGGTGCCGAGATCAATCGCAATATCGCGTGCCACTTCAGCGACCACCCAATCGACGCTTTTCAGCATCCTGAACGCCACGAACAGGACGCGGTGGCGTTGACGGAACTGGCGGCGTACTTAACGCATCCATTTCGCGCTGGAAGTCGTCGACACTTGACATGAAGTGCGTCGGCTTGCGGTGCCTCAACCAAACGATGAGCGAACCGACGAGAGCAACAACAACCGCGATGAGGAGGAAGCCGACTCCGCTCATGCGAGAACTCCGTGATCATCAACGTCGGTGATGTGTTGCGCGGCGCGCGCCCACTGCGAGCCACCGTCGAAGAATTCTTTCTTCCAGATGGGCACAGATTCTTTCAATGTGTCGATTGCGTATTCACAGGCGTCGAATGCGGCTCCGCGATGCGGCGCGGACACCGCAACAATGACGGATGACTCGCTGAGAACGACACGGCCTTGGCGGTGCCAGATGGCGATGCGCCCAAGTTCGGGCCAACGTTGGCGAGCCTGATCGGCAACTGCGGCGAGACGAGGCTCAACCCGTTCGGCCCACGCTTCGTACTCAATATGGGTAACGCCGGTGGAGCCATCGGCATGATCTCGGACAAGACCACTAAAAACGACGACCGCGCCACATCCAGGGAGCGCAACCCATTCGGCTGCGAGCCCGACCTCGAGCGATTGGTCGGTAAGCACAACCCAATCGTCGGTCGTGGGCGGTTGAAGAGTCACAGTTGTCCATCGTAGTGGGGGCCGCGGCTAACTCTGGGGGGCCCACCACTACATTCGCCCCCATGCCGTTCCCCGATGAGCCGGATGATGATGCCGGATTCATCCCCCCTCTCCCCCAAGACGACCGCCTGTGGCGCCATCCCTCAGAGATGGCGGGCCCAAACACGCCTTTGGCCGCTTCTCATCACCGGCGTTCATCACGAACTGGGGTCATTGTCTTCATCGCCCTCGGCCTCATCATGTCCGTCGCGGGTCTTGCGGCCTTTGGGGGATTCAGTTCTTCCGGTCCGTCCCAGCCGAGCACCACTTTTGCGATCGGCCCTGCCGCCGAAGCCCTGCCCGAGACAGCTCTTTCGTCAATTGCTCCGGCAGTCGTCCAGATCACCATCGACCGTCCAACCGCTTCAGTGGTCGTGACTGGCCTCATCATTCGGGCCGACGGCCACGTCGTCACCGCTTCTGATCCGCTGACTGGAGCTCGCTCCCTCACCGTTCGCACTTCTGATGGGCGCGCCTACAACGCAACCGTCGTCGGCATTGACGCCGCTGACGATCTTGCCGTTCTCGACATCGAGGGTTCAGGGCTTCCAACGCCAACATTCGGAGACCTCGCGTCCCTCGACCAGGGCGAGACAGTTTTTGTCATTGGCCGGACCGAATCGGACCCTCGTTCGTGGGTCGCAGCGGCGGTTTTTCAGTCAGTCGGCATGCGCCTCGAAACTGCTGATGGAACATCGATGCACGGAATGATCGGTTCTGCGATTGATGCGAAGCCACCCACCGCATCTGCAGTGCTTTGCACACAGGCTGGCGAAGTCATCGGACTGCTGACGTCACGATCACCGGCTGCGCTCCGATCGGCCTACTCCGATTCGCCTGCGTCAACGCTTGCGCTTCCGAGGACCTCAAATTCATTTGCTCATTCGGCTTCATGGACTCGACATGTCGCCGATGACATCATCGACACGGGCTCCGTCCATCACGGATGGCTCGGCGTCATGACAACCGATGCCCCGGAAGGCGGCGCTTTAGTTGAATCAGTCGCTGCAACGAGCCCAGCGGAACGTGCAGGGCTTCGCACTGGCGACCGAATCACCTCGCTCGGCGAATCGAAACTGCAAAACAGTTCGGAACTCGTCGTTGCGCTTCGTGAGCACACGGCCAATCAACTGGTGATCATCGGTTATGTCCGAGATGGGATTTCGGCCAAGACCATAGCGACACTCAGCGACCGGACTTGAGGTTGCGGCGGATCAAAAGCGCCGCCCCCGCTGCGACTCCGACGACCACTGCTGCAGCACCTCCGAGCGCTAATTGCTGGCGATGGCGAGGGGTGACGCGAGCCCACATGCCGCCGCTATCAGCGTCGACATAGGCCTCTTCGTTTGTGTGGGTCGGTTCCCACCCAAGCGATCGAAGGCGATCATTCGCAACAACCCATGGCCCCGACCCGGCCAAGAGCGCATCCGGATCACCTGGAGCAAACCCGAAGTACTTGCCGATGAGGGCGAGTACGTAGGCAAATGGTTTGTACATGCGAACTCGCGCGGTTGGACCCTTAAGCGCTCGCACTTCGTCAACGGATAGCCAGCCGTCGGGCGCAACATTGACTGGCCCATCTACCCGTGAACGACAAATTGTGAGAAGCGCAGACGTCAAATCATTGAGATGCACAAACTGCACGGGGGCAACCACACCGCTGATCTGCAAACCGGCGGTCGCCCACGGTGAACGCGCCAACCATTTTTCGTTTTCCGGGCCAACAACAATGCACGGTCGAACGAGCGCACATGTCGCTCCTCGAGACCTCGACCATGTGCCACACAATCGTTCGAGTTCTGCGCGTTCTAGCGCCGCCTCGATAGAAGGATTTGGTCGAACCGGCGCGTTTTCGCTCAGCGGAATCGGATTATCGGTGCGAGCTCCGTAGACAAGGGCCGATGACAGCACAACCACCGTTGTCACCGCACCAACGCGAGTGAGCGATGCAAGAAATGATCGCGTTGCGACAACATCGATTTCGGCGCCACCGGTTCCGTCGATATCAAGACCTGAGCGAGGGCCAGCAAGAACAACACGCGTCGCTCCGGCGATGAGCGGTGTTAACCGAGAATCATTAAGTGCGAAGGGTGCAATGAGAAGTTCCGGGCCGCCTTCATCAACCGCGATTCCCAGAGCGCTGGGCTGCGCACCAACCGCGACAACTCGGTCAATCCCCGGTTCGGCAAGCGCGGCAGCAACCACTCGTCGCCCGATCGGTAGATCGGCCCCTGTGACCACCACGATTTCTCCCACACCGCAATCATGGCGCGTCCAGCGGGGCACCCGTCCGGCCAACGCCCCGAAGCGTCACCGCCCGGGATGAGGCCTAGCCTGAGACTGTGGATGATCTACCCCCCGACCCCTTCACCGGCGATGAATCGGCCGACAAACCGGCCAACAACCCCGGAGACTCGCCGCTCTCCGGCATGCCGCTTTTCGGCGACCTCGCCAAGCTCTTTTCTCAGCAAGGCCCCATCGGTTGGGACGCCGCCCGACAACTCGCACTTTCGATTGCCACCGATGGCGGCGAAGAGGGCAACGTTGATCCACTCGAGCGAATCCGACTCGAACAACTCGTGCGAATCGCCGAACTTCATGTGGGCAATGCGACTGGACTTCCGACGAGTTTCGGCGGCACAGGCGTTTCGATCATGCCGGTCACTCGCGGACAATGGGCGGCGACCACGCTCGATTCCTGGCGACCCTTGTTCGAGCGACTTGCTGGTTCGTTAACACCGCCTTCGACTCCAACAGCCCCGGACCCTTCCGACCCACTCGGCTTCATGGCGCCGCTCATGGCGATGATGGGCCCCATGATGCTTGGCATGACCGCTGGTTCAATGATCGGCCATTTGTCCCGCCGTTCATTTGGCCAGTACGACCTTCCCGTTCCGCGCACGCCGAACGATGAATTGATGGTCATTCCTGCGAATTTTGAAACGTTCGCAACGGAATGGAGCATTCCCGCAGACGATCTCCGACTTTGGGTGTGCGCGCAGGAAATCGCGATGCATTCGGTCCTGCGCATTCCCCATGTGCGCAAGACAGTCGACCAATTCCTTTCTGCCTACGCGGCGGGTTTCGAACCAGATCCAAACGCGTTAGAAGATCGACTCGGTTCCATGGAGTTCGACCTGTCTGATCCCTCGTCAATGACAGGGATGCAATCGATGTTCGGCGATCCTGAAATTCTTCTTGGCGCAATTCAATCTCAAGCTCAGCGCGACATGCTTCCAAAGTTTGAAGCGCTTATCGCTGCGATTGTCGGGTATGTCGATCACATTGTCGACGCGGTTGGTTCCTCCCTACTTTCGAATACCACGATGATTTCTGAAGCGGTGCGCCGACGCCGTGTTGAAGCAGACGATTCCGATCGCTTCGTCGAGCGACTGTTTGGTCTCGAACTCACACAGGCCACCTATGACCGCGGTGCATCATTCGTGGCCGGCATCGTTGAGCGAGAAGGAAGCGATGGACTGGTTCGACTCTGGGAATCAGAGCGCACCCTTCCCACGCCTGCGGAGATCGAAGCGCCCGGTTTGTGGCTCGCCCGAATCGAACTTCCTGACTGATCAGTCGATCGGCGGCGGCCCGTCGGGAATCTCAAGGTCTTCCCACGCCTCGGGATCAAAAAGAATTCCGCGCCGAACATCACCGGTTGGGTGGGGCGGTTCAGCCACTGGCGTTGCCGCTGTTGGGCGCCGCATCCAGCGTCGAGCCGCATCATGCGGTGCGACATCGATATCTGCAGCAGTTGGATCGGTGGGGTTGAGCGGAGGTCCCCATGCCGGTGGCGTCTCTGGACCAGCGAACCCGCGATCAACGACGCGAGTGGAATCAAGATCGGCCTGGACCGATGGATGGCGTTCGTCGATTTCGATCGGACGACGAAGCACACCCTTTCGAGGCACGGGGACACGACCAGCACGAACATTTCGTAGGCCCACCAAGTAAAACGCCACGGCAATCGATGCAGCAATCGCGATAAGTCCGAATCCGAGCGAGGCTGGTATCGGCAAGATGATTGGCAGCAACGCACCAATCACCCAGACCAACTGAAAACGCGTTTCGAACTTGGCAAAGGTTCGGCCGCGGTTTGCATCGGGAGCATCGCGCTGAACGATCGAGTCGAATGCTTGCTTTGCGGAACAACTCGTCACGCCCAGCATCATTGAAAGAAGCGCAGCTCCACCGAGGCCCCCAATGAACGCGGTGATGACGCCGGCGACGCTGGTGACGATCAAACTGCCCAC
>JAURMR010000032.1 GCA_030830565.1 Acidimicrobiales bacterium
GACGGCGATATCCCTGTTGATCCAACAAACCCCGCGAGTAGTGGACAGGTCGTCCGTCTTCTTGGTTCAAAAGCGGGCGATCGTGAAGGAATCGAGCGCTGGGCCTACGACGGCACGCCGATTGCAGTGACGGCTGACGATCTCGCCGATGCACAGATCACAACCCGCGACATCGACCGAGGCGACTCGCCTCATTTCCTTCTGAAGGAGATTGGTGAAGCGCCGGCATCGTTCCGAAAGACGCTTCGAGGGAAGCTGTTCGAGGTCGATGGGCACGCCGATGTCGTGCTTGGCGACGACGTGCTGTCACCGCAACTTCGTTCGGCGTTGGCCGATGGCTCCATCACGCGCATTCTCGCGATCGGGCAGGGGACCGCTGCGGTAGCGGCTCGTGCACTGCTTGAAGGCCTCGCTGCATTCGCTCCAACCTCGTCGGTGACGGTGGAAGCGATTCTTGCGACGGAACTGAGTGGCTTTCATTTGGCCGATTCAATGGCCGACACACTTGTGGTTGCCGTGAGCCAGTCGGGTACGACAACCGACACCAATCGAACGGTGGATCTCGTTCGGGCACGTGGTGCTCATGTTGTTGCCATCGTGAACCGCCGCAACAGCGACCTCACCGATCGCGCCGATGGAGTTCTCTACACGTCTGATGGACGCGACGTTGAAATGAGCGTTGCGTCAACGAAAGCGTTTTATGCACAGATCGCCGCGAGCTTCTTGCTGGCAGCTGCGCTCGCCGATGCGATTGACGTTACCTCGCCAGATCGCACCGCTGTTCTTGACGGACTTCGACAGATCCCTGATGCGTTGGAGCAGACCTTCGCTTTGCGTGGCGATATCGAACAAGCCGCGCAGCAAGTTGCGCCATCACGGCGTTACTGGGCGATTGTCGGCAATGGTGCAAACCGCATTGCTGCAGAGGAAGTTCGTATCAAGCTTTCAGAGCTTTGTTACAAAGCCATTGCTTGCGACGGTACTGAAGACAAAAAGCACATTGATCTTTCATCCGAGCCGATGATTTTGGTCTGCGCTGCTGGGCTTCAGGGCTCGACTGCCGACGACGTCGCGAAAGAAGTTGCGATCTACCGCGCGCATAAGGCCGCACCAGTTGTCATTGCGACGCAAGGCGAAGAACGTTTTTCGGCTGCACTCCAGGTCATCGCTGTTCCTGAGGTTCACCCTCGACTCGCATTCATTCTCTCGGCGATGGTCGGACACTTGTTTGGCTACGAAGCAGCGCTTGCGATCGACGCACAAGCTCGTCCGCTTCGTGAGGCGCGAGCGGCAATCGATTCCGCAGTCGCAACCGGTCTTCCTGGCGATGGCGAGTCATTGCTCCGAGGGCTGCGCCCGCACTTGACCACCCTTGCATCGCGTTATTTCGATGGGCTTCGTAACGGTGACTACAACGGTCATCTCGAAGCGAGTTCAGCTGTGCGGCTCGCCACTGTTTGGCGTTTCGCGCTTGGTTCGGTGCCGCTTGAGTCCTACCAAGTTGAGTACGGCAAGGTTGGTACGCCGGCAGTTGTGCTTGAAGATCTCGTTACTGCACTCACTGCGGCGATCGACGAACTCACGCGACCTGTTGATGCCATTAAGCATCAGGCTAAGACCGTCACTGTCGGAATCTCGCGAAGCGACGAAACGCTCATGCAGGTTCCGTTGGTGAAGGAAGTTCTCAGCACGGGTGTCTCTCGCGACCGACTTACCTACTCAACCTTGCGCACGCTCGCTGCACTCGAACCTCTGGCCGACGAAGTCCTCGGCTACACGCGGTATGCAATTGAAGGTCATGTTGACCCTGCGGGACGCGACGAAGCCCGCATCGTCATCGTTGACCGCGGCGGTCTTGCTCGAGATCTTCAAAGTCGCACGACCGATGACCCGCAACTCCGTGGCACAAAGCGACTTGTGGCCGTGGAACATACGGTTTTGGTGGCGAAGGGCCGCAATGATGGCCGTACCGTCATCATCGTTCCCGAGATCAAAGACGGAGAAACCACCGGCCTGTCGTTGTTGCATGTTCGATTGCGTGACGACCTTGCGCTTCCAGCGTTGCGCTCGGTGCTGCAGGGCTATCGGAATCGTTACGCGGCCATCAAACATGCCGTCACCGAAACCGAACCAGTGTTCCGCGACGATCTCCTTACCGATGTTCCCGTTATCGAACTGATGACCGAACCAGTGAACCTGCTGGCCGAACACTGGCGCTCATGATTCTGGGTATTGGAAACGATCTTGTTGATCTTGATCGATTCCGTCGAGTGCTTGAGCGTCGTCCCGGGCTTATCGAAAAACTCTTCACGCCCATCGAACGCGAGTATGCGCTTCGTCGTTCCGACCCAACAGAGCGGTTTGCTGTTCGATTCGCCGCGAAAGAAGCGGTGCTCAAAGCAATGGGGGTCGGCATCGGTGCGGCCGATTGGCACGAGATTGAGGTCGTACGTGATGACGATGGTCGTCCCTCGATTTCTTTGAAAGGACGCGCCGCGGCGCTTGCATCAGAACAAGGGATTGAAGGCTGGCGGCTCACGCTGAGCCATTCGGAAATCGTTGCCCAAGCCGTTGTTGTTGCTCTCGGGCCTGAACTTTGGACACCAAGGCTTGGTCCGATTGCTGCTCAGTCCTTGCCTCGTCCCGATGCGATCGACGGTGGGGGACTCGTTCCCATCGTGACGCCAGTGGAGATGAACGCGATTGATCGCAGTGCTCCTGAGCCTGTCGAAGTGCTCATCGACCGTGCAGGCGGTGCCGTTGCGCGAACTGCACTCGAAATGTTGGGCGGTGCCTACGGACGTCGTGTCGTCGTGCTCGCCGGCAAAGGTAACAACGGAAACGATGGACGCAATGCCGCACGGCGACTTCGTGCCCAAGGCGTGCGCGTAACTGTGATCGACGCATCTGAAGCGCCCGAAGTGCTTCCCGATTGCGATCTCGTTATTGACGCTGCATACGGCACGGGATTTCGCGGTGAATGGGATGCGCCAATTGCCCCTCCCGGTTGTCTCGTACTCGCTGTCGACATTCCTTCGGGCGTTGACGGACTCATGGGTTCTTGTTCGGGTGATGTACTTGAAGCCGACTCGACGGTCACCTTCGCCGCACTCAAACCCGGCAACCTTTTTGGCGATGGTCTTGCGTGCAGCGGAGAACTCACTGTCGCTGATATCGGGTTGGACACTCGCGCGACGCGCACTCACCTCGTTGGCGCAGCCGCAGTTGCATCGTGGATTCCCGACGCAGCGACCGACGCTCATAAATGGCAAAGCGCGTTGTGGGTAGTTGCGGGCAGCCCCGGAATGGGCGGAGCTGCAGCACTGTGTTCTGGCGCAGGGGCGCGAACCGGAGCCGGGTATGTGCGTGTGTCGACGCCAGGCGGCGCAGCGAGCGGACTTCCCATCGAAGCGGTGCAAACAGATCTCC
>JAURMR010000033.1 GCA_030830565.1 Acidimicrobiales bacterium
AGGTGCCGTCGTCGACAACTTTGAAACCCTTGGATTCAAGTTCGGCGCGCGCAACCGAAACTGACATTGATGTGTAATCAGCAAGCGTGTGACTCGGTGTGCGCAGAAGGAAGAACGCTGCTCCGCCTCCGACGACGACGAGGAAAGCGATGATCGCGGCGATCGCTTTTGTGGGCACCCGCCTGCGAAGTTCCGCCCCTGAGCGCGCAGCAGTTGCGGCAGCCGCGCTCTGAGGTCGATCGATGGTTCGAGTGACGGGCTGCGCTGCCGTGAACAGTTCGTTCGCAATTGTCGGATCAGCAAAAGTTGGTCCGCTAGAAACAGCGGAGGTCTCGCCAAGAACAATTTGTTCAGGCACATAAATCGTTGTGGGTTCGCGCGGATCAAGTTGATCCGGTTGCAATGCAACCGTGCCCGCTAGACGCAATGGTGCGGCAGCACCAAGATCTCCGGCCGCCATGAGCATCGTTGCGAACTCGGCTGCATCGGGTCGGTCCGCAGGATTTGGAACTCCTGCAGCAAGCAGAGCGGGTACGAGCGGTCCGAGCGAATCGGGGACGGGCACCTGACGATCAACGCGCGCCATTAACGTCCCGAGCGTTGTATCGGCGGTGAACGGAAGCTGACCCGTCACCGATTCAATAATGACAAGGCCAAGTGAGTAAACGTCGCTGCGACCGTCGAGAACGACGCCCTGAGCCTGTTCAGGCGAGGCGTAACGCGCTGTTCCAAGAACTGCGCCGGCCGGTTCTGTCCAGGCCGCTTCGGCAAGCGCTCGAGCCAACCCAAAATCGGCAATGCGCAACGTTCCTTCGTCGTCGAACAAAAGGTTGGCAGGCTTGATGTCGCGATGAACGAATCCACGACGATGTGCGTAATCCAATGCCCGCGCCGTATCGACACCAACATTTCGGGCCTGCGCAACACTCAGGAGGTTTCCGGCATCGAGCATTGCCCGCAATGAACCGCCGTCGAGAAGTTCGGTGACCAGATAGGGAACTTCGCCCTGCCCCCAGTCGTGCACGGCCATGATGTGCGGATGGTTGAGCGCTGCGGCTGAACGGGCTTCGGCTTGGAATCGTTTGAGGAACGAGGCATCGCTGGCGAGTGCATCGTGCAGGACTTTGACCGCGACGCGGCGACGAAGAACCACGTCATCGGCCAGGTAGACAGTCGCGGAGGCCCCGGTGCCGATGGGGGCCAGCAGCCGGTAGCGCCCCCCGAGCACCTGACCGATGCGGTCGGCAGCACGGGCGTTAGACACGAGATGAGGCTAGTTGTCGGCTTCGCCGATTTCGGTCACCCTCATCGACGAGGTGACGGAAAAACGTCACACCCGAGACCCGATCGCGAGTCGAGACCGGGCAGACTCTTGTCGTGACTACTTCCGATCCTGCGAACGACACCACAAAGCCCGGTAACGAAGCGACTGTTTCGGACTCAACGTCCAACCGTCGTTTTAAGCCCCGCCACCTCGCATACATCGCGCTTCTCGCGATCGCTGCAGTGTGCATCGTGATGGTTGCGCGCCTCGGAACCTCCGACACCACAGAACTTGATGGCGGCCGCATCCAGCGCCTCATTCCTACACCCGGCGCCAAGATTCTTCAGCAGGACATCATCGGCATCGACATGGCACCGGGTTACGAAGCAGCTCTTGTCCTCAACGGAATCCCGCTCCCGC
The DNA here is from genome assembly GCA_030830565.1 of Acidimicrobiales bacterium. Classification (GTDB taxonomy): domain Bacteria; phylum Actinomycetota; class Acidimicrobiia; order Acidimicrobiales; family Acidimicrobilacustridaceae; genus Acidimicrobilacustris. The sequence goes on from JAURMR010000033.1 coordinate 1,685, forward strand.
TTGATCAGACCTACGTCGTTCCGCAGACGAATCAAGTCACGTTCAAAGCAGGACCGGGCAAGGTCTACGAAGTGCTGCCTGCAGGCCAGAACTGCATGATCGCGACCTATTGGCAAACCGCGTTTGGTCCTTCAGTGAGCTCGAGTCGTAGCTGGTGTTTCACCGTCCTCTGAGCAAGGAACGGACGCCGAAGCAGTAACCACCGCAGTTCGCTGACTCAGCCTTCGATGAGTAGACGATCAAGTTCAGCAAATGCACCGGTGTGATCGTCTTCGACGAGGATCGCATGCATGCCAGCTGCCTTCGCCGCGACGATGTTGCCAGGAGCGTCGTCGAGGAACACCGCGTTTTCTGGAGCAACGCCAAGTTGTTCGAGCGTCATTTCATAAATTCGAAGATCCGGCTTGCGGATACCAACTGCCGAGGAATCAACGATGACTTCGAACAATTTTTCGACAGGAATCATTGCCCGCCAACCATCGGAGAATTCTTTGATGTTGTTGGTAATGAGCGCCGTTCGGTAACCGCTTGCGCGCAGCGCTAATCCCTTTTCGACGACATCACTGCGGGCGCCAGATTCGCCACCGAGAGCGCCAAACATTTCTTTGAGGTCAATATCGAGACCCATTTCGGCGCCTACTGCTTTGATCTGTTCAGCTGCCGCTTCGAGTGCGATTTCGCCGCGCTCAAGTTGGTGCCACGGATGATCGGTATCTTGGTCGTACGGACCAAACACCGCACGCAGACCGAGTTCAGGATCGAGACCGCGTTCGGTATGCCACGCGTGCAATCCACTGAAGGGGGAAGAGGTGAACACACCACCGAAATCAAATACCACTGCCTCGATTGTCATGAATCCCCCTGAGAACGAACTGAAGACGGCAAGGTACCGGTTTCGAGTAGTTCGAGGAAACCCGCTTCGTCGAGAATCGGAACTCCGAACTCCTCGGCTTTGGTGACCTTCGATGCACCCGGTCCAGCACCGATCACAACTGCAGTGGTTTTCTTCGACACACTGCCAGGGGATTTGCCGCCTCGTCCCTTGATCGCTGCCTCGGCTTCATCTCGGGTGAAGCCATCGAGCGTGCCCGTCACGACCACGATCAGACCCTCGAGGGTCTGAGGTAGATCCGAGGCTTCGGGGCCTTGGAGGTTCACGCCGGCTGCGCGAAGTTTTTCAACGACATGACGGTTGGTCGGGTCGGCGAACCACTGGTGAACTGACGTCGCAATAATCGAACCAACGCCCTCGACTCCTGCAAGTTCTTCTTCCGAAGCTGCTTCAATTCGATCGAGGTGTCCGAAGTGCTCGGCCAATGCAACTGAACCGGCTCCGCCCAAATGACGGATATTGAGACCTACGAGAAGGTTGGCAAGTGGCTTGGCTTTCGAGCCTTCTATCGCGTCGAGAAGTTTTTGAACCGACACATCGGCAAACTTGTCGAGACCCTTCAAGCGTTCTGGGTCAAGCGAATAGATATCGGCGACATCAGAAAGCAGACCGAGTTCACAGAACAGTTGCACTCGTTGTTCGCCGAGACCCTCAATGTCCATTGCGCCTCGAGACGCAAAGTGCTCGATAGCGCCGGCAACTCGCGCAGGACACCCAAGGTTGAGGCAGCGGTGAACCGCTTCATCTTCAGGACGAACGAGAACATGGCCGCAGACCGGGCAGTTCGTTGGGAACTTCCACTTTCGCAAGCCCTTGGGTCGATCACTTAGAACCGGTCCGACCACCTCTGGAATGACATCGCCTGCTTTACGAACGATCACCGTGTCGCCAGGTCGCACATCTTTCAACGCGACCTGATCCTGATTGTGCAACGTAGCGAACTCGACCGTTGAACCGCCTACGAAAACTGGTTCCAACTGCGCAAATGGCGTCGCCCGCCCGGTGCGCCCGATTGACACCTGAATGTCGATGAGTTTTGTCGTGCGTTCTTCCGGCGGGAATTTGTAAGCGATCGCCCAACGAGGAGCGCGCGAGGTAAAGCCGAGTTCGCGTTGCAGAGAAAGTTCATCCACCTTCACGACGACACCATCAATTTCGTAATCGAGGTCATGACGATGTTTTTGCCAATGCATGAGGTGGGATTCGACTTCAGTCAAACCGCGCAACACCTTCACCTCTGGATTGACAGGAAATCCCATGCCGCCCAGGAAGTCAAAGATCTGATGATGTTCAGTGAGTTGGGGACCGCCAACAACTTCGCCAAGTTGGTAACTCCAAAATGACAAGTTCCGGCTTGCGGTTACTGCAGCATCTTTCTGACGGAGCGAACCAGCAGCAGTATTTCGAGGATTGACATAGGTCTTCTCGCCTGCATCAACCTGCGCAGCATTGAGTTCCTCAAATGCTGAGATCGACATGTAGACCTCGCCTCGAACTTCGAGGACTTCAGGGCTGCCGTTGGGAAGTCGATGCGGAATACCTGAGATCGTCTTCACATTGGCGGTGACATCTTCACCAACTCGGCCATCGCCGCGGGTCGCGGCCTGGACGAGAAGCCCACCCTCATAGCGAATCGACACCGCGAGGCCGTCGATTTTCAATTCCGCGACGAGCCCAACTGATTCCGCTGAGGCGCCGAGTTCATCGATACGGCGTTGCAATCTTCCGCCCCACGCTGACACTTCATCGGGAGTGAAGGCGTTGTCGAGACTCATCATCGGAACCCGATGTTCGACAGACGAGAAGGTAACCGTGGCCGATCCCCCCACCGACTGTGTCGGTGAATCCGGGGTGATGAGATCGGGATGCTGGTCCTCTAATTGAGACAGCTCACGAAGCATCAAATCAAACTCGGCATCGGGAATCTCAGGAGCATCGTGTTCGTAATACAGCCGACTGTGATGGCGAATGATCTCGCGCAATTGGTCGATACGACCTGCGGGATCGAGCACTCCATCAGACGACTTGGACACGGCCGAACACTAGCGAGAGCTGCGCCCTAACCGTCGCGTTCAAGCACCAACCGAGATGCGAGCACCCGTCGCCTGACCCTGAAGTCGCTCCGCCAAACGTGAGGTGTGCTCCATGACCTGCTCGGCCTGCGTAACGCCGTGCTGCGCGAGCCCGCACACCGGTGTGATGATCGCATTGGTGCGCAACAACATCGGATCACAACCTTCGTTGGCGAGGTCGCACCACACCGACGACAGCCTCCGCCACAAACGATCGACGCTCGTACCGATCGGACCATCCGTTGGCACAGCGCCCCACGCGATCCATCCACCGCGATCAAGGAAATCGCCGACCAGACCCGAATGCTTCGCGATGCGATCATCAACTGGAACAGAAAGAATTCGCGGACCGGTACTCAGAAGAAGCCGGTAGTCGACAGCGGTACAGCAATGAAGTCCGGTGATGGCCTTCGCCTCAACGGCAGCCATTGCCGACGACACAAGATCAATGCCTTCGTTCGGTCCGATTGGGAACCCTTCGTCGGTCAGCGAACCCATCGCTGGCTCATCGAGGAACACCACCACCTGCGCTTGAGGAACGCGCGACAGCACATGTTCAACAAGTCGCGCAATGCGAGCGCGCACTGCATGCCCTGCGATGCGGAACGCAAGGTCGATTTCGATGCCAGCCCCCCAGAGTGCGATTCCCAGAGTCACCGGACCGGTGAGTGACACCTTGACTGGTCCATCACGGTCGGCAACAGCATTCAAGAACGCACGCAACCCGACCCATGCATCACTCGACAGGCGTTCGTCATCGAGTGGGGCTTCGGGGTCGATCAGTGAAAGGTCGACATCGATCGAACCGTCATCGTCGATCATGACACCGGCGAGCCCTGACGCCGCCTGCGCAATCATTCCTTCGCGACGTGATCGAGCGGGCAGTGATGGCGCCGACGGCAATCGCGGACTGTGACGCAGGACGAACTCCACTGCATCACCGGGATCACAATGTGGGAGATAGCCGATGCCGGTTGACAGGCCTTGCGGCAATAGCAACGACGACGAAACGCGCGAGCCCGCCATCAACGCCATCCGCTCATGTCGTCGTGATTCATGCCGCACCATCCCGAGGGTTTCGTCCACTTCCGAGTCGAGAATTCGGTCGGAAATTAGTGGCCGAAGTCACATGGTTAGCGAGGACGGCCAGAATCGGCAAATCTCAACGGTGATGACCCCCACCAGCAGGGCAGTCAGTCGTTGGGCTCCCGCCCTCGTCTGGTTGTCACTCCCCCTCACCGCCGGCTCCGCGTTTGCGAATGCGCTTGATCACCGCTCCACACCTGTCGTGCTCACCGCAGCAATCGGGCTGTGGTCGATCTGGGTGATCGGACTCATCGCCGCACTTGCGCCGAGTTCCGTCTCGTTAACCACACTCCGAATTGTGATGCCTGCGTCGCTCGTTGCTTCGGCATGGGCAGCTCTTGCAGTTCCCGACGGAGCCGATATTGCCGAATCGTTCGCACTCGGCATGACCTCGCTCTGCGCGGTGCTTTCCCTTTCCGCTGCTGTTGGTTACACGTTCATTAATGGTTCGTCCTACGGCGATGAACGTCGATTCCCCCTGCGACCGCCTGGTCCCGTTCTTCTTGGTCCTATCGAAGTGGTGTGGGCGGCGATGGTCGCATCAGTATTTGCTGGGCCACTCCTTCTCGCCGCCAAGCAGTGGATCCCCGGAGCGATTCTCACGTTGCTTGCGATTGTTCTTTGTGTCGGAGGAGCGCGAGCACTTCATCAACTCTCAAAGCGATGGCTCGTGTTGGTTCCAGCGGGGCTCGTCCTCGTTGATCAAATGACGCTGCTTGACGCGCTTCTCGTCCAACGCCATGTCGTCGATTCAATCGGCATTGCCGAAGAGGGTTCAACCGCTACCGATTTGAGCGCAGGTGCAGTCGGGTTTCAGATCGAGATTCGGCTTTCCACACCCGATTCGATCATTCCGACGCCAGCGCGCCGCGATAGGCACAAGATCATCGAACCGGTCGACGTCGATGCTGTTCGATGCACACCGAGTCGTCCTGGCTGGGTCCTTGATGCGGCAAAGGAACGTCGCCTTACCGTCGGCTGACGAGACCGCCGCCGACAACAAGACCGTTGTCGTACAGCACAACGCTTTGGCCAGGGGCCACTCGACGCGTCGGGACTTCCCATGTCACGTTGAGGCCAGCATCGGTTTCGCGAAGCGAACGAATAGCGATGGTTTCGCCATGCGCACTCGCTTGTGCCGAGATTGACGTCGAGACCAACGATTCTGTCCGGGCAGATTCATCAACCCAGGTGAACGAATTCAGCACTTCGCCACTGACGTCAAGTCCTTCAGGTTCACCGACAAGCACGGTTCGATTCGGTACGTCGACATCGAGGGCATAGCGAGGACGCCCGTCGATACCGATCCCCAGCCCCCGACGCTGGCCGATTGTCACGAGCTCTACCGCATCGACCGACCCGAGCTGCGTGCCGGACTCGTCAACGAGACGAGCCGGATGCATTTCGATTCGGTTCCCCAAAAAGACGCGGCGACCGCCGCCTGTATGCGAAATAAAGCAGACGTCTTGACTATCGGGCTTTCCTGCCGTGCGAAGGCCAAGCTCTGAGGCTCGTTCTCGAACCTCGTCTTTCGTCATTCCCCCGATAGGCAACATCACTCGCTCAAGCTGTGATGCGGTCAGCATGTGCAAGACATAGCTCTGGTCTTTCGCGAAATCAGCACCACGCGTGAGGCGCAGGTTTCCGGCCGAGGTTCGCACAATTTGAGCATGATGCCCGGTAGCAACCATGTCGAAGCCAAGTGCTTCGGCTCGATCCATCAACCGATCGAATTTGAGATGTCGATTGCATTCGATGCAGGGATTCGGGGTGATGCCACGAGCGTGATCAGCCACGTACGGATCGACAACATCGCGCTCAAAATCTTCTGAGAAGTTGAAGACCAAATGATCAATGTCGAGTTGTTGGGCAACACGGCGTGCATCATCGACATCGCTCACCGAACAGCATCCCGAGTCAGATTCGCCGCCCCACAATTTGAGAGTGACACCGACGACGTCATGGCCTTGGTCCCGCAGCAGCGCCGCAGCTACTGAAGAGTCGACACCTCCGGACATTGCAACCATTACCTGCATCGTCAGATCCCAAACTTCCGGAGGCGTTCAACCGCGGGCGGAATCACGGCAAGAGCTTCATCGACATCGGCCTGCGTACTCGACCATCCCAATGAAAGTCGAAGGGAACCCCGAGCCAAGTCGGGTTCAATGCCCATCGCCGCCAGCACATGCGAGGACTGCATCGCGCCGCTTGCACATGATGAGGCAGCGGACGCAGAAACCTCACCGCGCTCGAGCAGAAACAGAAGCGCTTCGCTTTCAACTCCGGGAATGCAGAGATGAGCAATACCTGCTGCTCGATGGGATCGATCAGGGCCGGCAGTCTCAACCGAACCAGGTAATGCCGCAAGCAGGCCATCGAGCAATTGATTTCGAAGGTTTCCAATTCGGGCAATGTCTGAAGCACGATCCTCTGCGGCCAGACGAGCAGCGGTCACCATTGCAACGATTCCCGGAACGTTTTGTGTACCTGAGCGGCGCTCGCGTTCTTGTCCGCCACCAAGTTGGCGCGCGGTAAGCGGAACACCGGAGCGAACCACAAGCGCGCCGACACCTTTTGGTCCGCCAAATTTGTGGGCGCTGAAACTAAAGGAATCGACGACAGAACACGCTTCCGCAATATCCGTCCAGCAAAAGGCTTGAACTGCATCGGAGTGAAGCACTGCTGTCGGTGCAGAGGTACGAACCACCTTCGCCAACGACTCGAGATCGGAGATGACACCAGTTTCGTTGTTAACGGTCATGAGCGAGACGACTCGAACGGGACCTTCGTTTAGGACACGACGCAATTCGGCTGGATCAATTACGCCGAAGCGATCGACCCCGACAACACGACCACCGAGTGCTTCAACGGGATCAAGAATCGCGTGGTGTTCGACTGCGCTACAGACGGGAACACCTTCGCCAGAACCAAGACCAAAAATGGCGAGATTGTCCGATTCAGTGCCACCACTCGTGAACACAATGTCTCCGGCTTCAACACCGACGAGGGCAGCGAGCTCCTCCCGAGCATCGTCGACGGCGCGTCGGGCATCTCGGGCGAACCGATGCGCACCGGAAGGATTTGCGAATCGATCAGAGAGGAACGGCAACATCGCCTCAATCGCCTCAGGGCGCATCGGCCCTGTCGCAGCGTGATCGAGATACGACGTCATGGCTCAAGGGTACCGGTGGGCCAGCATCACTATCACGGGCAGACTTCATCGGTGACCTCCAGCCATGCCAGCGACCCCAGCACCTACGGCCGATCATTCGCGGACGTGTACGACCATTGGTATGCGAACTCCTTTGATACCGATGGAGCAGTCGACTCGCTGAGCCGACTTGCCGCTACTGGTCCCGTTCTCGAACTAGGAGTCGGAACAGGGAGGCTCGCCCTCCCATTGGCAAAGACAGGACTGCGGGTCGTCGGCCTCGATGCATCCCCAGAGATGCTCTCCAAGCTCCAGGTTGCCGACTCCAACTCCTCGGTGATTCCTGTGCTTGGCGATATGGCTGACATCGAAAACTCTTTGAGCGACGCAGAAATCGCCGACTCGTTTTCTCTGATCATCTGCGCTTTCAACACGCTGCTCAATCTTGGAGGCTTCGATGCCCTCACTCAGTGCCTACGTGGAAGTCGTGAGCGTCTACTCCCCCACGGACGAGTTGTAATCGAGGCATTTGTGCCAATCGATCAGTCAGCAATCCCAGCAATTTCGCTGACACCGGCTCGCGTTGCCTCCGATGCCGCAGTGTTCATCGAGACCACGTTCAACGCAATGACCTCCCAACTCCACGGCCGACACATTGAAGTCCACCCCGGCTCTGTCGTCGTTCGACCGTGGTCGGTGCTTATTTGCGGAACCAACGAACTCGATAGCGCTGCCAAAACCGCTGGCCTCGTCCTCACGGAACGCTTTAGTGACTGGATTGGCTCCCCGTTCACCGACGAAAGCGCCGCTCACGTCTCGATCTACGCCCCGACGGAGTGATCGCGCCTACCTCTCTCTACGCTGTCTCCATGGCAACTATCAGGGTCAGCACCGTTATCGACGCAACACCCGACACGGTGTGGGCGGTCGTTGAGAATGTTGGCGACCATGTCGACTGGATGCACGATGCGGTGGCGATCCGGTTCACGTCCGAATCGATTTCCGGAGTCGGGACCACGTTCGATTGCGATACCAAAGTCGGACCGTTCCGACTTACCGACAAAATGGAAATCACCGAGTGGGAAGATGGCACGACCATCGGTGTTCGTCATGTCGGAATGGTGACTGGAACCGGCGCCTTCACCATCCTGCCTGTCGGCGAACATCGCACGGGTTTCCAGTGGAAAGAATCACTTCGCTTTCCTTGGTGGATGGGCGGCCCGATTGGCGCCGTTATCGGCGGTCAGGTGTTGAAACTTATCTGGAAGCGAAACCTGAAGGAACTGAAAGCAATCTGCGAACGCGGTTGAACGTTTCGGGTGCGAACGCATCTAGCGAACAGCGGCCCACAAACAGCCGACCCATAACACCGCAGTGATGGCAACGCATGCTGCGGTCCCTGCCCACGGACTTCGCACTGCGCTATCGAGCACGAAGACAAGTGCGCCGACTGCGACTCCGATGATGAGTCCTCCAACGTGCGCACCGATGGCAATGCCGGGGACAGCGAACGTCAGCAACAGATTGATCACCACGAGACCACCGATGCCGTTGCGCCAGACGTCGATTCCAGATCGTCGTTGAGCAACAACGGCAGCGCCCATCAACCCGAATACTGCGCCCGACGCTCCGACAGTACCAACAGTGGGCGAAACAAGAATTGCTCCGAACGAACCCCCGACGAGACACGCGACGAAGAGCGCAGCGAAACGCGCCTTGCCAAGAACCGGCTCCAACTGCTTGCCCAGAAGCCACAACAGCAGCATGTTCATTCCGAAATGCAGCAGGCCCGAATGCAGGAAGCCACCGGTGACAATTCGCCACCACTCCCCGTAGGCGACACCCACTAACTCCACGATGCCCCTGTTCGGCGCCAGAGTGCTCCATACCGCGCCTCGGCCAAGCGTCATGCCTTGTTCAGTTGCAGTGCCGCCGCCGTTGAAGAGCGAGCCACCAGTGGCAACGACAGCGATGAGTCCAAATACGTTAAGAGCAATGAGCACCTGCGTCACGATCGGTCGCCCGTCGCGAAGTTCACTAAATCGAAGAACGGGCGACTTCTTCGCAGCGCCCTTGATGCACTCAGGACATTGAAAGCCAACTGATGCCGGGGTCATACACGAACCGCATATGGGCCGGTTGCAACGCTGACAGCTAACACCAGCTCGATTGTTCGGGTGTCGGTAACAGGTTGACATTGGTTGCGTCATCGCGTCGCAACCACCAAACACCAACCGCCGCAAACAGAATTCGTCATCGCCCGGTGAACTGCGCTTTCCCTGGACCGTTCTCTAGGAAAGAAGCGACACCGATACGCGCGTCGTCAGTTGTGAACACCTCGACGAATGCCTGTTGCTCAAGTTCAAGCCCGTCCGCCAGAGTTCCTTCGAGGCCAGCGTCGATCACTCGTTTCGCGATGGCATGCGCTTGCACCGGTCCGGCGGCAAACGCCCCTGCAAGTTCCAATGCACGAACCTCGAGTTCCTCCGGTTCCACCACTTCATCGGCGAGTCCAATGCGCAGCGCTTCTTCGGCACGAACCTGACGGCCGCTGAAGATGAGATCTTTAGCGCGTGAAGGACCTACCAATCGCGTGAGGCGTTGCGTTCCACCCCCGCCAGGGATGATGCCCAGCAGAATTTCAGGTTGACCGAACTTCGCACTGGTCGAGCAGACTCGGAGATCACAGGCCAATGCAAGTTCGCAACCACCACCAAGGGCAGGACCAGCAACCGCAGCAATCACCACTCGCGGAATGGCTGCCACGGCATTCAGTGCGTCAAGAAAAAGTCGCCCGATCTCACGCGCTTCGTCTGGTCCAGCGAATTCCGAAATATCCGCGCCAGCGGCGAATATCCGATCGCTGCCAACGACAACGACTGCACCTGGAGGTTCGGCCGTCAAGGACTCCGCTGCAGCGCGCAGTTCGCGCAACACCTGCGAGGACAGCGAATTGACCTTCCCATTCTGAAGGCGGAGAACCGCAACTCCATTGTCTTTGCGTTCGATCGCAACCAGTGGCTCTGACATGAAGCGCGACCCTACCGGCTCAGTCGAACGTTCTCAGCGCACGAGCGCCTGCGCTTCCACCACTTTCACGGGGAATTCCGTTGTTCGCGTGACGGTGCCCAACGGTTCGCCCCCGAGTTCGCTTGACGTCCACTCAACGCCCCACGTCACGGTGACACGTACCCATTCGACACCCCCGTCTGACCACACCGAGGAGTTGCTGAAGGTGTGCGTACAACTTGAAGATTGCTCCGACGGTCGTCGCCAAATGTCGTACGCAACGCCTTGATCACACCAGAGAGTCGTTCCGTCTTCGAATTCCCAAAGCGATGTCTCGGGCCAGGCATCGACACTTGCCCAAACATCGCCTATAGACGCAGTCGCCCAAATCCGCTCCCACGGTTCCTCCAACCACATCCACATCGGTAGCCCGACCAACTGTTCGTCGGGCGGGTTTACGCGCGGCCGCGGTTCGGGGAGTTCTAAGCGACGCCGAGCTTCGTCGATCGCCCGCGCCGTTGCTCCTGCTCCACCAAACGGATCACCGGGGTCAAACGCGAGATAACGCGTGTGAACGCGCACACCACTCGCGTCGACACAACCAAGCATGTAGTACTCACCCCGCAAGGGATTCACCGGTCCCGCTGCCCAATCAACTACCGGCGTTGGATCAAGTACAGACATTTGTGGAGCTACAACCTCGTAGTACCCACACCGCCAACGAGCACCGCTTGATGCAGTCGAGCGCCATGAGCCCAACGTACCGTCTCGCGTCACGACGACAATTGCTTCGGGGGTTCCGTTCGTTATGCGACCAATCGCTTCACCATTCGCAAAACCGGAGTTGAAAGTAAGCAGCGCGCCAACCAGTACGGCCGCAAGTAAGAATCGACGACTACACATTCGCCAGTCACATTTCATTGCATCCCCCGAGTCCGAAGGCCGCGCACGATACCCATTTGGTCGCCAAAGATCGACAGATTCCTGTCGATTCAGTTCGAATGACTCAGACGTACGAACTCAGCCGAGGAGTCGGTGTGCCGCAGTCCACGGATCGACCTCACGTGACGCAACATCGTTCCGAGCCGTTCGCCACGCGTCGCCAGCGGCGAGATCCTCGATCTTTGCCGTCATTAACGAATTCACAACTCGTCGAAGTTCCTGATCGAGCCGAAGCGCTCGACGGCGTTCAAATTCGCCACTTTCGACGGACCAGTCGCGGTGACGTTGGAGCGCTGACCAGAGTTCGCTCGTGCCGCGACCTTCGGTAGCGACTGTTTGGATGACGGGTGGACGCCATGGTGATGCGGTGCGCAAAGAAAGCATTCGTTCGATGTCAGCAACGGTTTCCTCAACGCCAGCTCGATCGGCCTTGTTCACCACGAAGATGTCAGCAATCTCCATGAGGCCTGCTTTATTGGCTTGCACCGTGTCGCCCCACCCAGGGTTGACAACAACGACCGTCGTATCGGCCTCACCGGCGATTTCAACTTCAACCTGCCCGACACCGACAGTTTCGATGACGACCCATTGCATCCCAACTGCATCAAGAACACGCGCAGCATCTGGAACAGCAACGGAAAGACCTCCAAGATGACCACGAGTCGCCATGGATCGAATGAAGACGTCGTCATCGAGTGCGTGTTCATCCATTCGAACTCGGTCGCCCAAAATCGCACCTCCGGTAAACGGAGATGACGGGTCGATCGCAAGTACGCCGACACTTGCTTCGGATGCGCGCATCTCGCGGACCAACGCGGATGTCAACGTCGACTTTCCGGCTCCTGGGGCTCCGGTGATCCCGATGGTGGTCGCCGCACCGGCAATCGCATGGGTGACTTCACTCACCGATCGGGCGTCATCACCACCACGTTCAACTTTTGAGAGGAGCCGCGCCAATGCAGATCGATCTCCAGATCGAGCTGCAGCCAAAAGCGCGGCAGCGTCCGCGTCACCAAGCGTGGTCATAACGACACGCTAGGACAGTGATCAGCGCTGGAATCGATTGGTCAGAGAGAAACTGGGGTCTCGCCGATGACATGGTTTGCCGCGCCGGCGTCGATGACTTCAGTGACGCCCGGAACCCGATCGATGAGGATGCGCTCAAGCCCCGCCTTCAACGTGACCGTCGAGGCAGGACACGAGACGCAGGCACCAATGAGTTCGACGGTCACCAGACCGGTCTCTTCATTGACATCGTGAAGAAGGACATCGCCGTTATCGGCCTGAATGGCCGGACGAACGACCTCAATGACTTTCTCGACCTGTTCACGCACCTCCTGAGTCTATGGAGTCGCAGCTCAAGCGCCACACCCGAGTCGGCGAATGGGCCTGACCGTGCGAGACTCCGAGCGTGATTTCAGTGATCCTCGGGCACCAAGGCGGTTGGGACGAAGCACTCATGGTGCTCGTCCCGATCGGACTTTTCGTCGGACTCCTGTTGCTTGCAAATAAGCGAGCGAAAGCGATTCAGGCCAAGCGACGTGAAGACGCCTCGCCCACCGAAGCCAGCGAACCTTCGACGCCCGGGACCGAGCCATGACAATCGACACTGTGCACTTCTTCGCCGACCCATGTTGCCCGTGGACATGGAACACGAGCCGTTGGCTTATCGAGGCGACCGATCGTGCGTGTGTCTCGATTGTCTGGCGGACGCTCAGCTTGGCCGAACTCAATAAGGACCGCGAGGTCTCCGAACATTTTCGCCCGAAGCTCACGTGCAGTCGCAGGATGGCTCGCGTTCTTGAAGCATTGCGCTCGGAAGATCGCAATGACGATATTCAGACGATGTTCACAGCTTACGGGGCACGCGTTCATCATGACGACCATGACCCCGGCGATGATCTCATCACTGCGTGTGCCGACGAGTGCCGAGTCGATCTCGCATTCACAACTACCGCAATAAATGATGAAGGTTGGGATGTTGCAATTGCCCAGTCAGTGACTGAGGCAATGGAACTGGCAAGCCCAGACGTTGGCTCACCAATTATTGCGATCCCATCTTTGGGTCGTGGTTTTTTCGGACCCATCGTTTCGCCGCCACCGACTGGCGATGATGCACTCGCACTTTGGAATGTCATCACTGCGGCGGTTGAGCTTCCCACGTTCTTTGAACTCAAACGAGGGCGACGCGACGCTATTGCGTTTGGCCCCCGTCCGTGACGCGACTCGAACATCGACACCGGGTTCCCCACGACTCGGCTACGACGTGGTTAGAGCCACGAAACGATGTTGTAATCGAACGGCGCACTGAGCACTCGCCGACGACATCAACCTTTGATGCACACGTTGGACCATTCCACCGATGGCATCGCCAGGTTTCGCTCATTGCCGATGCTGACGGGCACACGATCGTGGACGAAGTCGTTGACTATCGACTCGCGGTTCCAGTGTGGGGACTCCTCTTTCGCCCTGCGCTTCGCCATCACTTGCGCCGACCGCCTCGGCCCGAGGGACATCAGCCCTGGTGGGCGCCCCCCGAAGCACTCGACTCTCGTGCCGCAACGGTCCTTTCCGTACTTTGCGTCTTTGCGGTTATTAGCGGCTACCTCGGAACGCTCATCACTCAGACACTCACCTATGCCGCCGATCAATTCGGCGCCGGAACCGGGGAACAAGGAACCCTGCTGGCAATAGTTCGAATAGGCGTGCTTCTCTCGCTCGCAATTGTTGCGCTTGCCGACAAACACGGTCGCAAAAGAGTTCTCGTAGCCGCGCTACTTGGCTCGTGCGTGATTACCGCACTTGGCGCTCTGTCCACAGAAATGGTGTGGCTCGGCGCTTCACAGACGTTCGCTCGGTCACTCTCGACTGTCGTCGTAATCCTCATCGCAGTGATGGCCGCCGAAGAGATGCCATCAGGGACGCGCGCCTTCGCCGTTTCTGTCGTCACGATGACAGCAGCGCTTGGGGCCGGACTCTGTGTCCTCAACCTTCTCTATGTCGACGTTTCGATCAGCGCTTGGAGATTCGCGTATCTCGTGCCGTTAATTGCCATTTATCCGTGCCTGCGAATTTCCCGACGCCTTCCCGAAACAAAACGATTTGAAACACGCCAACGCCGAGTCTCCAATTCGCCAACCAAATCGATCAAGGACCGTATTCACTGGCGTCGTTTCGCCATGTTGGCAACGGGTGCGTTTCTTTGGTCTCTTTTCCTCGCTCCCGCCGCGCAGTTCCTCAACGAATTCCTCAGAACCGAACGCGGTTTCTCCGGAGTCCTCATCGCAGTCTTCGTTCTCGCCACGAATACGCCGGGCGGAATCGGAATCGTCGTTGGCGGAAAATTGGCCGATCGTCATGGTCGCCGAATCGTTGGCGCAATCGGCATCGCCGGCGGCGTTTTGTTCACTGTCATTTCCTACTTGTCGTGGGGTTGGCCGTTGTGGCTGGCGTCGGTTGCTGCTGCCGTTATCGGTGCGGTGGCCGTGCCCGCACTCGCCGTGTACGGACCAGAACTGTTTCCAACAAGTCAACGAGGCACCGCCAACGGCGGTCTACAAGTTGTTGCCGTTGCCGGAAGCAGCCTCGGACTCCTCATCGTCGGTTGGCTGGCCGATCGGGTTGAGGGACTTGGGCACGCCATGGCGGTCGTCGCGATTGCGCCGGCACTTTTGATTTTCGTGGTGTTGTTCTGGTTTCCCGAGACCGCCCGGCGAGAACTTGAGGAACTCAATCCCTCAGACCACGAACACAATCAGTGAACGGTCTGCTCACCTAACGCAGCGCTCGCACCCACGAGCGAACGTGTTCAGCGATTGCTTCGTCTTGACCTCGTGGATCATGGGCACCGGGCACCAGGATGAATTCGACGTCGCCCGGAATTTTTTTGAGTTGCCTGTTGAATTCGGCAGGCGTACCGAATGGGTCTTTTTCGCCGCTTATGAAGAGGCACGGGAGATCAAGCGATGGAAAATGATCAACGCGCAACGTCTCGGGCTTACCCGGCGGGTGCAGCGGATAACTCAACAGCACCAGACCCGCTGCGGGAAGACCCTCAGCAACTGCTATCGAACACATGCGGCCACCGAATGATCGGCCGCCCAACACCAGTCGGTTCGGGCGAACCTTTGCCGCTGAAACGAGCGCACTCGCTTCGTCGACCACCGCTGCAATAGCGACAGGCGCGCGGTCGACACCTTTACGACCCGCCTTTCGCGCAGGAAAGTCCATTCGCTCAACAGGAAGCGGTGCGATCGCATCGGCAACTGCACACAACGTGTGGTGATTGCGATCAGCGCCAGCACCGGGAGCAAGAAGAAGTGCGCCTGCGGAAGTCATCGACCGATGAGAATACGACGCGCTTCAGAGAGTTCAGCGATTCGTTGTGCTGCGCCCGCGACTTCAGCACCGTGATCGGGATGCACTTCGCGCAAACGTTCTCGGTAGTTGCGCTGCACGTCACGAGATGACGGCGAGAGCGATTCCCGAGCAAAGCCCAAGCGTTCGAGCGCCCACTTCACTGGATCGCCGACTGCGCTTCGGGAACCAGCGATTCCGCCACGAAACCCACTGAGCGACGCGATGAGTTCAGGGCCAACCGGACCACCCCACGAAATTGCTCGGCGAATGATGGCCATCACCGGGCGTCGCAACTGCGGAGCGAGCGCACCGGCTGCGTACGCGGCACCAAGAATTTGTTGCTCCGGTGCGCCGTGATCATCGAACTCAAATGCAAGCGACTCACCGTTGCCCACCAATCGGTGAGTCACAGCAGTCAGTCCAACCGTGTCGACTTGGAGCCGGAACCGAAGTCGAGGTTGCGAAACTCGCTTGCCCGCTTCCAGTTCACGGGTGAGAGCTTCAAGATCGGCAATCATCTCGGGATCAATATCGGCCACAAACCGGGCCACTACTCCCCCAAGAAGAACCCCGCCGTAACCTGGGCTTGGGTCACAGGGAAGCGATCGGACACCAAGTGCGACCCGCCGTGTGGGCGCGTGAGGACGAGAACAGAAGATCTCGAGTTCGGACAGCGCCACCACGGTGTGAGGGTATCGCTGTGCCCGCCAAAGGATCCTGTCGGGCGGAGCCGAGGCAGTATCGTCTGCCCCCATGACTGACGTGCCCCTTGACCGCAACATCGCCCTCGATCTCGTTCGCGTGACCGAGGCCGCCGCCCTCGCCGCCAGCCGTTGGATGGGCCGCGGTGACAAGGAAGGCGCCGACGGCGCGGCTGTCGATGCCATGCGCCTTGCCCTTCGTACCGTCTCGATGGACGGCACCGTCATCATCGGCGAGGGCGAGAAGGACGAAGCCCCCATGCTCTACAACGGCGAGCGCATCGGCGACGGTTCTCCGCCCGAATGCGATATCGCGGTTGACCCGATCGATGGCACGACGCTTACCTCAAAGGGTCGCGGCAACGCCCTTGCCGTTATTGCCCTCTCGGAAAAGGGTTCGATGTTCGACCCAGGCCCGTGTGTCTACATGGACAAGCTCGCCGTTGGACCCGAACTCGTTGGACTGTGCAGTATCGAACTTTCTGCCACCGAGAACCTCAAGGCTGTTGCGAAGGCTAAGCGCATCGACATCCGTGACGTCACCGCTGTTGTCCTTGATCGAGATCGTCACGACGACCTTGTCGCTGAAATCCGTGAAGCCGGTTCGCGTATTCGCCTCATCCCTGATGGCGATGTCGCTGGCGCGATCACAACTGCGTGGCCCGACTCCGGTGCCGACATCATGTTTGGCATCGGCGGCACACCCGAAGGTGTCATTGCTGCTGCGGCACTCAAGGGAATGGGCGGAGAGCTTCAAGGTCGCCTGTGGCCCCGCAACGATGAGGAGCGCAGTGCAGCAATCGCCGCCGGCTACGACCTCACCAAGGTTCTCTCCACCGATGATCTCGTTGCTGGCGACAATTGCTTCTTCGCTGCGACCGGTATCACCGACGGCGAACTCCTCAAGGGAGTTCACGTAAGCGCTGGCTTCGTTTCAACGCAGTCGCTCGTGATTCGGTCGAAGACCGGCACCGTCCGACTGATGAATGCTCGTCACCGTCAGAACTGACTCAATCACTCGCCTTCTCTGACGGCGAAGGCGCTTCAACTCAATCGTTCACCGAGGCGAGTTCAGCGCGCACGAGCCCTGCGCGCGTCATCCCGATGTCAACATTGCCATCAGCAATTCGATTCGACGCAAGCAATTCTGCGGACGGAACTTTGAGATCACGCACGATCTTGAGCCAAGACAGCACACGCAGCGACTGATAGGTGAGATCAATCTCCCACCAAAAGAATCCGTTGCGAGCTGATGCCTGGTAGTAGTGGTGGTTGTTGTGCCAGCCTTCGCCGAGAGTAGTGAGCGCAATGAAAACGTTGTTGCGACTGGTGTCGTCGGTGACATAACGACGACGACCCATAACGTGTGCGAGCGAATTCACAAGGAACGTATTGTGCCACAGCACAACTGTTCCCATAAAGAACCCGAAGAACAGCCCCGACCAGCCACCAATCAGGAAACACAGCAGCGCAGTGAGCCAAGCGAAGGTGCCATTCCACTTTTCAACAAAACGAAGTTCGGGATACTTTGCAAAATCTTTGATTCGATCAATCGGCGGCTCTGAGAATTTGTCGCAAAGAATCCAGCCAACATGACTCCACCAAAATCCTTTGAGCGGTGAATGCACATCATCTTCGTCGTCGCTATTGCGATGATGTTCACGGTGATGACCGGCCCACCACAACGGACCTTTTTGCACACACATCACTCCGCCAACCGCCAGGAACAACTGGAACGCTCGGCTCGTGCGGTAGGAGCGATGTGCGAAATACCGGTGATAGCCCGCGGTGATGAACCAGATCCGGCCCCACACCATGAAAAGAAAGAGAACGAGAGCAATCGGTGTGATGCCAAACATGATCGTTCCGACGAGAGCGACAACGTGGAAAGCAAGGAACGGAATCGAACTCACCCAATTCACCTTCTCGTCGGCGGGGCGTTCAAATGCCGATCGAGTGGTGCGCGTCGGGGCGGTACTGGCGTGGTCCACACTGGGCCTTTCTGGGGGGGGGTGCGAACGCGAACCGTAGCCTACCTACCGGTCGGTAGGCAGTCGCGGGTGGGGATTTCTGGCCTCCCTGACCGTTGAACCTTCGCGAGTTCGGAGTTGAATGATCCCATGAACGATCCCGCAGTCGCCGATACGCCTGCACCACCCCCACCCCAAAGCAACCGGCGGGTTGCGGGCACCCGACGTTCGTTTCTCAAGTGGACAGGAGTCGCCGCTGCCGGAACTGCTGTCGCCGCTCTGGGCGCAAAGGCACTCTCTTCGGGCGGTTCTCCCGCAGGCTCCCCGGGGGCCGCCCCTGGAGCCACACTCCCCTCTCCCGCGAGCACCTTGCCGCAACAGCTTCGTTCGGTTGCTTCCACTCCGAACCTTCCCATTGAGGGCATCACGCCACTCATCACACCGAACGAAGACTTTTTCCGAATCGATACCGCTTTCAGCATCCCGAACGTCGACCTTGCAAATTGGCGACTCGCCATCAAGGGCAACGTGCGCTCGCCGTTTTCGATCAGTTATGACGAACTGTTGGCGATGCCTCAGGTTGAGGCTCCGGTCACGCTCGCCTGTGTTTCAAATCGCGTAGGCGGAACACTGATTGGGACTGCCGTCTGGCAAGGCGTTGAACTACGCACACTTCTTGACCAAGCAGGCATCGAACCAACTGGTGAACAAATCGTTGGCACGTCCGTCGACGGATTCACTGCAGGCTTTCCCACCGACGCTGCATACGACGGACGCTCAGCACTTATCGCCATTGGCATGAACGGCGTTCCGCTGCCGAGGGAGAACGGTTTCCCGGCTCGCCTCATCGTCGAAGGCCTCTTCGGCTACGTGTCGTCAACCAAATGGCTGCAATCAATCGATCTCACAGGTTGGGAAGCATTCAACGGCTACTGGATTCAGCAGGGCTGGGCGAAGAACGGACCAATCAAAATGTCCTCACGCATTGATGTTCCCCGCGAAGGGGCACGTCAACCTGCAGGCGTTGTCACACTGGCCGGTGTTGCATGGGCGCCGAACGCTGGCGTTTCTGCCGTCGAGGTCAAGATCGATGGCGAATGGCGCCAGGCCTCGCTTGGCGAATCATTGTCTGGTGGAGTGTGGCGTCAATGGTTCTACGACTGGGATGCGCCGAAAGGCGAACATGAAATTTCGGTCCGATGCATTGATACCGCTGGAAACGTTCAGACCGGCGAGATCACTCCGAGGGCCATCGATGGCTATACCGGCTGGGACACGCGCTCGATAACCGTGGTCTGATTCTTACGAAGACGCTGCGGCTCGGCGCAATCGGTCGTTGACAGCAAGACCAACTCCAACCGCTGGCGGCGGAACGCACACCAAAACTGCAAGACCAAGTCTGTCAGCTTGGCGTAATCGCGAGTACAGCACTGCGGCGTATTCGTCGGCAGTTCCCGCCGGTTCCAATTCCACGATGTCTTCGGGAAGACCAACCAAAGAACTTTCAGCCAAGAGCCCCACAGGACCACTCGCTGAACGCAGAACCCCGATCATTACCTCGACAAGTTCACGTTCGGTTGCGAGTACGACCTTTGCATTTGGCGCGTAATGAGCTTCAAGCATTCCCGAAGCGCGGGCACCCGCATTTGAAGGCTCGGCACTCACATGCACTTCAACTGAATGCCCAAGAACTTCTTCCAAGCGATCCACTGAAACGCCGCCAGCGCGCAGCACCACTGGTACATCGCCAGTGAGGTCGACAATCGTCGACTCCACACCAACGCGACACGGACCACCGTCAAGTACAACGTCGACATCGTTACCAAGATCGGCAATGACATGAGCCGCAGTGGTTGGGCTCACGCGTCCGAAGCGATTTGCCGATGGCGCAGCGACTCCGCCGCCAAATGCTCGAAGAAGTTCCAACGCCACAGGATGATCAGGAACACGAATGCCTACCGTGGGGCGACCGCCAGTCACTACTGGTGAGACTGACGAGGAACGCTCCACCAAGAGCGTGAGCGGACCAGGCCAGAACGCGTCAGCAAGTAACTGCGCAGTCGGACTCACTGACGCCGCCCACAGTTCGAGTTGTGTTGCATCAGCAATGTGAACGATGAGCGGATGATCGCTCGGACGACCTTTGACTTCGAACACGCGTCGAACGGCATCGTCGTTTGAGGCATCAGCGCCAAGTCCGTAAACCGTCTCTGTCGGAAGCGCAATAAGTCCGCCCGACCGGAGCGCGGCGACAGCGCGTTCGATAGCCCCCGCCGATGTTTCCACGCGGTCAGTCACAAAGACTCACGAGTCAATGTTTGAGATGACTTCGGCGCCGAGCCACTCAACACTTTCGATGAATTCAGCGCGAGTCTTGCCTGGAAGATTGATCGTGAGCGTGCTTACGCCAATCGATGCATACGCAGCGACATCGTCAACGAATTGCGCGGCATCGGGAAATGCACCGCTGAAGTGCGCGTAACCAATTGGAGTGAAAATAACTTCGGGCGGAATTTCGCGACCTGCCTTCTCGCTTGCGGCAGCAAGGTCACCGATGCGGCGCTCAAGGTCCTCGATCGTTTCGATCGGGGGCGTGCGCAGCATCCGGCTTGCTTGTGCCGGACTCGGCATGGGATTCCATCCATCGGCGAGTTCAACCGAACGACGGATTGCTCGATTCGAATTACCACCGATCCAGATCGGGATCGATGGTTGCTGCACCGGGAGAGGGAGAGCGATCGTGTCGACTGCATCAAAGTGGAGGCCTGTCATTGTGACCGGTTCGCCCGACCAGATCGCCCTCATCGCCCGGATGGCTTCATCGGTCACGTCATTGCGCTTCTCAAAATCGCCGCCCACGGCAGCGAATTCAGGAGCGAGATAACCGGCACCGGTGCCGAGGATGACTCGTCCGTTCGAAATCAGGTCGAGTGTTGCAATCGCCTTGGCCGAAATGAATGGGTTTCGGTAGGCCAAGATCGCCAAGTTGAAATGGAGTCGCAGTTTTGAGGTTGCCGTCGACGCCACAGTGAGCGCCACAAAGGGGTCGAGCGCATGGTGTCCACCCTTGGCGAGAAACTTCACATCGGGAGCGGGATGATCGGTCACGAAGACAGCGTCCGCACCAGCGGCTTCACAGGCTTGCGCCATTTGCGTGATGGCGTCTGCCGTACACCACTCATCAAGAGCATCCACATGGTGGGTGGGAAGTCCGACAGAAATTTTCATCGTGCAGCCTCGAGTCGAAAGTTTGCGTGATCGTGCGTGTCGAAAGGTACCGGCCACGCGTCACCCTGACCAGCACGGGGCGCTCTAGCGTGGAGAGATGCCGTTGCTTCCCGACGCCACCTTCGCCTCGTCGACACCTTGGCCACTCATCGTCATCGCGATCGCTGTGGTCTCGGGTCTCTGCCTATGGGCATTGTTCCGCCGCGGATCAATCGCCGATCGGGCCCGATCCGACGAGGCTCAGTCCCCCGGCGGCGACTGACCAGTAAGAGTCAAATAGACGACCCTTGCCATACTGCGACGCAATTCATGGCTATCAGCTCCCCACGACTGCAGACCTTCTAGGTGCGCGGAGACGTGAGCAAGCATTGATACAAGTACGCCAGCATCAGCCAGCGGGTCGACGACGTGGCGATCGGGCCGGTCGCGAAGCACCGAAACAAACGCGTTCGCAGGAGCACCAAGGAGTTGCGTTCGTACGTCGCGGAAACGACGGTCACCTTCATCAGTCGCAAGGTCGATTAAACGAAGAATTGATCGATGGCCTTCCCAGAGGGCGATGAACGCATCGGCCACGCCAAGCGATGACTCCCACCCTCGGGCGTCAGACCAATCGCGCCCCTCAATGTGACTCGCAAGTTCTGGACCGGCGATATCGACGGTCGCAATTGCTAACGCCAACACTGCGTCTTCCGCGGCGCTGAAATATTGATAGAAGGTTGCTGGCGAGGTTCCGGCTCGACGCGCAATATCTGTCACGGTCAGTTCGCGATATGTGCCTTCTTCAAGCAGTTCTTCAACAGCCTCAAGGAATTTCTGGCGCGTGGCTTCGCCGCGTCGACCCAACGATCGCGCCGACTCTGGAGTCGGTGAAGACGTCACCGCAAATTCCTCGAAATGATGTTCTTCAGGACCATGCGTTGATGACATCGTCGGTGGTGACCACCGTGGAAATCATTTGGTACGTGTTGTCAATCAATGTTTCGGAATAGTCAGCCGGAACACCCGCCACCGCATCGCGCGGTACGACAACCTGGTAACCGTTGTTCACCAATCCAATTGAGAGGCCCATCAGCGCAACATTCACTGACACCCCGACAACAACGACAGTCTTCACGCCAAGGTTTCGAAGCACGGGGTCAAGATCGGTTCCGCCCATGGGATCAAGTCCGTGATAGCGACCTAAAACAATGTCGCTGGGAGAATGGCCGAACTCGTCTATTGGCATCGCGAGGTGACTTCCGGGTTCCATCGCCACGGCACCGTGTTTCTGCATTGCGACGAACAAACGTCCGTTCGTGTTGCCGCCGCGATAGTCAGGTCGACGCCAGAACACCGCGTGCACAACCTGTACTCCGGCGACACGGGCTGCATGCAGCAGGCGGGCGCCATTGGGGATGGCTTGGACCCGGGCTGCGGCGGCCAGTTCCGGCAAAGAGGATTCAGGGCCGAGCACCCCGTTCTGACACTCAGAGGTGACGACGGCAGTCGTGTTCGGGTCAAGCAAAGTGCGGAGATCAAGAGCCATTGGATTCACCTCGGCCCATTGACCACCGGAGCAGTCACGGCCGTTCGGGGAGACGGGTGAGGACGGTTCTACCCCACGCCCACACCTCTCGCACGCCTTCTCTTGAGATAGTTACCGCTCAGTAGGGTCTTTGCGATAGACAATTTCGACCACGGGCCCGTTCAGGCCCTCCCCGCCGGAACCTTCCGGCGTTCCGTGCATCAAGGAGCCGTCATGCCCGAAGCAGTCATCGTTTCGACCGCCCGATCACCCATCGGTCGAGCCCACAAGGGTTCACTCACCCAGGTCCGCCCTGACGATCTCGCCGCGACCATCATCCGCGCCGCGCTCGACAAGGTCCCGTCACTTGACCCGACACTCGTCGAAGACATCATGCTCGGCTGCGCTCAGCCTGCAGGCGCACAGGGCTACAACATCGCTCGCGTGGTTTCCGAACTTGCAGGCATGGGTCACATTCCCGGCGTCACAGTCAACCGTTACTGCTCGTCATCTCTTCAGACCATCCGCATGGCGGCACACGCGATCAAAGCCGGCGAGGGCGACATTTTCATCTCCGCTGGTGTTGAAACCGTGAGCCAGTTCGGTCTCGGAATGTCCGACGGCCTTCCTGGCACGCACAATCCGCTTATGGCTGCCGCCGAGGCCCGTACCGCAGAGCGCGCAACCGGCGGCGCTCCGGTGTGGTCACCATTCGACGGTGGCATCTCCGATTACTACCTCGGCATGGGACAGACCGCCGAGAACGTCGCACAGTTCGAAAACGTTTCTCGCGAAGAGCAGGATGAATTCGCTGCACAGTCACAGCAGCGTGCAACCGCAGCACTTGAGCGTGGCTTCTTCGAGCGTGAGATCACCCCGATCAACACTGTCGACGCTGACGGCAACGCTGTTGTCGTGAAGCAGGACGACGGCATCCGCGCCGGAACCACCAAGGAGAAGCTCGCTGAGCTCAAGCCGGTGTTCCGTCCCGACGGAACCGTCACCGCTGGCAATGCCTGCCCGCTCAACGATGGCGCCGCTGCAGTCATCGTTATGAGCGACACGAAGGCGAAGGAACTCGGCCTTACGCCGATCGCACGCATCATCTCCTCGGGCGTTAGCGCTCTTGATCCCGAGATCATGGGCCTTGGCCCAGTCGAGGCGTGCCGTCAGGCAATGGCTCGCGCCGGAATGAGCATCAATGACATCGACCTCGTTGAAATCAACGAAGCCTTCGCTGCTCAGGTTGTTCCTTCGGCCAAGCACCTCGGCATTAGCTGGGACAAGCTCAACGTGAACGGTGGAGCGATCGCTCTCGGACACCCCTTCGGCATGACCGGCGCCCGCATCATGGCCACGCTCCTCAATGGTCTTGAGGACACCGGCGGCACCATCGGCATGGAGTCCATGTGCATCGGTGGCGGCCAGGGCATGGCGATGATCATCGAGCGTCTCGCCTGATCACCTGTACGTCTGTAAAGCAAAGGCCCCGCTTCGGCGGGGCCTTTGTCGTTTTTTGTTTCAACTGTTCGTTCGCGGCGGCCCGAGAACATCGTTGTCGAGCTCCGCAATCGACGAAACGCCTAACAGCGCAAGCGTTCGACGAATGTCTTCGTGCCATATCGCCAATAACTGGTCGACTCCAGCCTCGCCTGCCGCCGCAAGCGCATAGAGATACGCCCGTCCGCCCATGCACGCAGTAGCGCCGGCTGCCATCGCTTTCACGATGTCGCTGCCACGTCGAATGCCGCCATCACAAATGATCTCAATGCGACCACCAACCGCATCGGCTACGGGAGCAACGAGATCAAAAATCGCCGGAGCGCCATCAAGCTGGCGACCGCCATGGTTCGACAATGCAATTGCTTCGACGCCAGCATCGGCCGCAATCTCAGCATCAGCAACCGTCTGAATGCCCTTCACGATGATCGGTCCCGACCACAACGAACGCAGCCATTCAACATCACACCATGAAAGGCTCGGTTCAAACTGCGAGTTGATATAGCCAGCGAGATCAACCGGAGATGAACCATCGCCCACTCCTGCGCCCACAACATTGGCGAATCGAATTGGTTCCGAGCGAAGGAACGACCAGGTCCATTCAGGATGAAGCACACCATCAATCAGAGTTCCGGGGCCAATCGTTGGAGGAAGGGAAAATCCCCGGCGCAGATCGCGCTCGCGGCGACCAAAGACTGCGGTATCAACCGTGAGCACTATCGCTTCGTACTTGCAAGCGGCTGCCCGCCGAACCATGTCGGCGACGAGTTCGCGATCGCGCCAGGCATAGACCTGGAACCAAAGGCGCGCATCAGGAGCTCCGGTTCGGACTTCTTCAATCGACCGAGTTCCCAACGTCGAAAGCGTGTACGGAATGTTTGCTCGCTGTGCTGCGCGAGCAACGGCGAGTTCGCCCTGTGGATCGGCAATTCTCGTGAAGCCAGTTGGCGCCATGACGAATGGAATCGCCATCGGTTGACCCAGAACGCGCCCAGACACATCAATATCGCCGACTCCGCGCAATACCCGTGGGCGAAACGTCACTCGTTCGAACGCCTCGCTATTTGCAGCGAGAGTGCGTTCATCTTCAGCACCACCATCGATGTAATCGAAAACTCCACCGGGAAGTCTCCGCTTGGCAACTTTTCGGAAATCGGAAACGCCTGCTATTCGACGAAGGCGGCGTTTAACCGCATTCGTTTCAAGCGGAGCGAACTGCAACACCGAGGCCAATGTGGCGCGAAGTGTCTTTAACGATGTCGACATTCGAGCCTCTTCACAGACGCAGACCTTAGTGAGGAACCGTCGGCAGATCCCTTGACTCCGACGTACCATCGTCCGCACGAGTGATCTCCCAATGCAACAGGACCCACCATGATCGACGCAGACCTCCACCTCTCCGGACGCGAAATCTCCGCAATTGCGCGACGCGACCCGGAACGCACCGCGATCATCACCACATCCGGTAAATCAACGACCTACGCCGAACTCGAACGCCAAGTAGATGCTCTTGCCGCAACATTTGCACAGGCTGGACTCGAAGCTGGCGATGTTGTTGCTCTGCTTTGTCGAAATCGTCCGGAGTGGATGGTCACCTATGAAGCGGCCCTGCGTGCAGGGGTGATTCTGCTCCCCGTCAACTGGCATCTCGAAGCCGACGACGTTCAGTACGTCCTGACTGATTCCGGAGCCAAGGCGCTTGTTGCCGAATCCCATTTCGCACATCAGGCACAGAGCGCACCGGACTCACTTTCATTGCGCATCGCGATCGGTGGCCCGATCGACGGCTTCAAAAACTGGGAAGCCGCAATCGACTCATCCTCGGGCCCCTCACCGGAACGGCCGCGCGGCACGCAGATGATTTACACATCGGGAACAACGGGCCGACCAAAGGGAGTCCGCCACGACCCCCAGCCGTCATCCGCAGCGGCTGCCGCTGGCACCGCAATGGTCGCCATGTTTGGAATGGATGGTGACAATGGCGACTCCATGCTGTGCACCGCGCCGCTTTATCACTCCGGGCCAAGTCGACTCTGCCTCGAGTGGCCGTTGGGTGCAGGGGTCACCGTCGTCCTTATGGATCGATTCGACCCACACGAAGCGCTTCAACTCATCGATACACACGCGATCACGCACGCGTTTTTTGTGCCCACAATGTTCAATCGGATGCTTGCTGTTCCGGATCGCGACTCGTTCAACGTTTCAACGCTCCGATTTGTTCTTCATGGTGCGGGTCCGTGCACCGTCGCCACGAAACAAGCCATGTTCGATTGGTTCGGTCCGGTTATTCACGAGATCTACGCGGCCAGCGAAGGGCCGGGTACGTGGATCACCCCGCAAGAGTGGCTCACCCATCCAGGCAGCGTCGGTCGCGTCGATCCCGCTCGACTCTGCATTCGTCGCGACGATCGCTCCCCCGCTGATCCAGGCGAATTGGGAGCGGTGTGGTTCTTCAGTGCGTCGCAATTCCGATATCACGGCGACCCCGAGAAGACGTCAACCACCTATGACGAATCGGGGCAGTGGTACACCGTCGGCGATCGAGGGTATGTCGATGCTGACGGCTACCTCTACCTCTCGGGTCGCACTGCAGAGTGCATCAATAGCGGCGGCGTGAACATTTATCCCGCTCGCATCGACGAAGCCCTCGCTGCCGCACCCGGCATCGTTGATGGTGCTGCGTTTGGCCTCCCCGACGAGGACCTCGGGGAAATCGTTGCCGCCGCAATCGTTGTTCCTGAGGGAACCAACCACGACGCCGTTATCGAATCCACAATCAACTTCTGTCGAGAGGAAGTCGGTTCACAACTCACACCAAAGCGAGTGTTCATCGTGAACGAACTTCCCCGAAGCGATGCGGGCAAACTGTACCGATCGCGTTTGGTTCACCAATTCTCCGGCGCGTGAATCACGCTTCGTTCTAGTGACGCCGGATTTGGCTCAGATCGCGCACTGCGCCTCGTGACGCCGATGTCGTCATTGCCGCATAGGCCTGCAGGGCGAGCGACACGCTGCGATCACGATTGGTCGGAGTCCAGGCATCGCCGCCACGAGCTAGTTCGTGGGCATGGCGATCAGCGAGTTCTGCCGGTGAGACATCGAGAGTGATTGATCGAGCGGGGATGTCGATGCTGATGGTGTCACCGGTTCGAACAAGTCCGATCAAGCCACCTTCGGCCGCTTCAGGCGAAACGTGCCCGATTGAGAGACCGGCGGTGCCACCGGAGAACCGGCCGTCGGTAAGGAGCGCGCATTTCTCGCCCAAACCACGGCTCTTGATGTACGTCGTGGGATAGAGCATCTCTTGCATGCCTGGCCCACCTTTCGGACCTTCGTAACGAACGACAACCACTTCACCAGCAACAACTTCTTCGCTGAGGATTCCTTCGACCGCTGCATCTTGGCTTTCGTAGACACGAGCTGTACCAGTGAACTTGAAGATTGATTCGTCGACACCAGCGGTCTTCACGATGCAACCGTCGGCTGCAAGGTTGCCGAACAGAACGGCAAGCCCGCCTTCGGTTGAATACGCGTGCTCTACCGAACGGATGCATCCGTTTTCACGGTCGTCATCAAGCGACGGCCAACGTGTGTCTTGACTAAACGCAACTTGCGTGGGAATGCCAGCTGGGCCAGCACTCCAGAAATGACGTGCTTCGGCGGTGCATGTGTCGCGCTTGATGTCCCATTGGTTCAATGAATCAAGCAACGACGCACTGTGAACCGTTGGTGCCGATGCATCAATGAGACCAGCGCGCTCAAGTTCGCCGAGGATCGCCGGGATTCCACCCGCACGATGCACATCTTCGACGTGGTACTTGTCAGTAGAAGGTGCAACCTTGCAAATGTTAGGCAAGCGACGGCTGAGTGCGTCGATGTCAGCCATGGTGAAATCGATCTCGCCCTCGTGGGCTGCAGCGAGAATGTGCAGGACAGTGTTGGTACTGCCACCCATAGCGATATCGAGCGCCATGGCGTTTTCAAAGGCTGTTTTGTTCGCAATTCTCCGCGGAAGAACGGATTCGTCGTCCTTCTCGTAGTAGCGCTTCGCGAGATCGACGACGGTCCGGCCTGCCTGCAGGAACAATTGTTCGCGATCGGCATGCGTTGCCAAAAGCGTCCCGTTGCCAGGAAGTGAAAGTCCAAGCGCCTCAGTGAGACAATTCATAGAGTTTGCGGTGAACATGCCTGAGCACGAACCGCAGGTTGGGCATGCAGAACGCTCAACCTGTTCGACGTCTTCGTCGCTGACATTGCGATCGCCAGCCTTTTGCATTGCCGAGATGAGATCGACCTTGACCTCCGAGCCAGCGAGACGAGTCTTGCCGGCTTCCATCGGACCACCGGAAACAAAGACAACAGGAATGTTCAGACGAAGTGCCGCCATAAGCATGCCTGGTGTGATCTTGTCGCAGTTCGAAATACACACGAGTGCATCGGCACAATGAGCATTGACCATGTATTCGACCGAGTCGGCGATGAGGTCACGACTTGGAAGGCTGTAGAGCATCCCGCCATGACCCATAGCGATGCCGTCGTCGACGGCGATGGTGTTGAACTCTTTTGCAACGCCACCTGAAGCTTCGATTTCACGGGCTACGAGCTGACCAAGATCCTTTAGATGCACGTGACCGGGCACAAACTGAGTGAATGAATTCGCGATCGCGATGATCGGCTTGTCAAAATCACCGTCGGTCATACCCGTAGCGCGCCAAAGGGCTCGGGCTCCGGCCATATTGCGGCCATGAGTGGTGGTACGTGAGCGATACGTCGGCATGGGCCCTACGCTAGTTCCGGCGAGCTGGTCTCACTCAGTCGATTCCACTAGTGAACGAGCGAAGGGAACTCAGTACTTGCCGGAAACGGCGGGTCCGGTTCGGCGAAGTTGAACCTCTGGCGGATATCGGCGATCAACAAATGGGCCATCGCGAAGTGGTCGACCGCACGAAAATCCACAAACACTGTTGGTCTCGCAAGAGCGCGCCACGCACTGGTTCAGTGGCTCCCGGCCGGACAAGCGTGCCGACCTTTGCCCCAGGCTCGCGCGAGATCAACCGGAATGGCGCGCTGGTGAGCTGTTCCGCCGTCACCTGTATCGATTGCCGATCGATTCCCTCGCAGATGCGGAAGGTGCAACGGTTCTTTTCATTTCAGCATGACGTTCATTGCGTCGGATCAAAGTCATGCTCAATTGCGATCTTTGTAACCAAACGACGAAGGCCCCAACACTTTGCGTTGGGGCCTTCTCACACCTGTGGTGGAGGTGAGGAGAATCGAACTCCCGACCTCTACGTTGCGAACGTAGCGCTCTAGCCAACTGAGCTACACCCCCGCAGGGGTCGTCAATCTACCGGACAGCGTGAACCGCCACGGAATCGACGAACTGGATGGGTCAGTTGCCGCCGACGACGAACATGCGGGGAAAGGATTCTTCCGCTTCGTCGAAGGATGCCGGTTCTGAAGCGGCATGACCTGGCAGTGCTCCGCCATTGTCTTGCATGTAGCGGACTTTGGCTTCCCGTTCGAGTTTCTGCTTCTGGGCATTGGCCAGCAACACCACATAGCCGCAGAGGGCTCCGAGGCTGAGAAGGAACAGGAGGATCATCAGCCCGCCGAATGCGAAGGCTCCGAGAAGCGTGACCCCAGTCGCTCCAGCAAGGCCAAAGAGGATGTCGCGGCGACGCTTCTTCTGCGGCGAGAGCTTCGGACGATGCGGAGCGAAATACTCACTGCCGCGAAGCGGGGCCGAACCCTGCGCAACCGGCACGACCGGGGAGGTTGAACCGGGCGTGGCGCGTTCGAGAATCGAAAGATGATTCGAGAAGGAACTGATGGAGTTCACACGGCGGTGTTCGGTCCGGGAACGAATCCACGAAACGAGGTACACCGCCCAAACGACTGCGAGCACAAACAGCACCAGAATCGTCATGGAGTGACTTTCCTCGCAGAAATCGGGATAGCGCTTTTGGCAAGTTTCACGTTGCGAAACGGTTGCCGAGAAGCATCCATCGGGTGAATGAGAACATTACGTTTCTACTACAGGCCGCCATTCAGACTCCAGCTAGCAAACCGCAAAAAGCCTGTTTTTCCTTGCCCTGTATGGCATTACGCCGATTCCACGAATCGGTCACACCTGCCCGTTTTCGTCATTCTCGGCCGATCCGGTGAAGGTGCCGTCAAGAACGTCTTCTCCTAAAGAGACCTCGGGATCACGGCGATAGACCCCCGACCGACCACCGGTCTTTTCCCAAAGTGCAATCTCGCCGATCACCATCGAACGATCGGAGGATTTACACATGTCGTAGATCGTGAGCGCGGCAACCGAGCATGCAGTGAGCGCCTCCATCTCGACTCCGGTGCGGTCAACGGTTTCTACCTGGGTCTCGATCTCGATGTAATCGTCTTCGATCCGGAAGTTCACATAGACGCCGCCGATCATGAGCGGATGACACAGCGGGATGAGGTCCGAGGTTCGCTTGGCCGCCTGGATGCCTGCGACTCGCGCCACCGACAAGACGTCGCCCTTGCTGATGGCCCCTCGGGCAACGAGGGAGGCTGTGTCTGGGGTCATATGGACTCGACCACGAGCGATTGCGCGCCGATGAGTGACGTCTTTCGGGGTGACATCGACCATGCGGGCACGGCCAAGCGGATCGAGATGGGTGAGACCACGGTCTGACATGGACAAAGACTACGCCCCTCCCCTCGTCTGGTTCCGGGCGAGGAGGCAGACTGGCCGGATGGAACCGACTTTGGTGATGGGTGGATCAGCAGCCGGCCTCGATGATCAGGACTGGTCGGGCCAGTCCAACTACTTCGAGTACTCACGCGCTGCGAACCCCGTTGGCTCAGGACGCATCCCACCAGTCCCAATGGATCGCTTCCCTGCTGCACGACACCAAGCAATCACAACCGGCATTGTTCCGTTCGATCTTTCGGAACAACTGGCAATCTCCGAAGGTCCGGCAACTTCACCAGCGCTTCTTGCCTCCTTCATTCGCATTGCTCCTGGCGACAGCGTTGACACGGCCCCGGTTGCAACTTCCGAGCTCTATTACGTAATCGCTGGCAGTGGCGTCTCCACCGTGAACGGACGCGAACTGCATTGGACTGCCGGCGACTTCTTCGTTCTTCCCGCGAACTCAATCACCATTCACCGTGCTTCAACAGACACCACGATGTACTGGGTCAATGATGAACCTTTGCTACGTCACCTCGGCGTTGCGCCCACGAGCGCGAAATTCGAACCAACACGGTTTCCTGCCGAGCGGGTACAAGCGGAACTCGCCGACGTTGAATCATCACCTCATGCAACTGATCGCAATCGATTGTCGATTCTGCTCAACACAACGCCAAACGACATGACACAAACCGTCACGCATGTGTTGTGGGCGATGTACGGACTCCTCCCCATCGGAGCCGTGCAACGACCTCATCGACATCAGTCGGTCGCTCTCGACCTTGTGGGGGCGTGTGCGCCCGGTTGCTACACGCTCGTCGGCCGCTCCGTGGACGAGGACGGCGAGATCATCGATCCGATTCGTGTCGACTGGGAACCGAACTCTGCATTCGTAACTCCGCCCGGGCTTTGGCACGCGCACTACAACGAATCTGGCCAGCAAGCATGGATCATTCCCATCCAAGACGCTGGCCTACAGACCTATCTCCGTTCGCTCGATATTCGCTTCGCACCGTCGGCGCGCTGACCGATGCACATCTCCGCCAAGTCCGACTACGCCGTTCGCGCTCTTCTGGTTCTAGCCACTGACAAAAGCGGTGGACCAGTGAAGGGAGAATCGGTCGCCGTCGTGCAGGACATGCCTGCGAAGTTCGTGGAGAACATCCTTATCGAACTCAAACGTTCTGGACTCGTGCGTTCACAGCGCGGCGCAACAGGCGGCTTTCTGCTCGGACGACCAGCAGCAGAGATCACCGTCGCCGACGTGATGCGCGCCGTCGACGGGCCGCTTGCTGCGGTTCGAGGCGAGAGTCCAGAGTCGATTGTTTATGACGGCGCCGCCGCAAATCTTCAAAAGGTCTGGATCGCTACGCGTTCGAGTCTCCGCTCAGTGCTCGAAGCCGTGACACTCGCCGACATCATCGACGGCGACCTTCCCTCCCTCATCGAAGAACTGGCGCAACAGCCCGACGCGTGGCACCGCCGCTGAGCAGTCAGCGATGCCACGCCGGCTGGCTCACTCATGGCGCAGGAATGGTGGGTTGCCCTTGTGCTTTGAGAACCGAGTTGAGGATCGAAAGGTCATAGATCCCGTCGAGTGAAACAGGGTCGAGAAGGCCCACCGCTTCGGCATGTTCCGCAGAGGTCGTCAGCGAAAGCGCAACGGGATCATTCGTGAAGACGAGGTTCTTCCACGCTGCTTCGATCACTGAAGAAGCGATTCCCTTGCCGGTGTATTTCGTGATCGCGTCATTCACGATCTTCTTTGTCTCGGCAGGATTCGCATTGACGAATGCGTTGGCAGCAACCTGACCCTCGATCAAGCGCCTCACAGCATCGGGATGCTTGTTGAGGAACTCCGTGCGGACGATGAGTTGGGTAGTGACGAACTTCCCGCCAGGCCAGAGAGATGCTTCGTCAACGAGGACCTTTCCGCCACCCTCCTGAACCAATCGGGTCGCCCAAGGTTCGGGCACCCACGCGCCGGCGATAGCTCCGCTCTTGAATCCTTCGAGAGTCTGCGAATTTTCCTGGGGGATAATCGCAACATCACCACCGCCCTTCGTATCGGTCTTCAAGTCGTTGTCCTTGAGCCACCACCGAAGGGCGACGTCTTGGGTCCCTCCGAGCTGGGGTGTCGCCACCTTCTTTCCCTTGAGGTCGGACGCCGAGTTGATGTCGGCCTTCACGACGAGCGACGCTCCACCGGAGGTAGCACCGGAGATGATGCGGACCGCTTCGCCATTCGACTTCGCGTACGCGTTGATTGTCGGATTCGGACCGATGTAGGTGGCATCGAGAGCTCCCGAAAAAAGTGCCTCGACCGCAGCAGGACCGGCGTTGAACAAACTTGTCTCGAGCGTGTCATCACTGAGCTTCGACTGGAAGATGCCCTGCTCGATGCCGACGATCGCCGTGGAGTGAGTGAGGTTCGGGAAATAGCCGAGGCGCAGAGTCACCGGGCCGGAATCGGCACCGCTCTTCGAGCCCGTGCTGGACCCGCCACACGCGGCGGCCACCATTCCGAGAACAACAACTATCACCAAAAACAGTGAACGGCGCAGTACGGACATCAAAACTCCTTATAACCAAGTTTGTCTATTGGAATGGTGGAGATTAGTCTGTGATCGCCGATTGTCAACTGAATCGGTGGAGTTTCTTTTTCCCACCCGACATCCCCGAGGTCCCGATGACGACCGCCACTGATGCACCCGCCCCCGATGGCACCGTTCCCCACTCCCCCGCTGTCCATATCAGCGGGCTCACCCGCGTCTTCGGCCATGGCGAAGACTCCGTCGTTGCAATCGCCGATCTCAACCTCGACGTCGCCGCAGGGGAATTCGTCTGCCTCGTCGGCGCGTCGGGATGTGGCAAATCGACGCTCCTCAACGTCATCGCCGGACTTGATCGCCCCAGCAGCGGTGTCGTCGATTCCGGCGGCCGTCGAGTGTCACTCATGTTCCAAGAGGGAGCATTGTTTCCCTGGCTCACTGCGCGACAGAACATTGAACTCTCGCTGCGGCTTGACGGAGTTCGCGATCGACGTGCACGTCAAAATCGAGCCCTTCAACTCCTCGAACTCGTGCAATTGGCCGATGTGGCAGAGCGCCGGCCACACGAACTCTCCGGCGGAATGCGGCAACGAGTTTCCTTGGCCCGAGCGCTGGCTCAGAATTCTTCCATCCTGCTAATGGATGAGCCGTTCGGTGCTCTCGACGCGATGACGCGAGACACATTGCACGATGAACTTGAACTCATTTGGGAGCGAACCGGCGTGAGCATCATCTTCGTTACACACAACGTCCGTGAAGCCGCGCGGCTCGGCGATCGAATCGTCGTCCTAGGAAGTCGCCCGGGACGAGTCATTTCCGAACATCGAATCGACATCAGTCGACCTCGACGCATCGAATCGCCAGAGGTAAGTGCCCTCGCCGGCGTCGTCACCGAGGAACTTCGTCAGGAGGTTCGTCGTCATGCTTCGCGATGACACAGCAGAACTCAGGTCCGAAATCTCGGGGCTTGACGCTCTCGAAACTGCAGGTGAACCCGCCACACCAGTCGGGCTGAGGATCTGGTCGGCACTTTGGCCGAAGTTCAGCGCTGTCGTCATCGCACTGCTTTTTTGGCAAATCGTTGTATGGAGTGGATGGAAGCCGACCTATGTTCTTCCTGGACCTGCCGAGGTGTTCGTTGAACTTCGAGGTCTCGTCGTCACCGCAGAGTTCTGGTATTCCATCGGAATTACCATGCGACGAGCGGCAATCGGATTCGCCATCGCGATCGTGATCGGGACGGTTCTTGGTACTGCTGTCTCTCGATCACCACTCCTTCGCCGCGCTGTCGGTTCATTTATCACCGGACTTCAGACGATGCCGTCGATCGTGTGGTTCCCTTTGGCCATCCTGCTGTTCACGCTCACTGAATCAGCGATCCTCTTCGTCGTCGTCTTGGGCGCCGCACCTGCGATCGCGAACGGGCTTATAAGTGGTGTCGATCAAGTTCCCCCGATCCTGGTCAGAGCCGGCACTGTCCTCGGAGCGCGCCGCTTCGCCATGTTCCGCCACGTCATCCTTCCCGCCGCGCTTCCCACCTACATCGGCGGCCTCAAACAAGGTTGGGCATTCGCTTGGCGCAGCCTCATGGCTGGTGAACTCTTGGTGATCATCGGAAGTGCAGGATCACTTGGAGTCCGACTCGACTACGCACGCACCCTCAGCGATGCGCCGCTACTCGTCGCATACATGGTGGTGATCCTGATCATCGGGCTAGTCGTCGACTCGGTCTTCGCATTCTTCGAACGAAGCGTGCGTGAGCGTCGCGGTCTTGTCTCGTGAGTCAAGGAAGATGCGTCAGCCGCCGATTTGGCTCATCGAACGTGATGGGCGGATGAAGTGG
>JAURMR010000034.1 GCA_030830565.1 Acidimicrobiales bacterium
GATGTCGTGGAAGCCAGTGCCGGCGTTGCCTGAAATGATCGATCCCGTAATCGATACGTTGTTCATCGGCGCAGTCCCATAAAGAAACAGTCCACTACCTCCGTAGTATGCGCCAGAAGCTGGACCGGAGGGGTTCAACGTGTTTCCGCTGAGAGTGACCTGAGCGATGGTGGCCGTGGCGGGACTATTGGAATCGACCCTCAGCCAGATTCCGGCGCCGCTGTAGAGAGCGGAATTTCCCGTTGAAGTGGAGTTTGCGATGACCACGTCGACAGTTTCAGCGACAATTTTCAGCCCGCCTTGGCCTCCGGAGTTGTTCGAAAACGTGCTGTCGGAAACGAGGATTGCGCCTTGTGAATTTGATGCGGCATAGATTTCCAAACCGCCTGCGCCACGTCTCGTGGTATTGGCATCAAACGTGGAGCCAGTCACCGTGACGCTGTCCATCCCGTTGAGAAGCGCAGTGCTGCTGTCGGTCGAAGTGTTGTTTGTGGCGACAAAATGTGTCGCATCGACTGTGCCAAATGCCAGAACGAATCCAGCAGCGCCATACGCAGCCGAGTTGCCGTCAGCGACGACATCATCAATCACGACATTGGCCGGATGAGTGAGATTGAAAGCTCCACCGAAACTAATGTTTTGGTTGTTCCGAAATGCGAGGTTCGAGATTGTGACGTTCCCGGCGGCCTTTGAGTAAATGCCGGCACCAGGTGCAGTCGCCGAATCGCCATTGGTAATCGTGAGTCCGCTGATGGTGACGTCGCCGGTTACTGCGACGGGAATGTAAAAGACGCGTGTTCCGTGGAGCCCGTCGATGGTGAGTGCGTCTCGACCAGGACCTCCGATGGTGATGGCGTGGTCGATGACGAATTGGCCGTTGATGGGCGCCATGGTGATGGTGGAGCCGATTGATGCGTCGAAGGTGATGGTGTCGCCGTCTTGGGCGGCGGCAAGTGCGTCGCGCAGGGTGCAGTCGCCCACGGTTCCGTTGGTGCAATGCGTTGCATCGGCAGCGCCGTCACCGTTTGAGTCGACGACCAGGTTCGTGATGCCCGAAGCTGGCGATGCAGCAAAGGTGAGTGCGGCGGCGCTGCCGGCGAGAGCGGCGGCTCCGCCGAGAAGGCCTACGAAGCGGCGGCCGGTGGGGGTGGTGGGAAGCAGGTTCTTTGCCATGCGGGCATTTTAGAACCCAGTTCAGAGCCTCTCGTGTCTCTTTCGGTGGTGGCCTCTAGCCTGCGGGAATGGCTGACTACCGACCACCACTTCGTGATGTGAACTACGTGCTCGATCACCTCGTTGATCTCGACGGACTCTGTGGCCTGCCCGAGTTTGGCGGACTCGATGGCGACACCGTTAAAGGTGTGCTCGAAGAGAACGCGCGCTTTGTCGCCGAGGTCATTGCTCCGCTGAATCGAATCGGCGACACCGTTGGTTCGGTGTTTGAACCGGCGACGAATACCGTGCGCACGCCCGATGGATTCATTGACGCGTATCGCCAGTACGTCGATGCTGGTTGGGGCGGCGTTCCGTTCCCCGCGGTCTACGACGGTGGCGGATTCCCGTGGCTTGTTGGCATCGTCATGCAGGAATTCATCTCGTCAGCCAACATGGCGTTCTCGATGGCACCGCTACTTACGCAGGGCGCAATCGATCTGCTCATGCATCACGGCAGCGAAGAGCAGAAAGAGAAATACCTAAAGCGAATGGTTACCGGTGAATGGACGGGCACCATGAACCTCACCGAGCCACAAGCGGGTTCCGATGTTGGCGCGGTGCGCACGAAAGCCGTTCCACAAGCCGATGGCACCTATCGCATCACCGGCACGAAGATTTACATCTCGTTCGGCGAACACGACATGGTCGAGAACATCGTGCACCTTGTTCTCGCACGCACTCCCGACGCACCTGCGGGCACAAAGGGCATTTCGTGTTTCATTGTTCCCAAGTTTCTGGTGAACGACGACGGATCTCTGGGTGAGCGCAACGACGTCAAGGTTGTGTCGATCGAACACAAGATGGGCATCAAGGCATCGCCAACGTGTGTGATGTCATACGGCGAAGACGACGGCGCCATTGGCTATCTCATCGGCGAAGAAAACCGCGGCATGAGCTACATGTTCACAATGATGAATAACGCTCGACTTTCAGTTGGGCTCGAAGGTTTGTCGTTGGCTGAGCGCGCGTACCAAGACGCGCTGCAGTACTCGCAGGAGCGTCGCCAAGGTCGTGCGCCTGGCGTGCCGGCGCCAGAAGACGGCGGAATGAGTTACATCGTCGACCTTCCCGATGTGCGTCGCATGTTGCTCACCATGCGTTCGATTATCGACGCGCTGCGCGCAATCATTTATGTGAATGCGCATGCGCTCGACATGGCGGCCCATCATCCCGAAGCCGACGTTCGTGAGCGCAATCAGGAACTGGTTGAGCTGCTCATTCCGGTGTCAAAGGGTTTCGGCACCGATATGGGGATCGAAGCCACCTCACTCGCCATTCAGGTCTACGGCGGCATGGGGTATATCGAAGAGTCCGGTGTTCCGCAGCATTACCGCGACGCCCGCATCACCTCTATCTATGAGGGCACAAATGGCATTCAGGCCATGGACCTCGTCGGGCGCAAGTTGCCGATGCGCGCTGGGGGAGTCATGGACGACTACCTCACGCAAATCAGTTCGCTGGTTGCTCGTCTCGACGCGGCAGGGGCTGAGTTCGCCGGTCTTCGCGATCGCATCGACGAATCGCTGGCATGTGTCCGCAACACCGTGATGTGGTTAATGGAACATGGCATTGCCGATGTGCGCAACGCGCTGGCCGGCGCAACCCCGTTCCTGCGCATGTTCGGTTTGCTTGTTGGCGCTCGCTACTTGGCCGACTCCGCACTTGCCGCAAAGGCCGACATCGACGCCGGTGTTGGTGAGGCTGAGTATTTGAATGCGCGCATCACCGTTGCCCGTTTCTATTGCGACAACCTGCTGCCTGGTGTGCTCGGACTTGAGTCCGCCGTGACCGCTGGCTTCGAAGACCTCTACGCCATTTCAAACGAAGCACTGTGATCTTGTGATCTCATTCTTCGCATCACTCCCTAGTCCGTCGTCAAACAAACTCGGGCCATTCCATATGTATGGGCTGATGATCGCCCTCGGCGTGTTGGCCGCCGTCGAACTTGGCCGCAAGCGCTGGCGCGACCGCGGTGGTGATCCCGACGATGTGTATGTGGTCGCGTTTTGGGCGGTACCTGCCGGTCTCGTTGGTGCGCGCCTCTATCACGTCGCAACGGATTGGCGAAGCTACGAAGGTCGTTGGCTCGATGCGTTCAAGATCTGGCAGGGCGGCCTTGGAATCCCCGGTGGTGTCGCGCTTGGCGTTGCCGTCGGGCTGTGGGCTGCTCATCGTCGTGGTTGGCGACTGTCGGTGGGTATCGACGCGCTTGTGCCCGGTATCCCGTTGGCCCAAGCCATTGGTCGTCTGGGCAACTGGTGGAACCAAGAACTGTTCGGCAAGCCCACGAGTCTTCCGTGGGGGGTGCAGATCGATGTGCAGCATCGGCCACTCGATTACATCGCGTACTCGGTGTTCCAGCCCACGTTCTTGTATGAGATGTTGTGGAACCTCGCTCTGTGTGGACTCCTCATTTCTGTCGACAGGAAGCGCGTCATGCGGCCGGGCAACATCCTTCCGCTCTATGTCGGCCTGTACTTTGCCGGCCGCTTGTGGATCGAAGCCCTGCGCATCGATACCGCCAGCACGATCGGCCCGTTCCGCATCAACATCTGGATGTCCATCATCGGAATCGGTGGAGCCATCTTGGTGTTCATTGTCCGAGGCGTTCGCCGGCGCGAGAGCGATATCGACGAGCCCTACCGTGACGGCCACGTATGGTCTCCGGAAACCACTTCTGAAACAGAACCAGAGAAAGAAGACATCGAATGAACCTTTCCGATCTCACCGCCCTCGATGGCTCGGCCCTTCCTGCAACCGATGGCAAGACCGTTCTGGTCGTGAACGTGGCCTCGAAGTGTGGACTTACGCCGCAGTATGAAGGTCTCGAGCGTTTGCAGAAGCGTTTCGGCGGCGACTCGTTCACCGTTCTTGGCGTTCCGTGCAATCAGTTCATGGGTCAAGAGCCAGGCACTGCTGAAGAAATTCAGACGTTCTGTTCCACCACCTATGGCGTGTCATTCCCGCTTACCGAGAAGATCGATGTCAACGGCGAAGCTCGTCATCGCTTGTATTCAGAACTCACCGCTGTCGCCGACGCTGGCGGCGATGCTGGCGATGTGCAGTGGAATTTCGAAAAGTTCCTCGTGGGTGCCGATGGATCGGTCACCCGTTTCCGTCCCACTGTTGATCCTGAAGCCGACGAAATCGTCGCTGCCATCGAGTCAAAGGTTTCCTGAATCTCTCATGAGTCGTTTCCGTGTTGTCATTCCCGCGCTCGCTCTCACACTTGCCGTCGTAGCTGCTGCGTGTAGTTCCTCGTCGGCATCAGGCACCAAAGGGTTTATGGATGTTGCGTCAATCGCCTCGAGCACGGGTAGTGCTGCGGCCTACGGCGTCACGCAACAGAACGGAACGAAGCTGGCGGTAACGGAACTTGCCGATGGTTCGATCAATCTCCGCACCTACGACGACCGTTCCGACCCGCAAGCCGGAACCGATGCGATGAAAATGGCAATCGCCGAAGGTGCATCGATCGTGTTAGGTCCGACGCTGTCGCCAGTTGCCTTAGCTGCCGACCCAATCGCGCAATCGGCGGGCGTTCCAGTGCTGGGCGTGACCAACGCAGTTCTTGACATGGCATCAATCGGAAACGTGGTGTGGCGAGTTTCGCTCTCGGAAAATGCGATGGTGAGTGCTTCGGTGAAGTTCGCCGCAACAAAGAAGTCAGTGAAGAACGCGGTGTTGATCTGGGAACCAGCCGATGGCTATTCAACTGGTTCGGCGGAATCGTTCCGGGCTGCAGCGAAAGCCAACGGAATCTCGATCGCCAGTGAGCAGAAGTACGTCGAAGGCTCAACGTCCGTTGGTTCCATCGCCGCAGCTGCAACGGCTAGTTCACCCGATGCGATCTTCTTCGCTTTGCGCTCCGCAGTCGCCGATGACTTTTTGGTCGCGACGGCTTCATCGAAAGCGGTGCGCGTTGGCGGTAACGGATTCAACTCTGCAGCGGTTATCTCGTCATCAGGTGCAGCAGCGGACGGTCTCATCGTGTCGGGCTCATGGAACATCAACGTTGCGAATTCGCTTTCGAAGAGGTTCGTTGATTCGTATACAAAAGCGAACAACGCAGCACCCGATTCATTTGCTGCCCAGGGCTATGCGGCAATCGAGGTCGTGCTCGCCGCTATGAAGAAGGCGAAGACGACCTCTTCAGCCGATATTCAAGTGGCACTCAGCAAGATTGGAACCGTGCAAACGGTGCTTGGCCCGTTTGCCTACGACGCCAATCATGAGCCCACCTACCCTGCGGCCGTGCAGATCGTGCAGGGCGGAGCCTTCACGCTTGCTTCCTGAGTAGGGATCGCTCTCGAATGGGTCATTGAGGTATCGGCCGGTAGGATCGACGGTGTTGGGACGACCGTCGGTCGTCCGGCGGCATCCGGAGGGGTGTCGCATCCTCCCTCTTGGAAAGCCAGCTCATGACAACGTTTGCCGATCTTGGCGTCTCGCCTGATCTCACTGCCGCTCTTGAATCTCGCGGCATCATGTCGCCGTTCGCGGTGCAAGAACTCTCCATTGCCGATGCACTCGCCGGGCGCGATGTGTGCGGCAAGGCCAAGACCGGTTCGGGCAAGACCCTTGCCTTTGGTCTTCCGCTTCTCGAAAAGGTGAAGGGCGCCGAAGCTCGTCGTCCTCGCGCACTCATTCTTGTTCCCACCCGTGAGCTTGCAACGCAGGTGCGTGACGAACTCGCCCCACTCGGCCTTGTTCGCGACGTCACCGTTACTGCCATCTATGGCGGGGCCAAGATGGAAACGCAGGTTGCCGAACTCGAAAAGGGTGTCGAGATCGTCGTTGCCACCCCCGGTCGCATGATCGACATGATCGAGCGCAAGGAAATCTTCCTCGACGACATCACTCAGGTGGTGCTCGATGAAGCCGACCGTATGGCCGACATGGGATTTCTTCCGCAGGTTGAATGGATCCTTCGCCACGTTCCCGGCCAACATCAGACCCTGCTGTTCTCGGCAACGCTCGACGGCGTCGTCGACACGCTTATCAAGCGCTACCAAACTGACCCGGCCATGCACGAGGTTGTGTCCGAGCAGGTGACCGTCGAGCAGATGCAACACCGCTTCTTGCAGGTGCACGACATGGACAAGGTGAAAGTTGCTGCTGCGATCATTCGCAATTCCAACCGAACCATCGTGTTCGTGCGCACCAAGCGTGCCGCCGATCGGGTCGCCGAGAATCTTCGTCGTGAAGGTGTCGACGCAGCATCAATTCATGGCGATCTTCGTCAGAGTCAGCGCGAGAAGGCGCTCAAAGACTTCAGCGACGGAAAGTTGAAGGCACTCGTTGCTACCGACGTAGCTGCGCGTGGAATTCACGTCGACGAAGTTGATGTCGTTATTCACTACGACCCACCGGAAGATTCAAAGGCGTATCTGCATCGCTCGGGCCGTACGGCGCGAGCTGGCGCCAAGGGCGTTGTCGCCACTCTCGTGATGTGGAACGAAGAGCTTGAGGTCAAGCGTCTGTTGAAGCGCCTCAAACTTGATCAGCCCATCGTTGAGGTGTTCTCGAACGATAAGCGTCTCGCCGATCTCGCTTCCTGGGATCCGCGCGCCGACTCCGCAACTCGCTGAACGTGTCCGATCTCGGTCGGGACTACGAGACTTCGCTCGATCCGACTCGTCGGCGTCGAGACGGAGTGCACTACACGCCCCGAGACGTTGCCGATGAGCTCGTTGAGCGTGCCTTCGCTGCCCATGGTCAGGCGATCGCTTCGGGGACACCCTTCTCGGTGTGTGATCCCACCTGCGGAGCGGGCGTCTTTTTGCTTGCGGCTGCTGATGCATTGGTTGAAGCCGGAAGAACTCCATTCGATGCACTCGCAAGTTTGCGCGGCATGGACATCGATCCTGACGCTCTTGAGGTTGCGCGTGCCGAACTCCTGGGTTGGGCCCATGTACACGGGGTCGAAGCGGGGGAACAAGAACTTCCTTTCGATCTTTTCGTCGGTGATGCGCTGAATGACGCGTGGCCTGACGACGGCCGCCTTGATGTTGTCGTTGGGAATCCGCCGTTTGGCGGACAACTGGCCGGCGCGACGGTGCGCGACGAAAGCGCGGTTGTCGGTGCCGCGCGAATCCTTGGTCGACCAGCGGGTTACACCGATACCGCCGGTGTGTTGTTGGTGCGCGCGCTTGACGCTGTTCGTGCTGGGGGATCCGTGGTGTTCGTTCAGCCGTTGTCGGTGCTTGGGTCTCGAGATGGTGCGATGGTGCGCGATCTGGTGAGCGATGCACTCGAATCGATCTGGATTCCTGACGACCAGTTGTTCGATGCCGCGGTCAGCGTGTGTGCGCCGGTGCTGCGCAAGCCAACAGCGATTGAATCGGTGGCTGACAGCCAAGTCATTCCAACCTGGACCGAACTCGCTGCTGAAGCAATGGGCGTGCCTTCAATGCGATTGAACGGTGCGCCACTTTCATCGCTTGCTGATTGCACGGCTGGTTTTCGTCACGAGTTCTACGACGTTGCGGCTGCAACGGTTGAGCGGGGGAGCGCCGGTAGCGAAAGCGCAGACTTCCCCAAACTCATCACTGTCGGATTGATTGATCCAGCGAAGTTGTTGTGGGGAACGCGCGCAGCTCGGATTGCGGGAACGACGTTCGCAGAACCTGTTGTCGATGTTACGAAACTTTCGAAGCCATTCGAACTTCGCAAGCGTCCGAAATTGTTGGTTGCCACACAAACTCGCGTCATCGAAGCGGTTGCTGACTACGACGGAATGTTGTGGCCATCGGTTCCGGTGATTTCCGTGCTCCCACACACCGATGAAGCGGGTACCCTTGATCTTCTGCTTGCAGCGCTGATCGCGCCGCCGGCGTCGGTGTGGGCGGCGCGTCAGGCCGCAGGCACTGCGAGAAGTCCTGGAGCCGTCCGCTTGAGTGCGACGCAACTCGAACAGCTCCCTTTGCCCACCGATCGCGAACTATGGATCAAAGGCTCTGACCAACTCCGGGCGGGGCAGTTAACGACTGCAGTCCGGACCCTCACGTCCGCCTATGGGCTGAGCGAAAACGAACAGACGGTGGTCCTGGAGTGGTGGACCCTGCGGTCGAAGCGCCGGAAACGCCAAGGGAAAACCGCCGGTCTTTGACCTCGGCCCTGTTGGGCTGGCAGCATTACCCCTCACATCACGAGTGGCTCGGTTTTCCGGGCTCGGCAACCTGGGGCGAACACCCAAGGTGCCAACCCACCTTTGGTGGGGATGCGGCTTCCACCTTCCGGTGTCGGCAACAACCAGTTCGAGGAGATGCTTTGACCGAAGCGAACCGTCGGGCGCCATTGAGCGCCGACCTGCTACCCGCCTCTGGCGCGTGGCGTCCCGGTGACCCTGTGGGTCAACGGCGGTTTGTCGCGTTTGATCCCGATCGCCGGTTTCAACTTGAAGGCGGCGGTTCGCTCAAGGGCGTGACCGTTGCCTACGAAACCTGGGGTGAACTCAATGCCGATGCATCAAACGCAATTCTTGTTTGTCATGCGCTGACTGGTGACAGTCATGCCGCAGGTCCGAGCGGTCCCGGACATCCCACCGAAGGTTGGTGGGATCCGCTCATTGGTCCCGGGAAATCCATCGACACGAATCGGTTCTTCGTTGTATGCACGAATGTTCTTGGTGGCTGTCAAGGAACCACCGGCCCTTCGTCAACCAATCCAGAAACCGGTCGTCCCTACGGTTCGTCATTCCCTGTCGTAACAATCAGA
Organism: Acidimicrobiales bacterium; assembly: GCA_030830565.1. Classification (GTDB taxonomy): domain Bacteria; phylum Actinomycetota; class Acidimicrobiia; order Acidimicrobiales; family Acidimicrobilacustridaceae; genus Acidimicrobilacustris. The sequence goes on from JAURMR010000034.1 coordinate 8,935, forward strand.
GACATTGTTCGTACGCAAGCTGCGGTTGCCGATGAACTGGGTGTTGCGAAATGGCTTTCGGTTGTCGGCGGCTCAATGGGCGGAATGCAGGTTCTTGAATGGGGAATCATGTTCCCCGAGCGTGTGCATTCGCTTGCACCGCTTGCAACGTGCGTTTCCGCAAGCGCATTTCAGATTGGTCAGTCGAGCGTGCAACGAAGCGCAATCGTTCTCGACCCCAAATGGAATGGTGGCGACTACTACGACGCGGCTCCGAACGAAGGCCCCCACTTCGGGCTTGGTTTGGCGCGTGAACAAGCGACGCTTACCTATCAGAGCGAAGAACTTATTGATACAAAGCAAGGCCGTCGCGAAAAAGACGTGATGGACCGAGGCTTTACCCCTTGGCAGCGCTTCGCGGTTGAGGGCTTCCTCGACTATCAAGCCGAGAAGTTGATTCGCCGCTTCGATGCCAATTCGTACTTGGTAATCAACAAAGCAATGGATCTCCACGATGTCGGTCGTGGTCGTGGCGGGTTGCAGCGCGCCCTCGCTCGAATTACGGCCCCAGTGCTCACACTTTCCATCAGTACTGATGGTCTATACCCAACGCGCCAGCAACAGTTCTTGCACGATGAGGTTGTGAGCAACGGTGGCAGCAGCCGTCACGAGATCATTCACTCCAAAGCTGGCCACGACGGTTTCCTTACTGAACATCAGGCCGTTGGTGCTGCACTCAAACCGTTCCTTGCTGAAATTGAAACGAAACTGACGAACTCATGACTGAAGAACGCGACACCTCCAACCTTCACCCCGAAACTCGCGCGATTCGCGCTGGTCGTGCCGACAACGACACCGCCCTCGCGCCAATCCTTTGGGCTACGACCACGTTCGTGACGCCAACGGTCGATGAAGCGCGCAAGATGGCGACGGGTGTCGGGCCATCGCGGTTCTATGCCCGTTACGGCAATCCCACGGTCGCTGGTTTCGAAGATGCGATTGCGCAACTTGAAGGTGCGGAAAAGGCACGTGCCTTTGCATCGGGCATGGGCGCAATCAGCGCCGTGGTCTTGGGCCTGTGTTCGAAGGGCGATCACATCGTCACGCAGAATCAGCTCTATGGCGCAACACAGTTGTTGTTCCAGGCGGTCTGCCCGCGCTTTGGGATTGATGTCACGTTCGTAGATGGCACCGAACCAGGTGCGTTCGCCGCTGCCGTCATCCCGGGCCGCACGACGATGATCTACGCCGAAACTCCAGCAAACCCTCGTCTTGATCTCGTTGACCTCGCGGAAATCGGCGCAATCATGGGCCCGGTGAAGGTGGTCGATTCCACGTTCGCCACGCCGTTTGCGCAGCGTCCGCTCGAGTTCGGTATCGACCTCGTCGTTCATTCGGCAACGAAGGGCATCGCCGGCCACAACGACGCGACGATCGGCGTGGTTGCCGGGGCTGCTGACTACATCGACTGGCTCTATTCCTTCGCTGTGATTCAAGGTGCAGTTGCATCGCCGTTTGATGCGATGAACGCGCTGCGTGGTTTGCGTACGTTGGGCGTTCGTCTCGAACGTCAGAGCAAGAACGCCGGTGAAATCGCTCGCTTCCTTGAAGCGAACCCGAAGGTCGCGTCGGTGCGGTGGCCGGGCCTCGAATCGCATCCGCAATACGAACTCGCGCAGCGACAACTCGATATCCCCGGTGGCCAGTTGGCGTTTGAACTTCATGGCGGGCTCGACGCTGGCCGCACGTTCGTTGAAGCCGTGCAGATAGCGCAGTTGGCGACCTCACTTGGCGGGCCTGAAACCTTGGTGACCCATCCGGCATCAACCACGCATGTTGGCCTGAGCCCCGAAGAACTCGAAGCCGCCGGCATCCAGCCTTCGACGATTCGTGTGTCGGTTGGTCTGGAGCATGCGGACGATCTCATCGCCGATTTCGCGCAAGCCATCGACCAGATCAAGTAGTCGTCATGCCGGAGCTGCTCGAAATCGAGATCTACCGGCGCGCTGCTGCTGCATCGTTAGGTCGTCGGATCGTTGCCGTCGACGCGCCCGATGCATGGTTTCTCAAAGGCGGTACCGATCAAGCCGCAGTCGTTACTGCGTTAGTCGGCCGCACATTTGTGAACGATCGTCGTCGAGGAAAGTTGTTGCTGCTCGACACCAGTGATGATGGACCGACGCTTGGTCTGCGCTTCGGGATGACTGGCGTGTTGGAACTTGACGGTGTTGATGCGATCGATGGCCTTGAGTATTCAAGTCATCGCAAAGATCCCGCATGGGAACGATTTGTTGTGCACTTCGATGGTGGTGGCGCACTGCGATTGCGAGATCCGCGTCGTCTCGGGGGAGTGGAACTCGATCCCGACGAAGAACGACTTGGCCCCGACGCGGGCGATGTTTCGCTCGCGCAACTCACGTCGGTCCTGGCCGACTCCAATGCACCACTGAAAGCTCGGCTCATGGATCAGGCCCGCATCGCTGGGCTCGGCAATCTCCTTACCGACGAAACCTTGTGGCGAGCGGGCCTCGACCCGGCACGCGCTGCAGGTTCGCTCACTATCGACGAGGTTGCGGCATTGCGGAAATCGATGCGTTCGACGTTGCGAGTGTTGGGTCGGCGCGGTGGATCACATATGGGCGATCTTCAAGATTCGCGACATCGTGGCGGCACCTGCCCGACTGATGGCGCGGTGCTGCTGCGCCGCACCATCGGCGGTCGAACGACCTATTCCTGCCCGCAACATCAGCGTTGATCGGCCGCCGAGTCGGATCACCGACCAAGCCAGAAGGCATCGCCGGTCTAGGGTGAGCGACGTGATTCGCCCGTCCAGCCCCCGCCGAGCTTCCATCGCAGATCTTGGTGCCACGGCGCTCGCGTTGATGATTGGGACCTTTGCGTTTGGGCTTGGAACGGCAGGGGCGGAAGATACAACGACGACAACGGCGTCGACGACGACAACAACGGTTGCACCGACAACTACTGCAGCTCCTGCGCCCACAACCACACAGGCGCCGCAGACAACGACCACGCAGCGCAACACCACAACAACGCAACGCTCGACAACCACGAGTTCCACCTCAAGCACGTCGACCACCTCAACGACCTCATCGACCACTACCACGATCGCAGCGGCGGCAGCGCCGAAGTCGAGTGACCCCACATCGAAGGGTTCGCCGTTTTGGTCGAGCGGCCGCAAACTCGCTGCCGTCGTGACGCTCCTGCTTCTCGCTGCGGTAGCGATGTCGGTGCTGACCTACTTCTACTGGCAAGCAACGCGCCCGGGCCAAGCCCCCGCTGGCGGCAGTGGCACGGGCGGCGATGACGCCGGTTCAGGTGGCATTCCCGACACCACCGGTCCGGTTGGTCCAGTGAGCCCGATGCTGGCCGAAGCGTTGCGTCCCGATCCGTTCGTGACTCGCGACGATCTCGGCCTTCTCTGATCTAGCGTTGGCGTATGGCCGACGCACTTGATCTTGACGCAATGCTTGAACGCTTCCGCGACCGCGCCGCTGCGGTGAAGAACCGCAATCTTCCGCCTATCGGTGGTGACGAGCGGGCCCGCTTTATCGAGCAGGCGCAAAACGATTTTCAGGATTTCGCCATCATTGGTGATGCAACCGCAACGCTCGACGACGGTGTTCTCACGCTCACCATCGATCTTCGTCCCAAGGGCTGAGCGGTAGACCTCGTGAGCGCTCGTTTTGATGAAGCAATCGCTGCGATCGATGCAGCGAACGCGGATGATCCATTTACCGTCACCTATGTCGTTGACGGTGTTGAAGTCACTCGTCCGAAGGAACTCGCGCATTCAGAGTTGATGTGCGAATGGGTGAAGAAACTTGACCCCGAAGCTGACGACGCTCAAATGCTTGCGGCTCGTGCCCACCATTTGCGGCGTTGGGCCTATCCCCGAACCGAACAGCCCGAAGGTCGCGCTGGTTATTTGAAATGGCGCACCGAAGCGCGCAAACGCCATGCAGCGTTAGTGGGGGAGATCCTCACTGGTGTTGGGTACGGCACCGATGGCGATGACACCATCGAACGCGTGCAGGCGTTGGTGTCGAAACAAGGTCTTGGAAAAGGCGGGCTTGCCGATGTCGATGGTCGGTCGCCAGCAGTGCAGGTACACGAGGACTCGTTGTGTCTGGTGTTCCTGCAAACGCAGTTCATTCCCGTCACCTCACAACTTGGTGACGAGAAGATGATCGACGTGCTTGTTCGCACCGTTCCGAAAATGGGTCCCCGAGGCCAGGCCGCGGCGCTGGCCCTCGATCTTGATCCCCATTGCGCTTCGCTTGTGGGGGCAGCGTTGGAACGGCTCTCGGCGGCGTCCTAATCCCTCGGTTTTTCCCTCAGCGGCCGCCATTGGTAGGGTGTCGCTTCCTGCGGACGTGGCTCAGCTGGTAGAGCATCACCTTGCCAAGGTGAGGGTCGCGAGTTCGAATCTCGTCGTCCGCTCCATAAGAAAGGCCCCGACTTCGGTTGGGGCTTTTCTTGTTGAACTGGACGCGGAGCCAAGGACTGTCGTGGTGTCAATGACGCCACGACAGTCCACTTTATTTTCGGGTCAGGCAGCTATTTTTCGTCTATGCAACTTCTCAGGTCTTCGCTAGCCCAATGTTCGGGGCGCGTGGCTGTCGGAGGGTCGCTTCTACTCGCTTCGGCAGCAGCTGGACTCGTATCGTCAACCAGCGCGGGCGCGACGACCACGTTTCATGTGTCAAACCTGAACGACTCTGGCGTGGGCAGCCTGCGCCAAGCGTTGATCGACGCATCGATCGCCCATAACAGGGGAACTGTCGTGGTCGATCCGGTTGTCACGGGCACGATCACGCTCACCTCTGGGCCGCTCGGTGTTGGGGCCTCACTCACCGTTCTCGGTCCGGGTTCTGCAGACCTGACGATCTCGTCAAGTAGTGGCGCGGTTTTCGCCCTCAATCTTCCGGGTCAGATCCCCGGGTATCCGCCGTTCGACGTGACGATTTCTGGGCTCACGGTGAACGGCGGAGCGAGCGGAATCTACGCGCTGTCGACCAACCTCGTCATCGACGATGTGGTCATCGAGGGATCGACAGCGGGGCCCGCCATCAGCACTGTCTCGCAGAATCCTGCGCTTTCGCAGAGCTTCACGATGACGAACTCACGGATCGTCGGAGCGACTGTCGCCGGGAATGGCGCGGGTCTAAACCTCGACGTGGGCCCAAACCCCGTCACGATCACCAATTCGACTATCTCCGGAAATCAGGCAGGGAACGAAACTGGCGGCCTCTTGGTTGCCTCGGCGGGGATGGTGACAATTTCCGGATGCACAATCTCGGGGAACTCCTCGGGATCGGGCAGCGGGGGCGGGGCATCCTTCGCCTCCGGCGTGGCTGGTGTCGTCATCTCGAACTCGATAATCGATGGCAACTCCAGTTTGATCGAAGGCGGTGGCCTTTCTTTCGATGACGCCAACGTCGCGATCCGTAACTCGACTATCTCGAATAATTCCTCGAGAATCGGTGGCGGGGGTGGTCTCGCGCTGAGGAATCCGAACACGGTCGCTCGAATCGCGAACTCGACCATCGTCGGTAACTCGGCCGCGTTCGGAGGAGCCATTCGAACCCAGCAGATGACGTCGCTTTCGATCTTCCAGAGCACGATTACGCAGAACTCTTCGATGAACGGAACCGGTGGCATCTTCTTCTACGCAGGATCGGCGTTGAACCTTTCGGGAACGATTGTTTCGAATAATTCCGGACCCGGAGGGATGGAAGACTTTTTTACGCGGTACTCCCGTCCGACCACGTTGATCGCTGATCATTCGCTCCTCGGCGTGGGAACGTTCGCACCCAGCATCACGATTTCTGGATCGGGCAATGTGTTTGACAATGATCCTGGGCTCGGTTCGTTAGCTGAGAACGGTGGACCCACCAAGACGATGGCATTGCTGAGTGGATCAGTCGGCATCGATTCGGGGCCGGATCCAGTTGGCACGTTCGATGGAAACCGCTACGACCAACGTGGAGCACCCTGGTTGCGCGTCGCTGGCGGCATCGCCGACATTGGGGCATACGAATATCCGTCGGAATCAGAACCAGTTGTCCCAGCATTTACTGGCTGACGCTCAGCGGATTTGCGTGGCGTAGCGAGCGCAGAGTCGGTCGAGTCTGACGAAGCGGTCAAGCGCGAGGATGCGTATCAAAACGCGTTGTCGGCACTCACTAGTGTGAACCGCGTCTGTGGGTCGATCTTGTTGGCGATCGCTCTTACCTCTGTATTGGCCAGGCTCATCAACTACTTCCCGGGCTGGGTCAAGGCGTAAGCCGCGTAATCGGGTCGGGCTCGAGAAGGACCCTCAACCTCACGGACAGTGACATATGGCCGAATTCGTCTGAACCCAAGGGGCGCTTGGGATCGCTCCTCCAAATATGACAGTTTCATGACGAATGGGTTGCGGTTTGTAACGGGACCATGTAAGACTTGTCCCCTCATGACGACCCCCCGCCGAACGTTTCGTTCCGTTGTCCGATTGCGCACATTGGCCGTAGCGCTTGGTCTCGCCGTTGTTGCAGGCCTAGTCGTGCAGCCTGTGGGCGCTGACCAGCTTTCTGACAAACGGGCCGAGGCCACCAAGATCGCTGCTCGTCTGAGCGAACTCGATGCTTCCATGATGGAAGTCAATGCCCGCTTCGAGGCCGCCAACTTCAAACTCCACCAGGCCGAAGCCGCCGTGGCTGAAGCCCGTCGCATGGCCACCATCACCAAAGCTGAGATGGAAAAGCGTGCCGGTGAACTTCGTGGCTATGCCGTAAAGGCCTATAAGGGCGGTACCGAAGGCCCGGCTGCCGACACGCTGCTTACCGACGATGCATCCTCCGGTGTCATTTCCAAGACCTACATGTCCTCGTTGTCGGGCAATCGTCAGGACTACATCGACGCGCTGAACGCGGCTCGCACGCAAGCCGAAGACGACGCGACTCGTCTTGCTCAGGCCGAGGCTGAAGCCAAGGCCAGTTCCGACGAAATCGAAGCCGCCCGCAGCCAGGCGCAGGCTCAGCGCAATGAACAAGCGGCGCTGAATTCCAAGGTGCAGGGCGAAGTTGCTGAACTCGTCCGTAAGGAGCAGCAAGCGATTGCTGCCGCTGCTGCCGCTGCCGCCGCTGCTCGTCGAAACGCCAATGTCGGTGCCAGCTCCCGTGGAGCAAGCCAAGTTTCGATCAACATTCCTCCCGCCAACGGTTCGGTGGCCAATGCCGCAATCCGCGCTGGTCTGGGCAAAGTCGGCAGTCGCTATGTGTGGGCGGCGTCTGGCCCCAACGTGTTCGATTGCTCGGGCTTCACACAGTGGGCATTCGGTCAAGCGGGCGTCAGCCTTCCGCATTACAGCGGTGCGCAATACGCCATGACCACCCGTATCTCGGCCTCGCAGCTTCAGCCTGGCGACCTCGTGTTCTGGGGTGGCGGCGGATCTGCGCATGTGGCCATCTACATGGGTAACAACCAACTCGTGCACGCCTTCGGTTCCCAGGTCGACGTGACCGAACTCGATGGCTGGTGGATGACCCCATCGGGCTACGGCCGTCTCAATCTCTGAGGCTGAAGTCATTCGATAGGTACGGTTGTGGTTCGTGCCTGCTCTGACCGAATCTCCTGAACACGTCGATGCGCCCCTCGGGGCTGCATCGACGTTTTCGTTGTGGTGTGAGCGACTTGCCTATGTGTTGCTTGGTGTTGTCGTCATCGTGTTCGCGTGGAAGGCCGCCACGCTGGATTGGAAGGCTGCAGGCGATCTTTCCGTCATTCGTCTACGAGCGCTCGATGTTGGTACGTCGAACACGCCAATGGTCGGCGCGTACTCGCGTTTCGGCTGGAATCACCCGGGGCCGTCGCTTTCATTCGTGTTTGCTCCGTGGGCGCGTTTGTTCGGCACCTCCGGAGTAGGCATCCTCATTGGTGCGTTTGTCGCAAATCTCGCCGCGATGTTTGGTGCCGCGTGGGTCGCACGTCGTTCGTCGAAGGTGTTGTTTTTTCTGACTTCGATCGTGCTCGCTGCCTTTGTGCTGTTGGGGCAATCGGGCGAGTTGTTCAACCCGTGGAACCCCTTTGTCATCGTTCTGCCATTGTTAGCAGCGCTCATTGCAGCATGGGGAACCTTTCGTGGTGACCGAGTCGCTGCAGTGGTTTTGGTCATTGCAGCGAGTTTCGCAATGCAAGGACATATCGGCGCCGCTCCGCTTGGCGTCCTTGCGCTGCTGGTTGGTGGCGGGGGATTGCTGTACGCGATTGCTCGCTCGGCGGGTGACGATCGTCGAGGTCTCGTAAAGACATCGCTCATCGCTCTTGGCGTGATGGTTGTTTGTTGGCTTCCGCCGTTGCTCGATCAGTTGTTCGCTACGGGGAACCTTGGCCGGCTCGTGAAGTTTCAATTCTCTGCGACCGAACCTTCGGCAGGTCTGCGATTTGCTCTCGATCAAGTCACTCGATTGTTGACCTTTCCACCGGGCCGAGAAGTTGGGTTCCTTGGCGATGTAGGCACCGGACCAGTTGTGCCATGGATGGCGATCGTGCTGCTCGCCGCCACTGTTGTGGCGTGGAAGAAGGGCTGGCGTGATCGGCTGCAACTAACGCTCATGGCCTGGTTGTCAGTCGCTGCGACTGGGCTCGCCATTTCCGGAATTAAAGGCACACCGTTCCAGTACGTCTTCCGTTGGTCGTGGGCGATGGTGCTCATTGTTTGGATTGCCTGCGCGTGGGTCGGTAGTTCGCTGCTACTTGAGTTCGCGCCGGTTCGTAAATGGTTCACTGCGGGAGCATCGCTCGTGCTTTCCGCCTTACTTGTAGCAATGCTTGTTTTCGGTGTGAGTTTTCGCTCGGTGCAAGGCTGGGATGCGCAGCTGCGTTTGTACGAGCCACTGATTCAGCCGACACTCGAGGTGTTGCGAGAGGCGCCGAAGCCGGTGATGGTCGTGACGTACCTGAACATGGCCGATGGAACAGTGGCCAACGAACTGATCGCGCGCAGCGATGAACTCGGTCTTGACCTGCGCCGCACCCCGGACCTCAGATTCATCTTCGGTTCAGGCCGATCAGTCGATCCGGCCAATGCAAAGAGCGAACTGGTGATAGTCACGAAAGGTGAAGTCGAGCAGTACCGCAACGATCCGCGTTTCACACTGATTTCGCATTTCGATCCGTTCACGGCTGAAGAACGCACGGAGTACAACGCGTTGCTGGCTCGATACAGGGGCCGTGAAGGTGACACCACGCCTGATCCCGGTCTGCAGCGTTATCGCCAACTCGCGGAGAATCCAGAGGAGATCTGGGTGTACTACGCCGACACGCCTCCGGTGGGAGCGAATTGATGGCAGCACTGGGTTCCATGCTCGCTTCATTCGAAGAGTCGTTGGCGGTCATTGACCAAGATGGCGAGCAGAGTTACCTCGCGCTTGACGCTGCTGCGACTGCAGTGGCTGCGGCACTTGTTGGTGCCGGAGTGCGAACCGGTTCAGTCGTTGCAACGGTGTGTCCCGCAGGTCGTTGGTGGTTGGCCGGAACCTATGGGGCATGGCGCGCAGGTGCAGTGCTGTTGCCCCTCGAGGCATCGCATCCTCCTGCAGAACTTCGTCATCCCGTAACCGATTCCGCGGTCACGCATGTTCTATGCACTGCGGAATCTGCCGAGTTGGCCAACGAACTCGCCGCGTTTACGAATGCGCAGGTGGTCGATATACGTGCGGCTGTCGCAACTGAAAACTCGGTGACGCTCCCAGAACTCTCTGACGACAACGACGCAATGATCGTTTACACAAGCGGAACGACCGGCTTGCCAAAGGGTGTCGTGCACACTCATCGCTCGTTGGGAGCGCAGTGCGCGGCGATGGTCGAAGCCTGGGCCTGGACTGCTGCCGACCGAATTGTGTGCGTGCTCCCGTTGCATCATGTCCACGGTCTTGTGAACGTCACATTCACCTCACTTTCGGTCGGGGCAACACTCGAAACCCCCGGTCATTTCGACGCACTCGAAACATGGGAACGCTTGGCGTCAGGTGACATCACGATCTTCATGGCTGTGCCCACGATTTATTCACGACTTGTTCGGGCATGGTCCGATGCCGACGATGCAACGAAGGCGCGATGGTCCGAACAAGCAGCGTCACTCCGTCTGATGGTGTCCGGTTCTGCGGCATTGCCGGTCTCGACCCTTGAACAGTGGCGAGAGATCAGTGGTCAAGTGCTCCTTGAGCGTTACGGAATGACCGAATTGGGAATGGCGCTGGGTAACACCCTCGATCGACGAGTACCGGGCCATGTGGGTTGGCCGTTCCCGGGCGTCGAGGTTCGTATCGTCAACGAGGCAGGCGTAGATGTTGTCGACGGCGACGTCGGAGAACTCCTCGTGCGTGGCACGCAGGTCTTCAATCGCTATCTCAATCGTCCCGACGCAACGGTCGAATCCTTTGTTGATGGTTGGTTCCGTACCGGAGACGTTGCGCAGCAAACGCCCGATGGCTACCGCCTCCTCGGTCGAGCATCGGTCGACATCATCAAGTCCGGTGGCGAGAAGGTTTCGGCCCTCGAAATCGAGGAAGTATTTCGCACCCATCCAGCGATCGCTGATTGCGCCGTTGTCGGTTTGCCCGATGACGAGTGGGGCGAGCGCGTGGCGATCGCATGGTTGGCCGATTCTGCCGATCGGCCAACCGACGCAGAGTTTCGTGCATGGGGCAAGGAGCGACTGGCTCCGGCGAAGGTGCCGTTTGCGTACCTCTGCATCGATGAGCTTCCTCGCAATCCCATGGGCAAGGTCACCAAAGTCGCTGTTCGGGAACTGTTTGCCTAGCGAGTTCGGTGCTCCCATCGAAGGGTGGCACGATAGGAGCCGGAATGCAGCCCGGAACCTCTGGGTGCCGAGGGGGAAGCCGTGCTCGAAATCACCGACGTTGATCGCATTCGCACCATCACGCTCAATCGTCCCGATGCTCTGAACGCGTTCAACGAAGCGCTCTACGACGCCACCACCGACGCGCTCATCGACGCAGCTTCCGACAACTCTGTTGCTGTCGTGATCATCACGGGTACCGGTCGTTCATTCTCTGCCGGTACCGACGTCGTTGAAATGGCGATGCGCAACACCGGCGGAATCGAAAACGGTCGTCATGGTTTCCCCGGACTCGTCGACAACCTTGTCGATTTTCCGAAGCCGTTGATCTGCGCGGTGAATGGAATGGCGCTTGGAATTGGCGCAACGATGCTCGCGCTTTCCGATCTTGTGTTCATGTCCACCGAAGCGCGTGTTCGTTGTCCGTTTACTGCACTTGCCGTAGCGCCTGAAGCAGCAAGCAGTTACACGTTTCCCGCAATGATTGGTCGCCACAACGCAACGTGGGCGCTCATGAGTTCCGAGTGGTTGTCGGCGCAGGAATGTTTGGAAATGGGCATCACGTGGAAAGTGTGCGAGCCCGACGCGCTGATGGAAGAAACGATGAAGCACGCGCGTGTTCTTGCATCGAAATCAATTTCGTCGCTTGTTGAATCAAAGAAGACGATCATGGCGTCGATCAAACCGCAGATCGATGCGGCGCGTGAGCGCGAGAACGCAGCCTTTGCGTATCTCATGGGACGTCCCGCGAATATGGAAGCGATGGTGGCATTGGCCGAACGCCGCCAACCTGACTTCGCTGCCATCGACCTCGCCGATTCCTGAATTCCTCAATTCTTTCGAAATTCTCACCTTTCATTCGGGGGCTCCTTACCCACGAGGTTGATGCTGTCTGTGTCCCCAACGGACACCCCACACCACCCCCCCACGAACACCCCAATCAAGGAGTCCCATCATGAACAAGAAACTCGTTTCCATCAGCCTCGGAGCCGGCCTCGTTGTCGGATCGGCCGCTGGCCTCATTGCCGTGCCGGCCATCTCCGGCGCTCAGACGGCCAACACGACCGCAGCAACGGCCCCCGCCAACCGTCCTGATCCCTCAGTGCGCCTCAACGAGACCCTCAAGCCCCTCGTTGACGCTGGCACCATCACTCAGGCCCAGGCCGACGCAGTGGTCGCTGCACTCAAGGCCGATATGCCTGCACGCGGCGAACGTGGCCATAAGGGCGGCGCTGGCCTCGAGGTCGCGGCGCAAGCCCTCGGCATGACTGCTGATGAGCTCCACACAGCACTCGATGGCGGACAGACCCTTGCTCAGGTTGCATCGGACAAGGGCGTCAACGTCCAGGTCGTGGTTGATGCGCTTGTTGCTTCCGCGACGAACCACATCAATGAGGAAGTCACCTCAGGTGAAATCACTCAGGCCCAGGCCGATGCGAAGCTTGCTGAACTTTCTCAGCGTGTGACCGATCGAGTGAACAACCCTCGCCCCGAAGGTGGCCCCCGTGGCGGTCACGGCCCCAAGGGTGCACCCGCCGGTCAGGCTGCTCCGGCAACCAACTGAGCTCCCCGCAACACCCGCTCGTCTCCGACCCCCCCCCTGAAGCGACGAGAGCACAGAGAAGGCCCGGCCAATCGGCCGGGTCTTCGTTCTGCTGGAGGCGGCGCCCAGAGTCGAACTGGGGTACGGGCCTTTGCAGGGCCCTGCCTAAGCCACTCGGCCACGCCGCCAGGCGAGAGTGAGCCTAGCCGTCTCCCGGAAGGGGCAAATAGTCCTCGATCGGAGCGACAGTCAGGCCCTGAATCGCGCACTGCCAGAGCAGGGCTCGAATGTTGTCGTAGAGGTCGTCACGAAAGTGGGTGAGGATGATGTCGCCAGGCTGCAATTGGTTGCCCTGCTGATACTGCACGCGCCCATCATTGAGGGCCGCGTGCCAGAAAAGCACGGCGTTGATGCCACAACTACCGGCCGCTGTTTGTGTTGCTCCGTTACTCAGCCCATAGGGGGCTCGAAAGAGATGGCCGGCAACGAAGACGTGTTGGCCGATGATGTCGCGCATTCCGCAGATCTCACTGCGCTGCGCGGCTGCACTCAGTGATGTCGGCCGTTTGTGCGACCGCGTGTGCGAGTTGATCGAACCTCCCGCGGCGATGACGCGCAAGAAGTAGTCGGGATCAGCGAGATACGGGCCCTCATTCACGAAGAGCGTTGCGGGCACCTTGAACTGAGCGAGGAGTTCGGGCACTCGCGGGTCACGCACTGCACCATCGTCGATGGTGAGAAACACCACTGGGTCGGCGGTGGCGATGGTTGAGATCACCGGAACCGCGCCTGCGGCCGGAATTGTGAGCACTGGTCCCTTGGGCCACGCCTTCGTGGTTGTAGTGGTTGTTGGCGCCAATGTGGTCGGTGGGAGTGTCGTGGTCTCGGCCACGGTGGTCGACGTGTTCTGATTCGGGGACTGAGCGCCCCTGGTGTCATCGATCGAGCGCGGGCCGCAGGCGGCAACGAGGAGTCCAGCCACGAGAAGGGCGCAGATGCCAGCAAGAGCGGTCTTTGCGCTCTGGGCCCGTGAGGCTGGTCGCCAATTCGTCATGGGCGGCTCATGGTAGGGCTCTGGCTTGGGGAAGGGGGGTTGGGGTGCTGCTAGGGTTCGGGGCCTTGTAAGGACCCGTAGCTCAGTTGGCTAGAGCACTTCCTCGACACGGAAGGGGTCGCTGGTTCGAGTCCAGTCGGGTCCACTCTCAAGCACTTCGGCCGCCCTTGGGCGGCCGTTGGCGCATAGGAATCAACTTCAGGGGGAAGCACCATGATCACGCCGTTCGACGATTTCCCGATTCACCAAACCGGCGACCCAATCGTCCAGACCGTCAGTGCCGATCCCAACCATTACGACCGCTACTTCTTTAACGGCTGTGATCGTGACGGAGCCTTCTTCATCGGTGGCGCCATGGGGCACTACCCAAATCGTGGAGTCATCGATGCGGCGTTCAGCGTGGTTGTCGACGGGGTCGAGCATTCGATCTTCGCTTCAGGGGCAATGCCGCTCGGACGTGAAACGACTATTGGTCCGATTTCCATTTCAGTGCCCGAGCCGTTGAAGGAAATTCGGTTCACCGTTTCCCCCAACGACGAGAACATTTCGTGTGACTTGTTGTTTCGTGCGCGCACCGCAGTGATTGAAGAGCCGAAGCAAACGATCGTTCGCAACAACGTCAAGATCATGGACTACACGCGCCTGACGCAGTGGGGAACATGGGAAGGCACGATTAACGTCAAGGGTCAGACCATTGACGTAAAAGCCGAATCAACATTCGGCGTGCGTGATCGTTCGTGGGGTGTGCGTGGTGTGGGTGTGCAAACGCCAACCAACTTCACTCCCGGTGAGATGCAGATCTTTTGGTTGTGGGCGCCGTTGCATTTCGACGACATCTGCACCCACCTCGCGATGTTCGAGCGGGCCGACGGAACCCGCTGGATGGAATCTGCGCTCGTTGTTCCGGTCCTCGACTCTCCTGACGCCCCCACGTGGGGAGCCGACATTGTCGAACCCGAAGAGGTCGGCAACATTCGCTACGAACTGCAGTGGCAAAAGGGTCGCCGCGAAATGGAATCGGCCGCCATTGAAGTGAGCCATGCCGATGGCACGGTTGACCGCATCGAATTCGAGCCCATGTACACCTTCCGCATGCGCGGCATTGGCTACATGCATCCGCACTGGTCACATGGCTCGCTGCACGGACCACTCGAAGTTGGAAGCGAATCGATTCCGTTGGGTGAATTCAACCCGCAGGATCCTTCGAGCATCCATATCCAAACGCTGTGCAAAGTCCGTATGGGTGATCGCGTTGGGGTTGGTGTGCTTGAGCAGTTGTCGTTCGGCCCACACGAGCCCACCGGACTCACGGGCATGGTCGACGGCTGGAATCCGGCCTGACCACTGATGTGGTCACTGCTTCGTCGTAATTCTGCATTTCGAAAACTGTTCACCGCACAGGTGATCAGCTACGCCGGTGACTGGTTCGCCGCAGTGGCTGCAATTGGCCTGTTGCTCGACGCAACTGGTTCGGATTTTCTCGCGTCTGCATTTTGGGTTGCGCAAACGCTGCCGACGTTTGTGATGGGTCCGATCGCGGGTCCTGTCGCCGACCGTTTCGATCGCCGCAAGATTCTGATCCTTGCGTCGTCGGCACAAGCCGTTGCGGCACTCACGTTTCTTTTGGCGGGTCATGGAATGCCTTGGATTGTGTTCGTTGCACAGGGTGGCGTGACAGCGCTTGGTTCGTTCTTTGGTCCCGCAGCTCAAGCAGGTGTTCCGAACATTGTCGATGAGGAAGATCTCGCCACCGCAACCTCGATGATGGGCGCAACCTGGGGAGCGATGCTTGCGGTGGGAGCTGGTCTTGGTGCGATCTTCACTGTTGCGTTTGGTCGTAACGCTGCGTTCCTTGCCGATGCTGCGAGTTTTGTTCTCGCTGCGCTGCTCATCTTGACGATTCGTGAATCACTGCAAGCTGACGGTCCCGCAAAGGTTCATGCCGAACGTATGCATCCACTGCGTGACACGCGAGAAGCACTCGCGCATGCTCGACGCCATCCAGCGATCATGGCGCTCATCGGATCGCATATCGGCTTCGGATTCGGTGCCGGAGTTGTTGGCATGTTGGCGGTGCTCGCAACAGTGAAGTTCCATGGCAGCGATGGTGCGATTGGGTTGTTGCTCGCGGGACGCGGTGTCGGCGTCGTCCTTGGCCCGCTGTTGATTATTCGCTTAGTGCGGCGAGGGATTCACGGAGTTCTTCTCGCTAGTGGGTTCGCGGCCATTGGCTACGGAGTGATGTATCTCGGCGTTGCGTTTGCTCCGTACCTGTTTCTCGCTGTTCTTGGAGTCACAATCGCCCACATGGGTGGCGGTGCGCAGTGGGCACTCACGACCTATGGGTTGCAGGTACTCACGCCCGATGAACTCAGAGGCCGAATCTTCGCTGCCGATGCATCATTAGTGACGCTGGCCATGAGTCTCTCGCTGCTCTTTGCTGGCGCAATCAGCGGACTCATCGGTGTGTCAGCGACAATCGCGATCATCGGCGCTGCCAGCCTTCTGTGGGGGCTCGTGTTCTTGTTCTTGACCCGTGCACTTCGTGCGGAGGCGGAGGCCGAGGCGAACGCGCTCCATCCGCCGGCTCTCGAAACTCCGCTTTCGTAGGCTGCTTATGCGGGAACAACGGTGACGGGAATGCCATTCAGCACGGCATTGCCCGACAGCGGATCAAGGAGTTCAGGGTCGGTTAGAAGGTTTGAGTTCACACCTGGCCGTTTGGATGCGACCTGTGATCGCGTGCCGGCCATGTCGTGACCCCAACCGTGGGGAAGGCTCACGACCCCAGCGGGAACCTCGTCGGTGACCTCGACTGGCGCCGTCACCGAACCGACTCGCGAGGCGATGACTGCTTCAGAACCATCGGTGAGTGAAAGTCGCGCCGCATCGGTGGGATGCACGAGAAGGGTGCAACGCACTTTGCCCTTTACGAGCGCTTCGACGTTGTGCATCCATGAGTTGTTCGACTGCAAA
>JAURMR010000035.1 GCA_030830565.1 Acidimicrobiales bacterium
CGACCTCATCATCGGAATCGACAAACGGTCGCGAAAGTTCCTTGGCCACGCGGCGACCCACGGTGGACTTTCCAACGCCCATCATCCCGATCAGCACAATGTGAGCCGAACGAGTCGCCGCTGTGTTCACGCTTTTGGCGCGTCGGCGCCGTCGGCGAACGCCTGACCGGCGTCCCAGTTCAGAGGAGTCGCATCGGGATCGAGTGCTGCTTCGGTATCGATACGAGCTGTTTGTTCACGAACCTGAGCAATGAAGGTGTCGTGGTTCCGCACGAATTCTTGCAACGAGTCTCCGCCGAACTTTCGAAGACATTCATTGGCCAACACAAGCGCGGCCATGGCTTCGGCGACAACGCCCATCGCTGGCACCGCAGTGACGTCCGTTCGTTCGCGGAATGAGACGCCCGCTTCTTTCGTTGCGGTGTCGACGGTGGCGAGGACCGGGCGGTTGAGCGTTGCGAGCGGCTTCATGGCGACATGAGCCACGAGAACTTCACCGGTGGACATTCCGCCTTCGATGCCACCTGCATTGGCACTGGTTCGTCGATAGGTAGCGGCCACTTCGTCCCAGATAATCGGGTCATGTGCTTCGGAGCCGGGACGACATGCGACATCGAATCCGTCGCCGATTTCGACGCCCTTCACCGCTTGGATTGAGAGCAGCGCCTGGGCGAGGAGCCCGTCGAGACGACGGTCCCAGTGGACATGACTGCCGAGACCAATCGGAACACCATGAGCAACAACTTCGACGACACCACCGAGAGAGTCGCCTGCCTTCTGAGCAGCCTTGATCTCAACGATCATCGCTGCTTCGGCAGCCGAGTCAAGACACCGAACTTCGGAGTCGTCAACCGGCGCAAAGCCCCCGGGGGCGGGACGTGCAGCTTCAGACGCGCGCACGGGACCGAGAGCAATGACATGGGAACCAACTTCAGTTCCAAGGTGCGAAAGCAAAGCTTTGGCAACGGCGCCGGCAGCGACACGAGCAGCGGTTTCGCGGGCAGAAGCGCGCTCAAGAACGTTGCGAGCATCGTCGAACGCGTATTTCTGCATACCGGTGAGATCAGCGTGACCGGGACGTGGTGTTGTGAGCTTTTGCGAGGTCTTGCCTGGATGCGGCGACATTTCCTCGGTCCACTTCTTTTCCCACTCGCTATTACCGATCTCAATAGCGACTGGCGAACCCAAGGTCAGACCATGGCGAACACCGGAGAGGATGGTGACCTCGTCGGCTTCGAACTTCATCCGGGGGCCGCGCCCGAATCCCAGTCGGCGGCGGGCCAGCTCGTTTCCGATCTGCTCAATGGTGATGGGTAAACCAGAAGGGAGACCCTCGAGAATGACGACGAGGGCCTTGCCATGGGATTCACCGGCGGTCAGATAACGCAGCACCGGTCCAATCTACCGGTGACTCCGACCCTCCCCCGAGCCAGTTTCTGCAAATTGCCGATTCAGCCGACGAGCGCGCGGCTCAAAAGGACAGTGACAAGCGTGCCGAATGCTAAGAACGGTCCAAATGGGAACGGCTGATTGCGCCCACGAATGACGAGAAGACCCAGTCCGCCCACGGTGCCTGCGGCGAAACCAATAAGGAAGAGCCACAAGACGACAATCACGACATCGACCGCAGAACTGGCCTGAAACCCGACCATGAGTCCAAGGACTGCTGCGAACTTCACATCACCAAAGCCCATTCCCTGGGGTGAAATCAGATGAGCGATCAGAAGCACACCAAATGCGAGTAGTGCTCCAAGAAATGATGATCGGATCCGCCCGCTTTCATCGCCACTGACAGATATGAGCACCACGAGGACAAGCCCGGCTGCGAAGGTGGGAAGAACGATGACGTCTGGCAATCGGTATTCGGTGAAATCGACTGCGCTCGCCAGCAGTAAAGCAGAAAAGCCGGCGAGATAGGACAAGAGTTCGAGCCACGATGCATCGGCAAAGCGCCACGCCGTCAGAACAAAAACGACCAGTGTCAGCGACCCGATCAAAATTGTTCGTTGCGAGACTCGGGGAGTCTCGGAAGGTTGGAAGAGCGGACGCTCCGTCACGAACGACGCTGAAAGCCGCGAAACCAAAACACCGCATGGCAGAGCGAGGACGATGCACACGAGAAGTCGAACCGTGTTCATCGTCGGCTCTCAGCCGAGCTGACTTGCTACCGAAGCCAACATGACATCGATGGGAGCATCAGCCCCTGTCCAAAGTTCGAATTGCACCGCTGCTTGATGAGCGAGCATCGAGACGCCGTTAGCAACAGAGGCTCCCTGCGAGCGAGCGAGCGACAGCAACGGGGTCTCAAGCGGCATATAAACGATGTCGACCACAATTTGCCCCTCGTGCACAACCGATGCGTCGAAGGGAACATCGGTTGGGTCAGGTTCACCCATTCCAACCGACGTCGCGTTCACGATGAGATCGGCATCGATGAAGTCGCTGTGTGCTCCGTCAAGTGCGACAACTTCACCTCGGTCGCCAGCCAATGCGGCAGCACGCTCGGCGCGGCCCAAGGTTCGATTCACCACAACAATTTCTGCCGCACCCGCGTCAGCGAGAGCAAGAATGATCGATCGCGCAGAACCGCCGGCACCAAGCACAACACAACGCTTTCCGTCGGGTACGAACGAGAAATCGTGTTGCAGGGAGCGGACGAATCCCTCCCCATCGGTGCTGTGACCGGTGAGCACGCCACCGTTATTAACAATGCAGTTCACGGCGCCGAGGCGTTCGGCAGTTGGCGAGAGCTGGTCTGCGCAGGCCGCTGCACTCTCTTTATGAGGCATCGTGATCGAGAGGCCGTCGATACCTAAGGCGCGGACACCCGCGAATGCGTCAGGCAAACTCGTCGCCGCAACCTCGAGCGCAACATACGTCCAGTCGAGGCCAGAGGCGGCAAATGCGGCGTTCATGAGCGTCGGCGAAAGTGAATGTCGAACAGGGTCACCGATCACTGCGGCAAGACGCGTCTCCCCTGTTGGTGCCATCAGAAGACCCCCCGGGCTTTCGCGTCGGCAACTGCCCGATTGAAATCGGACAATGTGTTGGCGAAGTAATGGTGACCGTCTTTGTCAGTAAGCACGTAGAAGAGCCAATCCCCCGGCGCTGGATTCAGCGCAGCGTCAATTGACTTCTGACCTGGCGAATTGATCGGCGTCGGCGGGAGTCCCCGCTTCAGACGGGTGTTGTAGGGCGAATCGGTCTTGAGGTCTGAATCGGTGAGGTTTGTTTTCCGCTTTTGCAACGCATACAACACCGACGCGTCGATTCCGAGGGATTCACCACGAGCGAGGCGGTTGTAAATAACGCGCGCGATCTTCGGTCGGTCTTCATCGACCTTGGCTTCGGATTCAACGAGCGATGCCACGATGAGCGCTTCGTAGGGAGAAATCGACTTCGTGCCAGCAACACCTTTCAGTTTCGCTGTTGCATCAGGCAAACCTTCGGCCTGCGAGACCCGATCGAAGGCCGCGATCATTTGATCAATGAGTTTTTGCGCGTTCCCAACATCTTGTTGCGCGATTTCGTACGTTGCGGGAAAGAGGAATCCTTCAAGATTCGTCGAACCTGCTGGCTGCATCGGAGGATGCGTGTTGGCTAACGCCGCATCCAACGCTGCGGGGTTCATCGTCGGAAACTTCTCGAGCGCGAGCTTCTTGAATTCCGAAATCCACAGACCTTCACGAACAAGGAACGTCACCGTCTTTGGCGGCGGTGGACCCGCTTTGAGTGTGTCGAGGACATCGCCCATTGCACTGTTTACGCGCAGGCCTTCGTAATCGCCGGCTTGGAACGGAGCGCCACCCTTCCACTTCACGTACCACTCAAAGACCGTTGCGCTCGACACGATCTTCTTCTCCGCAAGCGATGTCACAATTTGCGAAGTCGTTGCACCCTTCGTGATGGTGAATGCAACTTCTTCACCCGGTGAGCCGGGATCGATCTTTCCCTTCACCCAAAATCCGGCTGCAGCAAAGACAACAGCGAGAACGAGCAACGGCACACCGAGAAGTAGCGCCCATCGACCACCTCGGCCGCCGCTTCCACCCCCTCCCTTCACCGCAACGAAGTCTCCGTCGTTGCCGCCGCCTGCACTTGCCGATGAGGCGACCACGCGAGCAGCCGACGAACTGTTCGGCGTCGCTGCTTTCGGGGAAGGCTGCGACGAGGCCGGAGGCATCGACGACGTCGGCGAGGATGTGGATGACGATGAGGGCTCAAGCCCGAAAAGTTCGAACGGATCTGGTTGTTCGGGCACGGTTCGCTCTGTGTGTTGAGGTTAGGAGTTGTTCTGCGCTGCGAGGCCGTCGAGCCATGCTTGCAGCATCACCGCGGCGGCGACTTGATCGACCATCTGGCGCTGGGAACGTCCCGGCACCGCACCCTCCTGCAAGAGGCGGGTGGCCGTCACCGTGGTAAGGCGCTCATCGTAGGGAACGACCGGGATCGATGTCGCCGCGGCGAGTTCCTCGATTTCTGATCGCACCAATTGCGCTGCGGGCCCCTCGGACCCATCAAGGGACAAGGGAAGCCCGACCACGAGTGTGTCCACCTCCCATTCAGCAGCGAGCGCAAGGATTTTCCGATGATCTGTGGAGTGATCGCCGGATCGGTGGACCGTCTCGAGGGGCGAGGCGACAAATCCTGATGACAGCGCGATACCGATGCGGCGCTCTCCGAAATCGATGCCGAGAGCTCGCACTAGGAGCGAACCGCTGTCCGAACCAGATCGAGGGCCTCATCGAGTGCTTCTGGATCTTTCCCTCCGGCCACGGCGAGATCAGCGCTCTTCCCGCCGCCACCTTTGACCTTTTTCGCCGCGTCGGCAATCAGTTCAGACGCATTGAAACCGGAGTCCGCAGCAACTGCGGCGACGATCGTTACACCGCCGCCTTCAGGAGCAGTGCCGAGAACAACGGCCTTGATGCCTGCTCGGTCACGCACAGCAACAGCGAGGTCGCGAATTCCGTCACGGTCAAGACCATCAACACGAGCGATGACGACGCCATCGACGGCTTGATCGGCCAGTTCACCCGAGCGACCTGCCGCCGCCTGACGTTCGAGATCACGGATGCGGGTTCTGAGGTCTTTGACTTCGGCGACTCGGCGTTCAACAGCATCAACGAGCTCGTCGGTGGCAACACCCATCGCATCGGCGGCGGCTTTGATGCGTCGTTCGTCTTCACGAAGTCGTTCGAGCGGACCAGTTCCAGAAACCGCTTCGATTCGGCGAATGTTTGAGCCAATCGACGCCTCGCTAATGATCTTCACCGGACCTATGTCGCCAAGCGCCTTAACGTGCGTGCCACCGCACAACTCTGTTGAATGCGGTCCAGCTTCGAGGACCTTCACAACATCACCATATTTATCGCCGAAAAACGCGATGGCACCGATTTCCTCGGCTTTGTCCTTTGTTGTCTCGTAATGACGCGCTGGGGAGTTCGCGAGGATGTCAGCGGCGACGAGGTCTTCGATCGCAATGATTTCGTCATCGCTCAAGGCTTCGTAGTGAGAGAAGTCGAAGCGAAGCCGGTCTGGCCCAACAAGCGAACCTTGCTGCTTGACGTGATCGCCAAGGGTTTCACGCAAGGCCCAATGAAGAAGGTGCGTTGCGGTGTGATTGCGCTTAATCGCGTCGCGACGTTCACCATCGATGACTGCGTTCACCGTTTGGCCGACCTCTATGTCGCCTTCGAGAACTTCGAAGCGATGGCGCACAACACCGGGTGCGCCATAGACCGTTTCGACAATGCGAGCACGACCTGTCGGCGAGGTGATCACACCAGTGTCGCCAACCTGACCGCCCGACTCTGCATAGAACGGCGTATGGTCAAGTACGAGTGAATCTTCAGTGACTGCAAGCACATTTGCATCAAGCGAGTAGGTGTCGTCTCCGAGGAAGTGGGTCGGACCGTGTTCTGCCGAAACGGCGGCGAATACTTCGACGCTTTCGCCGCCTCCACCCTTGCGGGCGTCCTTTGCGCGTTGACGCTGTTCAGCCATTTCGACCGCAAAGCCGTCTTCGTCGACATCATGCCCACGTTCAAGCGCAATCTCGCGAGTGAGCTCAAGTGGGAATCCGTGAGTGTCATGCAAAAGGAAGGCGACCGATCCGCCGATCGTTGCACCTGGACCAAGACGGTCAAGTTCGGTGTCGAGAAGCGCGGTCCCTGACTTCAGCGTTGCGCGGAATCGTTCCTCCTCGCGTGCCACAACCGTGCGAACAAAGTCCTGCTGCTTCACAAGATCGGGGTAGGCCTCGCCCATGACTTCAACAGTTGTGTCAACAAGCGTTGGCGTCACGAGATCCGCGACATCAAGGAGGTACGCCTCACGGACCGCACGACGAATAATTCGGCGGAGCACGTAGCCACGCCCTTCATTCGACGGGAAGACACCGTCGCTCACCAAGAAACTCATCGTGCGCGCGTGCTCAGCAAGGATGCGAAGCGAAATGTCTGAGCGTTCCCCCGCACCGAGTCGGGTATTCGTGACTCGTTGTGCAGTTTCGACAAGTGGAGCAAGGACGTCGGTTTCAAAAACAGAATCGACTCCCTGCAACACACCAAGGATTCGTTCAAGACCAGCGCCGGTGTCAATGTTCTTCTTCGGCAATTCGGTGTCATGGCCGTCGGTGTCACGAGCGAACTGCATAAAGACGAGGTTCCAGATTTCAAGGAAGCGTTCGTCGCTACCAGATGCTGGGCCACCATCGGGCCCGTAGGTAGCGCCCTTGTCGACATAGATCTCTGAACACGGGCCGCACGGACCAGGAGGACCACCCGGAGGGCCCCACCAGTTATCAGCGTCAAGGAACTGAATGCGATCGGGATGGACACCGACCTCGTCGCGCCAAATATCGGCTGCTTCTTGATCGGTGAGATGACAGGTCACCCAAAGAAGTTCGGGGTCGATCCCGAAAAGGTTGGTCACCATGTCCCACGCCATAGGGATGGCTTCATGTTTGAAGTAGTCACCAAAAGAGAAGTTGCCAAGCATCTCGAAGAACGACAGGTGGCGCGCATCGCGACCAACCTCTTCAAGGTCAGAGTCCTTACCACCGGCGCGCACACACTTCTGCACCGTGGTGGCCCGATTAAACGGAGGCGTCTGCTCACCGAGGAAATACGGCTTGAACGGCACCATGCCGGCCACCGTGAACAGGAGATCGGGATCGTGTGGGATGAGGCTGGCTGAGGGAACAATCGTGTGGCCTCGGGCCTCGAAGAACGAGGTGAAGGCGCGGCGCAACTCGTTCGCAGTCATTTGATTCATGGTGGGCTCAGCCTAATGACTGCCAACCACACCGACCGATTCAGTCCCGATCCTCTGGTCTTTGCGAATCGTCCGACTCCCACGGCGGCGCGCCTGGCGTGTCGTAGTCAACGGGTCCGAGAATGGTGAAACCTTCTCCATCCTCAATAAACCGTGGCTCCGGCAGCCGTGGAGGCGCTGGAGTGAGTGAGTCCGGCGCAAGCGACGTTGGTTCGGAGTTTTGCCTGCGATGACGGTTCGAGAGCGCGAGCTCAATCACCACGCCGACAACGAGCCCCACAAGAACCACAAGCACGACGATTGCCACAGACAAACGCTAGCGACTCTCAAGAAACAAAACTTCTTCCTTGCCCGGGTGAAGCAATTCGACGCCGATCTAAGCGGGCCGTTTCAATGAGATTGGAATTCAGAGACCAGCGCGTTCGAGCTGCTGACGCAGCACCGATTCGGCCTGTTTCCGGGTCTGCTTTGTGGTCTCGGCATTGGCTCGTACTCCGCCCACCAAAACAATCCCGCGATCAATCGCCACACGCACCCCGGAATCGGCCAATTCGGCGGCTCGAACCGCAGCATCGGTCACGTTCTCGGGCAGATGACGTCGGGCCAGGTCACGTGCCCGGAGGTACCCAACCACCGTTCCGGTCACGCCAACTGCGGTACCAACGGTGAACCAGGTGATGCGTTTGAACATCAGCTTGCCCGCCGTTCACGTCGTGAAGTGGTGTTGCGTGCATTGCGCGAACGACGCGAAACACTGCGAGTTCCGTTGGTAAGTGCAAGCGGTTCGACTGCGTCGATCTGTGCATCATTACGGGCAAGACGGCGTGCGTTTCGGTCAGTTGCAACCGACACGGAAGCCAACTTCACCAGCGGGTTACGCATGACCAACCACGCGAGTCGCGAGGTTGCTTCGACGCGTGCACCTACCGTTTCGGCAGTGTCGAGCAATGAGTCGACTCGTTCGATTTCGCCATTAGCGAGAGCGACAGTTGCGCGAAGTTCCGCGACCGCCGACATCGTTTCAACGCGCAGGTCTTCCACAGTTGCGCGAAGAGAACGCAGCGTCGTGATGAGTGACTGCACCGCCATCGCCACGACCACGAGACCAACGATTGCGACCACGATCAAAACGACAGAAATGGTGCTCATGACTGAGGCTCCTGGGGCTGCATCTTGTGTTCGTCCATACGTTCTCGGACCTCGACTTCGGCTCCATGGGGGGATGGCTCGTAATAGACCCGGCCCTCGAGTTCGGCCGGCCGGTACTGCTGGTCGACCCAGCCCTCGGGCTGCTCATGAGGGTACTCGTAGCCCTGTCCGTGACCGAGGCTTTTGGCACCCTTGTAGTGGCCGTCGCGCAGGTGAATGGGCACTTCTCCCCCGGCTCGTTCTCGGACATCAGACTGCGCCCGACCGAGAGCGACGGTGACCCGATTCGACTTCGGAGCGGTGGCGAGATGGACCACAGCGTGAGCCAAATTGAGCTGGGCTTCCGGTAGACCCACGAACTCCACAGCGCGGGCCGCAGCATCGGCCACCACGAGCGAATTCGAATCGGCCATACCGATATCCTCACTCGCCAGGATCACAAGCCGTCGAGCAATAAACCGGGCGTCCTCGCCGGCTTCAAGCATTCGGGCCAACCAATAGAGCCCAGCGTCGGGATCAGACCCACGGATCGACTTAATGAATGCCGAGATGACGTCGTAGTGATCATCACGCCCATATCGCAGCGCTTTCGTGCCGAGTGCTGCTTCGACGTCGGCAGCAGTGACCCGAATGGATTCATCGACAATCGTGCCCGATTCGTCTCTAGCCGCATCGGGGTGTTCGTAGGCAAGTGCAACCGCTACTTCCAGACTGGTGAGCACATGACGGCCGTCGCCATTGGCCCGATCGACCAAAAGCTGGCGAGCGTCGGCGTCGATCGTTGCGCCTTCGGCGGCAAGTCCCCGATCAACCAGTTGACTGCACGCTTCGGCCGAGAGGAGATCGAGCCGAAACAACGTTGAGCGACTCAGCAGTGGCGGGTTCACTTCAAAGAATGGGTTCTCGGTTGTTGCACCAATGAGAACGAGCAGCCCACTTTCCACAGAGGGAAGCAGTGCGTCTTGCTGCGACTTATTGAAACGATGCACTTCGTCGAGGAAAAGGATGGTTCCCTGACCGCGCATCGCCAAGCGTTCTTGCGCGTTCGCTGCGACCTCACGGACGTCTTTCACTGACGCGCTGACCGCGGAAAGCTGTTCAAACGCCTTCGAGGTTGTGCGGGCAATGAGCTGCGAAATTGTGGTCTTGCCTGTGCCGGGAGGGCCCCAAAGAATCACTGACGAAAGCCGATCAGCCTCGATCAGTGCGCGCAACGGTTTTCCCGGTCCTAGAAGATGTTCCTGGCCGACGACCTCATCGAGATTCTTTGGCCGGAGCCTCGCAGCGAGTGGCGCCTGACGTGCGAGCCGATCTTCAGCCGCAGCAGCGAACAGGTCCTCAGTCATTTCGCGAGGCTACCGGCCCCCTGAACCGGAACTCCGGAGGGTTAGTCGTTCTTCTTCGTCGGAAGAAGTCGCAAACCAAGTTCGTCGAGCTGTGCCGCATCGATCGGCGTCGGTGCATGTGTAAGTGGATCGGTTCCCGATTGCGTCTTGGGGAAAGCAATGACTTCGCGGATGTTCTCTTCGCCCGCAAGCAATGCAACAAGGCGATCGATGCCGAACGCAAAGCCCGCATGCGGTGGCGCTCCGAATCGGAACGCATCAAGCAAGAATCCAAACTTGCTCTGCTGCTCCTCGACACCAATGCCAAGAAGTTCGAACATGCGGCTTTGGATATCGCCGCGATGGATTCGAACGCTACCCGAACCGAGTTCCCAGCCATTGAGAACGAGGTCATAGGCCTGCGAGCGAACCTTCAGAAGATCCTGCGGATTTCCGGTGTCAAGCAATGCAACGTCTTCGGCATGGGGCATCGTGAATGGGTGATGTGCAGGAACAGGGTTGCCGGCATCGTCGAGCGATTCGAACAACGGGAAGTCGACCACCCACAGGAACTGCAATCCGCCTTCGGTGACCGGTGGACGACCAAGTTCGAGCCGAAGGAGACCAAGCACATGGCAGACCTTCGGACGTTCATCGGCAACGAGCAGAAGGAGATCACCGGTCTTTGCTCCGGTTGTTGCAACAAGGCCAGCAAGTTCTTCGGCCGAAAGGAACTTGGCAATCGGCGAATCGAGTTCGCCACCGTCCTTGACCCGCATCCACACAAGACCCTTGGCACCCCAACGCTTCGCCTTTTCGGTGAGTTCGTCGAGCTTGGATCGGGTGAACTCGGCTCCCCCTTCGACGACGATGCCCTTGATGCAATCTGCCTTGAACGCATTGAACTCGGTG
Source organism: Acidimicrobiales bacterium (assembly GCA_030830565.1). Lineage (GTDB taxonomy): Bacteria > Actinomycetota > Acidimicrobiia > Acidimicrobiales > Acidimicrobilacustridaceae > Acidimicrobilacustris. Next base: position 10,665 of record JAURMR010000035.1, read on the forward strand.
GAAGCAAAGTTCGGCGTGAGTTCGATCAGCTCCATCCCGAAACGGATGTCGGGCTTATCGGAACCAAAACGTTCCTGGGCCTCTTGCCATGTCATGCGAGGGACATCGCCCATCTTCTGACCCGTGACTTCTTCGACGGCTGCGGAAACAGCCACCGAGATGAAGGCGAGAACTTCTTCCTGCGAGACGAAGCTGGCTTCAGCATCAAGCTGCATGAATTCGAACTGACGATCAGCACGAAGATCTTCGTCACGCAGGCAACGAGCGATTTGGTAGTAGCGGTCGATACCACCAACCATGCACAGCTGCTTGAACAGCTGCGGACTTTGCGGCAGGGCGTAAAAGGATCCGGGCGAAAGACGGCTTGGCACCACGAAGTCGCGGGCGCCTTCCGGAGTCGATGCAATCAACATGGGCGTTTCGATTTCCACAAAACCCTGTGAATCCATCGCCCGCCGGAGCGAGCCATTCACCTTGGCGCGGATTCGAAGGTTGCGCTGCATGCGCTCGGTACGCAGATCGACATAGCGATGGGCGAGCCGAACCATTTCGTCGACTTCGACTCGATCGTTTAACTGGAACGGGGGCGGTTCGGCAACGTTCAAGATCTCAACGGTGCAATCGCCGACTTCGATTTCGCCAGTAGGCATGTTTGCGTTGGTCGTGCCATCAGGGCGCTGACGAACCGTGCCGGTGATACGAACCACATACTCGGAACGGAGATCGGCAGCACCGTCGACGACACACTGGACCAAACCGGTGTGATCGCGAAGATCGATGAATGCCAGATGCTCGCCATGTTCACGACGGCGGGCGACCCACCCACACACCGAAACCTCACGACCGATATCTGAGGCTCGCAGTGTTCCGCAATGGTCGGTGCGCATAGAAACAGAATCAGTCACAGAGGGTCCTTCGGGTTCAGGAGAGTCGAGCGGCAAGGACAGATGCTGCAGTCGATCGCTCGACAGCTTCTTGTCCGGTGTCGCCGCGGAGGTCACGGATCGTCACGGTGCCAGCTGCTGCTTCATCGTCACCAATGATGCAAACGAATGCAGCGCCGGATTTATCGGCAGATTTCATTTGCGACTTCATTGAACGGCCATCGAATGCGCGCTCGGCGCTGATGCCCGCCCGACGAAGTTCAATCGTGAAGTCACGAGCGGCAGTACCGCCAGTGGTATCGACCACAAAAACATCTATTTCGCTGGCCGGTGCAAGAAATACGCCTTCGGCATCACAGGTAAGGAGCACTCGTTCGATACCAGAGCCAAAACCGATACCTGGAGTTGAAGGGCCACCGAGCGATTCGATGAGACCGTCGTAGCGACCTCCGCCACCAATCGTTGATTGCGCAGCATCGAGTGCAGCGCTCACAAACTCAAAAGTCGTGTGTGTGTAGTAATCGAGGCCCCGCACCAATCGGGGTTCGACGGTGAACTCGATCCCGAGCGCCGTAAGCCCTGACTTCACTCGCTCAAAGCGTTCAGCAGCTTCAGGCGAGAGTCGGTCGGTGATCCGAGGAGCATCGGCGATTGCCGTGATGGTGACCGGCCGCTTCGAATCGAGAACCCGCATGGGGTGATCGGCGACCTTTTCGGCATCTTTGGGATCGAGCGTGTCGAGACGCTCGTTCAGCCAGGCGCGAACATCTTCGATGTAGCGACGGCGGTCTTCGGCCGTTCCCATCGAGTTGATGAGAAGCGTTACCTGCTTGAGACCGAGAGAAACGTAGAAGTCGTGCAGCATCGCAATGACTTCGACATCGAGATCTGGATCTTCCGAGCCAATGGCTTCGGCGCCGAGTTGGTGGTGCTGACGAAAGCGACCCGCCTGGGGACGCTCGTAACGAAACGAGGGTGCGGCGTACCAAACCTTCCAGGGCTTGACTTCGCCCTGCGCGTGTTGGATCCAGGCGCGCGCGATTGATGCTGTCCCCTCGGGACGCAGCGCGATATGGCGCTCGCCCTTGTCGAGGAAGTCGTACATCTCCTTGCGGACAAGATCCGTGCCCTCACCCACTCGGGAGAACACGCCGATTTCCTCGAACATTGGGCTCTGTACAAGTCCGTATCCGGCACGGCCCACGTGGCCGGAGAAAAGGGCGAGAAGAGCCTGCCAGCGATCAGATTCCGGAGGCAGGACATCACGGGTCCCGGTCGGGGCCTTGAATGGCTCGATGCGGGGACTCGTCGGCTCGGACACGACCGATGAGCCTACCGGTGCCCTCCCCTCGCTCACGAACCCTTTGATTCCCCGAGCGGGTCGGGATGACTCAGCCCGGAAGTGGCGCAGGACCCGCCGTCGCTGCAATCAGCGCAGCGAGCGCCTCGGCCCCGGGAGTCTTGAGGTGAAGTTGGTCGTCGTAGGTGTATCCGGGAGTGCCCGCGATTGCGGCCCAATCGGCAATAACAACGTTGGGATACTCATTCGGCAACGCCTTGATGACGGCATCGGCCGCACCCACCGCCGGAAGCCAAGGAACACAGGTCACCCAGACCACACGCTCAACGTTTTTGGCCGCAGCCATCAGTTTTACTGCAGCCGCATGAAAATCGCCCCCGCCCCAATTGGTGCACAGATGCACAACGAGCACACGAGCGACTGGGGCGGCCCGGGAACCAACGACGTCGACGCCTTGATCGATCCGTCGACTTTCCTTCGCGTCGTAGGTCATCCTCCACGAGGACAACGCTGCGGAAAGTTGAACCTCAGCACCGAGGGTGACCGAATCACCGAGCACGTAGATCGTGTTTGTACCCGGCGTTAGTTGTGATCCAGCCACCGCACGCTTCATCGTTGTCGTGGTTGGTGGTGCTGTCGTTGTCGTTGAAACCTCGGTGACATTGACGGTGACGACATCTGAGGCATTTTCTTTCGCACTTGCCGAACCGCACGCAGAGATCGCCACTGCAAAGACCAACGCAGCCAAAAGTGGAATCACGAGACGCACGGGTGATTCACACGGGACAGCGGGGGGCATCAACTCATCGTAGATGTGACGAAGACGGAGCCAATGACGCTTCGGCGTCAGGGACGATCGTCGTGATCGCCATCGCCCTCGGATTCACCTTTGCCGGGAAGAACCCGATAGGCGTCGTAGATACCGTCAATCTTTTTAATCGACCAAAGAAGCGGATTGAGCTGGGAGACATCGCCAAGTTCAAAGTCGAACCGCATCGAGGAAATGCGATCAGAGCCGGTGATCGTGTTGCAGGACACGATGTTTACGTGATGATCGGCCAGCGCAGAAGAAACGTCTCTGAGCAAACGAGAGCGATCAAGGCCCTTGACTTCAATCGAAGCAATGAATGTCGCAGCAATGTCGGTGTCCCACTCGACGTCGATCAGTCGATCGGCTTGACCATCGGAAAGCGACATCGCATTTGCGCAGTCAGATCGATGCACCGAAACGCCGCGACCGCGAGTAACGAAACCCATGATTTCGTCGCCGGGGACTGGAGTACAGCAACGCGACAAGCGCACCATGACGTCGTCGAGACCTTCGACGTGCACGCCGGATGGACTGCCTCCAACTCGACCTGAGCGTCGTGGCGCCCGGACCGTGGTCGGCAATTGTTCTTCGCGCCCCGGTTCAACAGATTCGAGTTTGCGTCGGATTCGTTCCGCCACCGACTGCGCCGACTGGTGCCCGCCACCAATCGCCGCATGAAGCGATTCGAGATCGGTGTAGTTGAGTTCGGTAGCGATCTCGTCGAGCACCCGGGATTGACGGATCTTCTGCACAGGAAGGCCCTCACGCCGAAGAGCCTTCACGAGGTCATCGTTACCGTTCTCGATAGCGTCTTCGCGTCGTTCGCGCGAATGCCACGCCTTGATCTTGTTGGCCGCTTTGTGGGAGACGACGAACCGCAGCCAATCCTGCGAAGGGCCGCCGCTTTCAACCTTCGAGGTGAAGATCTCGACCGAATCCCCCGACTGAAGTTCCGTATCAAGCGCAACCAAACGGCCGTTGACACGAGCGCCGATACAGGAATGCCCGACATCGGTGTGGATCGCATAGGCAAAATCGACGGTGGTCGCCCCCAACGGGAGGGTGACGACTTTGCCCTTAGGCGTAAACACGAAGACTTCGTCTTGTTCGAGGTCGATCTTGAGATTGGCCATGAACTCTGAAGGATCAGACGTTTCGGTTTGCCAATCGACAATGCGGTTCAGCCACGCAAGATCTGCCGAACTTTCGTGATTGTCCTTGTAGTTCCAATGCGCAGCAACTCCGAACTCAGCCCGGCGATGCATTTCGAGAGTTCGGATCTGCACCTCGAGCGACTTTCCACCCGGTCCGACCACTGTCGTATGCAGTGATTGATACAGGTTGAACTTCGGCATTGCCACATAGTCCTTGAACCGGCCCTGTACCGGCTTCCAGGTGGCATGGATAGAACCGAGGGCTGCGTAACAGTCCTTCACGGTTCCGACGATGACTCGGATCGCAACGAGATCGAAGATCTCATCGAAATCACGACCCTTCACCACCATTTTTTCGTAAATGCTCCAGAGATGCTTCGGGCGCCCTGTTACTTCAGCAGTGATGTGGAGTTCGCTCAGACGGCCTCGAACATCTTCAAGAACATTGGTGAGGTAGACATCGCGCTCGGGGGCCCGAGTCGCAACCATGTGATCGATTTCGGCGTAACGCTTCGGATGCAACGACGCGAAACAAAGATCTTCAAGTTGCTGCTTGAGTTCCTGCATGCCCAAACGATGAGCAAGCGGCGCATAAATGTCGAGCGTTTCCTGCGCAGTGCGATGCTGCTTCCATGCGGGCATCGCTGCGATCGTGCGCATGTTGTGGAGGCGATCAGCCAGCTTGATGATGAGAACCCGAAGGTCCTTCGCCATCGCAACGAGCATCTTTCGAACCGTGGCCGCCTGCTGTGCTTCTTTCGAATCGAACTTGATCCGATCGAGCTTTGTTACGCCGTCAACAATTCGAGCAACGTCTTCGCCGAATTCCTTTTCAACATCAAGCAGCGTCGCACCCGTGTCTTCAACTGCATCGTGAAGAAGAGCCGCAGCGATGGTGACATCGTCGAGACCAAGTTCGGCACAGATTTTGGCTACGGCCACCGGATGGGTCACATAGGGCTCGCCAGATTTACGCGATTGACCCTTATGTGCTGCAGCTGCCCGGTCATAGGCCCGGGTGATGAGAGATGTCGAAGACCGTGGGTGGTGCTTCTGGAAAATCTCAACGAGTGGGGCGACCTCTTCGGATGGTGCAGCGGCGTGTCGACGCCACGGCAGCACACGATTGACGGTCGCCATTGCTCAGACCCCCGCTCGTGCGTGACCGGGTGGACACACACAGGAAGCGGTTCCGAACGAACTCATCATGGCTCCACGGTACAGGCGGTGAGCACCTGGACCGACGCGTTACTCAACGCTTGCGCTGGTTTTTGCGCGGACGAGGCGGGATGACCCCCGACGGGGCGACAGTCGGTGCAGCCCCAGTCGTCGAACCGATCGCCTCAGTTGCGCTGGAGCCAACGCTCGTCGCCGTGGCAACTCCAGCACCGACGAGATCAACACGGGGCGCAGCGTGTGACACATCAACGCCTTGAGATTGCAGACGTTCGCGGATCACCTTGAACTTCGACTGATGTTCTTTGAGCCAGACCAAGATCGGGGCAGCCACGAAAATTGAGGAATACGCGCCAGCCAAAAGTCCGACCGTAAGCGCAATCGAGAATTCTTCAAGTGTGACTGCACCCATGATTCCGGCGCCGACAACCAGCAGCGCAATAACTGGGAGTAACGACACCACTGTTGTATTGATCGAACGCAATAGGACTTGGTTCATTGACAGCGAGGTCATCTGACCGTAGGTGAGACGGCCGGACTGACCGACGAGACGCTCGTTCTCGATGATCTTGTCGTCAACCACGATCGTGTCGTAGATCGAATAACCAAGGATGGTTAGAAACGCAATGACTGTTCCAGGAGTGACTTCAAACTGAAAGACCGAATACACACCCACGCTGATAAGCACATCGTGAAACACCGCGACGAGCGCAGCCACCGCCATGCGCAACTCGAGACGGATTGACAGATAAATCAGAATCGCAATGAAGAAGAACACCAACGCGCGGATTGCCGACTTCGTAACGTCGCCACCCCACGAAGCGCCAACCGTCGAGAAACTGATATTCGCTGGATCAGTGTCAGCGAGTTCCGCTAGCGCCTTCGTCACCTCTGCGGTGTGCTCGATCGTGCTTTCCGGACCTTGAACACGAATGATGTCGGTTCCGACAATCTGAATCTTGGCCGAACCCTCTCCCACCGCTTCGAGAGCAACTCGGGTTTCTTCAACCGAGACTCCCGGAGCACTGACCTCCCAGGAAACACCGCCCTCGAAATCAATTCCGAGGTTCAGCCCACGGGTGAGCAGCGAGCCGACGCTCACCACCATCAAGAAGACGGAAATGGCAATACCGATTTTCCACCACTTGAGGAAATCAATATTCGTTTCGCCCCTATTGAGACGTCCGAGCTTGCTCATTGCGACACCTCTGCGGTCGGACGGGTAGAAGCCTTCGCGTTGTTGCGCTCTTGAACTTTTTCAGCCGGAAGCCCGAGAATTCTTGGACGAGAAAGCAAGAACTTTGAACGGGTCGCCAGTTTCACAACCGGACGCATGTACGCCCAAGAGGTGATGAGATCAAGCGCCGTGGAAAGCCCGAGGTAGAAAGCGAAACCTCGGACCGGGCCAACTGTGAGCCACCAAAGAAGTGCCGCACCGATAAGCGATGCGACGTCAGCTTTCACAATGGTCGAGAACGCCGACACAAACGACTTGTCGGTTGCGCTGCGAATCGAGCGACCGTGGTTGATGTCTTCCTTGAGGTGCTCGTAATAGACAACGTTCGAGTCGAGCGAAACACCGATCGAAACAATGATGCCCGTGATGCCAGCAAGCGTGAGGGCCAAACCGTTGTTGGCACCGAGCCAGGAAATAATCGACCAAAGCAATGCCGCTTCGATTCCAAGCTTCAGGACGGCGAACAGTCCAAGAACTCGATAGAAGGCCATCATGTAAATCGAAACCGCAATAAGGCCCACGAGACCGGCGATTAGACCGGCGTGGAGGGCGTCTTTGCCGAGCGTCGCGGAAACGACCTGAGCCTGCTGCTGCTCAAACTCAACGGGCAACGCGCCGTACTTGAGTGAGGTTGCGAGATCTTTCGCCGTTCGTTCAGTGAACGAACCCGAGATTTCAATCTGGTCGGCCTGGAAACTGGCGCTGTTAATGCTGGGTGCTGAAAGCACACGACCATCAAGCACGATCGCTAATTGACCGGTGGGGCAGGTCGAACCCTTCGAGAAACACTGACCTGCAATGGCGTTAAAGCCGCCGATGCCGTCATCGCCGCTCTTAAACGTTGGAGCAACTGTCCACTGGCCTGAATCGGCAAGGTTCGCTCGGGCAGTTTCAAGTGCGCTACCGGTGAGCGCAACAGGGCCAACCGCGTACGAACCAACGAGTAGTCCATCGGCACACTGTGGCAGTACGGCTTGTCCTGCCGCATTGATCTGCTCGGCAGTAAGTCCTGCGGTACACACATCGAGCGGAAGCCCACCCACAGTCTTGGTTGGATCAATCGTCGTCGAAGAGGTTGATGCCTCTGGAGCAACCGTGGTGGTGGTCGCAGCAGGATCCCCGCTTGTCGTCGTCGTCGCCTCCTGCGGATCAACTGGGACATTGGCCAGCACAGGGCGGAACTGCAGTTCTGCAGTCTGTCCAACAAGCTCAAGCGCCCGATCCTTGTCCTTCACACCAGGAATCTGAATGAGGATGTTGTTGCCTTGGCGAGTGATCTCCGGTTCGGCGACACCAATGGCATCGATGCGCTGACGGATGATGGCGATTGCTTGATCAATCGTGTCGTTGTCGACTTCCTGAACGGGCTTCAAAACAACAGAGACACCACCTTGAAGATCAAGACCCAGCAGCGGCTTATTGCCCGCAACGAGCGTGTAGAGCAACACCGCTCCGGCAACCACGACGATCGCTATGAGCGAACCAAAACCTCGGAAGCGCCTCACGCGTCTGAGTCCTCTTCATCTGCGGTTTCGGCGCTCTCGGCAGCAACAGGTTCGCCAACTCTCGATGCGATGGCGCGCCGAGCAATCTTGACTTCAACACCTGGAGCGACCTGCAACAAGACCGTTGCGTCACTGATCTCGACCAACGTCCCGTAGATACCAGAACCAGTCATGACTTCGTCGCCGATTGCGAGGCTCTCGACAAAAGATGCGTGTCGCTTGACTTCCCGTTGCTTCGGGAGGATCAACACGACCCAAGCGATAACGAACAGAACGATGATGATGAGAAATGACATGGTTTCGAATGCACTCGTTCGTAAGGGTTCCAAGGCGGAAACCGGGCCACGTTAGCCCTCAATGCCCCCTCCCCTTTATTCGGCTCCCGGCAAGGTTCAGTCCCAGACCGCTGACACCGATGCCCGGAACTGGTCGTAGGTCCCCGCCGCAATCGCCGCCTGTGCCGCCTCCATCAGGCGCAATAACCAGTGAACGTTGTGGATTGTGGTGAGGCGGGCCGCCGTTGGTTCACTCACCATGAGCAAATGGCGCAAGTAGGCCCGAGACCATCGAGAACAGGCCTCACAGGTACACCCTGGCTCAAGTGGCTCGGGGTCATCAGCGAACTTGGCATTGCGCAGGTTCATCCGTCCGAAGGAGGTCAGGATCGTTCCGTGACGAGCCAAACGGGTGGGCAGCACACAATCGAACATGTCAACACCGAGAGCGACCGCTTCAACGATGCTCGTCGGATCTCCGACTCCCATGAGGTAGCGAGGCCGATCCTTTGGAAGCACCTCGGTCACTGCTGCGAGCGCCGGGAGCATTTCATCTCGGGTTTCCCCCACCGACAGTCCGCCGATGCCGTACCCATCAAACCCGATCTCAAGCGTGCGTTCCGCGCTCTCGGTACGCATAGCAACGTCGATACCGCCCTGCACGATGCCGAACTGGGCCTGTGGTGAGCCTTCGGCGCGAGCAGGTGCATGCGCGGCTTTGGCACGACCAGCCCATAACACCGAACGTTCAAGAGCTGCTCGCACGATCGCTTCAGAGGAAGGGAGGGGTGGACACACATCGAGCACCATCTGAATATCGGAACCCAACTTCTGTTGAACTTCGACGCTGCCCTCTGGACTCAGGTGGTGATAACTGCCGTCGTAGGTCGACTTAAACGTTGCGCCTTCGTCGTTGACCTTGGGCTCAAGCGAAAAGATTTGGAATCCGCCAGAGTCGGTCAACACGTGACCGTGCCAATCAGCAAAACCGTGAAGACCACCAAATCGATGAATCAGATCGGCACCTGGCTTCAACATTAGGTGGTAGGTGTTGCCGAGGATGACCTCTGCCCCAAGCTTTTCAAGATCAGCTGATGTCAGCGTTCGTACCGCAGCACGTGTACCGACGGGCATGAAACACGGTGTGCGAAATGATCCACGAGACGTATGAACGACACCGGTTCGAGCAAGCCCGTCGGTTGCGTCAACCTGAAGTCGGAGGACGGTTTCAGTTGCGTTGGTGCTCAACACGGCTCCAGTGGCGTCAGAAAAAATTTGGAAGTGGGCTCCATGTCACCACAACTGGCCCGCTAGGAGCGTTATCGTCGACGACATGTCAGACACCTCCCACAACACCTACTTCGAAGGTGGCGTCCAAAGCCTCGGCTTCGAAACCGCAGCAGGCCGCGCCACCGTCGGAGTGATCGCCCCCGGAACCTACGACTTCACTACCGATGCGTCCGAACGCATGACGGTGGTCGCAGGTGTCCTTGAGGCAATCGTCGATGGTGAAAGCGACTGGGAGATCTACCCCAAGGGTTCGGGTTTCGAAGTTCCCGCTTCAAGCCACTTTCAAGTACGAGCAGATTCCCCTGCCGCGTACTTGTGTGAATTTCTTTGAGCCAGTCCTGACGCATCAGCGTCACTTCAGTGACGCGTTAACAACATCGCGTCGCCAAAAGACAGGAAGCGGTAGCCGTCGCGCAACGCGTCGGAGTAAAGGTCGCGCCAACGAGGCCCGATGAATGCATCGATCATCACGATGAGCGATGACTTTGGAAGATGAAAGTTCGTCATCATCCGATCAACGATGGCGAAGTCATACTCGCCATGGATAAACAGTTCCGTCCGGCCATCATTCGTTCCCAGCGCTGCAGCACTTTCTAAAGCGCGCACCGCTGTGGTTCCGATAGCAACAACGCGCCCGCCATTCGCTTTCGTTTGCGCGCACGCGTCGAGCGTTGATTGCGGCACCCGAAAGTATTCGCCGTGCATGACATGGTCTTCGATTTGGTCAGTCGCAATGGGTCGGAACGTGCCCAACCCAACAACTAACTCGACATCGGCCCGAGTGATGCCGCGCTCGGCGCAACGAGCCAGAACCTCTGGGGTCAGATGCAGACCCGCCGTCGGAGCGGCAGCCGAAGCGGGCCGCTGGGAAAAGACAGTTTGATAGCGCTCCTGTTCGGCCAGCACTTCGGTGATGTAAGGCGGTAACGGCATCACACCAAAGTGTTCGAGAGCATCAAGCAACGGACCATCGACATCGATTGTGACCGCCCGTCGACCCTCGCCAAGGTCGTCGCCAATAACAACTTCGAGGCCATTGCCCTCTGCGGGACGAACGATCGTCCCCGGCGGAAGCTTCCTTCCCGGCCGAACCAATGCTTCCCATCGGGACTGACCACTGTCAGACAGTGAGCCACCATCGAGCCGCTCAAGCAAAAGCACTTCAACAGCAGCGCCGGTCTCTTTGCGCAGCGCAAGTCGAGCTGGAAGAACGCGAGTGGTGTTGAGAACGAGGAGATCTCCTGGCTCGAGAAGATCGGGAAGATTGCGGACGATGTGATTCGTCGGAGGATTTCCAGCGCCTTGATCAACGAGCAGTCGCGCCGCATCGCGCTCGGCGAGGGGGTGCTGCGCGATTGCCGATTCAGGCAGTTCGTAATCGAAGGCAGCGGTTTCCATAGCGGGATGAGGCTAGAGCCTGACGAGTGTCAGGTTATTTCGACTGGCGGTTCACTCGTTGCAAGTACCGCCAACGCTCCTGTCAACAGAACACTCGCAACCAACAGTGGCCATCCGGCTCCGAAGCGGGTGAGGAATGCGCCAAAAATCGCTCCGACAAAGAAGATCACGATTGATCCTGATCTCCGCAGCCAGTGATGGTTATCGCCACCCACCACTTTCAATTCCGATAGCAAGCCCGTGAATGTCACCGTCATCAAGTTTGTTGCGACATCGGCAATTCCATGCCGACGCATCAGCGCATTCTGAATTCCCATCGCGCACGCCAAGAGGCTCACCACAACGTCACGACCCGTTCCCACCGGGCCTGCGTCGATCGCAAAAGCGAGGACCATCGCACTCACAACAAGCACCAGTTCCACTGAGAAGCCAATCTTCCGCTCGAGTCTCTTGTCGGAACCACGCATCAGAAGCCCGCCGAGAAGTGCACCGCAAGCAAACGCCAAAATCGCCGCGAGGTAGCGCAACGGTGTTGCGTCACCAATTTGCTGGCCCGTTCCGATTCGAAACGCCAACAACAAGATGTTGCCGGTCATGATCTCAGCGAAGACGCCACCGAGTGCCAGGAAACACGCGGCATCGATGAGCCCGCACACCGCGGCGATCAGCAGGAGTCCACTGAGATAGGACGGTCGTCGCATTGGTGGTGAGCGTACCGTTCACCCACCTTGCTGCCCGAGTGGATGCACGAATTAGGACTCGAACAAGCTCCGGGAAGGATCGGCGGTGAGTGGCGCACTGGCCGGAGCAACCATGCCGAGGTGAGCCCAGGCAGCGGGTGTTGCCACGCGTCCACGCGGCGTGCGCATCAACAAACCCTGCTGAATGAGGAAGGGTTCGTAGACATCTTCCACGGTTTCTTCCGCTTCGCCAACGCTGATCGCAAGCGTGCCAAGCCCGACAGGTCCACCACCGAACTTCTGACACAGATTTGTGAGTACGGCGCGATCGACTTTGTCGAGACCAAGGTCGTCGACACCGAAAACTGCGAGGCCTTCGTGCGCAGTTGCTTGGTCGATCCGGCCATCTCCCCGAACTTCTGCAAAATCGCGAACACGACGGAGGAGCCGGTTGGCGATACGGGGCGTTCCGCGGGCGCGACGCGCGATTTCAGATGCGCCGCCATCGTCGATGCCGATTCCGAGGATGCCGGCCGCACGAGAAACGATCGATTGAAGTTCGTCGGCGTCGTAGTAGTCGAGCCGGGCAACAAGCCCGAATCTGTCGCGTAAAGGGCCAGTGATAAGTCCCGTACGAGTCGTTGCACCGACAAGTGTGAATCGCGGAAGGTCGAGTCGAATCGAGCGCGCTGCCGGACCTTTGCCCAAGACAATGTCGAGTTGGAAGTCCTCCATCGCGGGGTAGAGAACTTCTTCCACGTTTCGACTGAGGCGATGGATTTCATCGATGAACAAAACATCGCCCTCGCCCAAACGCGTGAGGATCGCCGCAAGGTCGCCGGCGCGATCGAGCGCGGGACCAGACGTGACATGCAGACCGACCTGAAGTTCGGCGGCCACGATTCCGGCCAACGTGGTCTTGCCAAGCCCTGGAGGACCAGCGAACAGAAGGTGATCGACCGCTTGCTCGCGGCGACGCGCTGCTTCGAGGATGATCCCGAGGTGTTCTTTCAGTTCACGCTGACCAACAAAGTCGTCGAGGTGACGAGGGCGCAATCCGCCTTCTTCGCCGATGAGGTCGGCACCAGAAGGACGATCGGAGAGAACCGGCTCAACATCATCGGGAGTCGGTTCAGGCGAAAGGAGTTCGTCTCGCATCAGGCGGCCAATCGTTGCAGAGCAAGACGCAGCAATTCAGCAGTGTCGTTTGAATCGGGAAGTTCCTTGACCGCTTCGGCAACCTCGTCGGGACCATAGCCAAGTTCGGCGAGGGCGGATCGGACATCGCCGAGAGAGGACGAACCCGACACATTGCCGTCGGCCGAAACCGATGTCGCTCCAAGATCGAGACCAGGGATATCAAGTTTCGATTTCAGTTCGATGAGAAGCCGCGCTGCCGTCTTCTTGCCAACGCCGGGAACCAGACACAACGCATCGATGTCGTCGTTTGCGAGCACCCGAACCAATGAGGCCGGCGGATGGACACTCATAATTCCCAAAGCGAGTGCGGGACCAACACCGTGGGCAGACAGCAATGCTTCGAACACCATCCGTTGTTCGGAAGAGGTGAATCCGTAGAGGGTTTCGGCGTCTTCACGGCGGTGATGGTGCGTATGCAGGAAGACTTCGGAACCAGTTTCGCCAAGCGATGCTGCCGTTGATGGCGAAACAATGACTCGGTAACCAATTCCCGAAACTTCAACAAGAACTTCGCCCGATGGCAAACGTTCAAGCAACGTGCCTCGAACTGAGCCGATCATTTCGCGCCCGCCTTCGAAACCGCTCTGTTCGCAGCGGCACGCATCGGGGCCATTGCGATATGACACAAAGCAAGCGCTGCAGCGTCGGCCGCGTCGAACGGATGCGGTGGTTCCGCAAGGCCAAGGAGCGTCTGGACCATTTGCTGCATCTGCACCTTGTCGGCATTGCCCCAACCAGCGACCGCAGACTTGACCTCGTTCGGCGAATACTGGACGACCTCGCAACCAGCGTTTACCGCTTCGACCATGGCAATCCCACTGGCCTGACCAACCGACATTGCCGTACTTACGTTCACTTGGAACAAAACTCGCTCAACTGCCATAGCCGTCGGCGGAAACTCGGCGAGCAAACCACGAAGTTCCAATTGAAGTTCGGCTAACCGAAGGTGCACTTCGTCGGAAGGCGAGGTGCGGATCACGCCCAATGCAACCGCCCGCGGCGACGCCCCATCGCGCACCTCAAGCACGCAATACCCACACCGGGTCAGCCCAGGGTCAATCCCCACTACGAACATGCGTACGAATCTATCCGTTCAGGCTCCGCAATCGATGCACCCGGAAAATGTGAGAACCCCGGCTCGATGCCGGGGTTCCCACAACTGCCTCAACAGATGAGGCACGACCGAGAGGTCGGCCGTCTGCACCGGCGGGTGGCGCCGAGAGGAGGGCATCCACGCGCAGCGGGGCGAGCATGGATGTGCCTCTCGGTGACAGGACCCGTCGGCGCTGACGGCCTCAGATCACTTCGGGCCGAGACGAGCTCCACCGTCGACGCGAATGGTCTGAGCGTTCATGTACGAGTTCGTTACGAGCTCAAGCACCATTGCGGCGAGTTCGCTGGAGTAACCAAGACGCTTGGGGAAGAGAACATCCTTCGAGAGGTTCGCCTTGAATGCTTCGCTGCCTTCACCTTCGCCATAGATCGGCGTGTCGATGAGACCAGGGGCAACGGTGTTCACACGGATTCCAACAACCGCGAGGTCGCGAGCAATCGGAAGGGTCATGCCAACAACGGCACCCTTCGATGCGGAGTAAGCGGCCTGACCGATCTGGCCGTCGAATGCAGCAACTGACGCCATGTTGACGATTGCGCCGCGCTCACCGTCGGCCGACACCGGCTCGGTACGACTCATGGCGGTGGCCACAAGGCGGATGCAATCGAATGTGCCAGTGAGATTGATGTCGATCACCTTGCGCCAGTAATCGAGGTTGAACGCTGAGTCATACGAGCCGTCTTTGCCGATTGTGCGGCTGGCGGCACCGATACCCGCTGAGTTCACGAGGGCTCGAAGCGGACCCATTTCCTCGGCCATGCCAATAGCGGCCTTGATGTCATCGGAGCTGCACACGTCGACATGAGCAAATGCTCCACCGATTTCTGTCGCGAGTGCATTGCCCTTTTCGTCGTTGAGATCGGCGATGACGACCTTTGCTCCGCCTGCTGCGAGCTGACGTGCACATGCTTCACCGATGCCGGAGGCGCCACCGGTGACGATTGCTGAGATTCCATTGATGTCCATGGTTCAGAGAATACGGGGAGCGGCCCGGTCACACCGCATTTCTGTCCACAACGTCAGATCAGAAGAGCGAAAGCTGGTCGTCATCGGGGTAGACCCGAGAATCGTCCACGATGCCCTGCGCCGATTCCCCTGTTCCAAAGGTGTCGGGAGGACCGAGAGTGGTTGGCGGCTGAGAGCCAGCCGCTTCCCTCTGCGTGGTGGCCGCTTCGACGGCTAACCGATCGACGAGATCGTTCATGGGATCGCCCCCATGACCTTTCACCCAACGGAACGTGACATCACCACGACTCAGGACGAGATCAATGAATGGCTCCCAGAGATCTCGATTCGCAACAGGCTTGCGCTGTGAGTTCTTCCAGCCCCGACGCTTCCAGCCGTCGTGCCAACGGTCGCGAAAACAATGAACCACATAGGTCGAATCGCTAACGACCTCGAGAGGTCCCTGGTGCGATTTCACCGCTTCAAACGCCGCCATGATCTCCATGCGCTGATTCGTTGAATGCGCTTCGCCCCCACTCGCATAGCCACCATCGACGCGCGCCCAGGCCCAGCCACCAGGACCGGGGTTTCCGCTGCACGCGCCATCGGTATACACGACTGTTGTCACCAAACCAGCGTCCCACAGGTCAGAGCAGACAACCGACATACACAATTCACGCAAAATCACCAGCACTGCGGTCCGAAAACTGATCATTTCCGGGCATCATGGTGAGACACAACGACAGAAGGGCGACTCGTGGACCTTGATCAGTTCGTCAGCCAGCTTCCTGATTCCGATCCGGGAGAAACGGTCGAATGGCTCGACTCCCTTGACGCCGTTGTCAACACTGCCGGTAAGACCCGCGCTCGCTACCTCGTCTCACGCATCACCGAACGTGCACGCGAACTTCAGATCGGCACCCCAGCCGAGGTGTCCACTCCGTACATCAACACCATTCCAGTTGAGGAACAACCGTGGTTCCCAGGTGATGAAGAAATCGAAAAGCGCATTCGCCAGTACTTGCGTTGGAACGCAGCGATGGCGGTTGTGTATGCGAATAAAGAAGCCGATGGCATTGGCGGACATCTCTCTTCGTATGCGTCATCAGCAATGTTGCTCGAAGTTGGTTTCAATCATTTCTTCCGAGGCCGCGACGGTTCACTCGTTGGAGATCACGTTTATCTCCAAGGTCACGCTGCCCCGGGCATTTACGCACGCGCCTACCTTGAAGGCCGTTTGAGTGAACAGGAAATGGCAAAGTTCCGTCGCGAAATCGGCGGCGGCGGACTTTCCAGTTATCCCCATCCATGGCTCATGCCAGAGTTCTGGGAATTCCCAACAGTTTCCATGGGTCTTGGTCCGCTCAATTCCATCTACCAGGCCCGCTTCAGCAAGTACCTCTACAACCGCCAAATCGACGATACGAGCGCGTCCAAGGTGTGGTGTTTTCTTGGTGACGGCGAAACCGATGAACCGGAAACCCTCGGTTCGATCTCGCTCGCAGGACGTGAGCAACTCGACAATCTCATTTGGGTTGTGAACTGCAACCTGCAGCGCCTCGATGGTCCAGTTCGCGGTAATGGAAAGATCATCCAAGAACTCGAATCGGTTTTCCGCGGTGCGGGCTGGAACGTCATCAAGGTCGTGTGGGGCGCTGGCTGGGACGAGCTACTCGCTCGCGATGTCGACGGCGTTTTGCTTGCAAAAATGAACTCAACCCCAGACGGCGAATGGCAGCGCTATGCCATCGAAAGCGGCGCGTACATCCGTGAGCATTTCTTCGGGCCAGACCCTCGCCTTCGCAAACTCGTCGAACATCTTTCCGACGATCAATTACGAGCACTTCCGCGCGGCGGTCACGACTACAAGAAGGTCTATGCCGCCTACAAGGCCGCGGTTGAAACAAAGGGCGTACCAACCGTGATCCTTGCGAAAACGGTCAAGGGCTGGGCACTTGGTTCAACAGTTGAAGGTCGCAATGCCACGCACTCAATCAAAAAGTTGAGTCACGCTGAGATATTGGAATTCCGCGACCGCCTTCAACTCACTGATCAGATTCCTGAATCGGCGATCGATGCAGACGTTCCGCCGTTTTATCGGCCACCAGCCGCTTCTCCAGAGGCGATGTATCTCGCGCAACGCCGTGCCGCACTCGATGGTTTCGTTCCGAGCCGTTCGCTCGATATTCGTCGACCACTCACACTCCCCGATTCGTCTGTGTACGCCGAATTCGCTCAGGGGTCGGGCACCCAAGCGGTGTCGACGACCATGGCGTTCACTCGCCTCCTTCGAGGTTTGTGCCGATCGGAAAACTTCGGTCCACGCGTCGTGCCAATCATCCCCGACGAAGCGCGCACTTTCGGCATGGAGGTTTTGTTCCGTGAGCTCGGCATTTACGCTTCGCAGGGACAGTTGTATGAACCGGTTGATCACGAACTGCTGATCTCCTATGTGGAGTCGAAGAGCGGTCAATTGCTCGAAGAAGGAATCACCGAGGCCGGTTCGCTTGCCAGTTTCACCGCCGCCGGAACCAGTTACGCAACCCGTGGCGTTCCCATGGTTCCGTTTTTTACCTTGTATTCGATGTTCGGATTCCAGCGTGTTGGCGATCTCGTCTGGGCCGCGGCCGACGCCCAGGCCAAAGGCTTCATCATCGGCGCTACCGCTGGCCGAACGACGCTTCTTGGCGAAGGTTTGCAGCATCAAGACGGACATAGTCTCGTGCTCGCTTCAACGGTGCCTAGCTGTCAGGTCTACGACCCAGCATTTGCCTACGAACTCGCCACAATCATCGAGAACGGGCTGCAACGCATGTACGGCGGACCAGACGGCGCTGGAGAAAGCGTCTTCTATTACCTGACTGCATATAACGAGAACCAGGTCATGCCCATTCGTCCTGAACACGTCACTGACGACGACATCATGAGCGGCCTCTACAAGTGGGCCGAGGCTCCTGATGGGCTCGACGCCACAGCAACCATCGTGTTTTCCGGCACGATGAACCAGGGTGCTCGCGATGCTCAAACTGCACTGGCCGCTCGTGGCATTGGTGCCGAACTTTGGAGCGCGACTTCCTACAAGCGACTCCGCGAAGACGCACTCGAAGTTGAACGCTGGAATCGCCTGCACCCAACAGAGTCGCCACGCACCGCACAGGTGACCAATCAACTTGGCGCAGCACCTGGGCCGGTCGTCGCAGTCACCGATTTCATGAAGGCCGTGCCCGACCAAATCGCTCCATATGTTCCCAAGCGGTTCGTTTCGTTGGGTACCGATGGGTTCGGACGCTCCGACACCCGCGCTGCACTTCGTCGATTCTTTGAAATCGACGCAGCGCATATTGAGATTGCAGTGCTGTCAGCACTCGCAGGCGAAGGGGTAATTGATCCTTCGGTTGTTGCAAGTGCAATTTCGGATCATGGCATCGATCCCGATGCACCGAATCCGCTTCTGAGCTAACTCAATTTGCGCGCTCAGCCGCTGCCGCAGCGCGCTGTCGGTCTAGCCAACCGAGCAATACCGCGACCGCACGGGGATCGTGACGCAGTTGGTGCGCTCCACCTTCAATGATGCGGAGATCAGCACTGCCGTGCGCGTCGGCAAGCACTCGAGCGTCATACACCGGGACAGTGTCGTCCTCTGACCCGTGCATGATGAGAGCCGGACGGGGAGCAACATTTCGAATCGCCGTAACTGCGCGCACATCGCGAATTTCCTTCGCCCATGCATCAAAGTTCGGTGGAAATGATGGGGAGGGAATTATTCCGGTTTCTCGCGCGTGTTGCAGCAGCAAACGCGGATGATTCGCCCAATCGTCGAAATCTGCAGGTGACCCCATCGCGGCGACGCCACGAATTTCTAGGTCGAGGGCCGCCGCCGCGATTGAAAGCGATCCACCAGTTCCGTAACCGGCTGCCCACACACCGTGCACACCTTCGACCGTGCGCAGATAGGCAGCAGCAGCAAGGAGGTCGTCGCGCCAACCGTGCAGCGAAAAGTTGCCTTCCGAATCGCCGGCTCCGCGGAAATTGAAGACCAGCACCATCCAACCCATTTCGGTTGCGATGCGTTCGGCGAGTTCAGGGAACGAACGAGCCGAAAGCGCGCCGCCCTGATTCAGGTTGGGGAATCCGTGACAGATCAAAAGGCCAGGCACCGACGTACCCGGAGCGATGCGGGGCCGGGCCAAGTGCCCCGCAAGTTCAATATCGCCAGACCGGAAGAGTTTCTCCACGGTCCGAATCGATCAGGCTTCTACGTCGACGAGACCGCTGCCATTGCCTTTGTAGGGCTTGTAGCAACGGTTGCGCGCTTCATCGACCGTGTCTGGTCCGAAGCAAATGAACGTTTCTGCTTCCATCAGTTCTTCGATGATGGACGGATCGTCAATGTTGTCGACGTCGTAGACGATCTGCGTGCGCTTGTCGCCAACCCAACGGTTGTGTTCGAACTTTGTCGGACGATGCATGGCGTCATCGTAGACGGCCGAGAACCGATGGACATTCTTTTGCCAACGATTACTTGCCGGTTGGGTCTTCAGGCATCGGCAGTTGGCTACCGATTGCTCCAATTGCTTCGAGGTACTTCTCGTTGCCCTCAATGACTTGCACGACAACCACATCGTCAACTTCAAGACCGGCCTCGGTGGCTTTTCCGATCACGAACGCCAAGGCATCGTCTTCGGCTGCAACAAGTGGTCCACTAGCAACCCTGTCGACTCCTTGAGCCCGAGCCACACCGAGATCCTCCATGTAATCGAGGTGCCACTGCAACAACGATGCGAGATCCTCGTACGTCAATTCAGCGGTCACATCGTCAGGAAGACGATCGGCAACAAAGTCGACTGCTTCAGCACGGTCATAAACCGCCGGACGAGGTTGTTCCGCGAGTTGGCCCGCGAGACGACCGACGGCAAGTAAGCCGATGACGAGAACCGCAATTGCGGAAAGGACAATGAAGACGACGATCACGTTGGTCTCGTCGCTGTGATCAACAGATCAGATGCCGATGCGCTGAGCAAGAAGCTCACGGTGATAGGTCGGATCACCGAAGAGAAGTTCCGAAGACTTCGCACGCTTGAAGTACATGTGCGCCGGATGTTCCCAGGTGAAGCCGATGCCACCATGGATCTGAATGTTCTCGGCAGAAGCGTGGAAGTAGGCATCGGAGCAGTAGGCCTTGGCCAGTGACGCGACTGCAGGCAGTTCGTCGTTGAGTTCTGAGGCGCACCAGCCGGCATAGTACGCAGCTGACTTTGCTGACTCGACCTCGAGGAGCATGTCGGCGCACTTGTGCTTGATGGCCTGGAACGAACCGATCGGACGACCAAACTGCACGCGATCCTTGGCGTACTGCACGGCCATGTCGAGGCACATTTGAGCGCCACCAACCTGCTCGGCGGCAAGGCCGACAGCAGCAAGGTCAAGAACGGTGGAGAGAACATCCCAGCCAGCACCATCGGTGCCGATGAGCGTGCCTTCAACGTTGACGAATTCGAGCTTGGCCTGCTTACGGGTCTGGTCCATGGTGGCCAGCGCAGTGCGGGTGAGGCCGGCGGCATCGCCGTTTACCGAGAAGAGGCTCACGCCAGCAGAGGTGCGAGCGGCAACGATGATCACGTTCGCGGTGTGACCGTCGATGACATAGGACTTCGTTCCGTTGATCTTCCAAGTACCGCCGTCGTTGGCAGCGGTTGCTTCGATGCCTGATTCGTCCCAGCGACCATTTGGCTCGGTGAACGCAAGCGTTGCGATGGTTTCGCCTGAAGCGATACCGGGAAGAATTGCGGCCTTCGCTGCGTCGTCACCGGACTGCATGACGGTGTTGGCAGCAAGAACAACCGAGGAGAAGTACGGCGCACACAGAAGCGCGCGGCCCATCTCTTCAAGAACAACAATGAGTTCGACGTAGCCGTAACCCTGGCCACCAAACTCTTCAGGAATAGTGAGGCTCTGAAGACCAAGCTGCTCGGCCATCTGCGCCCACACGTCGGGGTCGTACCCGCGCTCGGTTTCCATCTGCTCACGAACATCGGCTTCTGAGGACTTGGCCTCGAGGAACTGACGAACGATGTTGCGAAGCTCTTCCTGCTCCTCAGAGAAGGCGAAGTTCATGGTGGTGGCCTCCGGTCGCGAACGGGGGTCGGTCCCCCGCCGGTTGACGTCTGCAGCAACTGCCGCAGGGGGTAGTTCTAGCCGACTTACCGCCAGCCCGGCACATCCTCGGGCCGATTCCTCGCGACTCAGGGAACGAGGATCGCCTTACCCGCCACCTTGCGTTCTTCGAGGTCACTGAGCGCCTTCGCCGCATCGGCCAGCGGGTAGACCACGGGCTCGACAGGGTGGAGCCTGCCCGCACCGATCTCGGCCAGCACTTCAGCGACCAATTGATCATTGCGCTCGCCATTTCGAAGCGCCCAGCCACCCCAATCGACGCCGATGACCCGTCGGTTACGCAAAAGGATCTGGTTGGCCGGGAGGTTCGGAATGCCGCCGACGAAGCCGATTACGAGGTAGGCACCGTTATCGCCGAGCGCTCGGAGACACGTTGTTCCAAGTTCGCCGCCGACCGGGTCATAGAGGACATCGACCGAACCACCGCCGAACTCTTTGGCTCGCTCCTTCACATCTTCGGTTGTCGAATCGATAACTGACTCTGCACCGCGAGACAACGCCAGCTGACGTTTCTCCTCGGTTGATGCAACAGCAATAACACGGAGTCCGAGCATTACCCCGATATCGACCGCAGCAAGTCCGACACCACCGCCGGCACCAAGTACAAGAAGCGTTTGGCCTGCCTGCACCTGCGCTCGTTCA
Source organism: Acidimicrobiales bacterium (assembly GCA_030830565.1). GTDB lineage: Bacteria > Actinomycetota > Acidimicrobiia > Acidimicrobiales > Acidimicrobilacustridaceae > Acidimicrobilacustris. The sequence continues at coordinate 32,450 of JAURMR010000035.1, forward strand.
CGCAGTGCGAACCAACCAGTGAGATAGCTCTGCGTAAACGTTGCGGCTTGTCCGTCGGTGATCGCGTCGGGCAGAAGCATCGTTCGTGACGCCGCAACCACAACTTCACTCACGTAACCACCAAGTCCGACATTCACGAACACTCGATCGTCGATTGCGCGTTCGGTGACCTCGGAGCCGATCTCAACGATTCGGCCGACAACTTCCATACCGGGAACGAATGGAACTGGAGGTTTGATTTGATACTTGCCCTGCACGAATAGTCCGTCGACGTAGTTGACCCCGCATGCGGTAACTGCGACACGCACATCCCCGGGGCCAACCGGAGCGCTTTCGCGTTCAACCAGTCTGAGTTCGCTTACCGGCCCAAATTGTTCGCAAACGATTACTTTCATGGCCGAACGGTACCCCGCTGCGTCTGATCCCCTGCGAGACTGTTGGCATGACGCTGCTACTTGCTGAAACCGGCTACGAAGTCCATGCCGTCGTAGTGGGCCCTATGGACAACAACGTGTTCGTCATCCGCTGCACCGAGTCCGGCGATGGCGTTCTCATCGATGCCGCCAATGAGCATGAGCGATTGCTCGAACTCTGCAGCGCTCTGGGCGTGCGCCGCGTCATCGAAACCCATGGTCACTGGGATCACATCCAGGCGGTGCCTGCGGTACGCGACGCTGGTTACGACGTAGCGGTCACCGCTGCAGATTCCGACATGCTCCCGTCCTACGACAGCATCTTGGAAGACGACAACGTGATCGAGGTTGGTCGTCTTCGGCTCCGCACCATCGCAACACCTGGCCACACACGCGGTTCGATGTGCTTCGCCCTTGAAGGCAGCCCACTGTTGTTTTCCGGCGACACGCTGTTTCCCGGCGGTCCTGGCAACACCTCGTTCGAAGGCGGAGATTTCGCCACGATCATCGACTCACTTGATCAGCGACTCTTTACCTATTCGGCCGACACGATCGTCCTTCCTGGTCACGGCAACTGGACCACGATCGGCGCTGAACGACCGCATCTTCAGGAATGGGTCGACCGAGGCTGGTGATCCTTCTTGGGGACCGCCGGTAATTTCTCCTACGGCCGTAGTGCGAATCCCTGGCAGGTCCTAGACTGCAGGCATGTCCCCCCTCTTCAGCATCGAGGATCTTCACGTTTCAACCGCCGGTGAAAATCCTGTCGAGATCCTGCGCGGCGTCAACCTTGTCATTGGCGCCGGCGAGGTCCATGCCCTCATGGGGCCCAACGGTTCCGGCAAGTCAACCCTCGCCTCGGCACTTCTCGGCAGCCCTGAATACCAGGTCACCTCTGGTCGCATCCTCTTCAAAGGCGATGAGGTCACTGAGTGGCCGACCGATGTTCGTGCCAAAGCCGGCATGTTCCTTGCCTTCCAGTACCCGCAGGAGATTCAGGGCGTTTCCGTTCTCAACTTCCTGCGTCAGGCATGGTCGGCTCGACGCGGCATCGATCTCTCGATGCTCGAGCTTCGACTTGAGATCATGGACTGGATGACGCGTCTCGATATGGACCCGTCTTTCGCCGATCGCTACCTCAACGAAGGCTTCTCCGGTGGCGAAAAAAAGCGCAATGAAATTCTGCAGATGGCGATCCTGCAGCCCGATATCGCGATCCTCGACGAAACCGACTCCGGCCTCGACATTGACGCACTCCGAATTGTGGCCAAGGGGGTGCGCGAGGTTCTTGCTGCCCGACCCGAACTCGGAATCCTCGCCATTACGCATTACCAGCGTCTGCTCGACGAACTGAATCCTTCGTTCGTCCACGTCCTGATTAACGGACGCATTGTGGAGTCCGGGGGTCCTGAGCTTTCCCGCAAGCTCGAAGCTGAGGGATACGACGCATGGCTGTAGCCGCCGACCCCATTGATGGAACTCGTCTGAAAGAGCAGTTCCCGCTGCTTTCGCGAGATGTTCACGGCAAGAAGATCGTCTACCTCGACTCCGCAGCAACCTCACAGAAACCTCTTGCGGTTTTAGATGCGATGGACGACTACTACCGCACGATTAATTCCAATGTGCACCGCGGCGTTTACATGATCGCCGAAGAAGCCACGAACCGAATGGAAATTGCTCGGGCCCTTGTTCGCGATTTCATCGGCGCTCGCTCGTCGTCAGAGATCATCTTCACGAAGAACGCCACCGAGTCGCTCAACCTGGTTGCACAAAGCTGGGGTCGAGCAAACCTCGTTGCAGGCGATGTCGTCGTGCTCAGCCACATGGAACATCACGCCAACATCGTTCCGTGGCACATGCTCGTCGCCGAGATCGGCATTGAGTTGCGTTGGATTCCTCTCGACAGTGAAGGTCGCCTCGATCTCACGAACCTCGACACACTGCTCGAAGGCGCCAAGGTTCTCTCAGTCACCGCAATGTCGAACGTGCTCGGCACAATGAATCCCGTTCGGACACTCACCGATGCGGCTCGCAAAGCCGGGGCAATCAGCATTATCGACGGTTGCCAGTCAGTCCCCCATAGCGCCACGAATGTGCAAGAAATTGGCGCCGACTTCCTTGCGTTCTCAGGCCACAAGATGTGCGGCCCGACCGGCGTCGGCGTTCTCTACGGGCGCGAAGAACTTCTCGAAGCGATGCCTCCATTCCTTGGTGGCGGCGAAATGATTCGCGACGTTCGCCTCGACGGGTTCACCACCAACGACCTTCCTTGGAAATTCGAAGCTGGCACCCCAGCGATTGCCGAAGTCATTGGCCTCGGTGCTGCAGTGGAATGGCTCAATGGCGTTGGCATGGACAAAGTTCGTGCCCACGAACTCGCTCTTACCGAGTACACAATCTCGACGCTTCATGAACGCTTCGGCGATCGCATCAACATTCATGGACCTTCGAGCCCCCTCGAACGTGGCGGCGTCTTCAGTTTCGATTTCGACGGCCTGCACCCGCATGACATTTCCCAGGTCCTTGATCAGCACGCGGTCTGCGTTCGCGCCGGACACCACTGCGCCAAGCCTCTGATGAAACTGCTTGGCATTGGCGCAACGGCCCGCGCCTCGGTCTACGTCTACAACGACACCGCCGATATCGATGCCCTCGCCGATGCACTTGATGCAACTGGCGCGTTCTTCACCCTCTAGTCCCCTACGCTCATTCAAACACCACGCACAGGGAGTGCCGCCGATGCCCGGCCTCGAAGACCTCTACCGAGAGATCATCCTCGATCACTACCGCAACCCGCGTAACCGCGGCGAGCTCGAAACACCGCCGGCGCATCGCGTCGAAGGGTTCAATCCACTGTGTGGCGATGAAATCGTGCTGTATCTCGACCTCGATGCCGATGGTCGTGTGGCGGATATCCGCATTTCCGGTCAGGGCTGTTCAATCAGCCAGTCATCAGCCTCGATGATGTCCGCCGCCGTAAAGGGCAAGACTGTTGCGGAAATTGACGATCTCACACGCGCCTTCAAAGCAATGATGTCGATTCACGAAAATTCACTTGAAGGCGCCGAGACGACTGAGCCAATCGAATCACCTGATGTGAAGCTCGGCGATCTCGAAGCACTTCGCGGTGTTGTGAAGTTCCCGGTTCGCATCAAGTGCGCAACACTCGCCTGGAACACGCTCGCTCAAGGCATCGAAGAAGCCTCAGCCTGAGCAGTTTGTAGGCCTCAGCCTCGAACAACTCCATCGATACCCTTCGCCAAAGCGAAGCAACGCTCGGTGGGGCCCCCACTGTCGTGACTGGTGATGTCGATCACCACGCTGTTCCAAACATTCGACCAGTTCGGATGATGATCGAGCCGCTCAGCAATCGGAGCAACACGATTCATGAACGCCCAGGCTTCGGTGAAATTCGCGTAGGTGAGTTCGCGATGCAAATGACCGTCGACCATCTCCCATTCCGGGATGGTCGCCAAACGTTCGGCAACTTCCTCCGGAGTCAGAAGCCGATCGCGAGGACTCATGCGAACGGATCGGCAAAGGGGTCAGCGAACGGATCGGCAGCAGGGGCCGGCGCTTCTTCTTCAACCCATTCGGCATAGCCGGTGCGCTCAAGTTCATCGGCGAGTTCGGGCCCACCCGAGGAAACGATTCGACCCTGCGCAAGCACATGAACAACATCGGGCTTCAACTCTTCAAGGAGTCGCGAGTAGTGCGTGATCGCCAGCACGCCGAGATCGAACTCGGTCGTAGCCGCTTCGACCCGACGCGAACAGGCACGAAGTGCGTCGACATCGAGACCCGAGTCGAGCTCATCGAGAATCGCAAACTTGGGACGCAATACGGCGAGTTGCATCGTTTCATTCCGCTTCTTTTCGCCACCAGAGAGATCGACGTTTACGGGACGATCAAGGAGGCGAGTCGCCAATCCAATGCGCTCGGCTTCGGCAGCAACGGCGGTATGAACGACTGAAGCGTCGCGACCCTGCGCCGAAAGCGCTTCGGTGAGCAGTTCCTCGAGGCTGACGCCAGGCACCTCTACCGGATACTGCATTGCAAGGAAGAGACCAGCCTTTGCACGTTCATAGGTAGGAAGTGCGAGGAGATCAACGCCGTCGATCATCACTGATCCGCCCGTGACCGTGTAACCGGGCTTTCCCATGAGGACATGAGAGAGCGTCGACTTACCGGCGCCATTGGGACCCATCACGGCATGAACCTCGCCGGACTTCACGACGAGATCGACGCCATTGAGAATCTGTCGACCCGCAACCGCAGCAGTGAGACCTTGAATTCGAAGTTCACCCATATCAGTCGATCTCCACGTAAACAGCAGCGTCGTCGATGCGGACGACATAGGTCGGAACAGCTTTAGTCGCCGGAAGCGAATTCGGAACACCGGTTTCAAGCGAGAAGCAGCTGCCGTGCTTCGGACATTCGAGTTCACATGTTCCGGCGAGCAATTCACCCTCAGAAAGCGAAACGTCTTGATGCGAGCAGCGATCGCCAATTGCGTAGAACGCATCGCCGATATGAGCAACGGCGAGACGAACTGAACCGAGATCGAAGCTTCGGACTTCTCCGTCGGGAACGTCGTGAATGGAGCAAACACGCTCGAGTGTCATCAGTTGACTCCTGCATCGAGTCGTTCGTCGATTGCTGCCGCAATCAACGGCACCGCAGCCGCGACGGGGAACTCTTCAAGTACTTCGTCGAAGAAGCCGGCGACAATCAGGCGTTCGGCAATTTCGGTCGGCACGCCTCGACTTTCGAGGTAGAACACTTGCTCTTCATCCACCGGACCAACGGTTGAAGCGTGACTGCACTTCACATCGTTGGTTTCGATTTCGAGATTGGGCACTGACTCCGCCCACGCAGTATCAGAAAGTTTGAGGTTGCGATTGGTCTGGAAAGCGTTGGTTCCCCGTGCTTCCTTTTCAACCCGGATGAGGCCGGTATAGACCGAGCGCGAATGGCCCCCAACAGCGCCCTTGAACAAGAGGTTCGAATTGGTGTCAGGAGCGTCGTGCTTCTGGAAGGTGCGGAAATCAAGTGTTTGAGAATCGTGACCGAAATACACGGCACTGAGGTTGCCGGTTGCCCCGCGACCGACAAGACGACAGTCGGTGCGCATACGGCCATAGTCACAACCAAGACCTGCATGCGACGAGGTCAACGTTCCATCGTTACGAACACGGCTCACCTGTGAGGCGATCTGCCACACCCGCGGGCCACGCAACTGCACGTTGCCGTAGGACAGACGACCAGCACGATCAACATCAAGTTCAACCAGCGGCGCAATAAAGGCGGCAACATCGGTCGAACCGTGCCAATCGAGAACACGAACGTCGGCATCGGCACCAACACGCACAACCAGCCGTGGGTACACCGCTGCGCCTTCGATATCGATCCAGTCGATAATCGCGACCGGCGCATCGACCGTGACACCAGCAGGCACATGCACGAGCACCCCATCGAGGAAGTTCGCGTCGTTCAATCGGCCGAAAACATCGGGACCACCATCGGCAACAACCCCGAGCGCAGACTCAGCATCAGGACCATCGACAATCGATCCGACATAAACGCCCTTGGCGGCGAGTGCGTCGTCGACTCGAGAGGCAACTACCGCACCGTTGCGAACAACCACGGCACCAGCTAGGTGGCCAAGCGACTCAAGGAGAGTGGCCGCTTCAGCCGGAACTCCCTCGGAACGGTCAGAGACGACCGTCCAATCGGTCAACTGAAGATCGGCAACGCGGCTATAACGCCACACCTCTTCATCGGTAGAGGGCATGACGAATTCGCCCGTCTGGGCGGCCGCGGAACGTCGATCAACAAGCCATTGGGGGGAAGACACGGGAATAATCCTACCCGCATAGGAGAAATTACGGCCACTCTACGAGCGACGGAATTTCCTCTTCAGACGACCCATCCGACTGTTGGCCTTCCTCTGCTCGGCTTCGATCTCAGCGAGGATCTGCGGACCCACCGCATTCACGATGTCTTCCGCTTCGTCGAGCAGTTCAGCAATCCCCTCGGCCTCCGGTTCTGGCGGGGGCGGCGGCGCGATCAACGACCCATGCGTCCAGTCGACATCCACCAGCCGGAGTTCAAACTTCGGGCAATTGTCCGGACAACGCCAAGGGGCCTCGGGAGCGAGGTCAAGGTTGCACTTGCGCACCGTTTCGCCGTTGGCATAGCTACGACTTTCGTACTGCTTGCATTCCTCACGCATAGGCATGTCGACAGTGTTTCATTTCGGGATCACGAATCCAACGCGAGGCCGAGATCAGGCTTTCGTGAAAGTCGCCAGCGAGCGGCAGAAACAACCGCAGTGGCCCCCAGTGCCGCTGCCATAACGGTGCACACAAGACTCACAAACGTCACAGAATCGTTGAGCAGAAGGACGCCACCGATTGCAGTGAACAGAGCATTGATTTGAGAACTCGCAGCAACAGCAGTGACACCGGCCGCAGGGAGAGCTGCGGTTCGCAACACACGTCCGATTGTGCCGAACAGGGCAACCGCGATTGCTGCGCCCAGCGCACCCCAAATCGTCCACGGCTGTTGCAGGGTCCCAAATGCGAGACCCATTGGAAGGAGGATGATGCTTCCGCTGATCATCGTCGAGGACACGATCGTTGTTGGATTCAGGCCGTCTTCAACTGCAATTTCCGAAGTGCGCAGTCCGATCACTTCGATAGCGACGAACGCGACAGCAATTGCCGCGCCCGCCCATGTCACGGTGTCGACGCCGCCTCCCCCGGCGGCGACCGTGAGTCCGATGATGGCCGCTAGGGACGAACCCAACGCTGCAAGCGTCGAGAATCGGCCGGCTCGATCGCGAACTAAGAGCGCAACTGCTGGCGTGCATGCCAGCGCAAGGCCAGCAAGAGGCCCATCAAGCGTTCGAAACATCGTTCCTGCAGCTACAAGGCCAACAACCTGAATACCAACTGCAATTCGACCAGAGCGAACGCGAAGAGGCTCTCGCCACGACCCCGCATGCTGTCGACGCGAAATGAGCACCGCGACGATGGCTCCCATCGCAACGCGAAACCCAACAATGCCAATTGCGGGGCCACTTCCATAGCGCCACGCAATGTTGCAACCAGCAAACAGGACCGACGAGATGAGCACGTCGGCAACAGCGCGATGTTCGCGCCGGTTTACGAGTTGATTCTCATTCGTGTCGATGACTGAGCGTACGACGGCTGAATCAGCCGACCGAACCTTCCATCTGCAATTCGATGAGACGGCTCCACTCCACCGCGTATTCCATCGGCAAGGTGCGCGTGATCGGCTCGATGAAGCCATTCACAACCATGCCCATGGCCTGTTCAGAGGAAAGTCCACGACTCATCAGATAGAAGAGTTGTTCGTCAGCAACCTTTGAAACAGTTGCTTCGTGACCGATAACAGCATCACCCGAGCCAACTTCCATGTACGGGAAAGTGTCGGAGATTGATTCGTCATCAAGGATGAGCGCGTCGCACTGCACGTGGCTCTTGCAGCCGTAGGCATCGTCCTCGACACGAATCAGACCGCGATAGGAGGTGCGACCGCCATCTTTCGAAATCGACTTCGAGACGATCTTCGAGGTGGTCTCGGGTGCGGCGTGAACCATCTTTGAACCGGTGTCTTGATGCTGACCAGGGCCGGCATAGGCAACAGAAAGAACTTCGCCAGACGCCTTCGGACCAACCAGCCAAACCGCTGGGTACTTCATGGTGAGACGGGAACCAATGTTTCCGTCGATCCATTCCATATGGCCTTCGGCTTCGACTCGCGCACGCTTGGTGACGAGATTGAACACGTTGTTCGACCAGTTCTGAATGGTCGTGTAGGTGACGCGAGCGCTTGGCTTCACAATGATTTCGACAACTGCCGAATGCAATGAGTCGGAGGTGTACACCGGGGCAGAACAACCTTCGATGTAGTGAACCTGGCTGCCTTCGTCAGCGATGATCAACGTGCGTTCAAACTGACCCATGTTCTCCGCGTTGATGCGGAAGTAGGCCTGAAGCGGCATTTCGACCGAAACACCAGGCGGCACGTAAATGAACGATCCACCCGACCACACTGCAGAGTTCAGTGCGGAGAACTTGTTGTCATTCGGTGGGATCACCGTTCCGAAATAGGCGCGCACGATTTCAGGGTGTTCACGAAGTGCGGTGTCCATGTCGGTGAAGATGACGCCTTGGGCTTCAAGATCTTCACGGTTCTTGTGGTAGACGACTTCGGATTCGTACTGCGCAGTAACGCCGGCAAGGTACTTACGTTCGGCCTCGGGAATACCGAGCTTCTCATAGGTTTCCTTCACCGAATCGGGAAGTTCGTCCCACGCATCGACCTGATGATCGGTCGGCTTGATGTAATAGAAAATGTCGTCGAAGAAAATCTCGGACATGTCTCCGCCCCAATTCGGCATTGGGCGCTTGAGGAAGTGGGCGTAGGACTTGAGACGGAAGTTCCGCATCCAGTCAGGCTCGCCCTTCATCCACGACATCTCTTTGATGATGTTTTCGTCGAGGCCACGCTTTGGCTTGAAGACGTAATCCTCAGCATCGCTCCAGCCGAGTTTGTAGCGGCCGAGGTCAAGATCGAGTTCGGTGCTGGCCATGACGATGCTCCGGGAGGCTGGGCGGGGGAATTTCTCCTATGGCGATAGTAACAAATACCCCCGTCGGATCCACTCCTTGGGCCGGAATTCTCTGGACGTCGCTAGTTGGAACCGAGCGATGCCCTCAGGCGGGCGAAGCCTTCATCGAGCCCCACCGTTGGTTCCCATCCAAGAATCTGTCGGGTTTCACGCTGATCGAACCAATGCGCCACCGAAAGCTGACGAGCAGCGAAGTGTGTGAGCGGGGGCTCCGATCCTGGCCAGACCCGATCAATCAGTGAACCGAGAAGACCGGCAACAGGAGCTGGCACCGATCTCGGCATCCGATCGATGCCGGCAGCTTCAAGAATGGACGACACCAGATCGCGCAGCGGCCGCGGTTCACCGCCGGTGATGACGAGCGGTCGTGTTGTGGCCTCGTCGCCGGCAATGCAGTGGTCGAGTCCCGCGACGATTCCAGAGGCCGCATCATCAAGATAGGTGGTGTCGACAAGCGCTCGACCCCCATCAGGCAGAACCAACTTCCCCGAGCGCGCACGATCGACAATTCTTCCGATGAGTTGGGTATCGCCCGGACCCCACACCAAATGTGGGCGAAGAATGACCGTCGGGATCGCTGATTCCGAGCGCACAACATTTTCGGCGAGAGCTTTTGATCTGGCGTAGCCATCGCGTCCTGTGTAGTCGGCCGCAAGGGCTCCCACGCCAACGCTTGCCTGATCGTGGAACGCCACAGATGGACTCGAGATATAAACGAAGCGACCGCCTGCGACCGCCGCATTGAGTGCGTTGCGAGTTCCCTCGACGTTGATCGCCACCATGTCGGCCCATAGCGCCTTAGGAGCAACAAGCGCGGCGAGATGGACTACAGCGTCGACGCCGTCGGCAGCCGCGATCAACTCGGCACGATCTCGGATGTCTCCAAGAACATCAACAGCAGTTGAACCCGATGCGCTTCGCTGAAAGCAGGTTACGACGTCGCCCCGAGCAACGAGAAAGTTCGCAACTGTTCGACCAAGGAGGCTTGAACCTCCGGTGACCAGAACCTTCATCGTCCCGCCAAGAACTCTGATGCATTGACCGCAAGCACTTCGCGCTTGATCTTCGACTGATGGCGAATGTCGACGGGAAGTTCACCTTCCAAGACTGCAGCGATCTCGAAAACAGAACATTGCCGAACCTGCGCTGTCACCTCTGCGCTGGCAAGCCGAAGCTTTCCCTCCGCCTGGACCACAACCGCAATCACCTGCGTGCCAATGGGGCCAATCCCAACCGCAGCAACCTGACGACCGAGTTTGGTTGAGATCGGGTCTTCGACAAGAACACTCGGAACCGTTCGTGTTGCCATGAATAACGCGTGTTGCACCCGGCCAAGTTGGTGAAGGTTGCCATTGCCATCGATAAGGCCGAGATCGCCAGTGCGGTGGAAACGTTGCCCCTTCACCACGAGTTCAGAGCGCTGTTCGGTTCCCCATTGCTGGTCGTACCCATCGAACATCCAGGGCGCGTGCACCGCGAGTTCGCCCCACTCGCCGTTCGGCAGCGACTGACAGGTTGACTCATCAAGTGACAGCACCATGACCTCAGCGCCAGCAAGTGGCTTCCCGATGTTGGTTCCATCGACGACTGATGTTGTTGCGCCAACCCCATCGGTAATGGGCATTGCTTCGGTCATTCCCCATGGCGATCGAACGTCAGCGCTTGTCACCGCCGCAATTGATGAGGCCAATTGGGTTGAAATAGGAGCACCAGCAAGCATCACAAGGCGGAGTTCGATCGTTCGTCCATTTGCGGTTTCAACGATCCGACGAGCAGACGCCGGAGAAAGCCATGCGACATCCACTCGCGAAGATTCGATCACCCGAGCGAAACGGTCGAAATCGAGTTCGGCGGGCTTGCTGACATTGATATCGGGCAGAACACATGGCACACCAAGTGCAGGCCCCAACAAGATGAACGGTGCAAACGAAGTGAGGAAACCTTGCTCGGCCGACATCGTGAACGATTCAACAATTACATTTCTTTGCGCGGCCAACGCACCATGCCGATAACGGACTGGCTTTGCCGGACCGGTCGAACCCGACGTATGCACAACTGCAGCTTCAAACTCGGGACGAAGTTCGGGAAGATCCACTGCTGTTGACGACCGATGTGTCGTTAATGAAATCGCATGCGGGAATCGACTGGTGCAGATCATTCGTGCGCCCGGAGTCCACCCCAACACTTTCGCAGCGGAGAGAGTTTTCGACGTTCCAAACACCCACTTCGGGTTTGCCCCCCGAAGCACCGTTCGAAGACCGCGCGCCCCCAGTCCACTGTCGGCGACAATCAACACTCCACCGGCGAGCCACACGCCAAATGAAGCGGCGAGAAGATCAGAACTCGGTGACACGAGCATGGCGACTCGATCGCCGACCGAGAGGCCAGCCCGCACAAGTGTGCGCGCTATGTCGGTGGCTTCATGGGCAAGCGACTTCCAAGAGACGGCACCATTGCGATCGGTGAATGCTGCTTCGTCGTCGTTGCAACGAGATAACAATCCGTTGGTGATGGCGACGAACGAATCGCTACCGGATGAATCTTCGGCTGGTTGCTCAGCAACTGAGTTAGAACGGAGCACGTTTTCAAGCCATGTCGATGCGATTGCAGCCATTGGTTCGTCGAGCGGAACAAGATGCGCGGCCTGAGGGAATCGATGAACGTCGGCATGAGGGGCCCGCTGCAAGAGATCCGCCAAGAACCGATCGTGGAACACACGATCTCGGCCACCCCATACAAGCAAAAGCGGAACATCAAGATTCGAGAGGTTGTTCGCTGACTTTTGAAGTGCGTTCCACGACACGTCCGCCTCTGAAAGCGGGATGTCGGCAACAAATTCGGCGACTGCTGTTCGACGTTTGGCTGATTGGTACGGAGCACGAAGCGCTTCGCGATGCCGCTTCTCTGTCATCGCTGCAGTCCCCTTCACAAAGACAGGACTACGCCGGCAGGAAAGATCGACAAACCGACGCGCAGTTGCGATAAGCGGCGGCATCGGAGTGCGCGCTGGAAGCCCAACACCGGTGTTTCCAAGAATCACGGCCTGCACGTCGAGAGAAGACACAGCGCCAAGGGCAACGGGACCACCCCAGTCGTGAGCGGCAATGACCAACGGGCCTGATGTGTGCTGTTCGCAAAACGCAACCAGCTCTGCGACGCGGGTCTCGAGCGTGCGCGGCGTAGATCGTTCCGACCAACCCATACCGGTTTGGTCAACAGCAATAACTCGCCACTCGGGGCTCAGGGTTTCAAGGAAGTCCTTCCAGAGGTAGCCCCAGGTTGGATTTCCGTGAACACAAACAATGGTTCCGCGTTCGCCAACACCGGTGTCGAGAATGCTCCATTCGACATCGACCGCATTGGGCCGCTCGATACGCACCATTCGGTGCCACGCCGGATCAATCCCCCACCGTTCCCAGTCAGCTGCGGACGGGGTGCTGATCGACAAGGCCGACTACCAGACCAGTTCGGCGACCGAACAGTTCAGCCCAGAACCGATACCCATAAGGAGAACACGATCGCCCGGCGACAGTCGATCGGCAGTTACCGACAACGTGTACGGAACTGCAGCGGGACCAATGTTTCCGAAGTCAGGATAGGTAAGCGGCACTCGCGAGGTATCGATCGAAAGCAACTCACAAAGTTTTGTGGTGTGAACTGCCGAGACCTGATGGAGGATGTAGGTGTCGCAGTTCGACCATTTCCAACCTTCCGCAAGCGCATCATTAAAGGTCGCTTCCGCAAGGTCGAGTCCGGACTCGAGGAGTGCTGCAGTGTCGGTACGCATCTCATCGAGATCGCCAACACAGAGATCGTGGTACTTCGTTGCGGCGCGAGTTACTCCACCAAGAAACTGATGCGAACCTTGACGTGGTCCGCCCATCACCATCGCGGCTGCACCTGAGCCAAGCGTGAGTGAAGCGAACTGGTCGAAGACATCGCCCAAAGTCGAGGACGGATCCTGCAAGCGGGCAATGGTCTGAGTCTGGGGTTGACGGCTTCCTTCACCATCAACAATCAGCACAACCTTCACCTGACCCGCATCGATCATCGACGAGGCAATCGTCATCGCGTTGATGAAGCCCAAGCACGCATTGCCAAGGTCGAAGTTCATGGCGCTGGTTGAGAGCCCCAACCGATTGTGAACCGCACAAGCGATGCTGGGTTCAAGGTGATGCTTACAAACAGACGTCGAAATCAGAAGATCGACTTCGCCCGGAGCGACTCCGGCCTGCTCAAGGGCAAGTGATCCCGCACGAGCGGCTGCATCATCGAACGTGACTTCTTCAGGCCACCACCTCCTGGCTTTGATACCCGCGACCGATTCGAGAAGACCTGGTCGCACGCCGACGCGCTCGTAGGTCTCGGCCAATTGCTCATCGATCCAAGCCGAGGTGATGATCTCGGGAGCATCCACATGCGAGACCGACCACACATGGGATCGGGTGAACGTAACCGGAGAACTCACCTTCCTAGCCTAGGGCCGATTCTGCCCGTTCAAAGCCCGGTTAGCCCAACAGCGCAGGGGCAAGGCGTTGCCACGTCTCCCTCGGGATGGAAGTGCCGTCCGCTGGGAGAACTTGAATGCAGACGTGATCGGCACCAGCTTCGTGGTGCGCTTTGACTCGATCGGAAATCGCGGACTCATCTCCCCACGCCACGATCGCATCGACAAGACGATCCGAGCCGCCATCGGCAATATCAGCATCGGTGAATCCGAAACGCTTCAAGTTGTTCGTGTAGTTGGGCAGCGTGAGGTACATCGCCATGTGGCCACGAGCGATCTCACGTGCTTTCGTTGGATCGGCCTCAAGCACAACGGCTTGTTCCGGACACAACCAACCACGAGATCCCATGACCTCGCGAGCGAAAGCGGTGTGTTCAACGGGAATGAAATAGGGGTGGGCACCTTGGGTGCGTTCAGCCGCAAGTTCGAGCATTTTCGGACCGAGCGCCGCAAGAACTTTTTGTGGCGGAGCGGTCGGCGCAGCGGCGGTGAAGAGTCCATTGTCCATTGAGTCGAGGTACGCCTTCATCGCCGAGTACGGCTTCGAGTAATCGTGACCTCGAAGGCCAGAGACCATCACCTCGTGACTGACACCAAGACCGAGAAGGAATCGATCTGGGAACGCCTCGGAAACGGTGTTCCATGCTGAATTCGCACACAACGCATCACGCGCATAGATCGATGCAATACCCGTTGCGACAACAAGGTTCTTCGTGCCCGAAAGGAGGAGCGTGGAACTCACGAACGATTCCCGACCAATCATTTCGGGAATCCAAAGCGCTCCGTAGCCGAGTTCTTCGATCTCGGCGGCGGTTTCCTGGGCCTGCGCCGAGGGAACGAGATCAAGTTGATAGGCCCAGAGGCCAACGCGTCCAAGGTTCATGGGCCGAACACTACGCAACGACAGTCGACTCAGGCGAGGCCAGCCCTAGACTTACATATGTGCTGACGAACCCCGTCGATGCGACACATCAAGACGCTCCCCCACCACCCGCAGAGACGACGCGGCCTCGCAGGGGCAAAGCAGGTCGCTGGATTGCCGGCGGTGTGGCTCTCGCCGGATGCGTCGCCGTTGGCGTCATTGACCCCAACACCACCAAGATCTTCCCTGCTTGCGCGTTCAAAGCAACAACGGGACTTGATTGCCCCGGTTGCGGAATGACCCGAGGGCTCCACTCGCTCCTAAACGGCGATATCACGCGCGCCCTCAGTCACAACATTCTCCTCGTCGCCATTCTCGCGACGACAGTTGTCTGGTTCGGCTGGAACGCGATCGCCCGACGTACTGGACGACGCGAGCTTCATTTTGAGTTCAAACGAAACGCGTGGATCGCAATTGGTCTCGCAGTTGTCGCTTTTTGGGTCTTGCGAAATTTGCCATGGGCCCCGTTCGACTGGCTCGGTTCAGACGCATAAACGCCCAAATCGATTTCAGTCGATTCGGCGCATCTCCACTTTGTACAACTTGCCGCGCGCGGCGTAGTCGCGCACAGCAATCTCCTGCACAAACCCTTGATTTGGTCCAAGCTCACGCAATTTGGCGGGAATGCCCAACGCCATCATCCCCGTGGGGACTTCCATGCGGTTTGGAACAACGGCATTTGAACCAACGAGTGAGCCAGATCGAACGATTGCCTCGTGAAGAACAACGGAACCATTTCCGACGAGTGAGTTGCTTTCGATCGTGCAACCTTCAAGGTGAACGATGTGTCCGACCACGCAATCATCGCCAACGATTGTCGGGCGTGTCGGGATGCAGTGAATGACAGTTCCATCTTGAATAGACGTGCGCTCGCCTATGCGAATCCCACCGTTGTCGCCGCGCAGGACCGCGCAAGGCCACACGGTGCTGTCGGCACCAATGGTTACATCGCCGATAACAACGGCCTCGGGATGCACCCACGCGTCGGGATGAATATCGGGAACCATGTCGCCCAGCGCGTAGATAGCCATGACTTAGAACGCCACCCGGCCGTACCCGCCGCGGAAGAACACAAGCGCTCCGCCTTCATGCTTCACATCAAGATCAGTGACCGCTCCAATGATGACGTCGTGATCGCCGCCGTCAAGAACGGAGTGAAGATCGCAGTCGATGTAGGCGAGAACTCCGTTGATGAGCGGTGCGCCATTACCCGAATGCTTCCAGCCAATTTCAGAGAACTTGTCGTCGGACTTTGAACCGAATACTCGGCTCACGTCTTCCTGATCGTCAGCAAGGATGTTCACGCAGAACTTTCCGGCATTGCGCAACTTGCCCCAACTGGCCGAGGTCTTCGTCGCACTAAAAAGCACGAGCGCGGGATCAAGGGACAACGACGTAAATGAACCAATCGCCATGCCTGCCGGGCCATCGTCAGTCATTGCGGTGATCACGGTGACACCAGTAGGAAAATGGCCAAGAACCTGTCGGTACTTCGCGCCATCGAATGCGTTGATTTCAGAATTCTCGCTCACAGATGCGAGATCCTAGGCGAGGGTGATGCTCAGGCCCTCGTAGGCGGAAACGATTGAGTGAACGCCGCAACTTTCGCCAGTTTTCCGAGCTCCGATGAGAAGTCGGTCAAGAGTTTCGTCGTCGTGCGAAGGGTCGTGGTGGAACAAAACAAGTTGGCCCACCTCAGCGCCAGCTGCGACGCGAACGGCGTAGTCGATCGTGCAGTGGCCCCATGTGGACTTCCCGGCGAATTCCTCGGGCGTGTATTGCGCATCATGAATGAGAACGTCAACTCCGCGACACAACTCAAGGACTGAAGGGGAAATCGAAACGCCATCGAGTGGTTGTTGATGATCGCTGACATAAGCGACCGAAAAACCATCTCGTTCGATCCGATAGCCAAAAGTCGTGTCGGTATGAGGAACTTCGAGAGCGGTCACCTTTGCACCGGCGATCTCGTGAACACCCTCGGCGATGGTAGAGAAGACAATCTGACCCGGAAGATCTTGCCGAGTCACCGGGAAGAACGGAGGACGCATCAGATTGTCGAACGCATCGGCGAAGCCAACGCCATCATGATCGGGCCCGTACACCGAGAGCGTTGAGCCGTCGACAAGGAGTGGCTGACAAAACGGAAGCCCTTGTACGTGATCCCAGTGCAAGTGGGTCACGAGGGCATGCGCGTGCAGTTGTGAACCTGCGCCTTGATCAACTCCGAAGTATCGGAGACCAGTGCCGAGGTCGAGCAGGATCGGTTCAAACCCTTCGCCTCGAAGCACAACGCTCGCGGTATTACCGCCATAACGCGATGTGCTCTCTCCGGCGCATGGCGTTGAGCCTCGAACCCCATAAAACGTGATCTCCACTGCCCACCTCCTCCCAGTGCACGAATGGAGGGAGAACGCTACGACAAGAGTCAAACGAAGTGAAGAGAAAGTGACATGTCTCACACCTCACCCGAATCTCGCTACCGTCGCACTATGCACATCGCTTCCATCACCGTGCCCACGAGAGAACTCACCTACGGGTGCCTCACCATGGGAGATTCCGGCCCTCTTGCCCTTTGCCTCCATGGGTTTCCCGATACGGCTCACGGATGGCGTTATCTACTGCCGGCACTCGCCAATGCTGGTTACCGAGCCGTGGCTCCATTCATGAGGGGCTATGCGCCAACCACGATTCCGGCTGATGGGCAGTACCACGTCGCAACTCTTGCCCGAGATGCGACGGCGCTCCACGAGGCGCTGGACGGTGACAGCGATGCGGTGATCATTGGTCACGATTGGGGTGCGCTCGCCACCTACGGGGCTGCGGCGTACGCGCCCGACCGCTGGCGTCGCGTCGTGACCGCTGCAGTTCCACCATCAGGCGCAATGGCGAACGCAATGACCACCTACGACCAACTCAAGCGTTCTTGGTACATGTTCTTCTTTCAGGTCGGTCTTTCCGATTTCGTTGTTTCGATGAATGATCTCGATTTCATTGAGCGACTGTGGGCAGACTGGTCGCCTGGACACGATGCAACCGTCGACATGCAACACATTCGCGACTCAATCGGAAGCACCCAAAACCTCGCTGCGGCTCTCGGTTACTACCGCGCGACGTGGGGAACAGTGCCGGTGTCATCCGAGTATCAAGACATCCAAGACATCCTTGGGTCTCCCCCTCCGCAACCAACGCTCTATATCCACGGGCGTAACGATGGATGCGTTGGAGTTGAGTTCGCGCAGAATGCTGCGCAAGAGCTGAGCCCAGGTTCACGTTCGGAGACCATCGAAGGCGCTGGACATTTCGCTCAAGTCGAGAAGCCAGAAGAGTTCAACAAACTCGTGTTGGACTTCATCCAGTCCTGAACATCAAGGAAGCGCAAGCGCACCGTCGCAGCGCTTGACGGCCAAGCCGTCGCGCACAAGCGAATCCGCAGCTCGCACTGCGTCAAGGGCACCACCATCACGGTCATTCCAGCCGCATGCGTTCTGAAACTGTTCGGGAGGAATTTCGATGCCCGTCCGAAGGACATCGAGCAATCGAGCACGCCCTTCACGGAACGAACCAACGAACTTCGACTGACCTTTACTTACGGCAGCAGAGCCGATCGCAGGATCTGGTTCAATCGCTCCCCCGATCAGCCAAGCACAAGTCGATGAAGTTGGGCAGACGTCGCACTTGGGTGCGCGCTTTGTGCACACCAATGCGCCTAAGTCGAGCATCCCCTGATTCCACGACCAACCCATTCCGATAGGAACAATGTCGTCAGCAAAGGTCTGTGCAACTCGCGCCGAAAGCCGCTCTCCTCGTTGACGGGCGAGGATGCGTCCGACATTCGTGTCGACAACCGCCATGTCTTGTTCGTAGGCAAAGGCCAATACCGCACGTGCCGTGTAAGGGCCTAGCCCCGGCAGAGCAAGTAGCGCCTCGAGATCGTCAGGAACCACACCTGCGTAGTCGTTCGTCACGACAACCGCGGCGCGATGCAGATTCACCGCTCGTCGGTTGTAGCCAAGCCCTGCCCACTCGGTCACGACGTCACCGAGAGGAGCGTTCGCACAGGCTGGCGCAGAGGGGAACCGTTCGAGAAATTGATGCCACCGCGGAATCACCCGCGACACCTGCGTTTGCTGCAGCATCAATTCCGATACGAGCACCGCCCACGGGTCACGCGTCTGTCGCCAGGGCAAATCATCGCGACGTCCCGCCGACCACGCGAGTACGGCCTCGACATCGGGCGAGCCAAGCACGATTCAGTCTTCGGAGAAAACATCTTCGCTGTAGGGAAGTCCACGCGTGGGTGCGAACTCGGTTTTCCAGACCATGACGCGGCGGCGGAACTCGCACACCTCTTCACCACGCTGATTAATTCCCTTGGTTTCGACAGTCACGATGCCGCGCTTGCCATCAGAGGTTTCCTTCTTCGCGAGCACTTTGGTGACGGCATAAATAGTGTCGCCATGGAAGGTGGGCTTCGCGTGTTTCAGCGACTCGACCTCGAGATTGGCGATTGCCGCACCGCTGACATCGGGAACACTCATTCCCAGCACGAGCGAATACACAAGGTTGCCAACGACAAGCGCCTGACCCATCGGAGATTCATTCTCGGCAAACCAATTGTTGGTGTGCGTTGGGTGATGATTCATGGTGATCATGCAGAAGAGGTGATCGTCGGCTTCGGTGATGGTCTTTCCTGGCCAGTGGCGGTACACGTCACCAACCTCGAAGTCTTCGAAGTGGCGGCCAAACGGACGGTCGTAAACGGTCACAACATTTCTCCTCTACAGGTGACGCCGATGAGCCTAGGAGTTTCCGCAGGTAGATTCGACCCAAACACAGGGGGAACCATGACTGATCTTCTGATTGCCGGCGGCACGATCGTCGATGGAACAGGCGCTGCTGCATACGTGGCTGACGTGCGCGTCCGGAACGGCGTCATCGTTGAAATCGGGACTGACCTTTCGCCCGATGCCGAAACGATCATTGACGCCCGTGGTTCATACGTTGCTCCGGGAATCATCGACACCCACACCCACCTCGACGGTGCAATGTGGTGGAACCCCGAACTCGATCCGCTCCCGGCCTATGGCAATACCTCGATGGTGTTCGGTAACTGTGGAAACTCCATCGCCCCGCTGAAAGGCGATCAGCGCGACGAGATCGTCGATTTGTTGTGCTTCCTTGAAGACCTCCCGCGCAAGGCCTTTGAACAAGAAATTCCGTGGTCGTGGCAAACATGGCCCGAGTACATGGATGCGCTTCGCACTCAGCCCACATCGGTGCATGTTGCCGGCTACCTCGGACACCTTGCGTTGCGCACGTGGGTCATGGGAGTCGACGCATGGACACGAGCAGCCACCGCTGAGGAAATCGCCGCTATGTGCGCCGTCCTCGATGAAGGACTCGCTGCTGGCGCACTCGGACTCAGCGTGAATCACTTCGACCGCGACCGCACCCTTCGCCTCGTTCCGGGTTATTTCGCCGACGACACCGAATACCTTGCACTCTTTCGCGTCGTCGCCGACCACAAGCCGGCAACTGTTCAGATGATTACGCGTTTCAACGACCCCGAGCTCTCAATCGCTGACGCCAAGCGCTTCGGTGAACTCGTCCGTGAAAGTGGTGTCCGAGCGCAATACACGGGCATCCCGTTCAACGAGCGCGACAACGAACGTCGCGACGAATGGTGGTCCTTACACGAACGCCTTCAGGCAGACGGTGCCGACATGTGGCCCATGGTCAACTGCAAACCACTCGCCCCATTCTTCGGGTTCGAAAGTTCACTCGTGTTCCAGCGCGTTCCAGCATGGAACGAGGTCATCAACGGACCCGCCGACGTGAAGTTGTCCACTCTCGCTGATCCGGAATGGCGAGATCGTGCCCGCACCGACTGGGACACTCGGACGCGTTCAAGCCTTTCTCGTATCGATCGTCCCCACGAGATGATCCTCACCATTTCCGAAACCGGCGCAGGCCCGCTTGGCATCTCCCTTCAGGATCTAGCCGATGAGTCCGGACTCCATATCTCCGACGCACTTGCCGACTGGGTCATCGCCAACGGTCTTGCCTCACAAATGATGGGAATTCCTGAGCGACTGAGCGAAAAAGATGTCGTGCGTGCCGTTCGCGATCCGCACATGGTGTTCAACATCAATGACAGCGGTGCACATCTGCAACTTTTCTCCGCAGCCGGTGAACATCTTTACATGCTCACTCGCTACGTTCGAGATACCGGGATGCTCACAATTGAAGAGGGAGTCCACACACTCACCGGCCGAACTGCAGAGTTCTTTGGCCTGTCGGATCGTGGAGTGCTTGCCACAGGCAAAGTCGCCGACATCATCGTGTTTCGTCTGGAGGAACTTGAACTGCGTCCCGAGGAACGGGCCTATGACGTTCCTCACGGCACATGGCGATTCACCCGCGCTCCCGCAGGGTTCCGCGCCACGATCGCTGCCGGAGTTCCAACCTGGCTCGATGGCAAAAGTACGGGCGCTCGGCCCGGCCAGGTCATGCAGCCAATCCCCTCCTGAGCCTGATGAGAACACCAAGGTGACCGCTGGGTAACCTTCGGTCCATGACCGCACCAGACGTCACCACTGCTGCTTCTGTCATCGATCTCGCCCACGGGGTGGTCGATGCAGGCATCCGCCATATCGCCGCCAACGGCGGGCCCGATGTCAATCAGGTTGTGGCCTACGACATTGCTCATGCTGCTTCAGCGGTTGAAACCGGTCGGGCGATGCTCGTCTACGGCACGAAGGGCGAACTCGAAGCCAAGATCGCATGCGCATTTATTGCCGATGCAATCGGCGAACTCATTCCTAAATTATTCGGCCGTGAAGCGGACTGGAATGTCGATCCCGGTGTGCTCGACGGAACTCGCGAATTTGTCGCCACCTTCCGAGCACCCGAATTCCTTGCCTCGCTCGCTGACACCCCCGGGCCACGTCATCTCGACAGCGACTTTGAACTCGTACAGGACACCTTCCGTCGATTCGCGAACGAGAAGATCGCGCCGGTCGCCGAACACATCCATCGCGAGAACGCCGACATTCCCGAAGACCACATTCAGGGACTCGCCGAACTCGGCGGCTTCGGCCTTTCCGTTCCCGTTGAGTACGACGGCTACAGCGAAGGTGGCGAGAGTGAATACATGGGCATGGTCGTCGCTACCGAAGAACTTGCAAAGGTGTCACTTGGCGCCGGTGGATCGCTGATTACTCGACCCGAAATTCTCACTCGTGCACTTTTGGCGGGCGGCACCGAAGCACAGCGTCGCGAATGGCTGCCCAAATTAGCCTCGGCTGAGGTGATGGCTGCTGTGGCAGTCACCGAACCTGACTACGGCTCCAATGTTGCCGGCGTCAAAGCCACTGCCACGCCCACCGAGGGCGGTTGGCTCATCAACGGCGTGAAGACCTGGTGCACCTTTGGCGCTCGTGCTGATGCACTCATGCTTCTTGCTCGAACGAATACCGACAAGTCACTCACGCACAAAGCACTCACGATGTTCGTGGTCCCGAAGCCTCGCGGCGAAGGCCACGGTTTTGCCTTTGTTCAAGAAGGAGGCGCCGACGGTGGCGCACCTGGTGGCGGAAAGATGGAAGGCCGAGCGATCGACACCATCGGCTATCGCGGCATGCACTCCTACGAAATCGCATTCGACAACTGGTTCGTTGCCGAAGCAAATCAGGTTGGTGGCGACGAAGGCCTGGGCAAGGGCTTCTACTACCAAATGGCTGGTTTCGAAAACGGCCGTTTGCAAACCGCCGCTCGCGCAGTGGGCGTCATGCAAGCTGCATACGAAGACGCTCACCAATACGCACGTGACCGCGTCGTGTTCGGCCAACCAATCGCCGAGTACCAACTCACCCAAGCCAAGCTAGGCCGCATGGTTGTCCTCACCCAAGCTGCTCGGCAGTTCTCCTATGAAGTCGCCAAGATGATGGCGAATGGTGGAGGCATCCTTGAGGCGTCAATGGTCAAGGCGTACGTCTGCAAGGCCGCTGAGTGGGTCTCACGTGAAGCAATGCAGATTCATGGTGGCTTCGGTTACGCCGAGGAATACAACGTCAGCCGCTACTTCGTTGATGCTCGTGTGCTGTCGATCTTCGAAGGTGCCGATGAAACGCTGTGCCTCAAGGTGATTGCTCGCCGCATGCTCGATGCGGTGAAGTGATCTAGCAACCCAAAGAATCAACCGAGCGCTGCAATCGCGTCGGCAACGGCGAGGATACGACGCGCATTGTCAACGTGCAGATTTTCGATCATGCGACCGTCGACGGTGACGACGCCCCGACCTTCTGCCTGCGCTTCGTCGAAGGCCGCAATCACCTTGCGGGAGTGTTCGATCTCTTCGTCCGAAGGTGCAAACACTTCGTTGCATGGTTCGACCTGACTGGGATGGATCAGTGTCTTGCCATCGAAACCGAACTGCTTGCCTTGTCGCGCTTCGGCTCGAAATCCTTCGTCGTCCTTGATGTCGTTGAAGACGCCGTCGAGGATGACCTTTCCAGCAAGTCGGGCCGCCATGAGACATTTCTGAAGGCCGAACTGCAGCGGTGCACGTCCGGGCAAATGCTCGGCATAGAGCTCTTTGGCGAGATCGTTCGTACCCATCACCAATACGGTGAGGCGATCAGAGGCTGTTGCGATTGACTCGGCGTTGAGAATTGCAACAGGAGTCTCGAGCATCGCCCACAACTTCGTCGTTGCAGGTGCACCAGCTGCCTCGAATGCGGCAACAAGTTGGGCAACTTCCTCAGCGGAGTTCACTTTCGGCACAACGATTGCATCGGGACCGGCAGCAGCAGCCGCAGCGATGTCGTCGGCGTGCCACTGCGTCCCGATTCCGTTAATTCGGATCGCGATTTCCTTTGCGCCGTACTCTCCGCTTGCCGCTGCGGCGCAGACCCGGGCACGCGCTTCTGGCTTGGCGTCCGGAGCCACTGCATCTTCGAGGTCGAGGATCAGTGCGTCGGCAGGAATGCCCTTGGCCTTTTCGAGCGCGCGCTCATTGGCCCCAGGCATGTAGAGAACGGAACGTCGGGGACGAAGTGCTTCAGTCATGATGAGAGTCCTCAGAGTCCGTAGGCAGCGGCGAGTTCGGCGTCGTCGGCAGCGAGCGAGGTCGCGAGTTCGACCATGACGCGGCACTGCTTCACCGATGCATCGTCTTCCATTTTTCCATCGAGCATGATCGCTCCGGTCCCGTCGCCCATTGCTTCGATAACGCGACGGGCATGGGCGACGTCAGCCGGATCAGGACTGAAGACGCGCTTAGCAATAGCGATTTGCACGGGATGAAGGCTCCACGCGCCTACGCATCCGAGCAAGAACGCATTACGGAATTGGTCTTCACACGCAACGACATCGGCTATGTCGCCGAACGGTCCGTAGAACGGAAGGATGCCATTGGCCACACACGCGTCGACCATGCGAGCGAGCGTGTAATGCCAGAGGTCTTGCTGGTAGATCGTGCGGTCCCCTTCGATATTGCCATCCACTGGATCCTGCCGAACGAGGTAGCCCGGATGGCCACCGCCAACTCGAGTGGTTTTCATGCGCCGATTTGCGGCCAAATCCGCGGGACCGAGTGAGAGCCCCTGCATACGAGGACTCGCGCCACAGATCTCCTCAACGTTCGCAACGCCACGAGCCGTCTCGAGAATCGCGTGAACGAGAATCGGACGATCAAGTTTGGCTTTCGCTTCAAGCTGCGCAAGAAGGCGATCGACATAGTGGATGTCTTCAGGACCCTCGACCTTGGGGATCATGATCACGTCGAGCTTGTCGCCAATTTCAGAGACAGCGGTGACGATGTCGTCGAGGCCCCATGGCGAATCAAGCGAGTTCACGCGAGTCCAGAACTGGGTCTTGCCAAACTCGATGGTCTTTCCGACGTTCACAAGACCGGCGCGCGCTGCTTCTTTGTCCGTCGCGGGCACGCCATCTTCAAGATTGCCAAGCAGCACATCGACCGTCGGAACGATGGACGGGAGCTTGCTCACCATCTTTTCGTTCGATGGTGGAAAGAAATGGATCATGCGGGCGGGCTTGACCGGGATCTCTCGCACCGGTTCGGGAGCGCCCACGGCAAGCGGGCGGAAGAAGTCCTTGGGATTTCGCATCCCCTGAAACTATCGGCCGCCGGCCCCCGGCAGAGTCGTTGGCTGGGCAGATTCCTTCACCATGAAGCCGCTGCGCCCTTGAAGCATGAAGGAATCAATCAGACCGAGGATTCGCCGCACTGCATCCTCCGAACTCACGCCTGAGGGATGAATGTTTGAGACGAGGTTCCGCTGGGCATCGGTGTCGCCAGCCCCAGGGCGATGGGCCAGGTAGGCAGAGAGACTTTCTGCCGTGGCGAGCCCGGGACGCTCGCCGATCAGCAACACAACGTTTTGCGCATCGAGCGCGTCGCCAATGTCATTCATCACCCCAACGCGACAGTGCCGAACGAAAAATGGTCGGCCAACGGTCCAACCGCGAGCTGTGGCGTGATCGATCAGTGGACTGAGCACCGCCGGAACCTGCGCGCTCACCGCAAGTGGCGAAAGACCATCGCCAATCACAATCTGCACATCGATGCCGTTCGGGCATTCGCGACGCAACGTCTCCGCTACACCAGATGCCAATCGACGACCCTTGTCGGGCCGAGCGAGGTACTCCTCGTGCGATTCGGCTTGCGTCGCCACTTCAAACAACCCGAAGCGATCTGCGAGTTCCGACATCGGAGAGGCATCGAGCGAAAGTGACGCCCGGAGCGCGTCTCTCGCGAATGCATGGTCAGCTCGCAGCTGCAATTGAGTGGAGGTTCGATACGCACTGCCTGCACGCCCAATCAACAAACGGGCGGGCGTGACATTCGAAGCCTCGTCCCCAACGTCGACGGCACTACGAATTGATTCGGGGAGTTGATCGCTCATCGATCTAACGCTCTAAGCGAATCGGCAAAAAGACGAAGCGAAGCAGGACCATTTGCCGACTCTTCCGATAAGCGGCCGCCAATAAAGATCCCCATTTGCTGAAGCCACGCTTCGAATTCAGGGGCAGGTCGGGCACCAACAAGTTCACGAACACCAGCGGCATCGTGGTAACTCGTCGATTGGTAGTTGAGCATCACATCGTCCGAACCAGGAACTCCCATAACGAAATTGCAGCCGGCCGTCGCGAGTAACACGAGTAACTGATCAGTGGTGTCCTGGTTCGCATCAACGTGATTCGTGTAGCAAACGTCGATTCCCATAGGCAGCCCCAATAACTTGCCCATGAAGTGATCTTCGAGGCCGGCGCGCATGATTTCGGTCGAATCCGCGAGATATTCAGGTCCGATAAATCCGACAACGGAATTCACCAAGAACGGATCAAACGCCCTCGCGACTCCGTAGGCACGCGCTTCACATGTCAGTTGGTCAACACCGCCGTGTCCTTCCACCGAGAGTGCTGTTCCCTGACCGGTTTCGAAGTACATAACGTTGTCGCCGATAAATCCGTTTCGGCTGTTATGTGAATCAAGCACTGCAGCTCGACCCTCAGCCAATCCCTGCAATGTCACACCAAAGCCAGCATTGGTTGCTTCGGTTCCGCCGATGCTTTGGAAGAGCAAATCAATCGGCGCACCGCGTTCGAGTGCGGCAAGTTGCGTTGTGTAATGAGCAAGTACGCATGATTGTGTCGGAGCATGGAGAGTGTCGATGAGATCGTGCAGTGCATTTTCGAGCGCAATCACGTTCTCGATCGAGTCACCGGCAGGATTCACACCAATCACTGCATCTCCGCATCCGAACATCAGACCATCAAGGGCCGAAAGCAAAACTCCGGCGATGTCATCAGTTGGATGATTGGGCTGAATACGCACGCCAAAAACGCCGCGCTCGCCCATCGTGTTGCGACAACGAGTAATCGTCCGCAATGGCGCCGCAGCGGAGATGAGGTCGCGTGCACTCATGATTCGAGCGAGCGCAGAAACAATTTCCGGAGTCAGGGCCCACTTCAGACCGCGTTCCCATTCGCCGACAAACTCGGGTGAAAGAACACGTTCACGCAATTCGCCCACAGTGAGCGATCGAATCTGGGCAAATGCGTTTCGATCAAGCGAATCAAAAATCAGCCCGGTAACATCGTCTTCAAGCAGGGGCTCTTCGATGAAGTCGCCGAGCGCGACATCAGCCAGTGCCATTTTTGCCGCCACACGTTCGCGTTCAGAAGCCGCGGCAATTCCAGCGAGGCGATCGCCGGCTTTTGGTTCGTTGGCACTCGCCAAAAGCTGACGAAGATCCGCGAACGCGAAAGTTTCACCTCGGAGAGTGACTGAACGTTTCATGCACTCACCAGATCAGCAGGGACCACCTGTTCCGAGAGAAGGGTTGCAAACCGAGCAGGATCACCGCCCACCCAATTTCGACAAAGCGGCAACCCTTCGACGTAACACGAGATGTATGCACGCCACGTCGGAGAGGTCAGAAACTCAATCGCCTTTGATGCACGCTCATGCGGGAGAAGTCCCCAGCGTTCGATGTACGCGACGACGTCATCGACATCGGCATCATCCTCATGAAGTAGCCATGCAGCATTGGCTCGAACCGCATCCATCGATTCACTCGCCACGCGCACCGCATGGGCGATTTCCGGATCAAAAGCGACGCCGTTACTGCGGAGGTGCTCAGCGACGAGGGAATCAGGAACATCACCAGCGATGATTTCCAACGCGAGATCAGCCAGACCTTCAGCAATCAAACACTGCGGCGTTCCCACACAGAAAATTGATTCCTCTTGCCACCCACGAGAGCGAACCAGACCCGATTCTTTTCGCGAGTGTTCCGTGTGGTGTCCGGGATAGGCCTCGTGAGCAACGAGGTGTCCAATTGTGGTCGCTAGCACCGGCAAATCCGTATTGATCGCGACGCGACTTTGAAGATTGCCTTCGTAGTAGTTGAAACCAGACCACGGCTGATTCGTGGCGAGTTCCCATACGATGTGTTCGCCTTCGGGCAACCCAAATTGCCGCTGCGTTCGTTCACGAAAATCCTCGGCGATCGAACGGAGTACCGCTTCAAGTCGTTCGACGGGAATTGCTTGCGCTTCTCGCCATTCGATGATGCGTTCTCGAATGGCACCAGTACCGGGCAAAACCGCATCGAGGCGGGCGTGGGCTGCCTCGAACTGGCTTTCGTCGCGAAAGGTCGGGCGAACGCCGTAACACCACTCGACCTCATCAACGTAGGTGATGTTTTCCCCCGCCATCTTGCGGGCAGAGGTATGCATTCCTGTCACCTGAGCACGCAACCACCGCCGACGCGAAGCATCAAGAATGTCATCGTCAATTCCTGCATCGAGATCAACGACGAGTTGTCCAGCGCTAGCGACCAGAAAATCTGAGGCTGCCACAGGCTCTGCGGAAACTCGTTGAGAAAGAGCGTCAGGGCCGTAATACGCATCGACAAACCCGTCAATGTGGCGGCCCATTCGCAACCCGAGTTCGAGATAGCGATCGACGATCGATGAATCAGTGATCGGAGCGCTCATGACTCGAACACTACCGGCGACCTAGATGACGTCGCCCTTAAAGAGCTCTGTCGCGATCGGGCAATCAGTTCGACGCAACGCATCGGCCACGTCGAGTGGACCAGTGGGTCCGACGATTTTGTCGACCATAGAGAGCGGGATTACTTCGTCGTCGGCATCCCACGGTTCGTCGGGAATGATTCGATCCCGAACGGGCTCCCACATGCGTTGAGGGAGAAATCGACCAACACCAGCCGCAGCCCATACCGGTACTTCGTGAGTCTTGGCCACCGCTGCAGCAGCTAATGAACCCGAGATGCCCAACCACTCCGTGGGCGCAACGGCCGATGCTTCGAGCAACACAAGATCGGCGTCGGCAACGGCGGCTCCCAGTCCAGCGAGCGGAACACCGATGGCGTTGACGTCGGCATCGACAAGTTGCATTACGAGTCCGCCGCCCTCTTGATGAACATCGACAACGAGAACTTCGATGTCACCTCGACGGGGCAATGCTGCCCCAATGAGTTCAGGCCAGCCCAAGACCACGATTGTGGCTTCGTCTGGAAGTGAGTGAGCCAGCTCTACAGAGGTGCGATCGCCATCGAGCTCCTCAAGGGCAACCCGGATCTCTGCATAGGGATCGCCAGCACACAGAACACGCGCGCAGAGCCAGACCAGCGGCGCTGAACCCGGCTGCCGTTGCACCATACGGCGACAGGCAGTGACCAGACCCTGAGGGTCGCTGGAAAAACTCGCAAGCGCTCGCGCCGTTTCAGAAACGATCACGCTTTGCGGGTAGCCCGTGGCCCGAGCCACGTATCGGAGTCGCTCAACTGGGTGCATCAGAACCGCACCCTACCGAGAAGGTTCAGACACCCGGCTTGAAAATCATGAGATACAGCATGACAACAAGAATGAGGTGACCGATCCCAGTCGCCATCATGATGCGACCACGAGCTTCGACGTTCCCGTCACGGAAAGCTTTGATCGCTGGTCGTGCAACGAAGATCAGCACAGCGAGAAGCACGATCCAGAGCACCGCAGCAATGGACAACCAGGTCTGCGACATCTTGAAGACCTTCTCACTCATTCCGGCGAGACCGAATCCCAAGATTCCGGCAATGCCGATCCCCGGGAGCGAGTAACGGAGGATGGAGACCTCAAGACCGTCAGCGGCGGCCTTGTCACCAGCAGCGGTGAGGCGAACGAGCACGGGTGTCAGCCACAACGGGGCAAAGCCGACGACCACAGCAAGAATATGAATGAGGAGGACGATCTTGTATCCGGTGCTGTTGAGTGCGGCGAGGACAACCATGGTGACTCCTGGAGAAGTTCGCGGGCTCGTCGCCCGTGTGCGGTCCAAGCAATCTACTCGCGCTACCTTCTGAGACCGTGACTACCGATGTGCAGGCCGCCGTGGAACTGACCCCCCTGACCGGCGAAAGCCGTCCGATCTCGGAATGGACGACCAATTTCCATTTGGCGATCGTGGTCCTTGACCCCTACACAAACGAAAGTTCCTGGATTATCGACACCGCACTCCGGGTCCTGCGCAGTTACTCCGAGGCCGACGTCCGCATCGCTCTCCTTGTCACCGCTTCAGAAACCGAAGTTCGCGACTACGTCGGCCCCCTCGCTTCTGAAATCTTGGTCTTCGTCGATCCCGAACGAGCGGCAGCAAAAGCATTTGGCCTCGAAACTCTGCCTGCATTCGTGCATATCAATCAGGCACACCAGGTTGAAGCATCTGCACAGGGATGGAACCCGGCCGAATGGGCAGCCGTTGCCGCCAACCTGTCTGCCCGAATGGACTGGACTGTTCCGCAGATTCCAGAAAATGGCGATCCGTCCCCATTCGCAGGTACGGCGCTCAACGCATAATTCAGCGAGCGAGCCACAACTGCGCCAGCGACACCGTTGCGTCGTCTTGGCCAAGGCCTCCTGAACCAGAACCACTCGACCAATTCGTGACATCACGCAACTTCGGCGTCGTCAGGACAACTTCGCGCACTTGCACGAGGAACAGATACGGGATGTCGATGGTGACCTGTTCTTGGATCGTCCCATAGTCATCAACTTGGCGAGTCATATCAACCGTTGAGCGCGCATCGGCAAATGCTTTCGTAACGAGCGGGTTGATATAGCGAGTCGTATTGCCGCTAATCGCCGCTTGCTCTGCAGGAATTCCGCGGAAAAGCGGCTCGTAGGAATCCGGCTGCGAGGAATCAAAGCCGACCTGCAAGATCGCTTGAAACTGCCCGATTGCGGCGGCGAGCGAAAGAGTTGACGGTTCCACCAACTCAATCGCCATTTCGATTCCGGCATCCTGAAGTTGCCCACGCCAAAGCGAGGCCACACGTTCAAGGGTGGTTCCGGGAGCAACGAGAAGTCGGAAGGACAACGGGAGTCCCGTTTCTTTCGTGTACTCCTCCACCTGCTTCTTCGCTCGCTCAATGTCCCGAGCGGGAGCTGAATGATCGACGAACCATGGAGAGGTATCGCTCACCATTCCACGAGCGATTGAACCCTGACCCGCAAATGCCTTTGAAAGAATTTCGGCACGATCTGTGGCAAGGGCAACCGCTCGACGAGCGGTGATGCGATCAAAAGGAGCGCGACCGGTTTCGAAGGCGACATTGACTTTCGGACGTTCAGCATTTCGATCATCGTGAATCGTGATCTTGTCGTCTCGATTCTGGACACTTTCCATTCGCTCAAGCTGACGTGGTTCATCGACGGCGACCATTCCGACCTTGCCCTCAAGAGCTGCGGTCACACGATCAGCTGCCTCAGGAATTGGAAGAAATCGCACAGCGTCAAGGTGCGGCAGCCCCTTCTTCCAATAGGTGGGGTTCTTCACGAGGACGGTGATGCCCGCTTCGTCGACTCCTGACCACATGAACGGGCCAGTTCCGATTGGCCGAGGGTCAAATCCCAAGACCGTGAGCGGCGCTGCAATCGTCCCAATACGAGTGGTGAGCACGTCAGGAAATGTTGACCATGGCGTAAACATTGAAACGACAACGGTCTGGCTATCGGGAGTCGTGATCGCCGCAATCGGCGCGAGGAAATCTGCATTGGACGAATCGCCCTGTTGCGCACGCAAATTAAAAGCGACAACCTCAGCAGTAAGCGGCGCTCCATCGCTAAAGGTGACTCCGCTTCGGAGTGTGAGTGTCCACGAGGTGAAGTTCGAATTTGGCGCGGCCTTTGTGAGCAATTCCGGCACGGGTTGGTCGTTCGAATCTCGAACCATCAAGCGGTCGTAGACCGCTCGAGCTGCCTGCAATTCGTCGGTCGTCCATGGCCCCGAATTCGGCGCCCACTTCGCCGGCGCTGCGGCAACAGCGATGTCGAGGGTGCCGCCATCAATGGGTCCAGATGATGGAGCAACTGTGGAAGGCGTCGATTCAGTCGTCTCTGTTGGCGATTGCTTCGAACCCGAGCAGCCGACAACGACGAGAACCGAGAACGACACTGCAACTACCGCAGCAAGACGCATGAAGCGAACGAAGGGGGAACGGGAAGCGTTCAAGGCTTATGACTGTACGCGGCCGAGACTGCCTACCGATGTCGCTTCGCAGGAACCAACCACGCCAACGAGAGAAGTGCAAGGATCACCGAATGAGCAGCGCCATGAAGGTACGTGTGGGCATCGGACTCGGCACCCTGTCCGGAGCCGCATCTCCCGATCGCTTCCTCTCGATCGTTGATCGGTGTGAAGCTCTCGGATTCGATTCGTTATGGATGTCGGAGCGCATCGGCGCCGAGACACCCGACCCGATGATTGCACTTGCCATCGCTGCTGGGCGAACCTCGCGTATGAAGCTCGGTACTTCAGTCCTCGTACTTCCCGGGCGCAATCCCGTCATCCTCGCCAAGGAAATGGCCACACTCGACGTCCTCTCGGGCGGCCGCTTTCTTCCCGCTGTCGGACTTGGTGCGGTCGATCCACCCGAACAACGAGCGTTTGGGGTCAAACGTACCGAACGTGGTCGGCGCCACGATGAAGCACTTGCCCTCATGCGCGCGTGTTGGACAGGCGAGGTCGTGTCCCATCACGGCGAATTCTTCTCCGTGGACGACGTCCAGGTCCTCCCCCGCCCTACACAGTCCACTCTCGATGTATGGCTCGGCGGAATTGCTCCAAGCGAACTTCGCCGAGTCGGACGCGTCGGCGACGGGTGGTTGCCTTCGTTCTGCTCACCCGCCGACGTTGCCGAATCCATCCCCGTTATCGAGGCAGCGGCAAAGGAGTGTGGCCGAACGATGGATCCACAGCACTACGGCGCACTCATTTCCTATTCAGATGGTCCGCTCCCCCAACGCTTTGTCGATGTGATCGAACGACGTCGTCCCGGCCTTGATCCTCGAACTGTCATTCCAACTCGCGAGGCGCTTCCTGCCCTGTTGAAAGAGTTCATTGATGCTGGCGCCTCAAAGTTTGTGATCATCCCCCTTGTTGGCGATGCAGATCCTGATGTCGAACTCGGCGCACTTGCAGACGAACTCTTACCGCTCGAAACGTAACAAGCCGCTCGAGCATCCATCGACGTTCAACTCTTGAGTTGCAGCGGCTCATCGCTCAGACCCATCTGCACGCGATCAACGACGCCGCCGAACTTCTGTTTGATTTCTGCACCTACAGATTCGAGGTCGCCTACGACGGCAAACTCCTTGAGCATGTCGTCGGTGATCAAGTCACCCATCGCGACCCATTCGCCCTGCTTCGAAAGACGATTGAGCTCGTCACCGACGTCTCCCCAGCCGTGATATTCAAGAACACCGCGATACGCGGGCGTCGATCCGTAGAACGCAAGTTGCTGCCGGAGAGCCGCCAACTTGGGTGCGATCTCTGACTCGTCGCGGCCTATCGCCGACATGATCGGGACTGTCACTTCAACTTGGCCGCGTGAACGATTCGAACGCTCAAGACCCTTTGCGAGATTGATCATCGTCACGTTTCTCAAATAGGACGGGGTTGTGAATCCGTGGGCCATGAGTCCGTCCGCAACCTCGCCCGCAATCGTCGTCATGGCAGGACCAACTGCAGCGACATAAATACGCGGATCACCGCATTCATTCCGGCCCTGATCAAACATCGGCGTCATCAACGTGTGCTTGTAGTACTCGCCGCGAAAGGCAAGCGGCGTTCCGTCGTTCCACGATGCCCAAATCGCACGAATCGCAAGGACAAACTCGCGCATTCGGGCTGCTGGGTCGGACCACGGCATTGAGAAACGTTTGGTGATGTGAGGCTTGATCTGACTTCCGAGACCGAGAACGAACCGCCCATTTGAGAGGCGGTTGATGTCATTCGCGATGACCGCTGTGCTCATGGGATTTCGTGCGAAGGCAACTGCGATACCAGTGATCAAATCGACCCGTTCGGTCGCCGATGCCCCGAGCACCAAGGGCAAGAAGGGGTCATGGGAAATCTCAGCAGAGACGACTCCGTCGAACCCTGCATCCTCGGCCCGCCGAATCGCCACTTCAGCATTGGTCAAGTCCCCATGAATGATTGCATCAGTCTTCATTGAGACATTCTGCCCTTCACCTGACATAGGCCTGAGCGGCAACAGGTGGATACGCTGCCGCAGTCACACTTCTCTTCTTGGAGCGCACCCGAATGTCGATCGCCATTACCGAAGACCACCGCACCCTGGCCGATGTCACCGCAGATTTCCTCGAACGCCACGATTCACGCGGTGCCGCTCGGGAACTCCTCGAAGCAAAAGCCGAAGCAATGCCCCAGTTCTGGTCCG
This sequence comes from Acidimicrobiales bacterium, assembly GCA_030830565.1. Lineage (GTDB taxonomy): Bacteria > Actinomycetota > Acidimicrobiia > Acidimicrobiales > Acidimicrobilacustridaceae > Acidimicrobilacustris. The sequence continues at coordinate 66,228 of JAURMR010000035.1, forward strand.
CCCTTGCCGAACTCGGCTGGCTCGGCCTGCACATTCCAGAAGAGCACGGTGGCTCCGGATTCGGAATGCCCGAACTCGTTGTTGTCGTTGAGCAGATGGGAGCGGGCCTCGCTCCTGGCCCGTTTGTCTCAACGGTTATCGCAAGCGCAGCGATTGCCGCTGTAGCGCCGACCGATGTCGCAGGACGTCTCCTGCCTGGCCTTGCCGACGGCAGCGTGGTTGCTGGCATCGGTTTCGGCACCTCGCTTTCGTCGAAGACGACCACCATCGCAGGCACCGCCAAGAGCGTGTTGAGTGCAACCCTCGCAAACCTCCTTGTTGTAACTGTTGGCGATGATCTGGCGATTGTTGATGCAACAGCCAAGGGTGTCGACATCCGCACCATGACCAACCTCGACCCGACACGCCGTAGCGCTCAGGTCACTTTCGATGATGCAGAAGCACTCATCGTTCCCGGCGGTGCACAAGCCCTTGTTGACTACGCACGTCTTCTTCTCGCTGCTGAAGCAACCGGAGTCGCACGGGCCACAACCGACATGGCCGCCGACTACGCCCGTGAACGTCAACAGTTCGGGCGAGCAATCGCAATGTTCCAGGCAGTGAAACATCACTGCGCGAACATGCTCGTCGAAACCGAAATCGCAACTGCAGAGGTTTGGGACGCAGCTCGCGCCGCAGCTGCTGGCGGTGATCAGTTCTCTTATGCCGCAGCCATGGCGGCGGCAACCGCAGCGCATGCCGGCGATCGCAACGCACAGCTCAACATCCAAGTACACGGTGGCATCGGGTTCACCTGGGAGCACGATGCACACATCTACTTGCGACGCGCTCTTGCCATTGAAGCGATTGTCGACGCAGAGGCCGCTGCAATCGACATCACCAACCTTCTCCGCAAGGACGTAAAAATCGTCCGCGCAGTTGAACTCCCACCCGAGGCCGAAGCATTCCGTGCTGAAGCTCGCGCTGCTATCGAAGCAGTGAAGGACCTTGATGGCAACGAACGAGTTCGTGCACTCGTCGCGTCGGGCTATGCAGTTCCGCATTGGCCAAAACCATGGGGTCGCGCAGCCAGCGCTGTCGAGCAGCTCGTCATTGAAGAAGAGTTCAATCGCGCAGGCGTGAAGCGTCCGAGCTACCAGATCACCGGTTGGGTCATCCTCACTCTCACCCAGCACTCGACCGAGGATCAGCTGGCACGTTGGATCATGCCTGCACTCAACCAGGAACTGATCTGGTGCCAGTTGTTTAGCGAGCCCGATGCTGGTTCCGACGCTGCAGGCGTCAAGACCAAGGCAACCCGCGTTGATGGCGGTTGGCTCATTAATGGCCAGAAGGTTTGGACAACCGGTGCGCACCTTGCGTCGTTTGGCCTCATTACCGTCCGCACCAACCCTGACCTCCCCAAGCACCAAGGCATCACCTGCATGGTCGTTGACATGCACGCCGAGGGCGTTGAGATTCGTCCGCTGCGCATGGTCAACGGCGGCGCCGAATTCAACGAGGTGTTCTTCAACGATGTCTTCGTACCCGATGACGACGTTGTCGGACCTGTCGACGGAGGCTGGACAGTCGCTCGCGGCACGCTTGGCAATGAGAGCGTGAGCATTGGTAGCGGCGACGGAGCAATGGTCATTCCTCCGTCCTCATTCCTTGCGCCGTTCGATGCGAACCCAGAACGCCTCGCTGGCGGAGCAGGCCGAATCGGTCGAGCCACCGCACGATCACAGGCTGCCGAAACGCTGAACGTCCGCAGTGCACAGCGCGCCGTCGCAGGTGGCGAACCAGGACCTGAAGGTGCCGTCACAAAGCTGCTTCTTTCTGAAAATGCAGAAGAAGCGGCAGCAATCCTTTTCGAACTCGCCGGCCCCGTCGGCGTGTACATCGAGGACGAAGGGTTCATGGGCGGCACACTGCAGCTCATGCACCGGGCGCTCGCAATCGCCGGTGGAACCTCTGAAATCAAGCGCAACCAGATTGGTGAGCGCATCCTCGGACTTCCACGCGATCCGCTGATCAACTAGTAGTTGCGCAGCGAACCGATTTGTTCAGTCCCAGGGCGACCAGGTGCTTTCGGGATGAACAAACGCAACGTCGTTCACGTATCCATTTCCCTTAATGACAGTCTGCAGGTAGCTCTGCGTTTCGTGGGTTCGAGTGAAGTCACGTTGCCATGCGGCAAGGTCCATTGATGATGACGACGTCCAAACGTCATTCATGACAAAGCGAGCTTCATAACCAATTTCGGCCATCATCGCGATCGTGTCGTCGATATCAGTCATTCGTTCTTCGAGTTCAACGAAGAGAACCGGATGATCTCGTCCGATTGTCTTGAGCGCTCCCTTGAGGACTGCACGTTCGTGTCCTTCGACGTCAATCTTGATGAATCGCACATCGGTGAATCCCATGTCATCAATCCGCGTTGTTCGAACCGAGTGCGAACCCGCACCTTCAACTCCGGGAACGATCGTTGCCGTTCCCTCAGAGCCAACACTGAGATCTTGAAGCACGAGTTCTGCAGTTCCTTCGACATCAGAAACCGCACATTCATGAACGGTCACATTCGAAGCAACGCCACGTCGAAGAACAGCCGCCACTTTCGGATTCGGTTCAAACGACTGCACGTCGCGAACCCGCTTCGACAACCAATAGGTCCACGGCCCATACCAGGTACCGACATCGATCGCCGTTCCGGTTGGATCACAACGCTCAATAATTCCGCGCATCTCCGGCTCTGCACGCAGATGTAAGCGAGCTACTACGGGATGAAATACCGACTTCGGAACAACCGATGTCGCAACCGAGAGCACTCTCGTGGGCAATCCTCGCCGGTAGTCGCTTGCCTGATCTCCCATGGTGAAACGTGCCCCGAGTCGTCGTGCATCCACATGAGTGGATGTGCGACCGAATGTAGTGGACCAGCGCCGGTAACCTCGCCGAATGTCGTTTCGCGATGCCATTGGACGAGTTGTCTCGCATCCCACAATTAATGAATTTCAAACACGGCTATTAGGCCGCAGTCGCCTTGAAGCTCACCTGAACCCGGTCGCAGCAAGAACCTTTGCCGATGCTCCGGTCGGTACCGTTGTCGACATTGGTGGTGGCACCGCTCGGAGTCGAGCGATGTGGCCAGCGGAGTGGACCTATTACAGCATCGACCCCGACGCGCGAGTCCTCGAAGTTGAAGCGACCGACAAGCACATCGAACGTTTGGTGGGCGATGCAGCAGCGCTCCCACTCCCCGACAACAGCGCCGACGTCGTTTTGATGCAATGCGTCTCTCACCATCTCGATGAGTCCACTTGGCCGGTTTCGCTGGTCGAAGCGAACCGAGTCCTGAAGCCCGGCGGTTCGTTCATCTTCCTTGACGGCGTCTGGCGAAAGCGTCGCTGGTTCTCGCGAGTCTTCTGGAAACTCGATGCCGGGCATTACCCACGCACGTCTGATCAGTTGGAAACAGCAATCGCCAAGCAATTTCAGGTGGTTGAGACAGACCGATTCAATGTGGTCCACCACTCGATCCTGCTCACTGCACGCCCCTTCAGTTAGTCGGAGCAGAAATTTCACAAGGTGAATCGATTTCTCCACCCTTCGCTGACTAAGCCCCCCCCCTCCCCCCCTATCTAGGTAAGCCAAATCACTTAGACTCGTCCAAGTGGGGGCTCAGATCAGCGTTGTCATCCCGATGTTCAACGAGACAAGGGCCATTCCGGGCACGTTGCAAGAACTCGTGCGTCGATTCCCCGATGTCGATACCGAATTCTTCCTTGTTGACGATGGAAGTGATGACGACTCGGCTGGACTCGCACAACATTTGACTCACGGCGACCACCGCTTTGAGGTCATTCGACTTCCGAAGAATTTAGGCAAAGGCGCTGCGTTGCGAGCAGGAGTCGCGCGTACAACATCTGATGTTGTGCTCTTTATGGATGCTGATCTGTCCACATCGCTGGACGAGGTCGATGATTTTCTTGAGCGACTTGACCACTTCGACATCGTGATTGGCTCCCGAAGTGTCCCGGGTTCGGTTGTGAAGCGATCGAATGCCCTGCGAACGCTCATGGGTCGAACCTTCAACCAACTCATGCGCCTGTCGACCGGACTCAATATTCATGATTCTCAGTGCGGCTTTAAGGCATTCCGCGGCGACGTCGCTCGCCTCCTTTTCTCACTTTCCGAAAGCAACCGGTTCGCGTTTGATCCCGAAATCCTGCGAATCGGTATCGCCCTCGGCTATTCCATCGACGAATTGCCTGTCACTTGGGTGGCTAGTGACCATTCTGCAGTCCGACCCATCCGAGATTCGCTTCGCACCGCAATCGATCTCGTTCCCATTCGCTTCCGCACCCGTCAGGCTCGCGTTCGGGGCCTAGCCTCTCGGAGCAGGCTTTCAGTTCCAACACCGATTTCCAACGTGAACGACCGAGAGAGATTCGACTGACACATGCGAATTGTTTTTCTCGCGTGGCGCGATACGGCCCACTCGCAAGCTGGTGGCTCCGAAGTCGTTGTTGATCAACTCGCGTCGAGACTTACCGAGCGCGGTCACCATGTCGAACTCCTTCATGGCGGCCCATCGGGCACGCACCCCTACCGAAGCTCACGAATCGGTGGCAACTACTCGCAATATTTACGTGCACCATTTTCGTTTTTTCGCCGTCGCCATGGAGTCGATGTTGTCATCGACGTTGAAAACGGAATTCCCTATTTCTCACCCCTGTGGCAACGCAAACCTGTCATCGGCTTGGTTCACCACATTCATACCGAGCAATGGCGCATGCAGTTTCCCGAACCAGTTGCCGCTGTCGGACGTTGGCTCGAAGGACGGTTGATGCCGCTTGTCTACCGGCGCGCACCCTTCGTTACCGTCTCCCCGTCTACGACCAAAGGGCTGGCCGACCTCGGTGTCGTACCCAGCCACATCACGACCATCGAGATGGGACTTGATTTCGACCCACTCGAACCTGCTCCATCGGCCGAACCACGTTTCATCGTCCTCAGCCGGCTTGTCCCTCATAAACGGGTCGAACTCGCCCTCAAAATGTGGGACTCGGTGCGACCAGTCACCGGCGGGACACTCGTCGTTGTTGGCGATGGTCCAGAACTCGACAACCTCCGAGCAATTGCCGGCCCAAACGTCGAGTTCACAGGCTGGGTGGACGAGGAACGCAAACGCTACGAACTTTCGCAGGCTTGGGTGCTGATTCATCCAGCGCATCATGAAGGCTGGGGCACCGTGGTGATGGAAGCCGCAGCGGCATCGGTCCCAACTCTCGCCTTTGATGTTGCCGGCGTTCGAGATTCTGTCGACAACGGCGTCTCCGGCATGCTCGCATCGAACGAGAACGAATTCATCGAGAAGTGGATCTCACTCGCATCCGAACCGATTCGACGCACAAAAATGGCCGATGCGGCACGTCTGCGCGCTGCGACGTTTACGTGGGATCGAGCGGTCGACATGTTCGAGGCCATACTTCATACGACGGTTCGCGAACAATGACCAAGTTCCAAGTGAAGACCCGATGACCGCTTTGACCTCGGCTCCAGAAGTCTTTGAAGAGCCAACGTTGACTGAATCAGTCACGCCCTCAAAGTGGATCGTGCTTGCGACCTTGCCCGTCCTGTTTGGAGCATTCGCCCAGCGATTTGGCGAAATTGTCTACCTGACACGCCTTGATCGAGTCCTTGATCCATTCACGATGATCGGACGAGGAATCGACTTATGGAATCCCTATTGGGACATGGGTGCCGTCCAATTTCAGCAGAACGGTTATTGGTTTCCATTTGATCTCTGGTTTGGCATCGCCAAAGCACTGCACGTCCCGGCATGGATCAGTGAACGACTTTTCATTTATTTCTTCATTGCGCTCGCGCTGTGGGGATTCGTACGTCTCGCTGACGCATTCAAGATAGGGAGGCCATCAACACGTATCGCTGCGGGATTTGCCTATGCCATTTCCCCCGTCATCCTCTCTCGAGTCGGATGGCAATCGCCCTTCGCTATGGGAGCGGCATTCCTACCTTTGGTAGTGCTGCCACTCGTTCGTGCATCGAAAACTGGTTCCACACGCAAGGCCGCTGCGCAATCAGCGCTGGCGATTGCCCTTATTGGCGGTGCCAATGCGGCGGTGACCATCGCCGTTCTCCCGGTTCCAATCGTCTACCTCCTCACACGAACCCGAGGACCGCGTCGAGCAAGCCTGCTGCGCTGGTGGGCTCTCACCGTTCCATTGGCCATCCTGTGGTGGTTCGTCGGCCTCTACTTCCTCGCAAAATATGGACCCGATGTACTGCGCTACACCGAGTCGGTCAGAACAACAACGGGACCAACCTCGCCGTTCGAAGTTCTTCGCGGTACCGCTGACTGGGTTTCACGATTGCCTGGCGATACCAACCCCGGTGGATTCGCACTTTCCCTTCGGTCGGTACCAATCCTCGCGACGGCCGTTGTCGCCGCGGCTGGTCTCGCAGGTTTGGCGAGGCGTCGACTCCCCGAGCGAACGTTCCTCGTCACGAGTCTCTTACTCGGCGTCGCTGCAGTTGGTGGCGGCTTCGGAGGCCTCTTCGGGAATCCAGCAACCACGCAGTATCAGACATTGCTCGATGGAGCGCTTAACGCGTTTCGAAATGTCTATAAATTCCAGCCACTCATTGCGCTTCCACTTGCGTTTGGAATCGCGCATCTCCTCGCCGCGGTACTGGAGAGCAATCTTGTAAAGAATCGCCAGATTGCGAAGCAGGCTGTCGCCGCGGTCGCCATCGTCGTTCTTGCGTGCGCGTCGTGGCCACTTTGGCGAAACTCTCTCACGCGAGGTCCTGGTGCCGCTGAAATCCCCGCAGCGTGGGTCGAAGCCAACGAATGGCTGTCAGAGAATTCACCCGGCCGCACGCTGGTTCTCCCGGGAATTCCCGATGCTGATTTTGATTGGGGCTTCACTGCGCAGATTCCCATCCAGTGGGAATCGAATGTCACCTGGGCAACACGTAGTCAGGCGCCGCTCAGCGGTCTCGACATCCTCGAGTACCTCGATGCCACCGAATCGGCGATCGAGCGCGGCGGCGATACGGGGCTTCTGGGCTATCTCCAACGGGGCGGATTCACCTCGGTTGTTGTTCCAAACGATCAACGTTCAGAACCCTACGACGCTCCACCGCCTGAGACGGTTCGAAACGCAATGGTCGCTAGTGGATTTACGCTCAGTGCCGCATTCGGCGATCGCGCCTACGGCTTCGGCGACCTTCAACAAGTGGACATCTACTCGGTGCCCGGAGGCACTGTTGCAACGACCTACGCGGCATCCTCAACCACGTGGTTGAGCGGAGATATCGCATCGACACTTTCCGTGCCCACGTCCATCTTCGGCGATCGTCCCTACCTCCTCACCCGCGATCGGATTCCGTCACCCTTGCTTGTTTCCCAATGGATCGTCACCGATGGCAACCAAGCATCGACGATCGACTACGGACTCAATCGCAACAACAAGAGTTACATCCACAGTTCGATCGACGACATTGTTCCCGCCGAACAAGTCCCAGAAAGTCGGACCTATCAGAAGCTCGACGGTTTTGCATCGGTCACTGCATCAAGCGTTGGCCCGGGAATGTTCGTAGCAAATATTCCCGCTCATGACCCTGCAACAATTCTCGACGGCGATGTAAAGAGTTGGTGGGTCCCTCGCCGGATCGAAGTAGACGGCTTCGATGCATGGGGACCAATCGATCCGTTTGTCGAGGCGCAATTCACAACGCCGACATTGCTGAGTCAACTTGAAATCGCGCTGTACATCGGCCCGTACGCAACATTGTCACCCATAGACGTCACCGTCCGCACCGACGCAGGCGACGCGACAACCACACTTCTCCCAATAGAAGCGAAGCAAGCGCTCAACGTCGTTCCAGGCGTCACAAAAACAGCAAAGGTTTCTCTCTCCCGCAGTTCCTACTTTGCCCTCGACGATGTGATTGGGATCCGCGAACTCACGCTTCCCGGAACGCCGGTCACTCCTCGACTCGTTCTTCCCAGCCAACTCACGAGTGAGTTCTCCACTCCGGGCACACCAGACCCAGCGTGGGTGTTCACCCGAAACCGTGACGCAACGTCGCCGCTCGTTTCGCTCAACTCTGAGTCACAGATCTCACGCGAATTCACGATTCCAAAAAATGGTGAGTTCAAACTCCTTGCTACTGCTTCAGCGACGAAGGGACAGCAACTTCTCCGCTGGCTCGGCACCACACCAAACTTTTCAATCACCTCAGACTCGACCTGGGGAGAAAACCCTAAAGCTGGCCCTCGCAACCTTGTTGATCGGGACAGCACCACCCATTGGCGCAGCGGAAACGACATCACCGAGGCCGGCGGCAGCGCACTTATCGATATGAAATGGAACGAGCCGAGAACAGTTTCGTCGCTTGCTCTTGTTCGAGGTGCAGATGAAGCAATGCCCCAAAACGTCGTCGTCTACGCCGGAAACGATGCTCGCAGCGCCGCTGTGGCGGCCGACGGCACAGTCGCGTTCGAGCCAGTTACGACTGACTCACTCAGCATTCGCATCAATTACGCGCCCATTCCAATCGAGGACAAAACCTCTTCACGAGTGATCGGGTTCGGATCGATCGATAGTTCGTCGCTTACCGATCTCTACCCCGGGCCTGTCAATCGCTCGGCTCCGTACGTTGCAGACTGCGCTGCTGGACCAAACGTCGCCATCGGTTCGACATCGGTTTCGTATTCCATTGCCACCACGGCAGGTGCACTCATTGATGGCACCGCATTCAATCTCTCACCATGCGGCGACGACCGACGAGATCTGAGCGCTGGCGCCACACTGCTCAACACCTCAAGCGGAACGTCACTCGCCACGATCAATCAACTCGTTCTTGGCAATTCACCCACGATGGGACCACCGGCCGAAACTCCTCGATCATTCGCCGTCACCAATTGGGGAACCAACGATCGCACCGTCACCGTTGCATCCGGCGCCGAAGGACTTCTCGTCGTCAACGAAGCCTTCAACGAAGGTTGGGAAGCAACTCTCAATGGAACCAAACTCACTTCGCTCAAGATTGATGGCTGGCGCCAGGCATTCATCGTGCCCGAGGGTGATGGCGGCACGGTGGATCTGCGTTTTGCACCTGACCGCATCTTCAAACTCGGGACCATTTTCGGTTTGTTCACGTTGCTTGCAGTCTTCGTCATGGCACTGTGGCCTGACCGAAAGAAGCGTCACCTTCAAGCGCTCAACGAAGGACAGCCTACGAAAGCGCTTCTTGTCTCCGTAGTTGCTATCGGCGCTGTGTGGTGCACCGGCATCGGAGCTGTGCTTCTTCTACCGGTCTGGTGGCTGCGAAACCACCGACGCTCGTTGCTGGCACCGATTGCCTTCCTCTCGATGAGCGCGGCCGGTGTGCTCGTTGTTCTCGGCAAGAGGATCGTCGACTACCCCTCAAACCTGTGGGGCGCGGCGTCCTACCCCGTGAGCGCTCTTGCTGCAGCGGCTTTCCTGTGTGCCCTCGTGACCCTGCTTCCAAAACGCGCGTCGACCAAAGCGGAACCGCAAACACAGAACTAATTCCTGCACAGCACTTCTTCAGCAGGGAATACTTGCGCATGCTTCGTCCCCAAAACTCCGCAACACGAGACGCCCGTCGTCTCGACGGACTGTGGTCGTTCACGCACGACCCTCTCAGCATTGGTCATACAGAACACTGGTGGTCCGCCCCCTTGCCGGATGCGGTCCTGCTGCCAGTTCCGTCGAGCTTTAACGACGTGCTCGCACAGAATGATCTCCGTAACCATGTCGGCGACGTTTGGTATCAACGAACAATTGTCGTCCCGTTCGGTTGGACAGATCAGCGAATGCTGTTGCGCTTCGATGCAGCGACTCACCGAGCGACAGTTTGGATTGACGACACACTTGTCATTGAACATGAAGGCGGGTACTTGCCGTTCGAAGCCGATCTCACCGAGATCCTCGAACCCGGAACGAGTGCCCGGCTCACTGTGTGCGTGAATAACGAACTCTCGTGGGCAACGATCCCTCCTGGCGTCGTCGAAGAAACCCCCAATGGGCGTCGACTCAAAACGTTTCATGACTTTTTCAACTACGCCGGTCTTCACCGATCAGTATGGCTGCACACAACTCCGCGCGCTTTCATTGACGACATCCGCGTCACGACCGACATCGACGGACGTGACGGGTTCATCACGTGCGACGTGTCCACAGTTGGTGCTGGAGATGTTGTTCTCCTCCTTCACGATTCCGACGGCCAACTCGTCGCGCAATCAGAGGGCAACTCGTCAACGCTTTGCGTCATCTATGCACAATTTTGGGCTCCCGGCCAAGGCAATCTCTACGACCTCACGGTCCAACTCGTTGAAGGATCGCAAGTACGAGACAGCTACACGCTTCCCGTCGGCATCCGAACAGTTGAAGTTCGGGGTTCACAATTCCTCATCAACGGCAAACCGTTTTATTTCAAAGGTTTCGGCATGCATGAGGACCATCTCGTGCGCGGGAAAGGTCACGACGACGCAAACATGGTCCACGATTTCGCGCTGCTGGAATGGATCGGCGCGAATTCTCTCCGAACCTCACACTACCCCTACGCCGAAGAAGTGCTCGACTACGCAGACCGTCTCGGAATCGTTGTCATCGACGAGACCGCCGCAGTAGGACTCAATCTCGGCGTGGCCGGAGGCCTCATGGGTCTGCCTGCGTCGTCGACCTTCGGCGACGGACCAGTCGGTGCCGAATCGCAGTCGGCACTCGTTCAACAAATTGGCGAACTCATTGCTCGCGATCGCAACCATCCATCAGTTGTGATGTGGTCAATCGCCAACGAACCAGAATCCGATACCGATGCATCGGTTGCCTATTTCGAACCGGCATTTGCCGCAGCCCGAGCCGCAGACCCGACCAGACCCGTCGGATTCGTCAACGTAATGCTTGCGCCCGCCGACCGCTGCAAGCTCACCCCGCTCGCCGATGTGGTGATGATCAATCGGTACTTCGGCTGGTATGTCGACCACGGCGATCTCGATGCCGCCGAACGAAATCTCGAGGCCGAGCTTCGACAATGGGCATCGCTCCACAACAAGCCGATTCTCATCACCGAGTACGGCGCTGACACGATCGCTGGGCTCCACAGCATCGATGCTGCTCCCTGGAGCGAAGAATTTCAGGCCGAGCTCCTCGATCGCTATCACGCGGTGTTCGACCGAATCGATGAAATCGTTGGCGAGCACGTGTGGAACTTCGCTGATTTCGCGACGACGGCATCGTTCGTTCGGGTCGAAGGCAACAAGAAGGGCGTCTTCACCCGCGACCGGCGACCCAAGTTGGCCGCACATCGTCTTCGCGATCGTTGGTCGCCTGGTGCCCGGAGTGGGATTTGAACCCACAAGCCCCGAAAGGCCGGGGGGTTTAAGCCCCCTGCGTCTGCCAATTCCGCCATCCGGGCTGGAATCTGACAACGGTACCGCCCCATTAAGTGGAGCTCAGCCGCAAGGACTACGCCACCCGTGTCTGCGGGTGTCCTGCAGGCTGCGGGGCCCTGCGAGCGGCGTGGCCGGCTGCAGATCGCCCCGAGCGCCGCTGAGCCCGCAGTGAGGACTCCTGCAGTTCGCTCCCGCGCATGACATCGGCCTCGACTGCTGCCCACATGACGGTTCGGGCTGCACCCGCCGTTGGTCCACTCAGATCATTGGCGACAAGTACGCCGTCGATCATGTCGGCCAGTACCGAGACCCACGGGCGACCCTTTAGACGCACCGACACGGTAACTGACTCGACCCCGACGCCATCGACCTGGCGCTTGATCGTGCGATCGACACCATCAATCCGAGGAGGACTGCGGAACCCCGGCACGATGAGCCCCGCGGCGCGCGCCACCTCACCAAGAGTTCGGGCGGCGGCTGCGAAGCGCAGCGAGGAAGCTTCCATGGCCGCGAGTGTGCCGGAGACCTGTGACAGTCCCTAGCGGTGTCCGAACCGGTCCGTACGATGCAGCGCAATGACTGACGCCGAGACTCCGCTGAACCCAGCACAACAAGAAGTGCTTGACCTCCTCGGCGCAGCCCCCGAGGACCGTCCCACGTTTCCGGCCACACTCAAGGCCACGCTTCGTGCCGACCTCGAAGATGCGCTAGCTGACATTGCAAATGAGATCAGTCCCGAGGCTGCCCTCTTCGTCAACAAGCACGACTTGGCAATGGTCCATGGTTGCGAACTTCGCCACTTGGCCGAAAAAGAAACGCCTTTCGAGTGGAGTCCTCCGCTCGCCCGAGGAACGATCGCCCACAAAGCCATCGAGCTCTCGATGCATCAGCGCCGTCGACCAGTTCCGCTCGAACTTGTCGACGAAGCAATGGACCGCCTTGAGCGAGCCGATGACTCCATTTCCGGTTGGCTGGCCACCTGTTCTGAGGTCGACCGGGCCGAGGTTCGCGCCTTCGCCAACGAACGCGTCGCCACCTTTCTTGAATGCTTTCCGCCGATCAAACCAGGTTGGGCTCCAGTCACCGAAGCCCGAATGCGCCTCGAAGTTCTTGAGCACCGCATCGTGATTTCCGGTCGATCAGACCTCACCCTTGGACGCGCCGACGGTCTCACCGCTGGCAAGGTCATCATCGATTTCAAGACTGGCTCCATGTCACCAACGCACATTGACGACCTGCGCCTCTATGCACTCCTTGAAACTCTGCGAATCGGAACGCCGCCTCGTCTTGCTGCCTCCTACTACCTCGATGCCGGCGTCGCCCAGGCCGAGAACATCACCGAAGGAGTCCTGCATTCTGCGGTCGCCCGCACCGCCGATGGCATACGCAAATTGCACGAACTCTCCGTTGGCACCCGTGCACCCGTCATTCGACCAAGTTGGGGATGCCGCTGGTGTCCAATTCGCAGCACCTGCGTTCAAGGCAAAGCTCATCTCGGCGAACTCGACCAGGACACCGAGCGTTTCGACGACGACTGACCTTTATCAAATGAACTCAGAGCGGATCGATTGCCGCCTCGGTTGCTTCCGCCTCGGCAATATGAAGAGCATCCTCAGCACCGAACACGTGATCAACAGCATCCATCGTTGACAGCCGGTTAAGGATGAAGCGCAGTACAACAAAAACTGTCAAGAACAACGCGCCGGCACCTGCGACAGTTTTTTGCACGCCGATGATGTCGACAAGCCAACCTTGGACGAGGGCGCCAAACGGAACCGCAGCAGTAAGCACCATGAGATAGAGCGCCATTGTGCGGCCGCGCATTTCTTCTTTCACCTGCAACTGAACCGTGGTGTTGAGGCTGGCGGTGATTCCGAGATACCCGGCACCAGCGACGAGCAGAGCCGCCGCACCGACAAGCACAACTGGTGCGGCGCCAAGGGCGACTAGCGCAGTGCCGTAGGCGACCATTGCGATTGTGAGCACTCGACTGCGACTCGCCCTTCCGCCGCGACCTGCGACGATCGGCGCAACGATGATTGCTCCGGCACCCAAACATCCGGCGAGCATGCCGTAAGCACCGTCACCGATTTTGTACACGTCGGTCGCGAAAACGACGAGCAAGTTAAACAACGGACCGCCGAGCATTCCGAGCGAGAACACCACAATGAGGCACGTGACAATTCCCGGCACCGTGCGCACGTAACGCATGGCATCGCGCATCTCAGCAATTGGTCGGGGCTTCCCGACTTTGACCGCACGCACAAGCGGTGGCACCGAAACTAAGAGCAGTCCGCCAACCATGGCGAGGAATGACATCGCGTTGATAAAGAAACACCAACTCACTCCGAGTGTTGCAAGCACCACGCCACCAAGCGCTGGACCAAACGCCCGAGCTGCATTGAATTGCGCTGAATTCAACGTGACGGCATTCAGTAAGTGTTCTCGAGGAACGAGTTCAGTTACGAACGACTGCCACGCAGCGACGGTGAATCCACCTGCAAACGCCCCAAGCGTCAGGATCACCAGAAAGAATCCGATATTTCGGACACCTTCCACCCACACGATCCAGAGCACGAACGTGATGGCCGCCTGAATCACACCGCCGATGATCAACACTTTGCGCCTATCGAAACGATCAGCAACCGAGCCGGCATATGGTCCTGTAATCACCATCGGCGCGTAGCCAAGGAAACCGGCAAAGCCAAGCCATGCTCCACTCCCGGTAATCGTGTAGATCACATACGGAACTGCAACCATCTGCAGCCACGATCCGCTACTTGACAGTAACGATGCACTCCACATGTACCGGAAATTCCGGTACCGAAATGCGACGAACGCCCCGTCTGGAGCCGGCGCGGCTTTCCCAATCGCAGAGTCGGTCACGAGAGCCACGCTTCGCAGAGCGCCGGCCCATGTTCCAACCACTCTTCGAAGGTGATTCCGTAACGAACGTGGTCTTCCCAGTTTCCGTCAATCTCGAGGAACCCTTTGGCAAGGCCCTCTTCGCGAAGTTGCAACTTCTCAACAACACGACGGCTTGCACTGTTTCGAGGAACGATCGCAATTTCGAGTCGGTGCAAGTGGAGATCGTCGAAGCAGTACTTCGCGAGGACAACAACAGCCTCCGGCGTATAGCCATGTCCCGCTCGCGCTTCATCAATCCAGTAGCCAATGCTTGCGCTCTGGAATGGCCCCCGCTGCACCGACGACAGATTGATCTCTCCAGAAAATTCGCCGTCGACGAAGATTCCGAAGCCGTACCCGGAACCCAGTTGACGTTCGCGTTGGCGTGCACTGCATCGAATTGTGAATGCTTCGCGGTCTTCAATGACGTCGGGTGCACCTGGCGGACGAGTTGGCTCCCATTTAGTGAGCCACTCACTATTTCGGCGGCGAACTTCGCGCCACGCAGGGAAGTCTGTCGCCACGAGTGGACGAAGAAGTACACGACGTCCGAACAAGGTGGTCACAAGGGCGATCCTAGCGACCTGCCCACAGTCCAGATCAGTCCACGCCACGACCCGCGGTCGTTCAGATCTCAGACATTGGCGAGAAGCGACATCGCTAGGCCATCAAGAATGTCCGACTCCGAAACCAGACATTCAGAAAGCCCAAAGCGCCGCATTGTCGCCACAAGAACGCACAGTCCGCCGACTATGACGTCGGCCCTCTGTTCTTCAAGTCCAGGATTTTCCTTGCGCTGTTCGATTGATTCGGTAGCCAGCGTACGAAATACATCCTCAACTGCAGGACGCGTGAGTACGAGATGGTGGATTTGCTCTCGGTCGTACTCGACCAATCCAAGTTCCACCGACGCCGTGTTGCTCACTGTCCCTGCAAGACCTACGAATGTTTGCGCGTCGCCAAGGTTGGGGATTTCTCGCAGAACATCATCAAGGTGAATGTCGATGACGGACAATGCTTGTGATAGTTCTTCGGCGGTGGGCGGGTCATGATGAAGCCAGGCTTCAGTCATTCTCACGCAACCCATGTCAACCGAAATCGTCGATTCCGCCTCGGTCGTTCCGAAAACAAACTCGGTAGATCCGCCGCCAATGTCGCAAACAAGGAATGGCCCGAGTGCTGGGTCGAGATCAGCGGTGGCACCAAGGAAGGAAAGTCGGCCTTCCTCCTCGCCGGAAATCACTTCAGGCATCACACCCAGAATCTCCTTGGCCGCGTTGAAGAATTCGTCGCGGTTGGACGCGTCTCGAGATGCTGAAGTTGCCGCCATACGCACGCGCTGCACACCGTGGCGATCAATGACTTCGCGGTATTCACGCAAAACAGCAAGCGTTCGCTCAATCGCTTCAGGATCGAGTCGACCGGTTGCATCAACTCCCTGACCAAGGCGAGTGATGCGCATCAAGCGTTCTATCTGCGTTCGACCGTCAGCGGTGATGAGTAGACGAACTGAATTCGTTCCACAATCGATTGCCGCAACTGGTGCAGTCATCGTTGTACCCGTTTCGGAGCGTCGACGGGAAGCAGCCCGCGTTCAATAAGTCGTTCGTTAGTCCACTCACCTACTGGATCATCGCCGCCAGCGAGCCAGTGCGCGTAATGAGCGTGCAAACACTTGAGTCCCTCGCGCGTTCCTCCAACACCGCCGTAAGGAGAAGGTCCAGAGTGGTCGGCAGGCATCGCTTTGTCGCGTTCGGCTGCGTAGTCAGCATGCGCGGCGGCAATCGCTTCGGGCCCGAGTTGGGCCTCGGCATCGCGAACGCCACCGTCGGACTCGATCGTTCCTATCGCCGAGCGCACAGCGGGGTCGCACAGCCAATAGAGCGTGGGCATTGGGGTGCCATCGGGAAGGATGGGCGCGTTCCGCAACACCGCCGGATCTCCATTGCTTCGGCGAACGACAACTTCAAACTCGCCCATCGGGGCACGACCGAGCAGCTCGGCAACCCGGGCCCGCTCGTCAGTCACTGCGGTCACTTCCGGCGACGACGGCGAACGAGTCCATACACAATGAGCGCACCGATTGCGACGCCCAACACCGGAACGGCACGCTTGAGCACCGGCGAACCCGCTTGCTCAAGCAAATTGATTGCTTCCGGTTCAGGCTGATTGATCTTGCGAATCGTGGGGGCCTCGTCGGCCACCGTTTGCGCCGTAGCTTCTGCCGTAGCTTCTGCCGGAGTTTCTGCCACCGCTTCGGTCTCCCCCGGAGCAGTCGCAGGCGCTTCAGCAGGCGGTGCGGTGATTGCATCGTCAACAAGAACGGTCTGTTCAAGGTTGTCGACAAATTGTGTGAGCAACTTGGCGCTGACATCAGCCAAGACACCACGGCCGAACTGTGCGACCTTGCCAGTCACGGTGAGATCAGTCGTCACCGTTACCTGCGTACCTTCGCCAGCAGGTTGGAGTTGAGCCGTGATGATCGCGCTGGCGTTACCTTGCCCGCGGGTGTCGCGACCGGATCCATCAAGGACCGCTTTGAAGTTCACGTCATCTCGTTCGATGAACACGGCCTTGCCCTTGTACTGCGCCTGGATCGGCCCAACCTTGACCTTCACGATTCCGCGGTATTCGTCGCCTTCGATTTCCTGAAGTTGTGCGCCGGGCAGACATGGAGCAATGCGCTCAACATCGGTCAGCACCTTCCACGCCGTGTCAATCGGCACGCTCACTTCGAAGGTGTTGATCAGTTCCATCGGTCGAGATCCTCCACGGTGTCGACGTCCGACGCGTCGCCTTGGCAGGCTACCGCTGCCACGAGGTCGGGCCTTCTTCGCAACAGCACCCGAGCGCCTTCATCACCGGCTTGCGGTAGCTCCGGCCAGATCTCTGCATTGAGTCGCACGGGATTTCCACGCGCCCCGTCGTAGGTCGCCACCACGATCGGCAGATCCGTCTCCGCCTGGGAGACCTGTCGCCAGGCTTCGGTGGTGACTCCAGGCTGGTCGGCCAAGCCAACGACAATGGCCTCGGCACCCGCAACCTGCGCCGCCTTCAGAGCCACCTGCAACGAACTTGCCTGCCCTGACGCCCAGTCCGGGTTCTCAACGATGCTGACACCTTCGGGAACCCTGCCATCGAGAGAAACCGCTCCCGCCACCACGATCACCGACGCGAAACATCCAGCATCAAGCGCGGCTTGTGCTGCGATCGCCACGAGGGTGCTGCCCCCGACGAGTGCGAACTGCTTTGCGCCGGCCGCAAAACGCGAAGAGGAGCCAGCCGCCAAGACCACTGCGACCTGCGGATTGGGGATGCGCACTCGCACAGTCAAGCATCCACGGAGCGGAGTTGTTCCCATTGCTCGGCTAGTCTGCAACCCATTCGCCGGTGCACTTCCGGCGGGTTGGCACCGAGGGGGAACATGCAGATCACGGTGACGGTCAATGGCGTCGAACGGTCCGGCGACGTCGAACCTCGCACGCTTCTCGTGCATTTCCTCCGCGATGAGTTGGGCCTCACGGGCACCAACGTCGGCTGCGACACGTCTTCATGTGGTGCATGCACCATTCATGTCGACGGTCAGTCGGCGAAATCGTGCACGATGCTCGCCGCTCAGGCCGATGGCTTGTCAGTCACCACCATCGAAGGACTCGCCGACGGCGACACTCTGCACCCCATGCAGCGGTGCTTCCAAGAGAACCATGGCCTTCAGTGCGGGTACTGCACTCCGGGCATGGTCATGGCAGCGGTGTCACTTCTTGACGAGAACCCCAATCCTTCCGAAACCGAAGTTCGCATCGGACTTGAAGGCAACCTGTGTCGTTGTACCGGGTACCACAACATTGTGAAGTCCGTTCTTGCATGTGCCGCAGAATCGAATGGGGCAACCAAGTGATCCCCGCATCGTTCGATTATCTGAGAGCCGATTCTGTCGATGCAGCGCTCGCCGCTCTCGCCGAGCATGGCGACGAAGCGAAGCTTCTCGCTGGTGGCCATTCGCTACTGCCCCTCATGAAGCTGCGCCTTGCCACACCTTCCGTTCTGGTCGATGTTGGTCGTCTCGACGATCTTCGTTACATCAACGATGCCGGCGACTACATCGCCATTGGTGCACTCACCCGTCATCGCGATCTCGAAATCAGCACCCTTCTCGCTTCGGCAGCGCCGCTGCTTTCACATGCTGCCGGACACGTTGGCGACCCTCAGGTTCGTCACCGCGGCACGCTCGGCGGATCCCTCGCCCATGCCGATCCCGCATCGGACCTTCCTGCGGTGATCATGGCTATGGGCGGAACGCTTCTCGCTACAGGCCCCAACGGATCTCGCGAAATTGCTTCCGCCGACTTTTTCACCGGCTTTCTTGAATCAGCGCTCGCTCCTGATGAACTCCTCACCGAGATCCGCATCCCGAAACTTGATGCACAAGGGTGGTCGTTCCAGAAGTTCAACCGTCGCGCGCAGGACTGGGCCATCGTTGGTGTCGCAACAGTTCGAGCCAACGGCTCAACGGGCGTGGCGCTCGTCAACATGGGATCTACTCCTCTCCTCGCCACTGCCGTCATGGACGCGGTGAAGTCCGGAGCCAGCGCCGCCGACGCAGCAGCGCTGGCCACCGAGGGAACCGAAGCCCAGAGCGATATCAACGCATCGTCGGACTACCGCGAACATTTGGCCCGCGTTCTCGTTCGACGATCACTCGAAGAATCCGGCTTGGCCTAACGCCCGATCACCATTCTGGTGATCACAAACGAGGTGCGGTGGCTAGTGGATACTGCCGGTCGTATCGCTAAGCGACGCGCTCACGCGGCCGGTTCTCGCCGCAATAACTTCGGCACAAATAGCGATAGCCGTCTCTTCGGGCGTACGTCCACCAAGATCAAGTCCGATCGGCGCGTGGAGCCTCGCCGTAACTTCGTCCATATCGGCACCGGCTTCGGACAAACGGGTGAGACGTTCCGCACAGGTCCGCCGACTTCCCATCGCACCGAGATAGCCAACCTCAGTTGCAAGAGCAGCTTGAATTGCTGGCACATCAAACTTGTGGTCGTGGGTGAGAACACACACCGCATCGCGAGGGCCTAAACGATCACCAACTTTCTCAAGATGACGATGAGGCCAGTCGACAACCACTTCATCGGCCGCAGGGAAACGACGCTTGGTTGCGAAGACTTCGCGAGCGTCACAGACCGTGACGCGATATCCCATCACTTTGGCGACCTTCACCAACGCGCCAGTGAAATCAACTGCGCCGAAGATAAGCATGTGCGGTGGCGGCGCGAACGATTCAATAAAGACAGAGACCGCATCTTCACGGGCCTCGCCATGAGGACCGTAGTGGCGGATACCGCTTCGACCACCTGCAAGTTCGCCGATGGTGTCGCGAATCACCACGCGATCAAGATCAGGATCGCCGAGAGTGCCAACGGCGACGATTCCATCACCGACGATGATTTTCATTCCTATGCCTGCACCCTCAATCACTGTCGCAATTGCGACAGGACGATGGTCGTTGACCGCCGCACGCCAAAGTTCGTAGATCGACTCGGACATCTCGCTTACCAATCCAACGGTTCGATAAAGAGATGGATCGTGCCGCCGCAGGTGAGGCCCACGGCAAATGCTTCATCATCGCTATAGCCAAACGTGACCACGCGACGATCGCCTGTTGAGAGGATGTCGAGTGCCTCAGAGACCACCGCTCCTTCGACGCAACCGCCGGAAACAGAACCGGCGACTTCACCAGTTTCGGCGACAGCCATCGATGCGCCTGGAAGCCGGGGACCAGAGCCTTCGATATCAACCACCCGAGCAAGTGCAACCCGATGACCAGCGCGGCGCCAACGATCGATGTCGTCCATGATTTCCTTCATCGGTGCACCTCCTCGACCTGTTGCGTGGCCCTTGATCGTACGGGTCTGACCCCATCGCTTGAAAGGATGGACGACAAGCGATCCAGCGAGTCGAGGGAATGACCTTCGATGAACTCATCGACATATGGCAAAGCTGCCGCCATCCCTCGTGCCAACGGCGCATACCCATCAGACGCCTTCAACGGGTTCAACCAAACAATCCGATATGCGACCCGAGCGAGTCGCGCCATTTCCGTGCCAAGAAGTTCGGGTTCGCCGCGATCCCATCCGTCGGAGAGGATCACCACAATCGCTCCACGAGCCATTCCCTTGGTCCCCCACTCGTTGTTGAACTGTTGAAGGCCCTCGCCGAGACGTGTACCTCCTGACCAGTCCTCCACTGACCCTGAGGCCCGCTCGAGCGCTTGATCGGGGTCTCGAGTATCGAGTTCACGCGTCAATCGAGTCAGACGCGTCCCGAGAGCGAATGCTTCAACCTGCCGACGTCCAGCAACCGCTGCATGAGCAAAACGTAGAAGGGAACGACTGTAGGAAGACATCGATCCGCTGATATCAGCAATCATCACAACGCGCCTCGGAACGCGTTTGCGCTGCAATGTGCGCACGTGAACCGGTTCACCACCAGTTCGAAGTGATTCTCGAATCGTGCGACGAAGATCAGGAACGCCGTTGGTTCGTTTCGAAGCCTTGCGTCGACGTGACTGTCGCGTCATCGTCCCCATTCGCATTGCGGCAATTAATCGATCGACTTCGGAACGCTCGACGTCGTCGAGTTGAGCGAAGTCCATTGAGCGCAGCGTTTCAGTACGACTGAACCGCAGCACTTCTGCGTCTTCCGTTTCAACTTCGGAAGAGTCGGGTTGCCCTGCATTGACAATTTCTTCCTCGTCGACCACAAGAGCCTCGGGACGGCGGGCGACGGCTTCGGTGAGTCCGATTTCTGTACCGAGGATCCAATGCCGATAAACACGGTCATAGGTTTCGATGTCAATTGGCGATTGCGTCAACGTGGCGCGTCCACACCAGTAGATAGCACGGAGGTCGTCGCCAGCGATGTCGACTGCCTCAACAAACGCAATCACACTGCCAACAGGAACAACGAGACCTGCGGTTCGAAGTAGCTCAACGAGTCCTAGGACTCCTTCATCGTTCATATGCGGTGGCTCAGCCGAGGTTTCGGGCCGACTCAACAAGAGCATCAATACCTTGAGCGCGAACTCGCGCTGCGTCCTCGCGGTATTTCACAACAGCCCCAAGCGACGCATCAACAGCACTGGCATCAAGTTCTGTCGCACCTAGCGCCGTGAGCGCCATCACCCAGTCGATGGTTTCGGCCACACCTGGGGGCTTGAACAAACCGATCGTCCGCAATTCGGCCACCAATCGCCCAACTTGACGGGAAAGGAGGTCGCTCGCTCCGGGAACGCGGGACTGGACGATTGCAATCTCACGATCCAAATCTGGATGCTCCACCCAATGGTAGAGACAGCGACGCTTTAATGCATCGTGAACATCACGGGTTCGGTTTGAGGTGATGATCACGATTGGTGCCACCTCCGCTCGGAAGGTTCCGAGTTCGGGGATCGTGACAGCGTTGTCGGCAAGCACCTCAAGGAGAAATGCTTCGAACTCATCATCGGCGCGGTCGAGTTCATCGATCAGCAGCACCGGCGCAACTTCGTGCCGATCAGAAATCGCATCCAGAAGCGCCCGGCGAACAAGAAAGCGCTCGCTATAAAGCTCGTTTTCGATCGCGTCGACATCCGAGGAGATCGTGCCAGCCGCTTCGGCAGCCCGAAGGTGAAGCAACTGCCGTGGGTAATCCCACTCATACAGCGCTTGGGACGCGTCGAGACCTTCGTAGCACTGGAGACGAAGCAGTTCGCCTCCAGTCAATGCACTGAGTGCCTTTGCGACCTCGGTCTTGCCGACTCCGGGTTCGCCTTCGAGCAATAGCGGCCGACCCATGGAGAGCGAAAGAAAGATCGCAGTCGCGAGGCCCTCATCGGCGAGGTAGCCGTTTTCGGCAAGGCCCGAGATGACCTCGGCAACAGACGAAGGGGCGGTTGAATTCACGAGGCGCAGGCTACCGGCGACGGCTGCCGACCTTCGAAGTGACCGTTAGGCAGTCGCCCAGACGATGATTTCGGCACCTGCGGGACCGGCACTCAGCATGTGTGCACCCTCATTGGTCAAACGCACTGCGTCGCCCTCTTCAAGAGGCTGGGAGCCGTCGAATGAGGCCGAGCCGAGCGCAACAAAGAGGTGGACATGGGCCGCCACAGGAATTGGGCAGGTCTCCCCTGGCTTCAGTCGACCCGCGTACATCACTGCGTCTCGTTGATTGATGCGAATGACCGCACCGCATTCGGGACCACCAGCGATTGCCACGAGACCGCCTTGGTCAAGCAGATGACCCACTTCTTGTTGCTCGTAACCCGGCTCGATTCCCTGCGTATCTGGCTGCACCCACATCTGCACGAAATGTGCTTCGACATCGGGACTCGGGTTGTGTTCGGAATGGCGAATACCCGTTCCTGCCGACATGCGCTGAGCAAGACCCGGGCGGATGATGCCGTGATTGCCAAGCGTGTCGGCATGCTCAACTTCACCGGAAAGCACCCACGTAATGATTTCCATGTCGGCATGGCCATGCGTACCGAAACCGGTTGCCGGAGCAACACGGTCGTCGTTGTTTACGAGTAGCAAACCGTGACCCGTATTCGAACGATCAACATAGGAACCAAAACTAAAACTGTGCTTCGAGTCAAGCCAACCGATCTGCGTCTCACCACGACTTGCTGCTTTGTGAATCTCGACGGTCATGACGTAATTAACCTCGAAGGAAAAGCAGATAGAAAACCAAGAACATCCCGACCGTCACACCAACAGAAGCGACAAGCGTCCACTTCGCTGAACTTTGCCAGCGCTGTTTGGTCGCATGTACTTCGCGAGGTTTGGGGTTGATCGGCTGAGTCATTGTGAAGAGATTCGACTCAGAGTCCGGTAACGGCGCGCCACACGCGCTCTGAGGTGAACGGCATATCGAGGTGCGTCACGCCAAACGGCGACAACGCATCGATCACGGCACTTTGCACTGCAGGAGTTCCACCGATCGCACCTGATTCACCAATGCCCTTTGCTCCGAGTGGATTCACAGGCGAGGGAGTCTCAAGAGGGACGAGATCGAAACTCGGGAACTCCGCCGCCGAACCAAAGGCATAGTCAGCGAAGTTGGAAGTCTGCGGGTTGCCGTCTTCGTCGTACATCATGTGCTCAAACAAGGCTTGACCAACGCCTTGAGCGATGCCGCCGTGGCGCTGCCCTTCAACAATGAGTGGATTCAAGATGCGCCCTGCATCATCACAAGTCACAATGCGCCGCAATGTGACCTTGCCGGTTTCGGTATCGACCTCGACCTCGGCGACATGTGCACCGAACGGGAATGTTGCGTTCTCTGCGCTGAAGGTGAGCGAGGCTTCAATGGGAAGACCGGTTGCCCCGCCACCCATTGGGTCGACAATGTCGCCAGCAGTTCCAACCTCGGCCCACGACTTCGTGATACTCGGCGTGCCAGCAACGTGGAACACACCACGATCCACGTCGAGCTCGATATCGGCGACATTGGCTTCAAGAAGTTCCGCTGCAACCTGTCGAGCCCGATCGACAACTTGACCAGTCGCATTCCAAACGGCAGATCCTCCCAATTGCAGCGAGCGAGATCCCATCGTGCCAGTGCCTTCTGCAACCCGATCAGTATCGCCCGCAACAACATCGATGTCGTCCATGGGAATACCTGTCAGTTCGCTGGCCAACATCGCCCACGCGGTGTTGTGGCCTTGGCCATGCGATGACGAGCCGGTGTACACCGTCAGGCTGCCGTTCTTATGAAGAACGACCTTGGCGAATTCGCCGTGGCTACCTGCCGGACCAGCAGTGATCTCAACGTAGACGGCAACGCCGATACCAAGTTGCACGGGATCGCCTGCGGCGCGTCGTGCTGCTTGTTCAGCCCGAAGCCCGTCGTAGTTGGCTGCGTCAAGTGCGAGATCAAGTGCTGCTTGATAGTCGCCGCTGTCGTAAATCGCACCAGTCGGCGTCGTGAATGGAAACGCATCAGCACCGATGAGATTGCGTCGACGAAGTTCAACCGGATCCATTCCGATTTCGGCCGCAAAGAGATCGAATGCGCGCTCAATCGCCGCTGTTGCTTCGGGACGACCTGCACCGCGGTAGGCCTCGATCGGAGTCGTGTTTGTCATGACCGACTTGACGTTGCACTCGACCTTGGGAATGTCGTAGGTGCCAGGCGCCATCGTGCGCGTCATGAATGGAAGGAAGGTTCCCATTCCCGGATACGCGCCGACGTCCTGCAGAACGGTAAGTCGGTATGCCTCAACCTTGCCGTCCCGTGAACCACCGATTTCAACTTTGTGCACCTGACCGCGGCCATGAGGCATGGAAACCATCGAATCACTGCGCGACTCACTCCACCGAACGGGGCGGTCGAGCTTCCGGGCAATCCACGGCAGCAAGAGCTCGTCTGTCTGAAGGTTGATTTTCGCTCCGAAACCGCCACCTACTGCCGGTGCAATCACGTGCACCTGCTCTGGTTCAAGTTCGTAGACCCCGGCAAGTTTTCCTTTGACCGAATGCGGTGCCTGCGTAGAAACCCACGCAATGAGGCGCCCCTCGTGCCATACAACCGCAACTCCACGCGGTTCGAGCGGTGCAACCGCAACGCGCTGATTCACGAGATCTCGAGTAACGACGACTTCACAACCTTCAAAAAGTTCCTCGGTGTAACCGAATGGAACTTCAAGAGCGGTATTCGAGCCGTGCTCAGGGTGCAGCAGGATCTGATCGGTTGCGGCAAACACCGGATCGACGACTGCATCGAGTGGATCGAAATCAACAATGACGAGTTCCGATGCGTCTTCTGCCGCAACCGGAGATTCAGCAACGATGACAGCGATGGCCTCGCCCACATAACGGACGACGTCGGTTGCGAGCCACGGCCGGGCGAGGATGTCGGGGATCATGCCGGGAATTGCGGGAGGCGGGGCAGAAAGATCGCCCGACTCGGCGACATCAGCGGCGGTGAAGACGGCGACGACACCGGGGGCTTCGAGGGCTTCTGAGACATCGAGTTCAGTAATGCGCGCGTGAGCAATCGTCGAACGAACGAAGTGGACGTGAAGCGCCCCTTCGAGCAATGGCTCCTGAAGATCGGCGGTGTATCGGGCTCCGCCAGTCAGAAACAGCGGGTCCTCCCGACGCTGAACACGGGTTCCCATCACGCTCATGTGGTCCACTCCCCCTCGAGACGCCGTTGCGGCAAAGGAAGGTTAGTGGACGGCTGTCGTCGACTTTCTCAGCGAGAAAGAGAAGATCCCAAACCCTCAAAAGGCCACGAATCAGGAACACGAACCGGGTCCTGAGCCTCGGGAAGTAGGTGGTACACCTCTTCACCCGCCTTGGCGTAGCCGTATTGCTCTCGTGCAAGACGCTCGATTTCTGCATCGGTCTTCAGAGCGTCGGCCTGCGCTTGGGCGTCGGCATTGGCTTGGTCGATCTCCGCCAAGCGCTGCTCTGCGGTCGATGCCGTGCGGCGCTGATCAAGCAACGTGCGAGTAGGAGCAAGAAATGCGACCACAGCGACGGTGAGGATCACCAAAATGACAGGCGTGACGATCCAGGTTGAGCGAGCCAACCACGAACGTTGCGACTTTGCGTGCTTGGGCCCCGAGGATCGCGCGGGCGCGTCAGAACGCTTCCGCGGCGCGGCAGTCTCCGCGCGAGATCGACGGGGACGAAGGGCCATGGTTAGCGGCCGACCTGCTTGAGAGCGGCGGCGCCCCAGTAGGCAGCGGCGTCGCCGAGATCGTCTTCGATGCGCAGCAACTGGTTGTACTTCGCCACGCGATCGCTACGAGCCGGCGCACCGGTCTTGATCTGTCCACAATTGGTCGCTACTGCGAGGTCGGCGATCGTGGTGTCTTCGGTTTCACCTGAGCGATGAGACATCACCGCGGTGTAACCCGCACGAGTTGCCATCGCGACGGATTCAAGGGTTTCGGTGAGTGAACCGATTTGGTTGACCTTCACGAGAATGGAGTTCGCGACACCGACTTCGATTCCGCGAGAAAGTCGGTCGACATTGGTGACGAACAGATCGTCGCCAACAAGTTGCACCTTGTCGCCGATGGCGGCGGTGAGCTTCGACCAACCGTCCCAGTCCTCTTCGGCCATTCCGTCTTCGATCGAAACGATCGGATACTTGGACACCAGTTCCTGCAGGTAGCCAACCATTTCCGCCGGCGCGAGCGATCGGCCCTCGCCAGCGAGAACGTAATTGCCGTCTTTGTAGAACTCTGTGGAGGCGGCATCAAGAGCGATGGCGATGTCGGAACCGGGAGTAAACCCAGCCTTTTCAATGGCCTCAAGCAGCAACTTCACTGCGTCTTCGTTTGAGGCGAGGTTCGGGGCGAATCCGCCTTCGTCGCCAATGGCGGTGGAGAGATTGCGATCGTGCAGAACCTTTTTGAGGACGTGGTAGGTCTCGGCACCCCAGCGGAGGGCTTCAGAGAATGAGGCCGCACCCACCGGCATGATCATGAATTCTTGGATGTCTACGTTGTTGTCGGCATGCTCGCCGCCGTTCAGAACGTTCATCATCGGGACGGGAAGTACATGTGCGTTTACGCCACCGATGTAGCGATAAAGGGGCACCGCAAGTTCGTCGGCAGCAGCGCGGGCGACAGCGAGTGAGACACCGAGGATCGCGTTTGCACCGAGGCGGCTCTTGTTGTCCGTGCCATCGAGTTCAAGGAGTACCCGGTCGATGTCGCGCTGATCAAGGGCGTCGAATCCGACGAGTGCGTCGTAGATTTCGTCGTCCACATGAGCAACAGCGTCAAGAACACCCTTACCCATGTAGCGGCCTTCGCCATCACGAAGTTCGACGGCTTCGAAGGCACCAGTGGATGCACCGGACGGAACCATGGCACGACCAGTTGCCCCCGACTCGAGGATGACTTCAACCTCAACCGTCGGGTTACCGCGGCTATCGAGGACCTCGCGGCCGGCGATGTGTTCGATGATGCTCATGGGATCGGGGGCTCCTCGTCGATGGGGCTTCGGTGGAAGTTTTCCACGTCGACGCGCGAGCGGTGGGGACGGTCAGAGACCCGCGCGTCCTTCTAGTTCAGCACTCCGAGCGGCATCGCGGTAGTTCACCGCCGCCGCGCGCAATGCGGTCTCGGGATCGACCCCTGCGCGCCGAGCCTCGTCGACTACCGCGAACAACAGCGCGCCGGTAGTGCGATCATCGGCTGTTGCCCCGAAATCGCGCAGCGCCAGCTCGACCGTTGCCGGAACCGGGAGCGAGTCCGGATCGATATCAACGAGAGAACCGGCCTTCTTCTGGATCTTGAGGGCATAGAGCAGGGCGGGAATCGCGTCGGGAACCCCGTCAAAGACGCTTTCGCGACCCTTCTCGTCCTTTTTGATTTGCTCCCAATTGCGCACGACGGTGTCGGAATCCTTCGCGTCGACATCACCGAAGACATGGGGATGGCGCGATCGCAACTTGTCGTGAACGTTCTGAGCAACGTCCGCGATGGTGAACTGACCCGCTTCCGAGGCCAGTTGGCTGTGAAAGAGCACTTGAAAAAGGAGATCGCCGAGTTCTTCTTCCAAATGTTCATAGCCCGTACCTGCCTCAACATCGAGCTGGTCAATGGCTTCGAGAACCTCGTACGATTCTTCAAGAAGATGCCGCCTGAGCGATTCGTGCGTTTGTTCGCGATCCCACGGACACTCAGCGCGAAGAACAGCGACAAGTTCCACAAAGCGCACCAATTCATGCGCTACCGGCGATGCGAGTTCCGGAATGTAGAGCGAGGTCAGGTGATCAGCATCGATCCGATCAAGTTCTGTCCACGGCATCTCTTCAACAACTTCGTCGGGAAGTCCGAGACGCTGCAAAACGGTGACGGTGGCATCAGGCGCAAGACAGGAATCGATCCCTGCATCGAGCGCCAACTTCACGTCACTGAGCACATCGGCAGAGTCGCACTGAGCGACCAGCAGTGGCCCGCGCTCTCCTGCCGCTTCGATGGCAAACCTGTGGCCATCGAGAATCCGAACGCCAACAGAGACTGGATCGATGCCGAGCCTGGCCCAGGTGAGATCGAGAAACGAAAGGGCGGGGATGATCTCCACTTCGCATCGAGAATCGGCCAGTAACAATTCCACGGTGCGCTCAGCAACGATCGGCGAGCCTGGAACAGCGTAAAGAATTTCGCCCGCTTCGGTTGCTGCTGCAATTAGCCGTTCGACAATTGCTGGGTAGACATCGTCGATAGCCGATGCACCCTCGTACACCTCATCGAATGAGGTTGCCGATTCCATAATCGACGCAGCAGGGTGTCTGCGAGTTCGAACGAATTGGGTACCGATCGTGTTGATCGCGTCGCGTGTGCCGACGGTCAAAAGTTCCACATCACCTGGTCCGAGACCAACGATGACAACCCGCGGAGTCATCTGCGATTGCAGATCACTGCAACGGAAGTCCGGCGACGGTGGTCGGAGTTGCTCCAGATGGAGCCGTGATCTTGGCCGTCGTAGCGTCGAACAGTCCGTAACGAAGATTGACCGAAATCGTGGCGGTCGCAGCGATGCGCACGAGTTCAGCACTCACGATTGCATCGGCGTTCTCGGCAACTGATTGCTTAAGGGAATCTTTCAATTGTTCGAAGGTCAACTGGCCCCGGGCGGTAACGAGAATGAGGTGGTAGCCGAACTTGGTCTTCACTGGTTCGCCAACGACGCCAATTGGCTGGTTCCATGCTGCGTTGTCGAATTCGGTTACGAAGGTTCCCTTCGGGCTACACGGAAGTGCGCCACCGGCGGCAGATGAACCAGTGTCCTGCGACTTTGCCGAAGCGACCGCTGCAAAATTGCTGGCGCCGCGCAGTTGAGCCTGAGTCTCCTTAATGGAGGTCAACGCCGTCGCATACTGAGCGTCTGTCGGCACGGCGTTGCTTGAACCGGTTCCTGCAAGCACGAGGATGTGGCTCGCACAGACAAGGTCGTCCTGATACTGATCCTTGGTGGACTCATAGAGCTTTCGAAGGCCCTCATCAGTCTGAGCTTCGGCAATAACGGCTGCACCGAGGACGTTTTGCGCGGCAACACCATCGATAAGTGTCTGCTGATACGACATCGGAAGTTCGCCGAACACGGATGTACCCGATCCGTTGGTGAAATTCTCTTCGAGCAGTGCTTTGGCACTCGCTCGGTCGGCGTCAGTTACTTCAAGTCCACGCTCTTCAATGCCGACCTGAGCCAACTGGAGATTCAACTGATCATTGAGGAATGCCGAGGTGTAGGACGTCGCCCAAGAGTTGCCGTCAGGCGACTTGAGCTGACTCGCTCCACCTGAGGTCGAATACACCTTCGAGAACGCTTCGATCTGTGACTGGAACTCGCTATCGGACAACGTCCACTGGTTCACGGTCAGAGCGGTTGGGTTGACCGCCGAGCATGACGTGCCCAAGAGGGACAGCACGAGGGCGAGCAGAATGGCGGCGATGGAGATGTTGCGGGTCTTCTTCACAAGGTTGCTCACACTAACGGAGCCAGCGCAGGGCCTGATAGTCAGCCCTCGTCCTCAGGGACAAGGTCGGTCAGTGCCGAGACAAGGTCTTCGATGATCGAGCCCGCCGAGTTCAGATGGAGCTGCAACTGCTGCGGTTCGGACTTGTACACCGAGCCCTTGTAGAGCCGATCGAGGCGAATCGTGGCCGAGGTTCGCAGAGACAGCGGCGAGATCCGGGCGACGAACTTCGGTCCACCAAAACCCGGACCCTTCGTCACCGTGACATCGGTGACTCCAGTCCGAACACACTCGGCACGAAGTCGAGCAACCTCGAGCAGCGCTTCAGCATCAGCAGGGACGGGCCCGTAGCGGTCCTCCCATTCGGCTCGAATATCGGCGACCTCGGCAGCCGAGGTAACAGCGGCGAGACGTCGGTAGGCCTCAAGACGGAGATCTTCACGTTCGACATAGGAAGCCGGGAGCGATGCATCGACCGGGAGTTCAAGTTTAATTTCGGCGGGTTCCGGAATCGGCTCTCCCTTCAACTCGGCAACCGCTTCGGTCACCATTTGGCAGTAGAGGTCGTAGCCAACTGACGCGATGTGTCCGCTTTGTCCCGTCCCGAGCAAATTGCCCGCTCCGCGGATTTCAAGGTCACGCATTGCGATTCGGAAACCTGATCCCAATTCGGTGGCCTCGCCGATCGTGCGGAGACGCTCGAATGCCTGTTCCGTGAGGGCTCGGTCCTGCGGAAAAAACAGATACGCATACGCGCGGCTCCCCGAGCGACCAACGCGCCCTCGCAACTGATGGAGCTGCCCGAGGCCAAGCAGATCAGCCCGATCAACGACCAACGTGTTGACCGTTGGCATATCAATTCCTGACTCGATGATCGTGGTGCATACGAGAACGTCGAACGCGCCTTCCCAGAAATCAAGAACAACTTTCTCGAGCGTTCCTTCGTCCATTTGCCCGTGGGCGACAGCAATTCGCGCCTCAGGAACAAGTTCGCCGAGATGCGCAGCTACGCGATCAATATCCTGCACTCGGTTGTGCACAAAAAAGACTTGACCTTCACGCAGAAGCTCCCGTCGGATTGATTCCGCCACGGCTCGTTCGTCGTACTCGCCGACATAGGTCAAGATTGGTTGACGCTCACTAGGTGGCGTATTCAACAGCGTGAGATCGCGGATACCGGTGAGACTCATCTCCAGCGTTCGTGGAATCGGAGTTGCCGAAAGTGTGAGCACATCAACGCCCACCTTCAGGCTCTTGATTGCTTCCTTATGAGAAACACCGAATCGTTGTTCCTCGTCGACGACCAACAGGCCGAGGTCTTTGAACGCGAGATCACCTGCAAGGAGTCGATGCGTTCCGATCACGACATCAACGTCACCAGTTTCGAGGTCAGCAATGACTTTCTTCGCCTGGGCGTTCGTGAGAAATCGGCTGAGCATCTCAACACGCACGGGATAACCCGCGAATCGTTCACTAAAGGTCTGCAAGTGCTGCTGAGCAAGAAGCGTGGTGGGGACAAGCACGGCAGCCTGCTTGCCATCCTGCACAGCTTTGAAAACTGCTCGCACTGCAACTTCGGTCTTACCGAAACCGACGTCGCCGCACACAAGGCGATCCATCGGAGATTCGCCTTCCATATCGGCCTTGACCTCAGCAATGGCGGTCTTCTGATCGGGCGTCGGTTCAAAGGGAAACGATTCCTCGAGTTCGTGTTGCCAAGGAGTATCAGGGCCAAAGGCATGGCCGGGCGCATGGATCCGCTTTTGGTACAGAACAACGAGTTCCTGCGCGATCTCCGTTACTGCTTCGCGAACTCGAGCTTTGTTCTTCTGCCATTCGCCACCGCCCAGTCGACTGAGGCTCGGTGAATCTCCGCCGGTATAAGGCCGAACGGCATCAACCTGATCACTTGGGACATACAGACGATCGTCACCTCGGTATTCAAGGAGGAGATAGTCCCGTTCAACGCCACCAATGGCACGCTTGACCATGCCGCCGTAACGACCGACGCCGTGTTGGTAGTGCACAACGAAATCGCCTGGAGCGAGATCGTCGAAATGTCCTTGAGCGACTGCTTTGCGCGGACGTGCCCGACGGTGTGCGCGTCGACGACCAGTGACATCAGATTCGGCAAGAAGAGCGAGACCGATCTGCGGAAGTCGGACACCTCGTTCCAACGGCGAGACGACAACGTGTCCGCCCGGCGTTGAAAGATCCTCGAGTCCGCGTTCATCAAACGAAAGGTGCACGCCTTGATCGCCCAGAAGCGTTACCAAACGATCCGCAGAACCGCTTCCATCCGCAGCAACGACAACTGTCGCTCCCTCAGAAAGCATTGATCGCAACTGATCAACCAAAACCGTTCCGTCACCAACAACCGGATCCCATCCAGATGCACCTACGACCGGGGTACTAGGTGCATCAGGCACATCGAGCACAGTCCACATTGGCGCCGTCGTTCGGCCGAGGAGACGTTCGAACGGAACATGAAGTTGAGGGAAGGAGCCTTCTGCTCCCCACGTACGCGAAAGGGACTGCTCGAGGTCTTGCTCCTCGGCGAGGATGTCTCCAGCGCGATCTCGCATTCGGCGCGGTTCAATCAGCAATACCTGCGCATCGTCGCGAAGCAGATCAAACAACACATCAGGATCATCTGCGTTGTCATCAACGAGCCACGGCAACCAACTCTCCATGCCATCGAACATTTGGCCTTCGGACAATCGCTCCCATTGCTCGCGGCCCCACGGTTGCGTACCGACGAGCGCAGCGGCGCGCTCACGAACTTCATCAGTCGGAAGAAGTTCGCGACACGGAAAGATCGTCACCTCTGCGACCGAAACCGTTGCGCGCTGGTCCGCGATTGAAAATTCGGTCAGACGATCGACTTCATCTCCCCATAAATCGATACGAACCGGAACATCTGCGGTACTGGGATAGATGTCAACGATCGAACCTCGAACCGCTACCTCACCGCGATGTTCGACCTGGACTTCTCGTCGATACCCGAATCCGACGAGTTTCTCGATCAACGCAACTGGATCAGCAACATCGCCAACTCCAATCGTGATCGGTTCAATTTCACCGACATGGGGACCCAATCGCTGCACGAGCGCCCGCACCGGGGCCACGATCACTGCCGGGGCCCGCTCCGGTTCATGGAGTCGCCACAGCACGCGTGATCGCCGACCCATCGTGTCGATGGCAGGGCTCACCCGCTCGAAGGGAAGCGTTTCCCAAGCGGGAAAGAGTTCGACCTCGGCCGAGCCAAGAAATGCCGCCAAATCGTGGACGAGACGCTCAGCCTCTGCGGTCGTGGGAACGGCGACCACGACAGGCCGGCGCTCGGCTCGTTCAACCAGCGAAGAAATCGTGATGGCCCGGGCCGGCTCAGGGATGACGATTGACCCCTCACGACGACCCAGAATTGAGACCAGCGCAGGCTCATCAGCCATCATCGGGATCAGATCAGATAGAGCCATGAGACCTCAGGACACGCGCATTTGCCCGGCACGAACCGAGCCGGGGGTGGGCTGATGAGGTTACCCAGCGATCGCCCCTACGCCCGCCGTCCGGGACGGATCAAGATTCGATTCAGGTTTCGTATCTGTGAAACCCGTCATCGGTGATTGCGCTGGAGGCCTCAACGGGTGTCAACTAGCCCTCGTATGACTGCACCCACAGAGAGTCAACCTGCGAGCGGACCCGCTCCATTGCCACCTTCGTCTCGAACACGTATTCCGGAAAGCCGAACGTTTCGGTTTAAGAATCGTCTCCTCGGTCGTCCCCTTAACACCGACCAGCTTGAGCACGAACGTTTAGGAAACCCAACTGCCCTCGCGGTCTTTGCATCCGACAACCTTTCTTCTGCGGCCTACGCCACAGAAGAAATCCTTCATACGCTGCTACTTGCCGGCATCGGCATCGTGGCGTTCCAGTATGTGTTGCCGATCACGTTTGCGATGATCGCCGTACTCATCATTCTGATTCTGAGTTACCGCCAAACGATCAAGGCCTACCCGTCCGCTGGCGGCGCATACATCGTCACCAAAGACAACCTTGGCGTGCTTCCCGCTCAGGTTGCCGGCGTCTCACTACTCACTGATTACATCTTGGTTGTCGCCGTCTCCGTATCGGCTGGAACTGCAGCTCTCTATTCCGTTTTCTCCGAGCTGTATCCGTACCGTGTACTCATCGCACTTGGATTTATCGCAATTATTGCGATTGGCAATCTCCGGGGAGTGAAGGAATCTGGCCGAATCTTCGCTGTGCCTACCTATGCATTCGTTGTCGCCATGGCGATGATGATCGGATACGGCCTGTACAAGGCAGGATTCGGTGGCGGGCTCAACGAGATCACCATTGACGAAATGAATCCAGAGCAGGCCCATGAGGCACTCGGAATGAGTGCTGTTGGTTGGTTCCTCGTCCTCCACGCATTCGCTTCGGGCGGTGCTGCTGTTACCGGCGTCGAAGCCATTTCGAACGGCGTTCCCGCGTTCCGCGAGCCATCGTGGAAAAACGCCGCCAAGACTCTCGTCATCATGGGAACAATGCTCGGCCTGATGTTCATCGGCATCTCTTGGCTCGCATCGGAGTTGCACACGATTCCAGTTACGGGCAAGACCGTGATCGCTCAGATCGCCGAAGCGGTGTACGGCAGTTCAGGACTCGGTCGAGTCATGTTCGTCTTCACCCAGTTCGCAACAATGCTGATCTTGGTCTTGGCGGCAAACACAGGCTTTGCTGACTTTCCCCGACTTGCAAGCTTCCAAGCCGAAGACTCATTTATGCCACGCCAACTCACCAAGCGCGGTCATCGCTTGGTCTACAGCAATGGCATCTTGGCTCTAGCTGGCATTGCCGCGGCCCTCGTGATCATCCTGAGCGCCAGCGTCAGCAAGCTCATCCCGCTGTACGCAATTGGCGTCTTCCTTAGCTTCACGCTCTCCCAGCTCGGTATGGCTCGGCGACATCTCCGAATTAAAGAACCAGGTTGGAAAGTCGGCCTTCTCATCAATGGCACAGGGGCAATTGTCACCGCAGTCGTGACACTGGTCATCAGCGCAACAAAGTTCCTCGATGGGGCGTGGGTCATCATTGCGATGATCCCGATATTTGTATGGGTCGTTGTTCGCCTGAACCATCAGTACGAAGCAGAGAAGGCTGAACTTGAAGAAGACGCGACACTCGCAGCGACTGCGCCCATCCTCAAGCGTCACGCCGTCATCGTGCTCCTCGCCAAGATTGATCGCACCTCGGCTCGTGCGATTCAGTACGCACGCACACTCAACCCCGATCGCCTCAGCGCAGTTCACATTGCGGTCGATGAGCAACACGCTGAAGAACTTTCGAAAGAGTGGAGCACATTGCCTCTCAAGCAAATCCCACTTGATGTGCGCGAATGCCCCGACCGGCGCATCAACCGAACCGTGCTCGAAGTGGTGTCAGAGATGGCGGCTGACGGCGACACAGAAGTAACTATCCTCATTCCACGACGCGAATACCGATCAGCGTGGCACCGACTTCTCCATGACAGGACCGCGGATGGCATCGCAAAGGCACTCGGCGATGTTCCACATGCGAACGTCACATTTGTTCCGTACCACCTGACGCGGACCTCGAAGGGTCAGCGAATCCACAAGGTGGAGCACGGAGCTATGTCGGGAACCTCAGGAATTCATCACTGAAATGGCACTCTTCTCTCGCAGTTCGAAGCGTCTCGAGGCAGAGTCATCCGCCAAGGCCAAAGCATCGTTCGATGCACTCGGTCGGGAAGCACTTCGCGGAGTCATCAAAATCGCCGATGTGAAGTGGCGCGAAAACGTCCGAGTTGCCGGACGTGTGAAGGCACTCCGCGTTCAGCCGTGGGCAGACCAAGTTGCGAGCCTTGAACTCACCCTCGCCGATGAGACTGGCGGAATTACGGTCGTGTTCCTCGGACGACGCACTCTCGGGGGTGTCAACCTTGGCACTCACCTGGTCGTTGAAGGAATGACGAGCGAGCACAATCGTCTGCTCACCATTCTCAACCCCGCCTATCAACTCCTGCCACGTCAGGTTGAACTCCCCTACTGACGGCGATTATGCAGTGCGGGCGTTGACGCGGTTCATTGCTGCGTCGGGGCCATCGCTCACAATCAGTTCAACTGCATCGGCGGCAATTTCGATCGCCACATCAAGTGCTTCACGATCGGCTTTCCCGACTCGCTTCAACACGTGATCAGCACCGCCCTCTTTACTTGGCGGCTTACCGACGCCGATACGGACGCGCACAAACCCATCATCGTGAAGATGCGCCTTAATCGAACGCAATCCGTTATGACCCGCTAGCCCACCGCCGATCTTCACCCGAACCGTTCCGGTCGGCAGATCGAGTTCATCGTGAACAATCACAAGTGCCGTTGCTTCTTCAATGCCGAACCGACGCACCATTGGCGACACTGACTCACCAGAAAGGTTCATGAACGTCGTGGGCTTCGCGAGCGCGACACGTTTTTGACCGATACGCACCTCGTCAACGAGCGCGCGCTCCTTGCCCGCTTTCAAACGGCCGTTATGGCGCCGTTCAAGAAGATCGATGACGGCAAAGCCAACGTTGTGGCGCGTGCCGTCATACTCGTTTCCTGGATTACCGAGACCAACGACAAGAACGTCAGCCGGCGTGCCGCGTCGGGGGCGATCGCCGCCCCTGCCGCCAAAAGCCACCTACTCGGCGTCGCCCTCGGCGGCAGCCTCTGCCGGGGCTCCTTCGCCACCCTCAGCTGCTTCACCTTCGCTTGCGCCATCTTCGATGGAGAAGCGAGTGGCAAGACCAAGAACAAGCTGGACGCCCCCATCGATATCAGTCGTGACACCAGCAGGAAGCGTGAGCGTTTCAACAGTGATCGACTCGCCGATGTCAAGCTCGGTGATGTCGATTTCGATCTGGCTCGGAATGTCAGCAGGCTTTGCAGTAACAGTCAGTGTCTTGAGCGGCTGATCAACGATGCCACGGCGGCCTTCGACCTTCTTGGCTTCGCCAACAAGAACCAGCGGGACTTCAACCGCAACGCCGGCATCGGGATCAACACGCAGGAAGTCAACGTGCAGAACGTTGCGGCGAATCGGGTGACGCTGAAGATCCTTGATGATGGCAAGGTCCTTCTGACCATCGACATCGAGAGTGATGAGCGCGTTAAGACCGGCTTCGGTGGTGAGCGCACGACGAAGGTCGGGCCAAGGAACCGAAACAGCAACCGAATCGCGGCCCAAGCCGTACACGACCGCAGGCACGAGACCGTCGGTCCGCATACGGGTCGAAGAACGGGAACCGGCAATACGTCCGGTTGAGGCAGTAAGGGTGATAGCCATGATTGGGTGCTCCTGGAGGCAGCGCGGAGGCGCGCCGTCGGCTGACGTTCGTGAAACGGGTGGCAATCCTACCGATCTGCCCCCCGGAAGGCGAACTCGCCCCCCGCTAGGCCCCTGGCGGCCCACCCGAAGCCCCCGACGCTACGGGATCGGCCCTGGTGCTGACCCGAGAGCGCTGAGTGCTCCCAGCAGTCGCCAATCAACTCTGATTGTGACCGTCAAAGATTTCGCTGACCGACGTGTCTTCAAACACCGCGTCAATGGCATCGGCGATGATGCCAGCCACAGACAGGACTTCGATCTTGTCCGACTGCTTCTCTGGCGGTAGCGGCAACGTGTTGGTCATCACGACTTTTGAAATACACGAATCGTTCAGTCGCTGAATTGCCGGACCACTAAAGACACCGTGTGTGCACGCGGCATAAATGGCAGTAGCTCCGCGGGCCTTGAGCTGCTCTGCAGCAGCAACGATGGTGCCACCAGTGTCGATCATGTCGTCGATAAGCACACAGGTGCGGCCTTCAACCTCACCCACGACGTCGCGAGCTTCAACAGTGTTTTTGACGCCCTTGACGCGACGCTTATGCACGATCGCAAGATCAGCATGCAATTGATTGGCGTATCGCTCGGCAACCTTCACACGGCCGGCATCGGGTGAAACGATCACGAGGTCGTCACCGAGGCCCGCCATGTAATCGACGAGAACTGGCATTGCGGTGAGGTGGTCGACGGGTCCGTCGAAGAATCCTTGGATTTGCCCAGAGTGGAGATCAACTGAAATGAGCCGCTTTGCGCCAGCAGCTTTGAACATATTGGCGATCAACTTGGCCGTGATCGGTTCGCGACCTTCAGACTTCCGGTCCTGACGGGCGTAGCCATAGAACGGCGCAACCGCAGTAATGCGCTTGGCGGACGCGCGCTTCGCTGCGTCGACCATGATCAATTGCTCCATGATCGCGTCATTGACCGACATGTTTCCGGCGCTGACATGCGACTGGATAATGAAAACGTCCGTGCCGCGGACTGATTCACCAAATCGCGTGTGAAGTTCGCCGTTTGCGAATTCTGCGAGATTTGCGTCTCCAAGGTCGACGCCAAGACGCTCAGCGATTTCCTCAGCGAGCGGGAGATTTGCCCGACCCGAGACGATGTGCAGCCGCTTCTTGGTGACGAGTTCCATTCGGTTTCTTTCGCCGGCGTTTTGGTTGGTCATTCTGGAGTCGAAGTGTAGAACGGTCCGGGCCGGGCTCCGTCAGAAACCACTGCGCCCTCCTCGAGGACCGCGAACGGACCAAGGCGAACATCGTCGCCAATGTCAGCACCGCGCCCCACTGAGTTCTCCACGATTGATCGGGCCCCGACTCGGCAGTCGACAAGACGGGTATTCGGACCAATCTCGGCACCGGCCCCGATTACGCAAGAACCTTGCAAAATCGTGTCCGGAAACAACGTGACGTCAGCAGCAAGTTCAACGGTGGTGTCGACATAGGTACGACCCGGATCGACCATAGTGACGCCCTTGCGCATCCATGCCTCGTTCGTCCGGCGGCGAAGTTCCGCTTCTGCAGCAGCTAACTGAAGACGATCATTCACGCCGTTGGTGTCGGCCGGGTCATCGGCAACAACCGCTGAGACTCGGTAGCCCGCGCCAGCGAGCACTTCGACAACGTCGGTCAGGTAGTACTCACCTTGCGCGTTCTCGGGGGTAATTCGACGAAGCGCCGGGCCAAGCACGCTGGCACGGAAGCAGTAGATCGAGGTGTTGACCTCGTTGATCGCCAGTTCGGCTTCAGATGCATCGGACTGTTCGACAACCCGATCGACCCGGTCGTCACGACCACGGATCACACGGCCGTAGCCGGTGGGATCGGCCACCCGAGCGGTGAGCAATGTGCAAGCTGCGTCGGTGCGCTGATGCATTTCGAGAAGTGCCGTGATGGTTTCACTTCGAAG
Organism: Acidimicrobiales bacterium; assembly: GCA_030830565.1. GTDB lineage: Bacteria > Actinomycetota > Acidimicrobiia > Acidimicrobiales > Acidimicrobilacustridaceae > Acidimicrobilacustris. Next base: position 105,367 of record JAURMR010000035.1, read on the forward strand.
CAACGGCGTATCGCCAGGAAGAACGATGAGGTCAGCATCGACATCATCGAGTTCGTCAGAGCTGAAGGCAGTGAGGGCAACGCCAACTGCGTCGCCTGTGCCCCGCTGAACTTCCTGTTCGACAAATTCAAGGGGAACATCGGGAGCCGCATCGAGAAGTTTCTTCGTCACCCGCTCGGCCCCGTGACCGACAACCACAACAGCCCGTCGGACCTGCGCGCCCGCCAGAGAATCAAGCACATAGAGGACCATTGCTCGCCCGCACAGCAGATGCAGCGGTTTCGGACGCGTGGACCGCATACGAGTGCCTTCACCGGCGGCAAGCACAATGGCAGAGAGCGGCCTCGGAGACATGCATGTCTTTCTAGTACGGTCTGCCTCGCCTTACGGGGCCTCGTCGTTCGGGGCTTCACCTTTCGGGGGTGGTGTAATTGGCAACACGGCTGGTTTTGGTCCAGTCATTCGGGGTTCGAGTCCCTGCCCCCGAGCTTTCCTCCCCTACCGACAGTCCGTTCCAGTCCCGATCGCGACGTCAGCCCAACGGCGAACGATGTCGTTTCGCACCGGAGCACCGCTTACCGCTACAGTCGCTCCGCCATGGGATCTCTCATTAAGAAGCGCCGCAAGCGCATGCGTAAGAAGAAGCACAAGAAGATGCTGAAGCGAACCCGCTTCCAGCGTCGAGCTGCCGGTAAGTGAGCTCAGGCGTCTCTGACGCCCGCTGTGCCCTAACGATTCTCGTTGACTCCACCCGGCCCGAGAGCCGGGTGGGTCCGCGTACGGGCCCGTCCGGACCGGTTCCGAGGGGCCCGCTGAGCAGACCGTTTTGGCGCTAGCGAGAGGGTGTGGTGCGAGCCACAACCCGCCCAGGACCTGAGAAGGCTCCCTCGACGAACCACGTGGAGCCTGAACCGGCCAGACGCGGTCGAGTACCTGTGACCTCGGCAAGTTCGTCACGCCAGCGAGAGAGCTCAGGTGCCACCACAAGCGCAGCGGGTTCGAGGTCATTGCCGTTCTCGCCCGTTGGGCCACCCAGTTCGTCCCATGCCGAATAGACCGCCGGAGTCGAACACATGATGGGCGGTGTGAGAAGTGTGAACACTCGATCTTCGAACGGCAACGGTTCAATCTGTTCACCGATTCCCTGCACTCGGGCCCGACCACCGAAAAGACAGAACGCCACATCTGCGCCAAGGGTGACGGCCTGGTTGAGGTCGGTCATGCCGGCCCAATGAAGGATCGCCGCGGCATCGGAAGAACCGCCGCCGAGACCCGCACCAGCGGCGATCGACTTTTGGACTCGAACGGACGCATTCCGATCCACCATCGTTAACGCACGAGTGACGAGGTCATTCGGCCCGAGATCGACGATGGTTCCCGATTCGTCAGCAAAGGTGACCGACGTGACATCCGAATTGCCAACCTCAACGGTAAGTGAATCACCGAAGTCAAGCGATACCATCTCGGCATCGATCAAGTGGTAGCCATCGCCTCGCACTCCGACCACTCGAAGTGAGGTCGTGAGTTTGGCGGGAGCGAACAGGCGAATGGGTTCGGCAGACACAGCACCCATCGAATCACGCACCGGCCAGCACCGCAGCAGTGAGCGCTCCCCATTGAACGACGTTGAGGCGCTCGGGCCGATCGGACGGGTCGATTCCCGCTGTTTCGAACTGTTCGTTTGTGACCTTGGCCGCCAGCGATCGGCGAAGCATCTTTCTTCGCTGACCAAACGCCGTCCGTACAAGATCCATTAGTGCATCGTGATCGACGCTGACGATCGGGGCGGGTCGGCGTTCGATTCTGACCATGACCGACTCGACACGCGGTTGTGGGATGAACACCGTTGCGGGAATACGAGCAGCAATTGAGGCGGTGGCCCAAAGCGCCAACTTCACCGATGGAATGCCATAGGCGCGATCGCCGGCCGCAGCCGCGAGTCGCTCCCCCACTTCGCGCTGCACCATTACCAGCATGGTTTCGATTTGTGGCACATCGTCAAGCAGGTCAAGCACGATCGTTGTTGCAACGTTGTAGGGAAGATTCGCAACCAGATGCCACTGTTTGTCTGCCGGTAAAACCTGGGCCCAATCCGTTTCGAGGGCATCTCCGTGAACAACACGCACTCCGAGCGGTTCAACAGTTTCGGCCAACACAGGCAGAAGATGACGATCGAGTTCAACGGCAACGATGTTCGCCCCCGTGGCTGCGAGTTCGGTCGTTAACGACCCGACACCCGGACCGATCTCAACAACATTCGAGGTTGCATCAATCGCTGCTAACCGAACGATGCGACGAACCATGTTTGGATCAGCAAGAAAGTTCTGCCCAAGCGCGCGACTCGGCTCAAGTCCGTGACGCGCGAGAAGATCAGTGATGTCGCGACGAGTAAGCGTCATGAGTTCACCGCGAACCTTCCGCGGAATTGCTCACCCGCAGCTGCCGCCCCACGGAGCTCGTCCATAGAACTGATACATCGCAAGAGCGATGTCGTCCTGGTCCGAGGGCGACGCTTGATTCGGAGGGACGCCCACGAGATCGAGGCGACCAACGCGTGCGGCAACGGCGTCCCAGCCACCTTGATAGATCTGGTACGCACCCAAGAACGTTCCCGTTGGGTCGGATGCGCTGTAGTTGTTGCGGGATTCGCGATGGCGAACGCACGCCAAGAACGCCGCCTCGGACTGAACCGCAGGAGGCGCGGTCACGACTGGTCGCGGGGCAGTGGTCGTCGTGGTCTGAACCGAGCGAGGCGCAACAGTGACCGGCGGAGCAACCGTGGTGACTGGAGCGGCGACCGTATCGGGAACAGTGACCGCAACCGTCGTGGTCGTGGTTTCGTCGACCGACGCGACCGACGCAACCACTAAGGAAGAATCCGACGAGCTCGCGGTTTCTGTGGCGCTACTTGTTGAGCTTCCCTGAAGCATGTCGAGCACCAACAACGGCAGACACGCGAGCGTGACGATGAGAGCGATCATCAGTCGGCGTTGCGTCGGGTGCACGGTGGTGTTCAGAACAGCGTCCTTCGTCGAGCAATAGATCCTGGAAACAGACGAAGGACGCCCTGCGCGATCACGCAGTGCAAACTCCGCCCGGAGCCGTCCGAAGAACCTAGGAGGGAGGTCCGGGACCCGCAACTATTGCGAGGGCCTGAGACACCCCCTGTTCATCTGCGCGTATCCCCTGTTCAGAACGTCGCTGCGGGTTTTCCACAGACGGGCAGAGTTCTCTAAAAGTCGCGAATCCCCTGCTACGGGAGCCGGTAGACCGCCGCAGCATTTTTCCATGTGACTTCGGCCACATTGGCCACATCAATTCCCTTCGCCGCTGCGATTGCCGCCCCCACAACGGGAACGAGAGCGGGGCGATTCGGTTTCCCACGGTGAGGAACTGGAGCCAAAAACGGCGAATCAGTCTCGATGAGCAGGCGATCAAGCGGGCAAAGAGTGGCGGCCTCAAGCACTTCGGACGCTCCGGGGAAGGTCACGATGCCGCTAAAGGAGAGCCAGGCCCCGAGTTCGAGACAGCCCTGCGCCTCCTCAGGTCCACCGGTAAAGCAATGAATCACCGTGCGAGACGGAATGCCTTCACTTGCGAACATTGCGAACGTGTCATCCCATGCCTCACGGGTATGGACAACCAATGCCAGGTCGTGTTCGTGGGCAAGTGCGATGTGCTTGGCAAAGATTTCGCGCTGCACCTCGCGGGGCGAATTGTCGTAGTGGTAATCGAGTCCGCACTCGCCGACAGCGACAACCTTGGGGTCGGCGAGGAGTTCAACAATCCCGTCCATCCCATCGGTCGCATCATGCGGATGGACTCCAGCGGTCGCCCACACGTCCTCAAAGGCAGTGGCGACCTCGATCGCAAGTTTCGACGATGTGAGATCGCAGCCCACTGTGATCATCCTCATCACGCCTGCCGCGTGAGCGTCCGCAATCGTCGCTTCCGCTTCGGGCCATCGGTCCGAACCGTCGCCTAAGTGGCAGTGATCATCGATCCAGCGCATGAAGACTCCGTCAGTCGGCGGCGGGTTTGGCAATACGAGGGAAGAGACCGTCACCCTTCACCACAGGACGACCTCCGGGGTAGCCGCCCCAGGCTGCACCGGCGACGCCGGCGTCGACCGGCGAACCGAACAAGCCGATGCGTTCCCAAATCTGTGCGCAGGTGTCGGGCATTGCTGGGGTCGCCAGGATTGAAACAATACGAAGCACTTCAAGCGCGTCGCCCATCACTACATCAAGCGCTGGACCTGGTTCCATCTTCCACGGTTCATTGGCTTCAAGATGCGCGTTTGCCGCCCCAACAAGTCGCCACGTTGCTTCAAGCGCAATGCTCGGAGTGATGTTGTTCCAACCAGCGATGGTGTCGGCAAGCGACTGCGCGGCAACTGCAGCGAGCGGTGAATCGGCAGCAGGTGCTGGTCCGATTCCGTCGCACTTCTTGCCGACAACAGTTGCGACTCGAGACAACAGGTTTCCAAGATTGTTGGCGAGGTCTGCGTTGTAGCGCGTGACCATTGATTCGTAGGAGAAATCTCCATCGGGACCAAATGGGTTGTCGCGCAAGAAGTGGTAGCGGAAACCATCGACACCGAAATCGTTGACGAGGTCGGCCGGAAAAATCTGGTTGAGTCTGGTCTTTGACATCTTTTCGCCTCCCACAAGCAAGAAGCCGTGGACCGCAAGCTTCTTTGGGGGCTCGATGCCGGCAGCGAGACACATCGCAGGCCAATACACGCAATGGAATCGAAGAATGTCTTTGCCGAGAAGGTGGTGAACCTGCGGCCACCATTCAGCGAACCGCTCAGGATCAGCGCCGTACCCGACCGCCGTCGCGTAATTGATGAGCGCGTCGTACCAGACGTAGAAGACATGGCCTTCGTCCCACGGGACCGGAACACCCCATGAGATTGACGTACGCGAGACCGAAACGTCTTCGAGACCCTGCTTGATAATTCCGAGCGCCTCGTTACGCTTCCCTTCCGGCTGCACACAACCAGGATTCGCGGCGTACCAATCGAGCAAGGGTTGTTCAAACTTCGACAACTCGAAGAACCAGTTGTCTTCTTCAAGCCATTCGACAGGACGACCATGGATCGGGCAATTGCCGTCGACGAGATCGGCTTCGTTGTAATAGGCCTCGCAAGGAACGCAGTAATGACCCGAGTAGGAACCTTTGCGGATCCATCCGTTGTCGAAAATGGCCTGCATGAAGGTTTGGACCGACGTTATGTGTCGCGGCTCGGTCGTACGAATGAAATCGTCGTTGCTGATGTTCAGTAGTTCCCAGACCTCGCGGAAACGGGCGCTCGTGCGATCGGCCTGTTCAAGTGGGGTAATGCCATTCGCTTCCGCGGAACGCTGGATCTTGAGACCGTGTTCGTCAGTGCCGGTGAGGAAGAACGTTGGGTCGCCGGCAAGGCGGTGCCAGCGGGCCAACGCGTCTGCAGTCACCGTCGTATAGGCGTGCCCGATATGGGGCACATCGTTCACGTAGTAGATAGGTGTGGTGACGTAGAAGGGTTCAGACACATCGCAAGGCTACGGGGCCGCGACAACTCAGACGAACCACGAGCGCTGCGCCTCGCCGGACGTCCTTCGAACGGGCCACGAGTGCCGCGTGTCAGGATGATCCGAATTGGTCGGTCCGAAGATTCGAATGGGGAACTCATGGGACAGCTCGACGGACTCGTTGCGGTGATCACTGGCGGCGGCCGAGGCATCGGCGAGGCAATCGCGCTTCGTTACGCGTCCGAGGGAGCAACCGTGGTCGTCTCCTCACGAACCGCGTCAGACCTTGAGAACACTCTCACCGCCGCTGGTGTCGGCTCCGATCGAGGGCTGGCCGTTGTCGCTGACGCCACTGATCGTGATGACGCCAGACGGCCAGTCACCGAAGCGCTCAACCGATTCGGGCGCGTTGACATACTCGTGAACAACGTTGGCGGAACGGTCGGAAACAATGACCCGTTCTTGGCCAACGACGATGCGTTCGAAGCCACCCTCGTGCTGTGTCTGACCTCGGCCTGGTGGACCACCAGCGCTGCGCTACCCGCCATGCGCGATCAAGGCTTTGGTCGAATTATCAGCATCGGTTCAGGAACATCGAAGTCCACTGGCGCTTCACTCCCCTACACCACGGCAAAACACGCGCTTGTTGGCTTCACGAAAGAACTCGCGAAAACGGGCGCACCGTTCGGGATCAACGCGAATCTGCTTTGCCCCGGCTGGACACGAACCTCACTCGTTGACTTTCAGCGCATCGCAATTGCTCGCGGCACGAGTGTCGAAATCGAAGAGGAACGCGCTGCTGCGGAAAGTCTTCAACAACGGGTCCTTGATGCTTCCGAGCTCACTGGAATGGCCACACTTCTTGCGAGCGAAGACGGTCGCGGCATTACCGGACAAGTCATCAGCGTCGATGGCGGTTACAAGGTCTGATTGCAGACCTCATCCGGCCGATTAACGCTGGTCGAGCACCTCTAGCGCTCGCTGGAGAAATCCCATGGCCCCGTCACCAACGTCCACCAAGTCTGGTCGCGTCGCATCGTGCAGAGACCGTTGGAAGATGCCTTCAAGAAGTACAGCCATCCGGAAGTTGTAAAGCACCTCGTAATAGGAGAGATCCTCGGGAAGATCGATTTCGCGTTGGGTGCGATAACGAGCAATGAGTTCCGTTCGACGCGGCCAACCTGGCCCCGAAGTCGCCTTTCCCCAGATCTCACAAAATCCGATGAGGTCAAGCAGTGGGTCACCAATCGTTGCGGTTTCCCAATCGATAATTGCGGTGACCTTTCCCGGGGGCTCAGCAGCAATCAGCGCATTGAACATATGAAAATCACCATGCATCAGTGAAGGCTCATAGGAAAACGGAATGTTTGCCGACAAAAACGAGGTAACTCGATCAAGCCCTGGCAACTCACGACCTTCATAGGAAGCCAACTGCGAGGTCCACCGCTCGACCTGTCGTTCATGGAAACCCACGGGCTTCCCAAAGTCGGCAAGCGAACTGTTTCGCCAATCGAATTCGTGCAATGACGCAAGCGCATCGACCATCGCGTATGCCACACCCGGTTGATCATCGACAGTAAACGGCTCAGGGAGCGGCGGTGCGGGGTTCATTCCCTCTACGTGCTGCATCAAGAAAAACGTGCAACCAAGGACTTCGTGATCCTCACACAACGCGACCGTTGCGGGATGAGGAACATTTGAACCGTTAAGTGCATCGAGAATCCGAAATTCCCGGCGCATACCTTCATCAGCACGTGCGACAGCGACGAGCGCTGGTCGCCGCAGGACCCAACGCGAACCACCGCGCTCGATTGTGAACATTGCGTTTGATCGCCCCGAAGTAAGCGGTGCAGCGGAGATCGGCAGCCCAACCTCAAGACCAAGACCATCAAGCCAAATACCAAGGCGTTGAACGTCGACCAGGCCCGAGTCGACTGATTCTTCGATCACGATCCTCCACCATCGAGAGTGATGAGTGAACCCGTCATGTAGGACGACGCATCAGAGGCCAACAACAGTGCAGTGCCAACAATTTCGTCCGGCTGACCGATATGGCCGACCGAAATCATCTTGGCCACATGTTCGGCGGCCTCCGGAGTCGGGATGGCTTTACTGAAACTGTCGGTGACAAAGGGACCGCAAATGATCGCGTTGACACGAATGCCTCGAGGACCGAACTCTTGAGACGTTGCTTGCGTCATTGCATTCAACGCAGCTTTCGATGCCGCGTAGACAACGGTGAACGGCGATGGGCGCTGCGAGGCTTTCGTGCTGATGTTGATGATGGAACTACCAGGGGGCATGTGTTCAGCAGCCATCGCCATCAGACGAAGAGGCCCTTTCACATTCACACCAAACGTTTTGTCAAAGAGTTCTTCGGTGACGTCTGCGAGCGAGGGCGGCACTGGAGCAATACCAGCGTTGTTCACCAAGATGTCGATCTTGCCAAACTCGGCCACCGATACGTCGATGAGCGCGTCGCATTGCGCCCAATCGGCAACATGACAGGCAACCGCAAGCGCTCGACGTCCTTTCGCCCGAATTTCGGCCGCGACCTCTTCACACGCAGCAACGCGTCGGCTCGAAACGACAACGTCGGCTCCGGCATCGGCGAAACCGATCGCCATTGCGCGACCCAGCCCTTTACTCGCTCCGGTTACCACCGCGACCTTGCCGGTGAGGTCGAAGAGCGACCGCGTCATATCAAAACTCCGTCTCGTTCGTTGCATGGAACTGCCATTGGCCATTCACGCTGACGATGTGGCCGGCGCTCGGAGCGGCATAGTGCGTACCCAACACCAATGTTCCGGCATCTCCGTGATCAGCGCGCATCTGCCTTCGGGATTCGGCACCCATCGCGCCATCCCAATCGCCGCTCATTCCCCAGTCGGTCTCGGCCCATTGCACCGGATGGTGAGTTGCATCGCCAGTAATCAGCGCCCGCGCGCCATTCGATTCAATCAGCACCGACATGTGCCCGGGCGAGTGACCGGGAGTTGGAATGAAACGGACTTCACTCGTGACCCGGTGATCGGGATCAACGAGGTCGACTAGTCCTGCGTCAACTACTGGAGCGACGGTGTCGGGAAGATTCCATGCGTAGCCGCCGGGCTCAGCCATCCACGCCTCGTATTCGGCACGACAGAACAGATAGCGAGCATTCGGAAACGTCGGCACCCACTTGCCGTCTTCGAGTTTCGTATTCCATCCCACGTGATCGAAATGCAAGTGCGTACAACACACAATGTCGATGGTTTCAGGCGCGAACCCTGCCGCCGTCAATCGCTTTAAAAATGCTGGATCCCCGGTGAAGCCAGGGAGACCAGCCATATCTCGATCGCCGACACAGGTGTCGACGATGATGCGTAAACCACTGCTTTCGACCACAAACGCGTGGATCGAAAGATCGGTCATGCCTTCATCGTCAATGAAATGCGGCATGAGCCAGGACTGATGGGGAGCGAGTGCTTCCTCGGTGGCGGAGGGAAGCAAGCCACTCAGTGGCAATTCCTGTTCAAGTTCGACAACCTTTGTGACAGCGACTTCGCCAAGTTTCCAGCGCATTGGTCCCCCTTTGTTTCGCCAAGTGTGGCTCACCGACTCCCGAAAGGCGATCTGTTCGACCTCCTATGGCGATTCGGCAAGACTGCATCGAGACTCACTTCAGCAGGGGGAACCATGAGCGGACAGGTCCGACTCGAGATCGATGGCCCGATTGCCGTCATCACGAACGACAACCAAGAGAAGCGCAACGCCTTTTCCGATGAGATGGACAAGCAGTTGTTCGACATCCTCGGCGAACTACGCGCAACTCCGTCGATTCGTGCCGTCGTCTGGCGTGGCGAGGGTCATTCATGGTCATCGGGTCGCGACGTCGGTTCCATCGGCAATGACACCACGGGGCTCACGCACCACGAACTCATGACTCGCGGCCATAAAGGCATACAACAGCTCTTTGAACTCGATGCACCCGTGATCGTCCCAATCCAGGGTTGGGCAATCGGTGGATCATTCCAGCGAGCACTGCTTTGCGATATCCGCATTGCATCTGAGGATGCGAAATTCATGCTTCCCGAAGCAGGACACGGTGTCATTCCCGACACCGGTGGCGTTGGTCGACTCTTTCAAATGTGTGGACACGGCGTTGTGAGCGACATGGTGCTCACTGGTCGCTCGCTCAATGCACAAGAAGCCCTTTCTCTCGGCATCGTTTCGCGGATCGTCACCCGCGAGGAACTCGACAACACCGCCATGGAAATGGCCCTCAAGATTGCTGCGGCACCTGCTGTCACGATCAAGTTGGCCCGCCGAGTCATTTCGCATCTCGCCCAACCAGAGATCACGACATCGATGGCTGATGAATTGATTTACCAAACCTTCCTCAACAAGTCCGAGGACTACGCCGAATTCCGTGCTGCACGCGCTGAAGATCGCTCACCCAACTACCGCGGGAGCTGACATGTCGACATCTGAACCCATTGGCCTTCCTGACGCACCGGATCTCGGCGCTCACGCACTCCCCGCCGGAACGTATGACGGCAAGGTCGTGTTCGTGACTGGCGGCGGCACTGGCCTCGGCCGTGCAATCGCAACTGAGTTCGCGCGACTTGGGGCGAGCATCGTTGTTGCAAGTCGTAAGCCTGAACATCTTGAACAGGCTGATGAAGCAATGGCTGCACTCGGCGCGCCAGCCATCACCGTCCAATGTGACATTCGCGAACCGGACTCGATCGCCGCTGCGTTCGATGCCGCCACAGAAGCGTTCGGCCTTCCCGATGTCCTCATCAATAACGCCGCTGCGAACTTCCCAGTTCCAGCCGAAGACATGTCACCGAACGCATGGCGCACGGTCGTCGACATCACACTCAATGGCACGTTTTTTTGTGCCCGAGAGTTCGCACGTCGACATCTTGAAGCCAACACACCAGGTTCGATCATCAATGTCGGCGCAACCTATGCATGGACTGGTGGGCCAGGCTTCGCTCACTCCGCAGCGGCGAAGGCGGGCGTGAAGAACATGGTGGAAACGCTCGCTGTCGAATGGGGTCCCTACGGGATTCAGGTGAACGGTCTTGTACCGGGCCTTATGCCCCATGAGGACATGACCGATGACATCAAGGGAAACCTTGCCCGCACGAACGATAAGGACGCGTGTCAGCCAGCACTGCGCGTTGGTCGTCCCCGTGAATTGGGTTGGGCCGCGACGTTCCTTGCTTCGCCCTATGCGCAGTTCATCAGTGGCCACACACTCGTCGTGGACGGCGCCAACTGGCAGCGGCGCTCACTCACGCAACCCGCGATCACCACGGTGCGTGACCAAATGGGCAAAGGACCGTTTGGGCTGTGAAGTTTTCACTTTCGCTTCCACTCCTCAAGGATTTCTCGTCCCCCGATCCGTTCCGAGAAACGTTTGATCTCGCTCGCATCGCGGAAGAGTCGGGTTTCGACACCGTCACGATCGGCCATCACCACTTCATGCCCGGGAATCTGAGCGATCCACTCACCTTCCTTGCAGCAGTGGCGGCACGAACCTCAACCGTTCGAGTCGGAACGGGAATCTTCCAACTTCCAATCCACAATCCCGTGCGCGTCGCCGAGCAGGTTGCGACCATCGATCAGATTTCTGGTGGACGCGTCACTCTCGGTGTTGGCATGGGTTGGTGGCCTCTTGAATACGACGTGCATGGTTCGAATTTCAAAGAACGCGGTGCACGTATGGAAGAAGCCCTCACCATCATGCGATTGGTGTGGCAGAACGAGAACACGGCCTTCGAAGGTCGATTCCACTCGTTCCCCGAACTCACCGTGCATCCACGACCTCTGCAATCCCCCAATCCTCCGCTGTGGGTTGCCGGTGTCGCTCCTCCTGCGGTCGACCGTGCTGCGCGCCTTGGCGATTCTTGGATCTGCGGGCCGGTGCAATCGCTCGCCGCTGCGCTTCGGTGCCTCGATAGTTATCGACCAGCGTGTGCCGCACTCAACAAGCCTGCAGATTGGGTCCTTCGCCGTTACGCCTGGGTGGGCGAAAGCGATGAACAAGTTCGCAACGAGGTCTTGCCGGTGTATGTCGATGGGCTGATGGTCCACTGGCGAGAGTCGGCCGAAGAGAAAGAAGAGAAAGAACTCTTCGCTCGTATCGACGCCGGCGAGGACATCACTGCCGAGGACATCGCCGCCGATCGCCTTCTCTGGGGAGATCCCGAACGAGTCATCGGACAGATCCGCGACTACGAGGCTGCGACCCAGTGCGACCACGTGCACACCGCCTTCGGGGCAGGTCTGCCCGCAGATACCGGCCAAGCCTCACTCGGCGATTTCGAGGACATTGCCGCCATGATTCGCCTGTTTGGGCGTGAGGTCATTCCTGCATTTGAACGATAGTTGTTTGGCATAATGTGACCGCCGACACCCACCTAAAGAAGGAACCAATGAAGAAGTCCCTGACCCCAACGCGTGCCATCGGCGCCGTCGTTCTTGCTGCGGCGCTCTTCCTTAGCGGCTGCGGAAGTTCGAGCAGCGATTCCTCGTCAAAGTCTGAGGCAAGTGCCACCACTGCTGCTCCGAAGACACTCAAGATCGTCGTTACGAATGATGACGGTTACGACTCTGAAGGCATTAGCGCCATCACTGAAGCGCTCCGAGCGCAGCCGAACGTTGAAGTCACGGTTGTTGCACCGGCAACGCAACAGAGCGGAAAAGGCGGCACCGTAACGGGAGGCACGCTCACCGCTTCTGACCTCAAGACGAAGGCCGGCTACCCGGTCAAGGCTGTCGCAGGAACACCAGCCGACTCAATTATTTGGGCGCTTGAACAAAAGGGCATCGCATTCACCCCCGACTTCGTCGTGTCAGGAATCAACGCTGGTGCAAACCTCGGACCTGTTGTTGATATCTCAGGCACCGTTGGTGCTGCTCGAGCTGCGGTCCAGCGAGGAATCCCAGCAATCGCTGCCAGCAATGGTGCAATTGAAGGTCCCTTTGCTCCCACAGAAGCAGCCAAGGTGGTCATCGACTGGTTCCAGAAGAACCGAGACGCGATTGCGAATGGAACCATTGACAAGACCCAGGTCTTCAATATGAACGTTCCCACTTGTGCATCAGGTTCGATTCGCGGTGAGGTCGTCGTTCCGATCTCAACGACCGACGTCTCGTTCCTCAAGAATCAGCCCGACTGCACCTCGACCGCACCAGCTCCGTCGAACGACGTTGGTGCCTACATGATCGGCTTCGCTCCGCTGTCAATGCTCAGCGCAAAGCCCGCGGCGTAATCGCCAAGTCATAGACGCGGTTTCGAGCGACGCCGAACTGTTCGGCGACTTCCGTCGAGGCATCTCGTTTCGAGAGGCCTCGACGGAGCGCTCCCGCGACTGCTTCACGAAGTTGATCATCGGTGGCCTCTGCAGCTGGTGGTGCACCATCGAGCACGAGGACATATTCACCGCGCGGATCGACCTCCTCGCAGCGAGCGACTGCTTCGGCAAGTGTGCCTCGCCAGATTTCCTCGTGAAGTTTGGTCAACTCCCGAGCAACGACGATGCGACGTTCGTCCCCGCACACGTCTGCGAGATCCTTGAGCGTTCGTTCGAGACGATGCGGCGCTTCGAAAAGCACGATCGTTCGAGGCTCGGGCGAGATTTCACGAAGTCGGCGCGTTCGTTCTGAACCTTTGCGCGGGAGAAACCCTTCGAACACGAACCGCGATGTGGCGAGACCACTTGCGACGAGTGCATAAAGCACTGCCGACGGACCAGGAACCACTTCGACAGTGACGCCCGCTGCAATTGCTTGCGCCACCAAGTATTCACCGGGGTCGGAAACGCCCGGCATTCCGGCGTCGCTCACAAGGACAACAATCTCGCCTCGCTGCACATGGCCGAGAACTCGTTCGGCGGCGTCGCCTTCGGTGTGCTCGTTCACGACCACATATGTGGGCGACGCAATCCCAAAGTGCGCAAGCAACCGACCCGTTCGACGCGTGTCTTCACACGCCACCACAGCGGCTTGACCTAATGCTTCGAGTGCCCGCGGCGAAAGGTCCCCAAGATTCCCGATTGGAGTACCGACGAGAATCAATCGACCGTTCGAGACATGACGTGCATCACTCATCGGACTTCCAGCCGATCGCCTGGCACAACACCCCAACGAGCGAATGCCCCCGCTTCGGTTTCGATCACTGAACGAGACCGAAAGACAAACGCACCGAGTCGTGTTGGCTTCATCGTGCTTAGACGAAGAACCACACCCTCAGCATCAAGATGCGCGACATCAATTGGGAACTTCATTCCAAAGGTGTGAACCGATCGTGCTGGCTGCAGCAACATCGCGCCGTTGATTCCGTCGCGACCGAGCAACCCTCGCCGACGATCTCGTCGAGTTGTCGCCATCTCAAGCGTGGCAAGAACTCGGCCATCGAGAACCAGCCAGTTCCCTTCAGCTTCGCTCGACGACATGGCTTCGATGCTACGAGCCTCAGACGTTGAAGCGGAACTCCATGACATCACCGTCGACCGGTTGATACTCCTTGCCTTCAACACGGAGAATTCCTGCGTCTCGGGCCTTTGACCACGAGCCAACCTCGAGCAATTCGTCCCAGTGGATGACTTCAGCGCGAATGAAGCCTCGTTCGAAATCGGTATGAATCACCCCGGCGCACTGCGGCGCCTTGTACCCCGCTCGGAACGTCCAGGCCCGTGTTTCCTTCTCGCCGGTCGTGAAGTACGTCCGCAAGCCAAGCATCCGGTAGGCCGCATGGAGGAACCGGGGAAGGGCACCCTCGCCGAGTCCGAGTCCTTCGAGCATTTCGACTCGCTCTTCAGCATCGAGCATTGCTGCTTCAGCTTCGAGTTGAACACACATGCCGATGACCTCGCCGTGGCCGCCAAACTCTTCAATGACCGGTGCGGTCTTTTCATCAATGCGATCGAGATCGTTTTCGCTGACATTCACAATCGCAAGCACGGGCTTGTTCGTGAGCAGGAAATAGCTCTTAATGAGGTCGCGAGATTCCGCATCGAGATCGCTCCGGTAGATCGGGGTACCTTCCGAGAGGATTTCGAGTGCCTTGCCGAGCGCCTCGACCTCGTCGGCAATGAAACGATCTTGTTTCGCAGCCTTCCGTCGCTTCTCGATCTGAGTTTCAACCGTTTCAAGATCCGCGAGTGCAAGTTCGGTTTCAACAATACGAAGGTGCTCAAGCGGATCGGAAGGACCGGGAACATCGTCGTCCTCGAACGCTCGAAGTACGAAAACGATCGCATCGGATTCGCGAATATTCGCGAGGAACTTGTTGCCGAGGCCTTCACCGGTACTTGCGCCTTCGACGAGACCGCCGATGTCGACAAACTGCACACTCGCCGGGATCACCGACTTGGTATTGCTCATGATGGAGAGCTTTTCCAAGCGATGGTCAGGCACCTTGGCCACACCAACGTTGGGGTCCTTGGTGGCGAAGGCATAGGGCGCAGCGAGTGCGCCGCCTCCGGCGAGAGCGTTATAGAGCGAGGACTTGCCTGCATTTGGGAGACCAACGAACCCGAACTTTTCCATGAGGATCGCAGGCTAC
The DNA here is from genome assembly GCA_030830565.1 of Acidimicrobiales bacterium. Lineage (GTDB taxonomy): Bacteria > Actinomycetota > Acidimicrobiia > Acidimicrobiales > Acidimicrobilacustridaceae > Acidimicrobilacustris. The sequence continues at coordinate 120,448 of JAURMR010000035.1, forward strand.
ATGGCCCCCACCGCCTCAAATCTCTGTCGAATCAGCCTCGGTGATTGGTCCCCCGCACCCCCTTGGGCCTAAGATTTCGCCCCTATGTCAAAGCGAACCTCAAAGCGCCGCACGAATGCCCGTCGCAAGCCGGCCAACCACGGCACTAAGCCCAACGCCGGCCGCGGCTGATCTAACCCGCCGCCGTTCGGCCGCGCTCTTTTCCCGTGCCCAGCCAGCCTTCCAAGGAACTCATCACCGTCCCGAACCCCGAAAAGGGTCGTGACTACGAGATCCTGTGCGAAACCGATGAACTGACCTGCTTGTGTCCCGTAACAGGCCAGCCGGACTTCGCAACCGTTCGCATCACCTATGTGCCCGATGAATTTCTTGTTGAGCTCAAGAGCCTGAAGATGTACATCTGGTCCTTCCGTGACGAAGGCGCGTTCCACGAGGCCGTCACGAACACCATCCTCGACGATCTCGTGCGTGAACTCTCACCGCGACGAATGACCGTTGAAACCGTGTGGAAAGTGCGTGGCGGGGTTCTCACCACCGTCACAGCATCACACCCCTAAATAGAACCTCAAGATCCCGAGAGGGCGCGACTATTCCGCCCCGGGCATATTCGGGGGCACTTCTGTGCGCTCAACCACGCTTGCTGGAGGTGCTTGCGACGGCGGCGGCGTGACGTTCCCTGCGGAAAGATCGACCAATTTTCCGATTCGATCGATAACGGCCCACGACAGACGGTCGCCACCGACTGTCGAAAGGTGCACATTGTCCTTCTGACGCATACCTCGAACAACACCGTCGGCGTTCGGAAGGTTTGCCGCGAAGACGTAGTTCGTATCGGAGAAGAACGGCCACGTATCGAAGTACTGAATCCACGGACGCGTCTGCGCTTCAGACCAGTAGATGTAATTCAGCTGGTCCATTCCGTGAGTCTTTGTGCCTGGACCCATTGGTGGGGGGCCACACCAGATCGTGATGCGATTGTTCTCTGGCGCCTTCAGCAAGTCCATGGTCGCAGCGACTCGACGCCGATATTCGATCATCCACGGTTCGGAATATCGCTGGAGTGCTTTGCCACTGGCGTCAACCATGTTCTGCCCATCATTGGCGCCAAACATGATGACCAGAATCGACGGATTCGTGGGAAGCACGTCTTTCACAAGGTGCTCAGGCCAGTTGTAGTAATCGGGCCGAGCGAGACCTGTAGAGACGTGGAAGTCCAACGTCGGCGTGAAGATTCCCGTCGACTGCGTGATGCGCTGGAAGGACGTTCCGAACGTCTGCGTAATGGAGTCGCCACCCACCCAAATCTTCATCGGCTCTGCGGGAGTCGGCGCCACGAGTTCGGGAACCTTCTGTGCGGCTTCAGCAGCGGCGGCACTCTCGGCCTCGGCTTGCTGGCGCAACAACTCCTCGACATCAATCTTTGTTCCTTGGTTCTTCCCAAGTGCATCATCAATCGTGTTGCGGAAGAAATTGATTTGAAAAGTGTCGGTCACCGCAGCGACAGTCTTCGCAATCTCATTGCGCCAGCCGTCGCCCTTTGCATTGCTCTTCCGCAATGTTGAATCAGCGTTGAGTAGTCCGGCCACACAAAATGCCAGCAAAATCACAACAAGAATCAGCCCTGCCGGCATTGTCCCTTCGCGGCGTGGACGGAATGGTTCGAAGAGGCTGCGCCAATTGAACGGCGACTTCCTTTGCTGACGACTCATCGGTGGCACCCCATCAGAATTGGAAGTAAATGAATGGCGCGATCCCCTCGGGACCAAGCGCATCGACGAGGACAAGTCCACCAGCAAGCGCCGCGGTTTGCAGGGCAGGAGCCCAAGTCGCAAACCACACTTCTGCCTTCTGCGGGAACCGGGGTGGAACGAATTGAGAAGCAATGCTCGCCACGATGACGATCACGAGCAGGAGGCTCACTCCGGCATCGGAGCCGCCTGAGGCGAAAAGGCGACCGAGGAGGGTGAACGCGCCGTCAATCGACTGAGCCCTGAAGAAGACCCACGCCAGACACACCACGTTGAAGACGAGGAACCACTGCATCGCTTTCACCAAATGCGGCGGCAGTCCCAACTCGTGACCCTTCCACTTTCCACGGACAATTCGTTCGGCAACGAGGTATCCACCGTGAATCGCACCCCAAACAACGAAGGTCCAATTCGCGCCATGCCAAAGACCGCCGATGATCATGACCAAGAACAAGTTCCGGTACATCATCGCCTTCGAGCCGCGATTTCCGCCCAACGGGATGTAGAGGTAGTCGCGTAGCCAACGCGACAACGTCATATGCCATCGGTTCCAGAAGTCTTGGAGCGTCACTGCGATATACGGCGAATCAAAGTTCTGCGGGAAGCGGATGCCCAGAAGCAATGCGATACCAATTGCAATATCGGTGTAACCACTGAAATCTGCGTAGATCTGCACGGCGTAGGCATAAATCGCCATAAGGACCGCTAATGATCCGTACGCATCGGGATTCGCAAAGACGGGATCGACGATCTGCGTGGCCAAGAAGCTTGAAATCACAACCTTCTTGAACATGCCGCGAAAAATGAGCATGAACGCTTCGCCCGATCGCACGTAACGCGGATCTGGTTCCTCATCGAGCTGCGGAGCGAACTCACTCGCTCGCACAATCGGGCCAGCAACGAGGTGAGCGAAGAACGACAGGTACACCGCGAAATCAAGAATGTTGAGAGGTTTGCGCCATTGGCCGCGACCAATATCGATCACATAGCTGATCGCCTGAAACGTAAAGAAAGAAATTCCTACTGGAAGGATGATGTTGAGCAGCGGAGTGTCGACGGAAATGCCGATCGAGCGCATCTTGTCGGTGATGGTCGAAATGAAGAAATCGAAATACTTGAAATAACCGAGAATGCCGAGATTGACGATGACGGCGATGCGAACAAGCCATCTGCTTGCGTTCGTACGTTCGCCGTCAGGAGTCAGTGCCTTGTAGACGACCAACCCTAGGAACCAGTTGATCCCGATGCTCAACAACAACAACGTCAGGTAGTTCCAGTCCCACCACCCGTAGAAAACACAACTCGCAGCGAGGATGAACCATCGCCATGCGATCTTGTGGGGTCGAAGCAGCCAACTTCCGGTGAACACCACCAAGAAGAAGACCGCGAAATCGACGGTGGGGAAAAGCATGGATGGGTTTCCCGGGTGGCTGGAGCGACAAAAGAGTAAGACCGAAACTACCGCAGCCCTCAACGAAGTTCGGGTCATACGCCCTGTCGCCGACCGGTAGGGTCAGACCGTGCTTGATCATGTGTTTACCGATGCCATCGGCGCGCTACGCGACGCCTTCGAGGGAGCGTTGCTTGAACGCCAAGCCTTCGAAGAGCGCTTCAACATGGACATGCTCTTGGGAGACATGACCTGGGAAACGACCTACGGCCTTCCCGGTGAGGGCGTCCCACCACGCGTCCAGGCCGATCTCACCCTCACATGGCCGACATGGGCCCAAACCGCCTACCGGTCCTGGTACATCGGCGAGAACCTCGACGAAGCTCCGCGGATTGATATCGAACTTGTCCTCAGGGTCCAGCGTCTCTCGGCTGCACCCGACCCTGCAGTCCTTATCGGGGCGCTTCCAGATTTCAGCCCGCCGATTGGGAACGATCGCCTCGAACGGTCTGGCCCCACCGTCGAGACAATTTTTGCTTCAGCCTTTGATCAGCCTGAATACGCGATCGAAGTTAGTTACGAAGGCAGTTATGAAGTCGACGAAGCCACCTTGGCCGACGGCACGCGACTCGACGACAACGTCGGAGCTATGGGCGGATGGATTTCCGCAATCCTGGTGAAGGTCGGGGATCTTCCGTGGAATTTTCTCCCCCCACTTGACCAACCGGAGTAAATCGTTTCCGGTCGTTACACGGACAAACATCAGAATGAATCTGGTGTCGGAAGAAGATCCGGAAACTGAGGCTCGCGACCTTCGGCCTTCGCCGCGAACGTTTCGATCATGTCGGACGGCTGAAACATTCCGGTTTGCCATGTCGCAATGTGATTGAGCCCGTCGGCCACGCTGTGGTCTCGCGAATACAGAAGCATTTCTTTCGTACCCCAAATTGCGAGTGGGCTCTTCGATGCGATTTCACGAGCGATTTCGAGTACTCCATCGACAAGTTCCTCGTGTGTGGGGAAGATCTCATTGATAAGACCGACTTCGAGCGCCCGTTGAGCGGACATCCGACGACCGGTATAGGCCAATTCGCGGGCAGCACCATCGGGGATGATTTTCGGAAGTCGCTGCAGAGTCCCGACATCGGCGGTCATTCCAATATTGATTTCCTGAATGACAAAAAACGCGTCGGCCGAGGCGTAGCGCATGTCAGCAGCCGTGACCATGTCCACTGCTCCCCCGATGCAGCCACCCTGAATGGCAGCGAGCACCGGCATACGAACTCGTTCAAACGAGGTGAAACTCTCTTGAAGCATCAACGCTGTTTGGCGAAGCCGAGCCCGGACGCGACCCATTTCATCGGCATCCCCAGGGGTGATGGCAGTGTCGCCAGACGTGAAAACTCCGAGATCCATCCCTGCGCAAAAGTGACGACCGGTCGATGAAACAACGATTGCTCGGACGTCGCCACGAGCATCGAGACCGCGAACAATTTCCGGAAGTTCTGTCCAAAATTCGCGGATCATGGAGTTCAGATCGTCCGGCCGGTTCAACCGGATATGTCCAACCTTGTCTGCGACCTCAACCTCAAAACACGAAGAACTCATAGCGCGCCTTTCACCAGCACCGCGAGATTGACCTGCGGTCGAGCACCAATATGCGAAATAGCTTCAGCCGCAACGATCGACGCCGTGCGTCCTGCGGTCATGAGATCTGCGCCACCAACCCATGCAGAGAGGAAACCAGCGGCATAGAGATCGCCAGCGCCAGTGGTGTCAACGAGATCTGCTGGTTCAGCAGGCACATCAACTCGCTCACCCGTTGACGAAATGATGACTGAACCGGCCTCGCTACGAGTGAGGCATGCGATTGCGCAATGACCAGCGACGCGACGAGCAGCCTCGTCGAAATCTTCGACCTCATACAGCGAGCAAATTTCGTCTTCGTTGGCGAAAAGAATGTCGACGTGATGTTCAACGATCTCAAGAAATTCAGCTCGATGACGATCGACGCAGAAACCATCAGACAACGTGAACGCAACGCGAGTTCCCGCGCCAGCCGCCCAACCCATGACATTTCGAAGCGCACTCTTGGCTGCGGGCTCATCCCACAGGTAGCCCTCGAGATACACAACCCGTGCGGTGGGCACAAGCGAAAGATCGATGTCCTCGGTGGTGAGTTGACCCGCAACACCAAGGGACGTATTCATCGTGCGTTGAGCATCAGGGGTCACACAGATCAAACAGCGGGCAGTTCCCGCTGCCGCTTCAGCTCCGCTAGCGGGAAAACCATGAAATGCAACACCAGCGGCGCGAATGTCATGAGCAAAGACCTCGCCCAGTTCATCGTCGGCCACTTTGCCGATGAACGCGACGGACGTGTCGAGCGACGCCAATCCCGCGGCGGTATTCGCAGCAGAGCCGCCGGAGATTTCTACCGCTGGTGGCATCGCTGCATAAATGATGCGAGCACGATCGGGATCGGTCAGTTGCATGGACCCCTTCACCATCCCGTGATCCTCAAGGAAGGAATCATCGGTCTGGGCGAGTACATCGACAATTGCATTGCCAATGCAGAGCACGTCGAGGGATCGGTCTGAAGGAGGAAGGAGCGCAGTCATCGAGTCCGACCCTACGCTGGCTCCGTGACCGATACAGAACTTCTCCCCCGCGACGAGCCCAACCCGTACCGCCTCGATGGCCCCGTCCGCCCCGTCCGATACGAACTCACCCTGGAACCCGATCTTGGGACCGCCACGTTCGCCGGTGAGGTCTTGATTTCCGTTCTCGTGACGGCTCCGACCGACACCATCGCCTGTAACGCGCTTGACCTCGACATCATCGCAGCAGAGTTGACCGAGGGGCCGCTCGATACGGGTTCGCAGGTGGCCATTATCGGCGTCGCCCTTGACGCCGAAACTGAACGCGTCACGTTCTCTCTCGGACGCCCGCTCTCACCCGGAGAGGCTCACCTGCGCATTCGATTCAATGGGGAACTCAACGACAAACTGCGCGGCTTCTACCGGTCGACCTTTACTGACACCGACGGCGTAGAGCAGGTCATCGCCACAACCCAATTCGAAGCCACCGATGCTCGCCGAGCCTTCCCCTGCTGGGACGAACCCGACCACAAGGCGTCCTTCGCTATTTCACTGATCGTCGACGAAGACCTCTTCGCAGTTTCGAACGCCTCGGAAATCTCTCGAGTGCCAGCGCCTGACCGAATCGGCAAACACTTGATTCGCTTTGCCGAAACCATTGTCATGTCGACCTATCTCGTCGCTTTCGTCGTCGGCCCGCTCGAAGCCACCGAACCAATCGATGTCGATGGCACTCCGATGCGCATCGTCTACCCACGAGGTAAAGGGCACCTCACCGACTTCGCCCTCGAAGTGGGAGCGTTCTGCCTTCGCCATTTCACGAACTACTACGGGATTCCCTATCCGGGCGACAAACTCGATCTCGTCGCCGTGCCTGATTTCGCTTTTGGCGCGATGGAAAACCTCGGTTGCGTCACGTTCCGCGAAATTCTCCTCCTGGTTGATCCCGCATCGACAACTCAGGCCGAACTACTGAACGTCACTGACGTCATCAATCACGAACTCGCACACATGTGGTTTGGCGATCTCGTCACCATGAAATGGTGGAACGGCATCTGGCTGAACGAAGCATTCGCCACATTCATGGAAATGCATGCGACTGACGCGTTTCGACCGCAATGGGATCGCTGGACGACATTCGGACTTTCACGAACCGCGGCGTTCGATACTGATTCGCTCACCAGCACGCGCCCGATTGAATACCCAGTCATTTCTCCAGCCGACGCCGAGGGCATGTTCGACATCCTCACGTATGAAAAGGGTGCAGCAGTTGTCCGCATGCTCGAGCAATACCTCGGAGAGGATCAGTTCCGTTCTGGTATTCGGCAGTACCTCGCCGAGCATGCATTTGGAACCACCGAGACCACCGACCTCTGGGATGCAATCGAGTCAGCAACCGGCGAACCGGTTCGCCGAATCATGGATTCTTGGATCTTTCAAGGCGGCTTCCCGGTCATCTCCGTCGACATTGTCAACGACGGTCGCACCCTGCGTTTGTCGCAACATCGATTTGGCTATGCGGGCGATCTTGGTGACGGCGAATCACCCATCCCCGTCCATGATGACGCCGCTCAGTGGGTTGTCCCGCTCATCTTTTCTCAACGCAGCGCAACTGATGGCGTCATCACGTTCGAAAAAGTCCTTCTCGACCAGCCATCGATCGACATTGACCTGATCGAGCCCGCCACGTGGATCTACGTCAATACCGAAGGCACTGGTTTCTACCGGGCTCGCTATGCGCCCGACCTCCGCGCCGCATTGGTCACCCACGCCCAAACCGACCTTTCGCCGATCGAACGCTATGGGCTGGTCGACGACATCTGGGCGTCGGTCTTGGCCGGTGATCTCGAAGCCCATGACTTCCTCGATGTTGCCGATGCGTTCCGCGAGGAAACCGACCTCTCCGTTTGGCAGCGCATCATCGCCGGGCTCAGCGCACTTGACCGCATTGTCGAAGGCGACGGTCGCGCTGCTCTCCACACTCGTGTGCGAGGAATCCTCACACCCGCCTATGAGGAACTCGGCGCTGAATCGCGCCCCGAAGACTCCGATCGCGACCGTGCCCTGCGCGGAGTCCTCTTCGAGGCGCTCGGCGTACTTGGTGGAAACATTGACGTACAGGCTCGAGCTCGCGTGCTCCTAGAAATCGGTGGGCTTGATCCGGATCCTGCGTTGGTAGCTGCTGCAGTGAATATCGTCGCTGCGATTGGGACGAATGCAGACTTCGAGGAATTCGTACGCCGCATGAAAAGCGCTGCGACTCCTCAAGAAGAGCTCCGTTACCTCGGCGCACTTGCCGATTTCCCTGATCCAGAACTCATTGCGCGACTCGTTCGAATGACATTGACCGATGACGTCCGGAGTCAGAACGCACCACTCCTTCTACGACGAGCACTCTCAAACCGTGATGCGGGCGAAATTGCTTGGTTCTTTGTCAGCTCTGAATGGGACGCTCTCACCACTCGCTTGCCATCGAACTCAATCGCAAGATTCCTTGAGGGAATCCGAGGACTCTCAAAGCCCAGCATTGCGGCGCAAGTACTGGCCTACTTTGAAACGCACGAAGTTCCGCAGGGAGACAAAATCCTTGCGCAACATCTCGAACGCCTTGAGGTCAATGTTGCTCTACGGCAGCGAGAATCACAGCGCCTCACGCATTCACTTCTTCACGGCCGCTAACCAACAGTCACAAAGCGGTTGGAGGTTCTTAGAGCCACTTCTTGCGTCGGAAGTACAAAAACAAAACACTCGTACTGACAAGCATGAGTCCAAGCGCGCCGTAATACCCAAATCTCCAATGAAGTTCAGGCATATCGGTGAAGTTCATTCCATAGATACCGGCGATCAATGTCGCAACGATGAGGATGGCACCCCATGACGTCATTTTCTTCATGACTTCATTCATCCGATTTGAGGTAAGCGCGAGACTGGCGTCAACGACATTGCCCATGAGTTCACGCTGGGTATCGACCTGATCAATGACACGCAGCAAATGATCAAAGATGTCCTCGAAGTACACGATTGATTCGTTCTCGATCCAAGGCACCTCTCGGCGAAGCAACGAAAGGACCACATCGCGCAATGGAACGACTCTGCGCCGAAAGGTGATCATTGAACGTCGCAGATCGAGAAGTTCCTGCTGGAGCGTTCCGTCCGGTGGAGGCCCTAGATCGAAAAGAGTTTCCTCGATGGCTTCGAGTGCATCCTCTGCCTGTTCCGCTTCGCCGAAATACCCGTCAACCAGTTCATCAAGAAGGCAATAGAGGAGGAATCCGACGCCGGGATCAAGACTCCGAATGCGCTCGTAACGATGTGTGACTTGTTCAATTGGGAACGTTTCGCCGTGATCATTCGTTTCACGAACGGTTACTAACCAGTTCGGGCCGATGAAGAAATCGACCTCGCACATATCGCCATCAGCGGCGCGTGCGTAGGCAACCAAGAACGCATGGAGCGGATACCTGTTGAGTTTCGCTCGTTGCCCGTGCTTGCGAACATCTTCAACCGCCAACTCGTGAAGATCGAGTCCCACCGCGATCGCGTTGAGGTCGTCTTCATCGGGCCCGCAGAGATCCACCCATACGAGATTCGACGCATCAGCAATTGCGGACTTGATCGCCTCGATGCCGCTCACGGACCAGCTGGTCTCACCGTTGTAGACCGACGCGTTCATCACGACGCATTGACCTCGGAGCGCTCAATTGAAATCGCTTCGTCACGTTCAGAGTCACTCAGGCCGCTATAGCGACGCTCCCAACGACCGGCGAACCGTTGCGCGCCCCATGCGAGAGCGGCAACAAGCACCACAACTCCAAGACCGCGCAGATGCTGGTAACCGCTTCCGAACGTTCCCATCGACACCACTGAAGTTGGCCAAACAAACCAACTCGCAGCAATACAAACCACCAAATACGAAGGCCGGTATCGACCAAGCCCGCACGCAGCAAGAAGCGCAAAACCAGTAACGAGGTACCACGGCCAAATCACTGGACCAAGAAGCACATATGCGACGAGCATTACGCCGGTTGCTTTGATGAAGCCAACGCGAGGGCTGCGCATCAGCATCACAAATGCGATCACGGCTGTCGCAAGTAGCCCCAACGCTCGAACTCCGGATGCCAGAAGTTGTCCGTCGACATTCAGGCCGATCGCGTTCAAGATTTCGGCGATGCTGAAACCGATCTTCGTCGTTGGCGAATAGGTGTCGTTCACCTTTCCGGTGCTCTTGAGGGCAGTGATCCAACCTGGACCAAGGCCAACAAGGAAGCAACCGACAACGATCGCTGCTGCCGCGGACGCGAAGACGGCAACCGTTGAAACAACACGCTCTTTCCAAGTGGCAACTGCTCCATGCCAACACCAACCGAGGTACAGCAACCCGACTGCGGCTGGGAGTTTCACTGCCGTCGCCGCGGTTATGAGCGCGACCGCAAGTTTCTTCCGATCTCTTTGAGCCGCGGCGAGACCCAATGCGAGGAAACCAAACATCAGTGCGTCATTGTGAACGCCGCCGACGACGTGCAAAATCATGATCGGATTCCCGATGCCTATCGCAATCGCGACTGCTGCAGAAAGTCCGTTTCCAACGGCGATCAGGCCTATTCCTATCGCTGCCATGACGACGGCGATCCAAACAAACACGCGGTAGACGTTGATGGCAGCTACTTGATCATGCCCGGCGATTTCCACGGCCGAGCGTGCTGCAAAAACAGCGACCGGACCGTAAGGCGCAGGAGCCGACCGCCATACCGGGTCAGCTCCGGAGGTGAAATCGTTCCGACCAAGTTCAACTGGTCCAACAGAACTGGGATCGATACCGCGGCTCGCCATTTCGCCCTGTGCCACATAGCTATAGACGTCGTTTGAAAGAAGCGGCGGACCAAGTGAAACAGGAATCGCCCATAGGGCGATAACTGCACCGACGATGATGACAGCGCGACGTGGATCAGCGATTCTTCCAGCGCGGTACACAAGGCCAAGCCAGCCGAGAGCGAGAAGGATCAGTCCAAGGAGAAAGAACGAAGTCGACTGCGTACTGGTTCCGGGTTGGGCGATCCCAGGAATAGAGAGCCTCCATGTCGGAACGGCTAATCGCCACTGAGGCGCCGAGGCTGCAATAACTGTTGCCCCCACGATCCCGCTCAGCGCGCTGAGAACGGTTTGCCACCAGCGCGAACCAGTAGTGACCTCAGGTTGCCAATGCGATTCGTCGCGTTCTTGGCGCAACGCGTCGTCAGAAGGCCCCACGAGAAAGGCCCGACCCCGCTCGATGAGGCGTCGGAGTTCAGGCGAGGTCGTGACCGTGGTTCGGGCACGTTCCAAAGTCGAGGGCACGCGATGAGGCTAGTGGCGGGCGGGGTTGCGCAAGCGTCTACCCGTGACACTCATCAAGAGCATCAAGAAGTGGTTTTGACGGTGTGCCCCAGCCGGGTTCGTACCCAACCATTTGTCGGAGCGTCTCAGCCATCCAGCGATCTTCAAGGACTTCGATCATGTCGGCATCGACTTTTGCTGGATGGGTCACGCCGCAGGCCCAACTCAGTCGCTCCAGTTCGAAACGCACCGCAGCGAGATAGTTACCGCATCGCACCCCTTTGTCCTGAGGATCGAGCCCTCGAGTCAAGCGTGGGTTCTGGGTGGCGACACCTGTGGGACAACGATCGGTGTGACATCTTTGCGACTGAATGCAACCGATTGAAAACAATGCCGTGCGGCCAACGTTGACCATGTCGCAACCGAGCGCGAACGCTGTAAACGCGGCCTCGGGCATCCCGAGTTTCCCCGAGCCAATGAAAACGACGTCGTCGGCAATACCCGCCTCGGCAAATGCCCGGTACACCCGAGTGAATCCCCAACGAAAGGGAAGGGAGACATGGTCACTAAAGGCCAGCGGTGCAGCGCCCGTTCCACCTTCGCCCCCATCAATCGTGATGAAGTCTGGGCCCTTTCCACCTTCGGCCATCTTGGTCGCGAGTTCGATCCAGAACTCGCCTTGGCCAACTGCCGACTTAATTCCGACAGGAACACCTGTGGCCTCGGCCAACTTTTCAACGAACGCGATGAGACTGTCAACATCAGTAAATGCCGTGTGAGCAGCTGGGCTCTTGCACGCGACGCCCGCCTCGACACCCCGAATTGCTGCGATCTCAGGTGTCACTTTGTTCGCCGGTAGCAAGCCACCAAGGCCGGGCTTGGCTCCTTGACTCAACTTGATTTCGATCGCACGGATCGGAGCCGCCTGAACCTGCGCGATTGCTTTTTCAAGATCAAACGCGCCGTATTCGTCACGACAACCGAAGTAACCGGTGCCGATCTGCCATACAAGATCTGCTCCATGGAGGTGATACGGCGTGATTCCACCTTCACCCGTCGTGTGCAACGCGCCGGCAATCGCGCATCCACGATCAAGCGCTTCGATCGCCGCGCCGCTGAGCGACCCAAAACTCATCCCCGAAACATTCACGATCGATGCGGGACGAAACGCAAAACGACGGCCATGCGATGCGCCGAGAACTTTGGCGCACGGAAGTTGTCGAGCCGGGTCGGGATGTGCAGGAACATCGTCCGGACTATCAAGTGGAAACATTGACTGCTTGATAATCGTGTAATTGCGCGATTGATCGAGATCGTTATCAGTGCCGAAGCCGAAATACGAATTCGCCTGTTTGGACGTTGCGTAGACCCACCGACGGTCGTCACGACTGAAAGGTCGCTCTTCGTTGTTGTCGGTAACGATGTACTGACGAAGTTCGGGACCGACCGCTTCAAGCAAGTAACGGAAGTGCCCAATGATCGGGAAGTTCCGCAGAATGGCGTGCTTTCGCTGAAAAAGGTCGTACACCGCCAACACAACCAGCAGCACCACGACAACGGCGAGAACGACAAGTCCCACTGACCATGACATGGGCGAAGCCTACGGCCCCTCTCCTGAAATCACATCAGATGAGCGCCAGCACCAAACCGGCTTGGCCAAGGTGATAGGTGACCATCACGATCAGTCGGCTCCGCGGGAAGTCATTCAGAAACCGTGTCCAACCCAGGACCGAATCACTCGCTCCAAAAAGAAGGGCGCCAACGATTGCAAAAAATCTTCCGGTTCCAATCGCCGATGCAACCATCAGGGAAATGACGGAGATATAAGCCGCCACCGGTGCAGCAAGCGTCCTGTCGACTCTCGCTGCCCCCTGAACAATTCGACGACCAAGAACCACTGCGACCAATGTCATCAAGACAACGCCGACAACGAAACCCGTGAGCGAAACCCCGAGCGACAACAGCGCGATGACGTAGAAGACGTGAGCGACCAGAAACGCGCCGAGCCCGGCAACGAAGAGATCCTTCGGGAGCATGAGGAACATATCACCGGCCATTGAAAGCACAAGTCCGATGATCAACATCACCCGAGCGAAATCCGATGAAGGTTCAATCGACAATGCAACCGCAATGAGAAACACCATCACCAATGGCTTCAGCGCATATTCCGCCGCTCGGTAGTTGTTCGCAACGGCAAGCCAATCGACCACCGCAACAACAGCGGTGAGCGAGAGCAAGAGAAGCGCAACAGCGGTCATTGGTTAGTCACGGAGCGTCGAGTCGAGGAAGGACAAGTGCCATGCTGTCGGGGCACACCAGCCGATCTGCAAGCCATTCACGGACCCCTTCCATCGGCACCCAAACGGCTTCGGAGATTTCGTTGTCGGCAAAGTCGAACGGCCCGTCGGTGCGCGCCTGGTAGATGCGAGCAACTTCGCGAACATCTTCGTCTTCGTACGACCCCTCGCCGAGGTAGGCAAGTTCAGCAGAGACTCCAAGTTCTTCAGCGAGTTCGCGCGCAGCGGCCAATTCCCATGCCTCTCCCGCAGCGACAACTCCGCTTACAGCGATATCCCATGCATCGGGCCAAAGGTCTTTCCACGATGCTCGCTGATGAACAAGCAACTCATCGGCGTCGTTACGAATCACAACGAAGACTGATCGGTGCAGCAGGTTTTGGGATCGCATTTCAGCGCGAGTCACCGTCCCGACAACAGTGCCCATTTCGTCGAGTTGATCGACGAGTTCTTCGCCCGCTGTGCCGTCTGCCATCAGAGGGTCGCCGCTCGCTCACATGCCTCGGAAAATGAGGCGCCTTCTTCGAAGAGCGCTCGCAACTGAATGACATGACGGGGCCGGTTCATACCAAGCACCCCGGTCAGACGATCTCCGTCGCCATAAAGCGCCACGAATCGGAATTCATCTGTACTTCCGTGCACCACAACGCATTGATCGGTCGGCATCGGTCGACCAGCGAGCTGAATTTTGCGATCGTATTGATCGCTCCAGAACCAAGGGATCGGGTCGAACACCTGCGGAGTATCTCCGTTTGCGTCGGCCAGGAGTCGACGAGCGGCAGCTTCGCCGCCCGCGATCGCTGTTTCCCAATGTTCAACACGGAGCATTCGCCCGAACCGTGCGCTTGGGTAGCGAGCAATATCTCCGGCAGCGACAACACCTGGAGCAGCAAGCAATGTGTTGTCACACACAACGCCGTCCTCAAGCGTCAAGCCGGAACCTTCAAGCCAATCAGTGTTGAGCGTGACGCCAATACCAACGACAACAATGTCGGCAGCGACAGTTGTTCCATCGGTCAGGGCGACACCCGCAACTCGCTCGACACCATCGACGATTGCGGTTTCAAGTTGCAACACACCCGTTCCGAGTCGGAGATCTACACCATTTTCGATGTGAACTTGGGCGCACACCCGACCCATTTCAGGACCGAGAATTCGCTCAAGCGGAAGCGGAAGCGCCTCAACAAGCGTGACCTCAAGCCCCCTCTTGCGGCAGCTGGACGCGACTTCTGCGCCGATGAACCCGGCTCCGATGACCACCACTCGCGACGGACCGGCATCGAGTTCTGCACGCAACGCCAAGCTGTCAGCCAACGTTCGTACAACGTGAACTCCCGCAATTCCGGCGGAATCAGGCAATCGTCGAGCAGCAGCCCCGCTCGCAATCACAAGTGAGTCAAAGGCTGCGGTCTCAATAGACCCGCCAGCGTTTTCGAGAGTGATCTGCCGAGTTCCGAGATCGACGCCCTTCGCGCGCACGCCGAGTCGGAAATCGAGACCCAGATCCTCTTTGCCCGCAGGAAGGAGGATCTTCTCTGCTTCCCACTCGCCAGTCAGCATCTGCTTCGACAGCGGCGGTCGGTCGTAGGGTCGTTCGGGATCAGCATCGACAACGATGATGGGACCAGCCTGCCCCTGAAGCCGGAGCGTTCGGGCCGCGTTGATGCCCGCGAGAGACGCGCCGACGATGACAGTGGTGGAGTTCATAAATCAGAATGTGCAAAGAGCAGCGAGGTGCGCCGTTCGGTGCTCAGTCCTCGACGATGGAGATCGCCTGCTTCGGGCATCGCTGCACTGATTCCTCAATCTTGGCTCGCATGGATTCAGGCGGATTCTCGTCGAGAACGTACAAGAAGTCATCGTCACGGACCTCGAAGATCTCCGGGGCGATACCCATACAGACGGCGTTGCTTTCACACAGATCGAAATCGACCACGATTCGCATGGCGTTCCCCTTCTCAGAGTCATGACACTTTGATGTTGGGGACACCTGCCCCCGGTGCCATCTTGCCCCATCTGCCGGCATTGGGGCGACGGGGGCCCCAATCGCGTGACAGATTGGTAACCATGACTGAAATTGCTCCCCTCGAAGGAGTCCGGATCATCGAGGCTTCGATGCTCGGACCAGCCGCTGTCACCACAAACCTCGCCGAACTCGGCGCCGACGTCATCAAGGTCGAAGCCCCTGGTGGCGATTACGGCCGCCAGATGACGTGGCCCATCGTCGAAGACACCTCGCTCCTCTTCCTGCATTGCAATCGAGGAAAGCGCTCCATCGTTCTGGACCTTCGCACCGAAGAAGGCGTGCAGACGTTCAAAGAGCTTGCGGCCGACGCCGACGTCGTTGTTGAAGCCATGCGCCCCGGGGCACTCGCCCGACGAGGCCTCGGCTACGAGGACCTCAAAGCAATCAACCCAAAGATCGTCTTTATGACGATTAGTGGCTACGGCATGACCGGCCCGTACCGTGATCTACCGAGCCACGGAATCGCGTACGACACGTGGGCCGGCATTATCGAGCCCGCGTATGACGAAGAGGGCTACTGCTACATCCCGCCGCACATTTCCATTGGCATCAACGCCGGCCCGATGTTCGGTGCGCTTGGCATTCTCGCCGGAATCATCAAGGCACGAGCAACTGGCGAAGGCTGCTACATGGAAATCGCTCAGTCAGATGCCGCCGCAGCATTCGACTGGTACCGCAGCGAATCGTTCAAGGCCTACGAGCGTCCCCAATCCGAAGTCACCGGCAACAAGTCCGACAACTACGAGCGTCGTGCACCCGGCACTGCCGGCATGAAGGAGGGAGTGCGCTATCAGATGTACGAAACCTCCGATGGTCACATCTTGTTCATGGCCTCAGAGCAAGAGTTCTGGAAGAACTTCTGCAAGGGCATCGGCCGCGACGACCTCTTTGAGAAGTTTCCCGGCTCAAAATACGCAGATCACGCGCGCAACAACCGCGAACTGCTTGCGGAACTCACAACGATCTTCAAGACGAAGACGTCGCAAGAGTGGATGGATTTCGGCGGCGAGTGGAATACCCCGCTTGCTCCAGTGAATACACCGTCGAATATGCAGAATGATCCGCAGTTCCAAGACCGCATGCAATGGATTCCGAAAGAAATCCTTGGCGCCGACATGTTGCCGAATCCCGTCAAAATCATTGGCGGCGAGCTGCCAATTCCGCGCAAGGCTCCGGAGTGCGGACAGCACAGCGATGAAATCCTCAGCGAGGTCCTTGGCTACGACGCAGCCCGAATTGCCGAGCTGCACGAAAAGGGTGTTCTCGGCTGAGCCCGCCTGAGGAATTCCTCGCGCCGACGGCAGATGTCGTAGCGGGCACAGCGTCAGCGCAACATGTCTCGCGTCTGCGCATTCTTGGACGCGTCATTTTCCTCGCCGTCATGGCGTTCGCGTTCTACGGACTCGCACCAAAACTGCTCGATATGTGGGACCAAGTTCCACAGTTGCGAACAGTCAGCATTTACTGGTTCGTTGCGGTCCTACTTTTCGAAGTGGGCTCCTACGCCTGCGCATGGGAACTCACACGCGTTGCGCTTCCTAGCGTGTCGTGGTTCGTAGCGGCGACGTCACAACTCACGTCGAATGCGGTCGCCAAAGTTGTTCCCGGTGGCGCCGCGATTGGCGCAGCGACCGGATTTCGCATGCTGTCAGTCTCCGGAATCGAACGAGGATCAGCGGGGGCAGCACTCACGGCAACGTCGATCATTTCGAACGGTGTGCTCCTGTGTCTGCCGATGGTTGCGCTGTTTCTTTCAATCCTCGGTGCTCCGATTCCCGACGGAATGATCCATGTCGCGTGGGGTGGCGCAGTCCTCGCGATAGCGCTCTTTGGTTTCGCGTTTTCGCTCGTTCGCTTCGATCGCCCGATCCTGTGGTTCGGCAAAGTCATCACGACGATCGCTGGATGGATCAACAAACGTCTCGGGAAAACGGGCGGACCAACGGTGGAAGGAATTGTCCGACAACGCGACCAAATGGTGAGCAGTCTCGGTGCGCGTTGGCGCGCTGCGCTTGCTGCAGCGGTGGGTAATTGGCTGCTTGATTACTTCGCACTTGTTTGTGCGCTGAAAGCGTGTGGCGTCGATCCGCGCCTTAGCCTGGTACTCCTCGCTTACGCCGTCGCCGCCGTCCTCGGAATGGTCCCCATCACGCCCGGCGGCGTCGGATTCGTCGAGGCCGGCCTCACCGCGATGTTGGTGCTCTCCGGAGTTCCCGGGGAGAAGGCACTTCTCGCAACACTCGCCTACCGCATTGCGTCCTATTGGCTGCCTCTCCCTGCTGGGCTCGGAGCCCACTTCGTCTTCCGGCACCGATACGGCAAGACCTCGGGACCACCCGATTCTGAGAGCGACGGCAGCGCTGGCCCTGAACACCAGCCCACACCCAAACCCACGGCCTGACCCGATTCACCCGACCCGGGAAAAGTTGCTCACACTTTGGCCAATCCTGCCGACAGAACAGGAAAGACCACGCGATGCACTGACAGCACCTGTCATGCCTCAAGAGCACAAAGGAATCAGCCATGGCCCCAACCGTGCTGCAACGTCGAGCCGATTCACTCCGCCAGGTTGCGGACTCGGTCGACCCCATCCTTGCGAACTCCTATCGACGCCGAGCAAGCGAACTCGAACTCGAGGCATGGATCCACGTTGTTCGAAGCGGCGCTACGCCCGACGATTCACCTCTTGCAGCCTGAGAACGATCCGATGGTGGTGTTCCATGCCGTAGATTCGCTCCGTTCAACTTCTGCAAGGAGCGACGGAACCCATGGGCTTCCCCACTGACATCAACATCATCGAGACCTTTGTTGGCATGCCGAGCCGCAATCGCAAAGAGGTCTACAAGTTCCTCGCCCCACATTTGCGCGATCAAGAGTCAAAGGACTTTCGCTTTCCCGCGCAATACATGTTCAAAGACGTGCCGCCCGATACTGAAGAAGGCGTCGATCCGGTTGCACTGCTCATCGACAACTTTGAACGTCACAACATCGAAAAGGCGATGCTCGGGTACAACCCGAACAATCCCGATTGCCTACGCGCCCTCACCGAACACCCTGATCGTTTCTTCACTTGTTTCGAATTCGATCCCACCGATGTCATGCCGGGCATCGAAAAGATCCGCGAGGTCCATGCAAGCGGCGTGAATCTTCGTGCGATCAGCACGTTCCCTGCCGGCTATCGCACACCGTTGAACGATAAGAAGATGTACCCGTTCTACGCACTTGCGGTTGAACTCGATCTGCCGATCTTTTGCTGCGTCGGCATCCCCGGTCCTCGCGTTCCTTTTGCTCCCCAACACGTCGAGCTGATCGACGAAGTCATGTACGACTTCCCCGACCTCACATTCGTGATGCGTCATGGCGCCGAACCATGGACCGAACTCGCCATGAAGCTCATGCTCAAATGGCCGAACCTGTACTACTCAACCTCTGCGTTCGCCCCGAAGCATTACCCCAAGGCCATCATCGATTACGCCAACAGTCGCGGCGCCGACAAGGTGATGTACGCCGGGTACTTCCCCGCGGGTCTCAGCTACGACCGCATTTTCGAGGAGCTCCCAAAGGTTCCGTTCAAGGACGAAGTGTGGCCAAAGTTCCTTCGCGAAAACGCAAAGAAAGTCCTGAAGCTCTAGAGCGAATCCACCCATCATTCGGCGTCGTAGCGCTACCATCCGGCCCATGACCGAGACAACGAAAGCAGCCGATCCCCGACCATCGCTCGTTGCGATGATCGCCACCTATGTCGTGGGCGGCATAGGACTCGCTATCGGCATTTCGACCGTCAACCAAACACCAAGCGACCTCTCACTGAGTTGCCTGCTGGGTGTGGGCGCGGTCGGCATCTTGTCGTTCATCCGCCACTCCATCCTCAACCGATCCGACGCAGCGCGTATGGGATGGGATTACGGTAAACGAAACAACTTTCAAATTGAGGTTGGTCTTGCCAATCTCGCCTGGGGTGTCGTCGCCGTTCTCGCGGTCGTCTTCGGATGGGGCCTCCGCGTTGAAGCCGCACTGTTTCTTACGCTCGGCATTTACATTGTTTCCGTCGCTGCGATGAATCTTCTTTCACCGGGCGGTCAACGACGGGAGATTCGCCCGCTTCTCGCTACAGCGATCTTCGGCGCGATTCTTCTGTATCTCGGCATCACAGGAATGTCCGCCGCGACCTGACGGAAAATGCTTCGGCGCTCGCGTACGCAGGGTGCTGGACTGACCTGCAGCTCTACGCCTTCAGGATTTCCTTCCACGGAAGGTCCTTGTCGGGCGAGACGTCACGCGGAAGGCCTAGAGCGCGTTCCGCAATCATGTTGCGATGCACCTCGGTTGTACCTCCACCGATTCGTGAACCGAACTGACCCATGTGAACCGACTGCCAGAAACCGTTCTGCGGTGCATCGGTCTTATCAAGCATGCCGTCGGCGCCTTCGATCTCGAGGGCGAGGTCGTAACGCTTTTCCGCAGCCTGCACCATGAAGTTCTTCATTACCGAGGGGTCGGGAGGATTGCCACGACCGTTGAGGATGAACGACTGCATGCGCAGACCAAGAAGTTGCAGCATGCGTTCGCGCGCATAGGAGTCGGCCAAACGCTGACGGATCTCCGGATCCTCGGTGCGACCGTATTTACGGGCAAGACCAAGTACGCCTTCGAAGCCGTTGGAGCCGCCAGCTCCTGAACCGATCATTCCGGCTTCGCTACTCAGCACGGTTCGAGTAACGGCCCATCCTTCGTTGATTTCGCCAACAACATTCTCGACGGGGATCACGACATCATTGAAGAAGACCTCATTGAAGTGCGCTTGACCCGTTGACTGCACGAGTGGACGAACTTCGATACCTGGTGTCGACATGTCAACAAGAAAGAATGTCACGCCCTTGTGCTTCGGGGCATCAGGATCAGTGCGCGTCACGAGAATGCCCCAATCGGCAAACTGCGCTTGGGTATTCCACACCTTCTGACCGTTGACAATGAATGCGTCACCGTCGCGAACCGCACGAGTTGAGAGTGCAGCAAGGTCCGAGCCTGCCCCCGGTTCGGAGAACAGCTGACACCAGTTGACCGAACCATCAAGAAGTCCGGGAAGGAAACGTTCCTGCTGCTCAGGAGTTCCGTGGCGCATGATCGGTGGACCAACGAGTGACTGCACTGCGCCGATGAATCCAGCAGTGACGTCGTACTTCGACGCTTCCTGACCAAAGATCACCGAGACTGCGGCGCTGTCGCCGCGGCCGCCGAAGGCCTTCGGCCAAGTGATGCCCGCCCAGCCATTGTCGAAGAGCACCTTCTGCCACGCACGACAACGTTCCATATAGGCGCGGGCAGCCTCTTCAGAGTCATCAACTGGTCCACGTGACCAATCTGCTTCCGTACCCGTCTTCAGCGTGGCGTTTGCGTCAAGGAATGCCCGGATCTCGGCCCGGAGTTCCGCTTCTTCTGGAGATTCGTCGAAGTTCACGAAATCTGACTCTAGATGCGGCCGACACACCCAGTTGAACGACTCGCCACCCCTGCGGGCCGTAGTCTCACCACGTGCGATCCCAGGCCAAAACTTCTACCGATCGCCTCGTTCAATCTCCGGGATTTTGGCGGGGATGGAGTGTGCTCGCACTTATGGCCGGCGCCCTGATCCTGATGGCAGGCTGTTCCGGCGGTTCATCATCAAGTTCCAGCGATTCGACCACAACGTCTACTCGTCCCGCTGCAGCAGAAGTGCCGGTCTACGTCGATCCTGCAGTACCGATCACCGTTGCCATCGGCAAGGAATTTTCGATCATGTTGCCGGCCGACCCGGGTTCTGGGTGGCGATGGGTACTTGCCCCCATCGACAACACACGCCTGATCGCTCTCGGTTCACGTTTCAACGATGACCCCGACCTTCTTTCAAAGGCTCAGGCTGCAACCACCACGACAACCACGATGGCCCGTCTTGGAAACACCACGACGAGCACCACCGAAACAACAATTCCGGCGGTCCTCCCACTCGTGCAGATCATTTCCTTTGTCGGTCGCGCCGCGGGCCCTGCTGCTCTTTCGTTTAGCTACAACCAAATTGCGGGTGCCCCACAGGCAGAGAACAGAGTCGTGACGTTCTCGGTGCAAGTAGTGCCCGAAACGCCAACGACGACTACCGCAAAGACAACAACCGCGTCGACCACAAGCACAACGCGCTGAACTTCTTGATGGTTCTGCGTTAGTTCTCGTCGGGCTTCGACTTGCGCTCCCGTTCAAGTTGCGCACGATCACTATCAAGCACAAAACCCGGCGCCACACCATCGTCATAATCAAGCGGTCGCATCGCGAGATCGATCGCCGTCCAGAGTGTGCGCGAATAGGGGAAGAACAAAAATGGAACAAGTAGCGCTGAGGCTGCGGTCGCACCACCGATGATCCACATTGGAGGATCAGGCCACGTTGCGGCGACGCTAATGATCAGAATCAAAACGACGACTAACTGCACAACACAGATATTTAAGAACCACGAACCCAGCCAGTGCCCGGGAACTCGGCCAAAAACCAATCCGCACTGAGGACAGGCTGGAACCATTCTCACCCAATGACGGAAGAGACCTCGTTGACCGCAAATAGGACACCGACGCCTTGCGGCACGACGCAGCAGGGTTTCGGCGGGAACGGTCACCTGCACATTGTGCTGCCATTCGACTGCGAACACCTGACCCAGAGCGATACCCTCGATTTCGTGAGCGAACATGACGCCATTGAGGAACTTTCCGACCTCTTTGTCTTTCTGGCCGATACCGATTTCGCTGACTACTGCCCGATCTACGAGCAACTCGCTCGTTCTATCGCTGCGGACGCGCATCTTCTGGAATTTGTGCTGACATCGGCGAGCCCGAATACCCGACGTGGTCGCATTCCTGTCCTGTTTTTCGCAGCGACCCACGATCGCATCCTCGCCAATCCCGATAGTGAGATTGCCGCGCTGTACCGAGGCGACTCCTCGGGAAATCCCTTCCCGCCATTCATGGAACTCGTCGACAAAGAACGCGAGTCCATTGTCATGAACATGCGCACCCGTTCGGTGCAAACAAACGAGGCCGGCAGAAGTTCGATCCTCTCGCTTGCGTTCGGACGCGCCCGTAACGATGTCGCTGTGCCAACTGCGCTTTTTGAGATCGGGCCAAGTGCCGGACTCAATCTGTTCTTTGACCATTTCCGCATCGACTTCATGCACGAGGACACACTCCTCGCCAGTGCTGGTCCCCAAGAAGCGAGTGTTCGACTCTCCTGCGACGTGCGCGGGCCGAACCTGCCGCGGTTCCCCACCGACGAGTTCACACCGATTTCCCGGAGCGGAATCGACCCCAACCCCATCGATGTTCGCTCCGAAGAGGAACGCCGATGGTTGCAGGCCTGTGTCTGCTGGCCTGGGATCGCTGATCGTCCTCAGCGACTTGCTGCGGCGCTCGAGGTTGCACGAACGTCTCCGCCACACCTCATCTCCGGCGATGCAGTGACCGATCTTGGTCAGGCACTCACACAGATTCCCACCAGTGAGCACCTGATCGTCTTCGCAACCTGGGCACTGGCCTACATCAACGCCGAAGGAAGACAAAAAGTGCTCGCCACCATTGACGAACTCGGAACAACCCGCAACCTCGACTTCATCACGTTCGAAGAACCACGTTTCACCAGTTGGGTGGAGCCCGCAGATGCCGAAGTGTTCGAGACCTACCTGGGCGAGGGCACTCCGACGCAGTTATGCCTGCGATCATGGCGGAACGGGCTCTGCACAACGACGGCACTTGCAATTGCGCACCCACACGGACGATGGATTCACTGGCTGGAGGAGAACCATGGCTGACTGGGTACTGAAACGAACTGCGGCGCGAGTTGTAGTGCTCGACCAACATGGCCATGTCCTTCTCCTCGAGGCTCGAGATCCTGCCGACGCTTCGAAGGGCCAGTGGTGGGAAATCCCCGGTGGCGGAATCGAACGAGGCGAAACAAGCGCTGAAGCGGCCCGTCGTGAACTTTTTGAAGAGACCGGAATCGTCGAAGCGGAAATCGGGCCATGTGTCTGGACGCAACATTCGAAGTTCACATTTGCGGGCTGGAAATTCGATCAGCACGAGCACGTTCATGTCGCTTGGACCGATCGTATTGATCTGTCCACTCGCAAACCCGGCGGCCTCGAAGCCTTCGAAGCGATGGCATTCGGCGGCCATCACTGGTGGGGGTTAGACGAGCTATTGGAATCTGATGTTCAGGTTCTCCCTCGACGATTGCGCGAGTTTCTTCCTGACGTCGTCTCCGGAAACCTCCCGCCCGAACCGCTCGACATCACGCATATCGATCCGGAGATGTGGTTCTGACCATGTCGCCACACACACGAACCTTTTTGCGCGGGTGTCTGAAACATTGCCCCGTCTGCGGGCAGGGCCACCTCTTTCGTCGCTGGTTCACGATGCTCAAGCGTTGCCCACAATGCGATCTGAAATTTGAGCGCATCGAAGGGCACTGGACCGGCGACCTCGGTATCAACACGATCGTCAGTTTCGGAGCACTGCTCATTGTCCTTCTGGTCGGCTTTCTTGCCTTCTGGCCAACACCACCGATTACGGCGATCATCATTGCTTCCATCGCTGCAGCCGGACTCCTCCCGCTCGCGTTCTTTCCTTTTTCGAAGACGATCTGGCTCGCATTGGACATCATGATGCGACCCATTGAGCCCGGCGAAGTGCGCCCCGGCTTCGGACCGGAAGCAGACACCATCTAGCCTTCGGGCGATGTCGACTGAACCTTCAACCAACGGCTCCGCATCCGCAGGAGACTCGAAGGTCGATGTTCTCGTGGTCGGAGCAGGTCCTGCCGGCTGCGCTGCTGCACTCACACTTTCCCGTGCTGGTCACACCGTCGTCGTCATCGACAAAGCGACATTTCCGCGAGACAAGATCTGCGGGGATGGCCTTACGACCTCTGCCCTCCGAGAACTCGATGGACTCGGACTTGATCCCGCAACGGTTCCATCGTGGATCAACGTCGACGATGTCATTGTCCGATCTCCAAGCGGACGCGAAGTCGTGTTCCCTATGCCAAAAGACTGTGGCGTTTATGCAGCAGTGAGTCGTCGCCGCGATCTTGACTTCGCCCTTGTGCAACTCGTCCGTTCTGAAGGAATCGAAATTCGCGAGAACGTTGCGCTTTCGTCGATCACACAAAACAATTCTGAAGCAACGGTCGTCACAGATGCAGGCGACACATTCAACGCGTCCTATGTCATCGCTGCCGACGGAATGTGGTCGCCCACTCGCAAAGCACTCAACATCACTCAACCGGGATACCGCGGCGAGTGGCACGCGTTTCGCCAGTACTTCCGAAATGTTTCGCCGCGCGCTGCAAACGAACTCATCGTGTGGTTCGAACCCGACCTGCTTCCCGGCTACGCCTGGTCGTTCCCTCTCGCCGATGGCACCGCCAACGTTGGCTTTGGCATCCTTCGAGATGACAGTTCTTACAAAATCAACGACATGGGTCCGCTTTGGCGAGAACTTCTCGCCCGACCGCACGTGCGCGAGTTCCTCGGCCCAAACGCCGAGCCCGAAGGGCCCCATCGGGCATGGCCCATTCCAGCTCGTGTCGATCGCATCGCCCTCTCATGCGAGCGCACGCTCTTTGTCGGCGACGCCGCAGCAGCAACCGACCCAATGACCGGCGAAGGGATCGGCCAAGCGCTCCTCACTGGACGTTGGGCCGCCGAAGCCATCATCGCCAATCCCTCGAACCCCGCTGCGTGTGCGACCGCGTACGAGCATTCCGTTGAAACCGAACTTGCTGTCGATCACCGCTTTGCCGAACGACTGATGGCCGTACTCCGGCGCCCTCTTGGTGCTCGTGGTGCAGTCCGAATTGCCGGAGTGTCCGACTGGACCCGCCGCAACTTCGGCCGTTGGCTCTTTGAGGACTACCCGCGTGCACTTCTGACCACACCGCGGCGCTGGCATCGGGGCATGCTCACCGGCCCGGGGGCGTACCGTGGAACCCATGCGCACTCGACTGACTGACCTTCTCGAAATCGAACATCCGGTGATGCTCGCTGGAATGGGCGGGGTCAGCTATCACGAACTGGTCGCCGCAGTGAGTGAAGCAGGCGGATTCGGATGCATGGGTGCATCAACAATGAATCTCGCCCGCATGGTTGAACAGATGCAGCAGGTTCGCTCCGCAACTGACAAACCATTCGGCGTCGACCTCCTTACTGCGGCGCCCGGAGATATGCCGGCGCAGGTTCAAGCCATCATTGACAACGGAGGACGCGTCTTTGTCGCCGGTCTCGGAGTTCCGCGCGACGTCGTCAATCTCTGTCATGACAACAACGTGCTCGTCGCGAGTATGTGCGGCAAGGTTCGTCACGCAGTTGCCGCTGTCGGCGCCGGCTGCGATCTCGTCATTGCTCAAGGCACTGAAGCGGGCGGCCACACCGGCACTGTCGCGACCATGGCGCTTGTTCCACAGATCGTGGACGTTGTCGAAGGAAAAGTTCCTGTCGTCGCTGCCGGCGGGTTATTCGACGGACGCGGTCTTGCTGCCTCACTCAGCCTTGGCGCCGAGGGCGTATGGATGGGAACGCGATTTATCGCCACACCTGAAGCATGGGGAACTCCCGGCTACAAAGAAAAGCTCCTTGCAATGGCCGAGGACGACACGGTGGTTTCCAAAGGATTCACAGGAAAAACCTGTCGCGTCGCGCGCAACGACTACACCCAGTACTGGGAAGAACACGCAAGTGAAATCGAACCGTTCCCCGCGCAGTTCATCCGCTCCATCAACGATGGAGCGAACCATCTCGGCGCCGGACCCGATACCGAGGTTGACCCGTCACGAGAGTTCTGGCCTGCCGGTCAGGGTGTTGGCGCGATCAACGAACTCGTGCCAGCGGGCGAACTTGTTCGTTCGATTGTGGCCGAAGCCGAAGCGGTCATCGATCGCATGAACGCATTGCGCTAGCGATTACGACACCCAGGTCTTGAGCTTCTCAATGGTCGCAGTGGGATTTCCGCCGACCGGAATGATGTTGAGCACACTCACACCAGCTGCGGCGTAGGCCTCAATGCGTTCTCGCACGAAACCTTCAGGTCCGCAGAGGTTTGTGAGTTTCAAGAACTCTGACGGAACGAGTGCAGCCGCTTCATCCTTCTTGCCCTCGAGGTAGAGGTCCTGGATCTTGGCGGCTTCTTCTTCATAGCCGTAGCGACACATGAGGTCGTTGTAAAAGTTGCGACCCTTGGCACCCATACCGCCGACGTAGAGCGCAACCATCGGTCGCGCCATTTCGGCGACCTCGGACATGTCGTCGCCGATAGCGACGAGTCCGCCGGCAGAAATCTCAAGCGGACCAAGCTTGGGATCACGCTTCGCTGTTCCTGCGGCGAGATCGGCACCCCAAACATCGTTCGCACGTTCGGGCATGTAGAAGATCGGCAGCCAACCGTCAGCGATCTCGGCAGTCATCTCAACATTCTTCGGACCAAGCGATGCGATCCAAACCGGAATGTCCTCACGGATCGGTTTAGCGATCATCTTGAGCGGCTTACCCAAACCAGTTCCCTGATCGGCAGGTAACGGCAACGTGTAGTACCTGCCGTTGTAGGTGACTCGTTCGCGCTTCCAGACCAGTCGACAGATGTCGATGATCTCGCGAGTGCGACCAAGCGGCGCGTCGTACTTCACGCCGTGGAAACCTTCGATCACCTGAGGACCAGAAGCACCGAGACCAAGAATGAATCGACCGTCGGTCAATGTGTCCATGCTCGCTGCGGTCATGGCCATAAGCGTTGGCGTTCGCGTGTAAATCGGAAGAATCCCTGAACCGATCGTGATCGATTCGGTCTTCGCTGCGAGATACCCCATGAATGTCGGCCCATCGAATCCGTAGGCCTCAGCGACCCACGCAATATCGAGACCGGCCTTCTCGTAGTCGGCAACCTTTGCGGCGGACTCAGCGAAGCCACCCGCGTAGTCGATCTGCATACCGAACTTCATGGTGACGCCCCTTCAGTGCCGCGATGCGACGTTGGAATGTGATCAGTGCGAAGCAGGACCAGTTGCAAGATTGGCAAGCGCCTCGGCACGAGCTGCTTCACGCGCTGCAGCCCGTTCAACTTCGAGCGCTTCTTGGTCGCGCTGTGCCTGCTCAAGGAGCCAAACCTTGCGATCGAGCAGCTGAGCACCATCAACGTTGGCGATCTCGGCTCCGTTATCGAATGCCACGTGGTAGCGGATCCAGGTGACTCCCGAAACGAACCACACCTTGCCAAAGGTGCCGGCAGGAACGCCGGGCAGATCGACCGCAGCGACAACCTTCTGACGACGACGGAACATCTTTTCAGTGCTGATCTTCGGGGCCATAGGACTCCACGCTACCGAAGAACCGTCCTCGCCGACGATTGCGGCTGTGCGGAGATGTCCCGAGAGCGCTGGCAACCCAATGCGGTGTCCCCGTCTTCGCCCTGAGTACGATCCATCGGTTCGAACAACACAGTCCGCGCCAACGCCGCGGAGAGGATGGACTCAATGACTGACATCGGATTCGACGGCCAAGTAGCGATCATCACTGGCGCCGGCGGTGGTCTTGGCCGCCAGCATGCACTCGAGCTCGCCCGTCGTGGCGCCCGACTGGTCATCAACGATCTGGGCGGCTCGGTCAATGGCGACGGCGGCGACGTTGGCCCCGCTCAGTCTGTCGTTCAAGAAATCATTAATCTCGGCGGCGAGGCCGTTGCCGATGGGAACTCCGTCGCAACCCCCGAAGGTGGCAAGGCCATCGTGCAGACCGCCGTCGACGCTTTCGGCACCGTTGACATCGTCGTCAACAATGCGGGCATCTTGCGCGACAAGTCCTTCCACAATCTTGATCAGCAAATGATCGAGTCCGTGATTCAGGTGCACCTTCTGGGCGCGTTCTACGTCACGCAGCCGGCCTACCAAATCATGCGAGAGAAGGGCTACGGCCGAATCGTTTCGACCTCATCGAACTCCGGCGTGCTCGGCAACTTCGGCCAAGCCAATTACGGCGCCGCGAAGATGGGCCTGGTTGGCCTCACGCGTGTGCTGGCTATCGAAGGCCGCAAGTTCAACGTGAAGGCAAACGCCATCGCTCCGGTTGCCGCAACTCGCATGACCGAGGGCCTCTTCGAAGGTCTCATGGACGCCATGGACCCTGCCCTTGTTAGCCCACTGGTCGCCTACCTGTCATCGTCAGCATGTGACGTGAGCGGCGAGGTCTACTCCGCTGCCGGTGGTGTGATCTCACGTTTCTTCGTCGGTCTCACCCCCGGCTATTTCAACCCGAGCCTCACGGCCGAGGACATCGCTGCGAACTGGGACACCATTCGCAATGAAGATGGCTACATCGTCCCCGATGACAACAACGGCGAACTTTCGAAGATCCTGAAGACCCTCAAGGGCAACGTCTGAGGACGTCGTCGTCCTAGTTGTCGAGGTTGTCGTCGAACTCTTCGTCCGACGCAATCATCACCGGCGCACCATGGTGGGCCACCATTCGCCACTGGCCGTCGTGCGCTCGCTCGAACACATTGAGAGCGTTGACTGTCGCGCTCGCTCCTAGGGTCAGCAGGTTTTCGTCGCACGACACCCACGCAACGTTGCCATTCACAGACACGTGTTCGTCGGTCACGATGAACTGAATGTGCTGCGGACCATCGAACATTGCGGCCCAACTCGACGCGATCGACGCCCAACCCCGTAGGGCGGTCCAGCCCGGGTGCACGCACAGCGAACGATCTTCGTGGACCCAAAGATCAGACATTGCGTTGAGATCGGATGCTTCGAACGCATCGTAAAACGCGCGATTCACCTCAAGTACCGATGCCTTGATTGGATCAGCACCTGCATCGTCGGACCACCGGTCATCACCAGCAGCGGAGAAATCTGGAGAATCAGGCGCCATTCCGAACACCGTAGAGGCAGGATGTCGGGATGCGAATTCCCTCCACTGATGGCGTCGAAATCAAGGTTCACGACCTTGGTGGTGAGGGCCCGCCCCTCCTCCTCGCTCACGCCACCGGATTTCATGGTCGAGTCTGGGAGCCGCTCGCCGCGCAACTTTCTGGATTCCATCGGTGGTCCATCGATATGCGGGCCCATGGAGATTCCGATGCACCCGACCAGCGGCCACTTGAGTGGTACGGGTTCGCCGACGACGTGCTGTCAGTCGTCGATTCCCTTGGACTCACAAAACCATTCGGTGTTGGACACTCAAAAGGCGCGGCGTCGCTCCTCCTTGCTGAGCAGGCGCGCCCCGGGACATTCAGTGCGCTTTATTTGTTTGAGCCAGTCGTCGTCCCAACCGACTTCGTCACCGGCCACAACCCCGACAACCCGCTTTCGAATGGTGCCCGCCGGCGACGCGACACGTTTGCGTCGTTCGACGAGGCGTATGACAACTACGCGTCGAAGCCGCCGTTCAATACGCTGCACCCCGAGGTTCTCCGCGTGTACGTCGACCACGGCTTTGCGACGAACGCCGACGGAACCGTTTCACTGAAATGTTTGCCGGCAAATGAAGCCGAGGTCTATGCCTACGGAATGTCGCATCATGCATTTGCCGCACTCCACGAGGTGACATGCCCCGTCACTATTGCGATGGGCGTTGAGGACACCGTTCCTGCGATTTTTGGTCGTCCCATCGCCGACGCGCTGCCGCAAGGTTCGGTTGCATCGTTTCCCGACCTCGCCCACTTCGGCCCCCTCGAAGATCCTGCAACCATCGCAGGCTCAATTCTTGAGGCGTTTTCTCACGTCAAATGACGCTGATCGCAGCGACTGTCGCTTGCGCTGCGTAGCCTGCCGGTCATGGCCCTGGAACTTCCCACGTCACTTTCGCCGTCAAAGGTCTCAAGCTTTACCGATTGCGCGCTGTCGTTTCGTTTCTCTGCCATCGACAAAATCCCGCAGCCGCCAACAATCGCGACAGTTAAGGGCACGTTGGTTCACGCCGCGCTCGAGCGGCTGCTCGCGCTCGATGCAACAGAACGCACACTCGACGCTGCCGTGACATGTCTTGCCGATGCATCAACAGAACTCGCCACCGATCCCGAATGGGAAGAACTCGCGCTCAACGCTGACGAGCAGGCGCTGTTTTTTCGCGACGCCGACACGCTCGTTCAGAAGTACTTCGACATTGAAGATCCCACGAGCATCGAACCCATCGGACTCGAACTTCATGTCGAACATCAGTTACCAGTCAAGAGCGGCTCCAGCGTCACATTGCGCGGCATCATCGACCGACTCGAGCGCGATGCCAATGGTCTGCTCGTCGTAAGTGATTACAAAACTGGTAAAGCCCCTGCCGAGGGCTACCAGCAGTCGCGTCTCACCGGCGTTCACATCTATGCCTATTTGTGCGAACAGAATTACGGTGAGCGTCCCGGGAAGGTGCAATTGATTTATCTCGGCGGCACACCAACCATCGTTGAAACCACTCCCACCGAACAATCAACTCGCCAGATTGAGCGCAAAGTCACCTCGATTTGGTCAGCAATCGAAACCGCTTGTGAGCGCAATGATTTTCGGCCGAAGAAGTCCAAGCTTTGTTCTTGGTGCTCCTATCAACAGTGGTGTCCCGAATTTGGTGGCAACCCCGAAGATGCCCGTAAAGCCTTTGAGGGCGTGGAACGACCCGTTCGGCTGAACGGTTTCAGCCAGCCCTGAACGAGCGGGTTCGCTCCTCCCCTAGCATCGTCCCCTGTGACGAGCCCTGAAGAGACCGAGCAACTACCTCCCGAAGGAATCATCGACGCCGCTATCGAGAAGTTGGCGGCGGAGCATCCGGGCCTGCATCTGCCTCATCATGAACTTGATCCTCCGCACCAATTGAGCGCGGTTGATCGCTTCGATCACCGTGTCGATCAGTTCTTCGATCGCTTTCGCGGAACGGAGCCCACCGATCGAATCATTTATGCGCTCACAGAACTGGGCGACTTTGGACTCATCTGGGTTCTCCTTGCGTTTCTCCGTGGACTCAAATCCGAAGAAGATGCGCGCGCGGCATGGCGTCTCACTGCGATCCTCGCCGCTGAATCGGTCATCATCAACGGCATCGTTAAGACCCAGTTCAAGCGAGAGCGTCCAGTCATCCAAGAGCCCCGTCCCCACCGACTGCGGATTCCGCTCTCCACCAGTTTCCCCAGCGGGCACTCAAGCACCGCAATGGTCGCTGGCGTGTTGTTGGCCCAGAAGACCTCAACGCCAACAAAGGTCGCGCTTTTCAGCCTCGGCGGCCTCGTCGCCGTGAGTCGCATCCATGTGCGCATCCATCATGCGTCCGATGTCGCTGGTGGCCTTGCCGTCGGCCTCGGTCTCGGTGTCATCGCGCGCAAAGTGTTCCCGCTCTATCGCCGCCGCTAGGCACCACACCGCCCGTTGGGCGACCCACACTCACGAAACGGTTGACCATCACCATGACTCTTCAGTTCGGCATCACTTGGGATTACCGCTGCCCCTTCGCACGCATCGTCCACGCCCATGTGGTCGAGGGCATCCTCGACGGTGCTGACTGGAACGTGCGGTTCGTACCGTTCTCACTCGGCCAGGTTCATATCGAAGAAGGCGAAGCGCCGATTTGGGAGCGCCCCCAGGACGACACCGGCCTCCTGGCACTTCAGGCCGCGGTTGTGGTTCGCGACAACCATCCCGTTCGATTCCCACTTCTGCATCGAGCGCTATTCGAAGCCCGCCATGCCGAAGGCGCACAACTTCGCGATGAATCCGTGCTCCGATCACTCTTCGAGGCCAACGACTTCGACCCTGATCCGGTCTTTGCCGAGATCGCAACCGGAGGCCCATTGGCTACAATCCGCGACGAGCACACTGCTGCGGCTCGTGACCTCGATGTGTGGGGTGTTCCCACGTTCATGACTGACGAACATGCCGCATTCGTTCGGCTCATGGAACTTCCCGTCGATGCGGCAGATGCCCGACGGTCGGTGGAACGAATCGTTGAGATGTTGGGGCAATGGCCCTCGCTCAACGAGTTCAAGCACACAAGCCTCGATCGCTGAAACCCAGCGATCCACTTCAAACGCTGATATCCGCCTCACACGCGACGATGCGCGGCCCGAAGGCCGCGCATCGTGGAAAAGATTGTGGTGATCCTTCTGGGCACGTGGCCCAAAAAGGTTCAGCTCTGAACGAGTACAGCGGCCTCGGAGGCAACCAGTGACCGGATGTCGAGCAGGAGATCGGCGACCTCGTTGGTGCTGACCAATTCACGGTGGAGCATTTCTCCCAAAGCACGATCAATGATCGAGAGTGCCTCGGCGAGTGCGTCCATCTCTTGGGTTTCAGCCATGTGTTTCTCCTGTCGTAGCCGGCGGTTGAGATTCGCTTCCGTTGGAGGGTTCCTCTGGTTGCGGTAGTTCATGTGCCACTGCGGTTACTAACGCATCGTAGAGGCCATTGTGTGCGACGCGTGGGTCAATACGAAGATTTCTGAGCAAGATTTCCGCATGACATGTTGGAGCAACATTTGCGACTCACTCGTCTCGACAACCCGTTCAGCACTGTCAGCGGCCCGCACTAGCGTCATCGGCCATGAGCGCCGCTCCATCCCACCCACTGGGACTCACCTTCGCCAGTTTCGCCGGTCTCGGTCCCTCAGCAGGGTTCACCGCCGCCGATTGGGCAGTCGATGCGGGCTATTCGTCGTTTTGGGTTGCCGAAACAACTGGCCTTGAAGCGTTCTCCACCTTGGCCGCAATCGGTGCTGCTCGGCCTGAACTCAGCCTCGGTACCGGAGTGCTCGCCACGCAGCTCCGAACACCGGGTGTCACCGCAATGGGGGCGGCGACCCTCCAGGCTTTGCATCCAGATCGCGACATTCTCCTCGGCATCGGCGTCTCTTCCCCTACCGTCGTCAGCCGCTGGCACGGGGCCGAGTACGGCGACCGTCCGCTGGCACGCATTCGTGAAGAACTCACGTTGCTGCGGTTGTGTCTCAGCGGAGAAAAAGTCGACTTCGCTGGCGACTTTCACACCGTGAAGGGTTTTCGTCTGGGTGTTCGTCTTGGCGAAAGGCGCCCGAAGATCATCCTCGCCGCGCTGAACCCGCTCATGTTGAAACTTGCCGGCGAACTCGCCGACGGCGTGTTACTCAACTACCTGCCCGCTTCACATATCCCATGGTCGGTAGAACAAGTACGCGCAGGTGGCGACGCAACGGTGTACGCCTACGTGCACGTCGGTGTCACCGACCCCGAGCCGCATCGCGATCTCGCACGGAAAGATCTCTTCTCCTACATCGTTGTCGATGCCTACGCCGACAATTTCATCCGTGCCGGTTTCGCCGACGAAGTCGCACTGGTTCGTGAAGCACATGCCGCCGGCAATCGTGAAGCGGCACTTGCCGCAGTCTCCGATCGCATGGTCGACGCCATCGACGTTCTTGGCGACGCCGCTCATGTGCACGCAACGGTGGAGTCATATGTCGATGCTGGCGTCGAGGTCCCCGTCGTCATGCCAATGCCGTGGGGTGCCGATCGCATGGGTGTCATTTCCGACACCATCACTGCCGCCGCAGGTCGGTTCTAACGATGCCTCCTGTTCGTCGACCCAAAGGCAAGAAGGCCGAAGCTCCCGATCCGTTTCCTGCCGACGGACTGAGCGAAATCGGTCTTGCCCCCGGTTCATCTGTCCGATTCCGCCGGCGCGACACCGAACGCTGGAAAGACGGCACCGTCACCCGACGCGAAGCCGACGGCAGCCTCGGCGTGTGCGATTCCAAGGGCGCCATGCGCGCCATGCCCCTCGACGCAGTTGAGGTCAAAGATCGCGGCCCTCGTGGTGGCGTGATGTGGGTACCTCTTACCGAATGGGCGGAGCGCACCGAGCAACTCAAACTGCTCTAGGTCTCGAAGGCTCTATCGCGGTGTGAGTTGCCGCACTGCTTCTTCAGTATCGACTCCGGCCATTCCCAGAACTGCAAGCGCGGGCGTTGTAACGCCATTGTCGATATAGCGCTGGATATGCGCACGACACTGCTCATAGGAACCGTGCACGATCAACTGATCGACAACCTCATCGGGAATCGCCGCGAGTGCAGCAGCACGATCGCCCGCCTTCCATGCGTCCCACATCCCCTGTAGTTGTGGTCCACGACCTAACCACTCGTGAAATGCCGCGTACACCGGAACGTTCAAATAGGCCGCAATCGCAAACTTCGCTTGCGCGCGCACTGTGTCGGTGTCCTCGGAAGGTACGACAAAGATTCGAGCAACGATTTCTTTGTCTTCTCCGTGCGCTTTCACAATTGGCGCAACACGAGCGACGTCGTCGGCCGACAGCCAGTTGATGATTGCGCCATCGCCTTCGCGACCAGCGAGATTCAACATTCCCTCGCGAAGCGCAGCTATCAGAATCGGCACACGTTGTTCCGGAACTGTGCTGAGCTTGAAACCACGAATCGCGAAGGTGTCATAGGTTTCGGTGACTTTTTCGCCCGTGAACGCGGCACGAAGAAACTGCACGGTGTCCCGCACTCGCTTATACGGCTCATCAAAGGCGATCCCGTTCCATCGACCCACGATGACATCGGAAGAGGTTCCGAGACCGAGCACGAATCGACCGGGCGCAGCTTGCGCCATTGCCAACGCGCTTTGCGCAATGACAGCGGGACCACGAGTGAAAACCGGAACGATTGCGGTGCCGAGACGCAACGACGGCGCCCACTGCGAGGTCAACGCCAACGGCGTAAACGCATCAGTGCCATCAGTTTCGGCCGACCACGCATCGGTGTAGCCAAGGTCTGCGAGTTCAGCGATGCGGTCACGTTGCGCGTGCAACGGAACGCGATCAAACGGGATGGTGATGCCATACCCACGATAGGGCTCCATCACATCCCCTTCCAAGGACGGATCATCGCTGACTGACTTGCCGTTGCCATGAGCGTTCCGTCTTCGGCCCACAGGTAAATGTGTCCGTGGCCGAATCCTCGCGCTACTGCTTCGATACGGACATCGGCGAGCACCCATTTGGTGGGCACAATGTTCATCACCCGAATGGTGTTGTCGAGACTGTTTGAGTTGATTTCGGAAGTGACGGCCATACCGAGGCCCATCGGAACGAAATCTCCAAGCACAGCGAGCGAGGCCGCGGAGGTTTCGAGGATCTCGGGCATGCGCACCCAGAAGGCCGTGCGTCCTGTGCCGGGTTCATCGATGGCCATGCGCATATCGAGTCGGCTGGAAATGGAGTTGCCCGGATCGAACCGAAGTTGGCGCGGAGGACACTCTTCCGGACGAGGCACCTCCGGTGCGGTGATCCATTGGCCTTCTTCGGCCATGTCACGACTGCCGAGCGAGGCATTCACAATGAAAATCGTCGTATCGCCGACCTGCCCGGTCACCCGGGCCTGGGTTGTCGTGCGACCAGCCGCATCGATCCGAAGATCGAGATCAACCACAGATGGCGGTTTCGTGTAGTTGATGTACTGAGCGCAGGCCCACACCACAGGCCTCTCGGTCACCCGCTCAAGGGCATCGATTGCTGCACCGAGGCCACAACCGCCAAAGAGCGTGCCGAGACCACTGCAAATGCCCTCGGTGACAGGCAAATACCAGCGCATGGGGTTGTGCGTGGGCTGGAGTCCCAGCCATTCCTTTGCATCCACCGGAACGATCGTAGATGGCCTGCGGTTCTTTACCTCCACTGTCACACCCCATCGGCACACTCACTCCTATGAAGAAGCGACCCACTCTCCACACCAGCGGTGTCCATCGCCTCCCCGAGGGGCCTGCCTCGTGGCAGCTCGATGACGCCACCCGACAACGTGCCTTGGCCGGCATCGCACAGGCTCGTGCCGCGCTTGCGGCGGCATTGGCCTCACACGATGCGCCGCCAACCCTCGAACTGCACAATCACGCAACAGCGGCCTAGGCCGCCTGCCGCGTCACCTAGCGGTAGTAGCCCAGCACGTCAATGATGAACTGCGTGGAACCACCACTGCCGTTGATCACCGAGATCTGCCGTGTGCCATTGAGCGTGAGAGTGACACCGTTGGCCAAAACCTGACCCGACTCGCTCCAGTTAATCGTCGACGCAGACACCACAGTCGTTCCACCCGGATTCACTGCGAGGTACCCGGCGCCGACGGTGTCCACCACAGTCACGTTCGCAAACACTGCGGTCGCACCTACTGGCACAAAGTTTGCGGTCACTTGCACGCCATTGACGTTGTAGGAGTTCGCCACCGAAATGGTGCGGTTCTGTCCGCTGCCGAGAACGCCATTTTGCGCGTACGTGGCGAGCCGCGAGTCATACACACGAGCCGGCGTCACTGGCGTGAACGCGCCGGCAGTCGAAGGACCCGAAAGCATCCGCCATGTTCCGGGTGTTCCGCCGGCCACGCAGAACCAGATCACACCAGCACTATCAACGACGATGTCGCGAGTTTCGTAGGTGCCGCCGGAGGTGAGCGGCGACGTCGCGGTGTTATCGAAGCGAAATGCTGTTCGTGTGGTGCCAACTGAAACGCCGACATCGCCTCGGGCCTCAATCGCCGGGTATCCGATTTCATTTGCTGTGGCTTGTACTCCTGCGACGTCTCCCGAGGCGCGCATTCCGATCCGGCCAACGCCGGTCACGCCAATTCCGTTCGTCCCCCGGCCATACACGCCAGCCAAGGCAATTCCCGTCGGGTACAACTCTTGCATGTCAGCAAAGAGAGCATGGGAGGTCGCAGACGCTGCATACACGCCCTGCCCATTCGTCGAATACCCGGAAATGCCGGCCGCTGGTCCTTCGCCATAAACACCGACGCCGTCATTTCCCGTTGACGTGCCTTGCACCGCGCGAGCATTCGTTCCTTGCACCTGAGCATCAACACCGATGGCACTTGCTCCGGCGCCACCATTTGCGATCACCGCAGGACTCCCACCAAAGAAATTTCCTTGCGCAGCTGCAGCAGGAGATGCCGTGGCAATGATTCCCGCTCCACCTGCAACAGCACCGGCGGCGAGAACACCCGCGGCGCGCAATGCGTGACGTCGCGACATCGAGGCATGCTCAGTCCCCTCGACCACATCACTGCCCGCTTCTGCAACCGAGGTCGCACTGGCTGCGGTGACATCCGCCGTCGGCCGCGCTCCATCAACGCTGAGCGGCCCACGCTGGAGTTCAGACTTCAGTGCATCAAGTTCTCGCGCCAACTCGTC
The DNA here is from genome assembly GCA_030830565.1 of Acidimicrobiales bacterium. Taxonomy (GTDB): domain Bacteria; phylum Actinomycetota; class Acidimicrobiia; order Acidimicrobiales; family Acidimicrobilacustridaceae; genus Acidimicrobilacustris. The sequence continues at coordinate 158,012 of JAURMR010000035.1, forward strand.
GATTCGACGAGCCAATTGCTCCGTGCGGTCGTAGTTGCAGTCCAACTCGTGGTCGGCGTTCATGGTTCCCCCAAAGTCCAAATCAACGAATTTCCGATACTAGAGCGAACTATTACGCGAAGGCCCGGACCTTGCCCCAGCAACACGGCATAGGATCGGCTCATGCGTGAAGTCGTGATTGTCGATGCCGTCCGTACCCCTGTTGGCCGTCGTAACGGGGCATTGTCCTCGATGCATTCGGCTGACCTTCTTGCCGTGCCATTCAAGGCGCTGTTCGACCGCACGGGTATGGACCCGGCGCAGGTCGGTCAGGTCGTGGGCGGATGTGTGAGCCAAATTGGCCAGCAAGCGTTCAACATCACCCGCACTGCGTGGCTGACCGCTGGGCTTCCTCTTGAGGTCGCCGCAACCACCGTCGATACGCAGTGTGGGTCGAGCCAACAAGCCGTCGATATCGCCTACGCGCTTATCGCCGCTGGCGTCATCGACAGCGCCGTCGCTGGTGGCGTCGAAGTAATGAGCAAGGTTCCGATCGGCTCGAACGTTGCCAAGGGACTCGATATGGGCTCACCCATTCCGAAGTCGTACTTCCCGCAGTACGAATACACCTCTCAGTTCGATGGCGCCGAGCGCATCGCAAAGAAGTGGGACATCACTCGAGAAGACACCGATGCCCTTGGCCTGTCGTCACAAGAGCGCGGCGCACGCGCCTGGGCCGAGGATCGTTTCGCAACCCAGATCGTTCCCGTTGATGCTCCCGACCTCGGTGAAGACGGAAAGCCGTCTGGTACCACCCACCACGTTGCACGCGATGAAGGCCTGCGCGACACCACCATCGAAAGCCTCGCCGGCCTCAAGCCCGTGTTCGGTGAAGACGGCGTGCACACCGCTGGCAACGCATCGCAAATTTCCGATGGTGCTGGCGCCGTGCTTCTCATGACGCCAGAGAAGGCCAAGGAACTTGGTCTCAACCCAATCGCCCGCATTGTCGACACCTGCCTTGTTGGCGTCGACCCAGTGCTCATGCTCACCGGCCCGATCGATGCCACACAGCATCTCCTCGAACGCAACAACCTTTCGGTCAATGACATTGACCTGTTTGAAATCAATGAAGCATTTGCTTCTGTCGTTCTGGCTTGGGCCCGCGAACTCGATGGCGATCTCGAACGAGTGAACCCCAACGGTGGAGCGATTGCGCTTGGCCACCCACTTGGTGGCACCGGTTCCATCCTCATCACCAAAGCCGTGCACGAACTTCAGCGCACTGGTGGCAAGCGTGCGATCGTCACGATGTGCTGTGGTGGCGGACTCGGCACCGGTACACTCATCGAACGGATCTAATCGGTACACACCTTCGGCGGACAACGAGTCCAACGATTCAATTTGTAGAAAAGAGCCTCGACCTTGGGTCGGGGCTCTTTCGCGTGACGCACCCACCTTCTAAGGTCACGCAATCGCCGCGTACGCAGCCGAAACCCCCCTCAACGTCGAGGTCCCAATGGCAACGAACGCACGCTCGGCTCACCCAGCACCACGTACTCGTTCGAAACTCGAACGATCCAATGCGCGTCGACGCAGCTCTGCCACCTTCATTGCACTTATCGGCGCCATGGGCGTGTTCCTCTTCGCCGGATCAATAACCCTCTTTGTGTTCGTACTCACCACCGTCGCACGTCACAGCGCAACGCCCTATGCAGCAGAACCAACCGTGATTAGTGTGATCGACGGCGACACGATCGATGTACGCATTGGTTACAAACGCCAGCGAGTTCGTCTCCTCGGTATCGACACTCCCGAAACCAAAGATCCACGCAAACCCGTGCAATGTTTCGGACGAGAAGCCAGCGATCACACCAAACAACTTCTCCCCCGAGGCACCATCGTCCGCCTCGAACTCGACACCGAAGAGCGCGATGTCTACAACCGCCTACTGGCGTATGTCTGGCGTGCCTCCGATGGACACTTCATCAACCTCGACCTCGTGGCCTCCGGCTATGCCGACATCCTGTCGATTGCCCCCAACACCGCCCATGCTGACGAGCTTCGGGCCGCAATGAACGGAGCCAAAGCCGCTCCCCTAGGACTGTGGGCTGCCTGCGGTGGCCCTGACAAACCTGCCTCATGAGGACCTGAGCGGGCTCGGGCGATACCGTGACACCCGTGACGACACTTGCCGAACGCTTGGGCTACGCCGCGGATGCCCGAATAGTCATCATCAATAGTGACGACCTCGGCTTGTGCCATGCCTCAAACACCGGCACCTACGAGTCGCTTCGCCAAGGTGTTTGCACCAGCGCCACGCTCATGGTCCCGTGCGCTTGGGCTCGTGAAGCCGCTTCAGACTTCCGCGGTGAGGACATCGGCGTTCACCTGACTCTCAATGCAGAATTCGAGCGCTACCGCTGGGGACCAATTACTCATGCGCCGTCATTGCTTGATGGTGACGGTGGCTTTCCCCGCACCGTTGCCGACCTCTGGGACCACGCTGATCTCGACGAAGTTCGGCGCGAATGTCGAGCACAGGTTGAGCGCGCCATTCTTTGGGGCTTCGATGTCAGCCACCTCGATTCCCACATGGGAGCGCTACAGCTGCGCCCCGAGTTTTTTGATGTCTATCTCGATCTCGCCGTTGAGTTCGGACTTCCCTTGCGACTGTCAGGCGCATCAACCGAACGCAGTATCGGATTTCCGTTCCGCCGACTAGCTGCCGAGGAAGGAATCATTTCGCCTGATCACTTCCTGTACGTCAACGGTGTCGGAAGCAGACGCGTCATTGAAAAGGCTGTCTTCGAACTTCGCCCCGGAGTAACGGAGATGTACGTGCATCCCGCAACCGACACGCCTGAGTTGCGTGCGATAGGCACCGACTGGGCATCTCGCGTCGATGATCTGCATCTTGTGTGCCACGACTCTCGCCTGCGCACCATGCTCGAACGATCCGGTGCTGTCCTTCTCGGCTACCGCGAACTTCGAGAGCTCCAACGCGCGGGCTAAAGGCAATAGTCAGAGTTGCTTCGACATGCGCTGATAACGCGTTGTCGCAACCGCTCCTGACGATTCAACAAACGAACGCGCAGCATCGTCAGGCAAATCAGCGACGATAACTTTGTCGAATTCAGCGATCATCAAGTCCCGGCAGATCTGCCCAAGTAATGCTTGGCCGATTCCGCGCCGACGGGCAGATTCATCAACGATGAGCGGGCCAGTCCAACCGGCCCTCGTTATGGAATGACATCCGATTCCAACAACGACGGGGTCAGACTGACCTTTCAGCGCTACGTGACAGGTTCCGTGTTCAAGAGCTCGGGCAATTTCGTCGGCGATACGAGGCCAACCCGAGGTAGCGGCGAGCAACACCCTGGTGACGTCCTCGTCATGAACGGCGCGACGGACCACGATGCCTTCCGGTGGTTGCGCGCGAAACGAGGTTGCAACTTCGAATGACTGCCAAAACTCGTGAGTCTCGTACCCTCGTGCGCTACAGAGCGAAGCAATAGGTGACTCAACCGGAACACCTGGCCAGAGCGAAAACGGAAGAACGCCGCCGACGACGATTCGTCGTGCTCCGCGCTCGGCGGCCCAGGTTTCCGCGTGTTGCAAAAGGTCTGTGCCCCGGCCGATGCGCTGCACGCTCGGACCCACAGCAATCAAGCGAATTGCTGCGACTAACTCGCCATCGATATCTCGATCAACACCGACCGCCACCACCGACTCTCCATCGGGAGTCGCCATCACGATTCCAGAACGTTCATGACATCCAGTCAGAAGTTCATCGGGAGTGAGGTCCTCTTCGGCTGCGACGCGCAACATCAAATCGACGAGGTCGTCGACTCGATCTGCACCCCAAGGAGTGAGTTCGATCACGCTTCTGGAGCCACTGCATCGTCCGGAGATGCCGAGCGGCCACGCGATGCGAGGATGGTTGCAATCACTGCCACGACAAGGACCACAGCAGCGACCGCGCAACTGACGAGAAGCGCTCTATCGAGTCCAGACAGCACTTCATCGACGATCACTCCGGCGGACGAGATTCCAAGTACGCCGCCGGCGATGTGCTCGATCGCACGTTCACGTCCGCTAGAGGCCATGAACGCAATAATTCCCGCCCCGACAAATGCACCAACCGCACCAGCAATCACTGCAAGCCAGCGACGGCGCGCGATCAGTAGACCGCCAATGGCGACGACAACTGCAACCGCAGGGAACACGATCGAACCCACACGGAGGACCCGTACCCACGTACGAATTCGTTCAAGGCCGGGTGCATCGACTAACTGAAGCTTCACGTCAATCGAAGCGAGATTCACGTTGTCGAGAATATGAATGCCGCGCTGATCAAGTTGATTGTTGATTTCTGAAAGAGAGGAACCAAGGTCAAGCGATAGTCCCTGCGAATCGATGCTCACGAACCGATTACTTCCGTCGACTGCATGAACGAATTCATCATGCGTTGCACGAACCGCCGCTTCCCAGACGCTCACAAATGCATCGGTCTTTACGACTTGCACTGCTGCGAGCGCGATGACATCAGTGACCTTGTCGGTGACGGTTCCCGAAAATCCGCTGAGAGGACCAGGGAGCACTCCACCAACGATGTCGTCGACACCAACAACGGTGACAATCTGTGTTGCGATAGCTCGTGCAACATCATCTTGCACCTGCGGATTGTTGACAATTGCCTTGCTCGTTGCAACCCATGTGTCTTCGTCGAGGATGGCTTGGGCTGTTGAGAACGATGCAACGCCAAACACTGCTGAAAACCCGGCGAGGAACAACATAACAATTCCGATGACCACTCGGGCGCGACGTGGTTGAGTGACCGCTGACGCACCTGAAGGTGTCGTGCGCGAGGTCGCTTCAACCGCAACGGATCCAGAACTCGCCGATGGAACAGCCGCCTGAGACCGTGGCTCAATCGGTGGCTGAGTCGGAGGTTGGGCCGGCGGTTGCGTAGGTGGGGTATCAGGCCAAGTCATCTCAAAAAATTCCTGCAAAGAGATCGGTCTCGGGCAACAGCGTCTCCACTCGGGAATGGGCGAGAATGTAGTCCTCATAAGGGTGAACGGAGCGGGCGATTTCACGCGGAAGCCCAAACCAAAATGCCGAATCGGGGTCGACCTGGGTTTCATGTGCCAAAAGCGCTTCGAGCCGCACGTCGAACCAAGGGCCGATGTCGATCGTTGTGGTCACTCGATCATCTTGGTTTGGCCTCGTGAACCAATCTTCGGAAAACGGCGACTCAAGGCCAAGTTCCACAAACTTGTTATGCGTCGCCTCGACTCGCGCTCTTGACCACACTGAGTAATACATCTTGAGTGGCGTGAAGGGTTCACCGAGATCCGGGCGATAGCTCGGATCTCCCGCAAGATCGAAGGCCGGCAATGAAATGTCATGGACTCGCAAATGGTCCGGGTGCGGGTATCCCTGCTGATCGTCTCCGTAGGTAAGGATCACCTGTGGGCATTCGCGACGAATAATCTCCACAAGCCGAGCAACAGCTTCGTCGAAATCCGCGTTGGCAAACGCTTCGGGACGGGCGTTGGCCTCAGTTTCAGGCATTCCCGAATCCCGATAGCCGAGCATCACAACTTCGTCATAGCCAATGAGTGCCGACGCCACCTCGAGTTCACGCTTACGAACCGCCGCAAGATCGGCTCTGATCTCGGGGCGATCCATCACGGGGTTGAGGATGTCGCCCTCTTCCCCACCGGTGCAGGTGACGAGAACAGCCCGCACACCTTCGGTCTTGTACTTGGCAACGGTCGATGCACCCTTAGAGGCTTCGTCGTCGGGATGAGCATGAATTGAGAGCAGACAGCGGTCAGCCATTGCCGCACGCTACCGGTCCAAGAAGGGGGCGGCACCGCGCCAATGTCCGACACGCGTAGTCTCAACCCGATGACCGAGACTTCTCCCGCACGCAGCGCTTCGAAAATCCGCCGCCGCAGTCTCATGCTCCTCGTCATCGCTGTATTCACTCTTGCGGTTGCTGCGTGCGGAACAAGCGGACGCACTCTGCAAGATCCCAAGCCAGGTGCCACTGCCCCCGCCCGCAAGAATGCTGGATCCACCGTCCCCGCCAATTCCGGCGCCACGAACACCACTGCTGGTGCACAGATTCGCTCAACGGCATTCACGTTGATGACCACCGCGTGGAAAACCGGTCAATCCATTCCGAAGCCATTTACGTGCGATGGCGTCAACACCTCGCCGCCATTCACAATTGGTGGCGTCCCCGCCGGAACCACCGAACTCGTTTTCGTTGTGACGAACCAAAACATTCCGGATCAATCATTGTGGTTACTGGCGGGCATTGGGCCAGCAACAGTGTCGATCCCACAAGGTGGGGTGCCAACCGGAGCGATCCAGATCACGAATAGTTCCGGCACGCCCCGGTGGTCGGGACCATGTCCGAGCACTGGATCAAACACGTATGAGTTCGCGCTGTATGCGCTTTCCGCACCATCAGGGCTCACCACGAGCGCAACCTTTGCCGATGTCAACGCAGCAATTGCGAAGTCAACCGCTGCATCGGTCATCAGCGGCACTTATTCGCGTTGAGTTCAACCCATTGGAAGTAGCGCCATCAACTGACGCGTGTGCGCGAGCAGCGTTCCGTCGCTTGCCCAGATGATTCCGTCTTCTTCGCAGAATCCGTCAAGGCTCGCGGTTGAGTGAAACAAAACGAAGCACCAACCGTCGTGATCAATGGGCGGCAATGACCGAATGTGCACCGTGAGGTCGACCGTTGTAATCCCCCATGGACCACTCACTCGACTGAACATCGCTGGCATCCATGCGTCGGCAAATGCCGCAAGCACCGCTCCATCGACACGCTGCGGTTCGGGAAGTCGGATCCACCCGCCGATTCGCGCTTCGTCGCCACCACTAAACGCTCGCGAACCGAGCACCCACTTTTGCTCGTAGCGCTTCGCCATTTCGGGAAATGCCAGATCGTGAACTGCCGGCTCATACCCGGGAGAAACAACCTCTTCGGGACGCGGAACCTCGGGCATCACGACATCAGTGAACGATGGGCCCTCGCGCCCAGTTGAAAAAGCGCCGATCGCCACGGCGATTGTTCGTCCGGATTGTGTCATCGAAACGCGCATCGAACTAAGCGACCGCCCAGAACGTTCAGTCACCACTTCAAGTTCAATCGGGCCTTCCGATGCACGCGCCAAGAAATGAGTCGTGAACGATCGACAGACTCGCGACGCGTCGTTGATCTCCGCTTCACAGGCATGAACGAGGATCGCGTTGAGGTACCCACCGTTTGGTCCGACCCCCGCCCACCATCCGCTATCGAGATGGGCTTCGTACCGTCCGTTTCCGAGCGATTCAACGGCGGTGTCAGTGTCGAAGCGAGTAGTCATGTAGTTGGTCCTTCACTCGTGCGCAGGAGTCGCCAACCTCTTGGACGAAAAAACGTTGGTGGCGCAATCCACGAACTGCTTCGATCTGAGGACCACGGCGCAATTGGCGCATCACAAAGCACGCAGAGCGACAACAGTGACAAGTCGTAATTGACCCGCCAACCCGAAAAATCTTGCCAGGCCGAATCCCGATCGGTCGCAACTGGCAACCCGGCCGAGACAAGTTCGTCAAGAAGCGCTTCGAATTCTTCTCGTCTCACCGAAATTGGATCTGTTGAGGAAGGATCAGTAACGATCGGTGCGCCATAGAACTCGGCAATTGCTTGCAGTGCCATAAAGCCGGAGCGCAATGTGAGCGCTCGTTGAAATTCGCGTGGAACATCTAGAGAGGAATCAACGATGGCGATCGTGTCGAGCACCGCCCCTGCTGTCGTGATCCACGAGTTCTCCGGATTCTGACTCCGAAGAAACGGCAATGCCGGCTGCGATGTATGACTTTCTTGGACCTGTTCGAACCAGTCCTCCCACTTTTCCCAGAGTGGCTCGTGGTTCTCTGTCCACCCGATTGCATGCAATCGAGTGAGGAACACCTGCGGCGACGGAGGCGCCCCCGCAATGACTTCAAACTTGAGAACCAATTCCTCGCGACGTGAGAAGTGCCCATAAATTGTCGGCATATACGAGATCAACAACGCCACAATGCCGAGCCCCACCACTGCTTCGAGGATCACCAAACCCAAAACCGACTCACTCGACGATGATGCGAAACCCAGCGTTGTGAATGACGAGCCTGAGAGTTCAAGCGCATAGATAACCGAAAGATCAGTAAGCGCCCAGTACATGCAGGCAAACGATGCAATGACCCCAACCGCCCAAATTCCGGCCAAGAACATCGTCGTCATTGGTGCATATCTCGACATCACCGCGTGACGGCGTTCGACGTGGCGGTGTCGTCGTGCCGCCGTCCGATACGCGCTTCGAAACGAACCGAACAGCAATCGAGTAAGGACGACTCGCTCTCCACGAGGTACAACCACGGTGCGAATCGCTGATCTGACCGTCCAAATCAGACCAACCGCTCCGACGAAAAAGACGAACGCCCGCAAAGCGAGTGGATAATCCTGAGCCACTGATTGAGCCTACGCACCCGCACCGGCGCCAGCAGCACCTCCTTTGCGATAGACAAGGCCATCGCTTCGTAAAGGGGACACATGTGAAAGCTTTCCAACTCGTTGGCGGTTCGGCTCAGGTCGACGCCACCACTGCACTCAACGAGGTCGCACAGCCCGATCCCGGCCCTGGTCAGGTTCTTGTTCGTATCGGCGGCGCTGGTGCCTGTCATAGCGATATCAGCCTCATGGAATTCTCCGCTGGCGGACCTCGTGAAACGCCGATGACCCTTGGCCATGAAAACGCCGGATGGATCGAAGCCTTCGGTCCGGGCACCGTGCCGACTCCAGGGCTCGAGATCGGTTCACCCGTCGCCGTCTATGGCGCGTGGGGTTGCGGACAATGCTCCAACTGCCGCAAGGGTATGGAGAACTACTGCCTCAATATCTCTGCCAGTGGCCCAGGCCTTAGCGTCGATGGCGGCATGGCCGAGTACCTCCTTGTTCCGGCTGCCCGATACCTGGTTCCGCTGGGCGATATGACTCCGGCCGAAGCGGCGCCGCTTACCGATGCAGGCCTCACGCCATATCACGCGATCAAACAGGCCCTTCCGCTTCTTGTGCCGGGTTCCTTCGTTGTTGTGATTGGCGCCGGAGGTCTGGGCCACCTTGCGGTGCAGTTCCTCAAAGCACTCTCACCCGCAACGGTTATTTCGGTTGATCAGCGCGAATCTGCACTCAAGGTTGTTGCCGGTCTCGGCGCCGACCACACGGTGGTGATGGGTCCCGACGCCGCAGCGGAAATTCGTGGCATCACCGGCGGTCGCGGCGCTGAAGTCATTCTCGACATTTGCGGATACGACGACACGCTGGCTCTCGCCGCAGCGGTTGCCGCGCCACTTGGTCGTCTCACAGTGGTTGGTGTCGGTGGCGGCACGTTGCCGTTCAGCTTCTTCACCTTCCCCTATGAATGCAGCGTGCAAAGCACCTACTGGGGAAGCATCACCGAGCTTGGTGAGTTGCTTGCGCTTTCACGTAGCGGCGGCTTCCGCGTGCACGCCGAGACCTATTCACTCGACCGCGCCGGCGAGGTTTACAACAAGATGGTCGACGGAACGTTGCAGGGCCGAGCAGTCATCGTTCCCTGATCGCCGCTGGCTCGACAGTGCGTTAGAAAAACGAAAGGGCCCGCAGCGCGTGCTGCGGGCCCTTGTCGTTCTCGGTTGGAGAAGATCAAGCAGAAGCGACGGACTTCGGACGCCAGAAGGTTGCGAGCTGCAACAGGCCGCCACCGATACCGGCAACGAGCACGATGATGAGGCCCTTCGGCACACCCGCCCAGTGAATGTCGGCTGCGTGATCAATCGACCATTCGCCCGCACCGGTGCAGGCAAGTCCAATTCCGACTGCTGCGAGCACGACGACGTATTCAATGCCGCCACCCGGATTGAAAATGAACCAACCGTTCTTGAGGTGAGTGGTGATGAGCGCCACAACCATGATGGCGACCATTCCTGCAGCCGCAAGCGGCGTAAGCAAACCAAGAGCCAAGAGTGCACCCGAACCGATTTCGGTAAGAGCGGCGATCCATGCATTTGCCTTCGGCATCTTCATGCCCATCGACGCAAACCAACCAGCGGTGCCGGCGATCTTGCCGCCACCAAAGATTTTGTTCAGGCCGTGGGTGGCAAGGGTGACACCAACGACGACACGGATGATGAGCAGTCCAAGGTTGAGACCGTTCCACATTTCGTTATCGATCGCATGGTAATTGCCCATGTCCATCATTTGATCGAGCATTCGAGTCCTCCTCGAGAGGGTTGTTGATCGGCAAAGAGTACGGCCGATACCCGCACGGGCGGTGGACTCTAGAAGTCAGCGGAAATCACGCGACCGGTGACTACCGACAACGGGGAGAACCTCAAGCTTGTCGGCCACCACGTTGATGACGCCATCGACACGTTCAAGACGACCTCGTACCAATAACGCTGGCGCGCCGCGAGCCACACGCCGATAGCGCTTCCATAAACCAGGAGAACACACCACATTGATCAGTCCGGTTTCATCTTCGAGATTCACGAAGGTGATGCCGTGAGCGGTTGATGGTCGCTGACGGTGGGTGACAACTCCCCCAACCAACACGCGGGTATCGGTCGGAGCAGTTCGTAATTCCGTCGCAGTGAGAACGCCAAGCGACGCGAGATGTTCGCGTTCAAACAGCGTTGGGTGGCCGTCGGGAGAGACACCAGTGGCCCAAAGATCAGCGCCAGCGAGTTCACGTGTCGACAGCCCAGGAAGCGTGGGCGCATCGGTGCCGGTGACGATCCCGGGAAGACGATCGGCACTGGTTTCAGCAACAGCACCTGCAACCCACAATGCACGACGACGATCGAGCGCCACGCCTTCACGGTCGGTGCACTTCGAAAACACTCCGGCCGTGGCGAAGGCTTCAAGCGCAGGCCGATCGATATCGACACGTTGTGCGAGATCGGTCATCGACATATATGGACCGTTGAGTTCGCGTTCAGCAACGATGATTTCGGCAAGTTCGTCGCTCACCGATCGGACCGATGACAGCCCAAGACGCACTGCAGGCTGAGGAACCTCGATACCGCCAACTGGAAATGCGTCAACGGGGAACGGAACATCGGAAGCCGTCGCGACGCTTCCTTCTACCCATTCAAGCGTTGCGCCCACGCCCGATGCCGCAAGGTCAGGAGTGCGCACCACCACGCCATGGCGACGAGCGTCGGCTACCAGTGTGTGGGGAGAATAAAACCCCATAGGTTGCGCGTTCAACAGACCTGCGCAAAACGCAGCCGGGAAATAGCGCTTGAGGTACGAACTCGAATAGACGAGATAGGCAAATGACACCGAATGACTTTCGGGGAAACCAAAATTCGCGAATGCCGCGAGTTTGTCGAAAATCTGAGTGGCGATATCGCTGGTGATGCCACGTTCGGCCATACCTTCAAACAATCGACCACGTAACCGTTCCATACGTTCTGAACTTCGCTTCGAGCCCATGGCTTGACGCAATTGGTCGGCCTCGCCCGGACTGAAACCGGCAACATCGATCGCCATCTGCATGAGCTGTTCTTGGAACAGCGGAATGCCCAAAGTTTTGGCCAACGATGGTTCAAGTAATGGATGCAAATAGGTGACCTTCTCAAGACCATTGCGCCGCCGGATATACGGGTGCACCGAATTACCTTGGATAGGGCCAGGACGAATGAGCGCAACTTCAACCACAAGGTCGTAGAACTTGCGCGGTTTGAGCCGAGGCAACGTGGCCATTTGCGCGCGACTCTCGACCTGAAACACCCCAACGGAATCGGCACTACACAACATGTCGTAAACAGCATCGTCCTGCGGAACCTCGGCGATGTCGATAGCGAACCCGTAGGCCTCGGCAATTGCATCGACCGTGTTATGCAACGCAGTGAGCATGCCGAGACCAAGAAGATCGAACTTCACCAAGCCAGCTGCAGCGCAATCATCCTTATCCCATTGCAAAACGCTGCGATTCTCTCGACGAGCCCATTCCACCGGGCACACTTCGATGATGGGACGATCGCAGAGCACCATGCCGCCGGAGTGAATGCCGAGATGGCGCGGTGCGTGTTCGATCTGCGCGGCCAACTCGACTACCGCAGGAGGAATGGCATCGGAATCAGGTTCGGGTACGACAGTGTCGGCATTGTCTTCGAGTTGCGTGATGAGTGAGCCCCAACGATCGACATTCTTTGCCCATGCATCGGCTTGACCGGGTGCATAACCAAGCGCACTGGCCATATCGCGCACCGCCGAACGCGGTCGATAGGTAATGACATTCGCGACCTGTGCGGCGTAATGACGACCATGGCGCTGGTACACGTACTGAATGACTTCTTCGCGCCGACCAGATTCGATATCGATATCGATATCGGGCGGGCCGTCACGCTCGGGTGAAAGAAAGCGTTCGAATAACAGCCCCAACTCGATGGCATCGGCTTTGGTGACACCCAACGCGAAACACACCGCCGAGTTCGCAGCCGAACCCCGACCTTGGCAGTAGATGTCGTTACGCCGGCAGAAATCGACGAGGTCATGAACGATGAGGAAGTAACCGGGAAAACCGAGTTGTTCAATGATGGCCAGTTCGTGATCGATCTGTGCCCATGCGCCGGCAACTCGTTCACGGTGACGAGGCCCATAGCGGCGTTCGGCTCCGCGTTCGGTCAGACGACGCAGGTACCCCATTTCATCGAGCCCATCGGGGCAAGGAAAAGGCGGAAGGTTGGGCGCAACGAGTTTCAGATCGAATGCGCAGGACCGACCTAGCTCCCCCGCTCGTTCGACCACACCGGGATAACGCGCAAATCGACGAGATTGTTCGAGACCGGAACGTAAATGTGCACCGGCAGCAGCGGGCAACCAGCCGTCGATCTCATCGAGGCTGCGTCGCGAACGAACCGCGGCGAGCGCAGTGGCGAGTGGACGCTCTGATGGCGTTGCGTAATGCGCGTTTGTTGTTGCAACAAGATCAATATCAGCGCGCAACGCAAGTTGCATGAGTGCATCGTTGCGCACCGAATCAAGCGGATGACCGTGATCCCACAATTCGACCGCGAGATTGTCGCGGCCAAACGTGTTGACCAACAACGAAAGTTGATCGGCAGCAGCTGAGGGGCCATGACGTTCAAGCGCAGAGGTAACCGCGCCTTTGCGACAACCAGTGAGCACAAGCCAATGGTTGCGATCGGCCACTGGTGCAGCGGTGCCACCCAGTGCACAAAGTTCCGCCAACGACGCGCGCGGCGCACCCTTCTCGCCGCGCAATTGCGCTTCGCTCAGTGCCCGCGCCAGCAACGCATAGCCGCGGGGATCACGAGCGAGAACGATGAGATGGGATTCACCAGTTGCTGCACCTGGGTCGGGTTCGCCCACTGGCGGCGCGGTGCGCCCCAAGGTGAGTTCGGCTCCGAAAATGGTAGGTAGGCCAACGGCCCGAGCCGCCTCGGCAAAGCGAACCACGCCATAAAACCCGTTGTGATCGGTGAGGGCGAGCGCGCTCAGTTCCAGCCGCATTGCCTCGGCGGCCAGCGCTTCGGGTGTGCTGGCACCGTCGAGGAAACTGAACTGAGAATGGCAATGCAGTTCTGCATAGGACTCCGACCCCATGGGTTCATTGTATCGAACATATGTTCGATACAGCAAGCGGTCCCTTCCCTTTGCAGTTTCTCAGTTCTACGATCCCGAAACCGATGGCGGGGGCCATCGCCATACAGGGGGTGGGACCCATGTCCACGACCGAACTTGACGCGCTACGTCGAGAGATCGCCGAACTACGCGGCGAACTCCGCGACCTGCAACGACTGAATGCACCAAAGCGCGTGCCGTTGTCTGAGCGTCAGGCCACCAACCCTGAGCACGCTCCAGCCGAGCCCACGCCACAGGTCATCTCGAGGCGGCACGCATTACGCACTGCGGGCGCGGTGACCGCAGGCGCAGTTGCCGGTGGCCTTGCCACTATTGCGACAGCGGCACCAGCCGCCGCAACTCCGGGATCATTCAGCGGCGACCCTGTTGCCCTTCAGGCCGATGCGCAAAATGGCACGGGCCTTGTGGCGACATCAATTGCTGGTTCGGCGATCGTTGCGACAACTTCAGCGGCGAACAATCCAGCAATCGATGCGCAGAACCCCAATTCCTGCGGCGTTGCTGGCCAGGGAGCGATCGGTGTCTTTGGTGAGGCCATGCCCGGCGGAACAATCGGCGTTCTCGGAACCGCTGGGGCGACCGTCAGTGGAACAGGCGGGAAATTCACTGGACCAACTGGCGCAACCGTCTGGGGAACTGACGTCACAGTCCAATTTCAGCCAAGCAATAACCCTGCGCCGGTAGCAAGTTCCGCTGCACACAACCAAGGCGCGCTCATTGTCGATAACGCCGGTGCGCTTTGGTACTGCGTCACCAGCGGAACCCCGGGAACATGGCGACAACTCTCCGGTGCAACCACTGCCGGGGCCTATCACCCCGTCACCCCCGGACGTGTCTATGACAGCCGCTGCGCGCAACCGTCACCGGGAGCAATTTCCTCAGGCAGCATCCGGCTCCTTTCCGTTGCCGCGCAACGCAACATCACCACCGGTGCAGTCACAAATCCGAACTTCATTCCCGCAAATGCAACTGCGGTCTTCGCGAATGTCGCAGTCGTCAACACCGTCGATGCCGGCTACCTCACCATCAATCCCGGCGGTGTCACCACGATCAGCGCATCGACCATCAACTGGGGAACAAGCAATCAGACACAGTCGAATGGTGTGAGCCTCACGCTTGATAACGCCCGACAAGTCACCGTGATCGCGGGTGGCCCGGGCGCCACTGATTTCCTCATTGACGTCTTCGGGTACTGGCTGTAGCGAGCGATCGGTTTCCTAGTTAGGGAACCAGCCGACAACGTCGACCAAGACCGGCGTGAATCCATCGCGGTTATAGAGCGTGATCTTGCCGCCTGTTCCAAGTTTCACGATCACCATGTTTGGAATCGTCTGACCAGCGACGAAGTTCAGATTCGACGCGGTTGGTTGCGCGGCTCCGAACGGATACACGGTGAGATAGTTACTTGCAGTTGAACCAACAACTGTGACGTTCAAGGCGACTGAACCGACTCCCGAAGACGGAATGGATCCTCGCCCAGTGATCTGCAGTGGATAGGCCTCCGCCGGCTCCAAAGGCCCGACGGCTTGGTATTGCCCATCGATAGTGACGCAAATAAAACAATTGCGCGTATCAAGGAAACGCTGCGGGACAATCGCCGTGTACTCAGAGACCGAAGGGAACCAACCAACTACGTCGACCAACACCTGCGTCGAAAGTGAATTGTTGAAGAGTGCGATCTTGCCGTCGTTGCCGACTTTCGCGATGACCATGTTGGCAATGGTTTGCCCGGCAGCAAAGTTCAGGTTCGACGCAGTGGGTTGAGGCGCCCCACTTGGGTAGACAGTCAAATAATTCGCCGATGTTGGCGCTGTCACCGTGACATTGAGCGCAACCGCCCCAACCCCCGATGCTGGGATTGTTCCGCGACCAACGACGGGAAGCAGCATTGTTTGTTGCTGCACCAATGGGCCGACGCCTTGGTAAAGCCCGTCAATCGTTGAGCCGCCACCCTCCGCGTTTGATCTGGTGTCTAACAATCGCTGGGGATCAGCGCCGGCGTAATCAGAACCGTCAGGGAACCATCCCACGACATCAACGATCACCTGCGTAGAGCCGCCTTCATTGAAGATCGCGATCCTTCCGTCGTTGCCGACCTTCACAATCGCCATATTCGGAATCGTCTGGCCCGCGGTGAAGTTGATGTTGGATGCATTCGGCTTCGCTGTTCCGCTTGGATACACCGTGAGGTAGTTCGAATCTGTCGGCGCGACAACCGTGACATTCACTGCAACTGCATCCACGCCCGAACTTGGAATTCCGCCCCGACCTTCGACATCAAGTGTCCGAACATTCGCGAGTCCTGCGCCTACTGCGCCGCAACCCAAATCGTTCCCGTCAAACGTGCGAGCGCCGGAGGCAACCGAACGAGTGTCGAGAAATCGAGTCGGAACCAACGGAACGTAGTCGGTCGGCACTGGCGCCACGTTCGGCATCGCAATTGTTGCCGATGGCGCTCCCGGGCCAATTCCTGAAGTCCCTGTTGCCTTGACGGTCACGACATAGGACTTCGTCGGATCAAGTCCGGTCACCGTGCAGGAGAGTCCCGCGGTCGTACAAAACTGACCGCCGGGCAGTGCAGTTGCGGTGTAACTGGTGATGCTTCCCGAACCGGGCGAGGCGGCAGTCCACGACATTGCAATCTGAGTTCCCGACGCGACGCCCGCCACTGATCCGGGCGCGCGCGGTAGTCCACTGATCGCAGCTGCAAGTTTCACACTCGGCGTGGTGAAGCCCGCAACAGGACCACCCGAATTTTCTAGCAGCGAAACCGTCGCACCCACCGATGCCTGGCGCAGGATCGCTATCGAACCGGACACCGCTGGTGTGGCCATTGACGTACCTGACATCGTCAGTGTTCCGTCGCAAGGAACTGAAGACGTCAGCGTGCCAGGAGCAAAGACATTCACTTGTGGGCCAATGTTCGCATAGGAGGCACGCACGTCTGCGCTCGATCCGCTGGTGAGCGCAGACACTGCCACCACATTCGACAGACATGCAGGTGCCGACACTCCGGTCGTTCGCGACTCGTTACCGGATGCAACCACCGTCACAATGCCGACATTGAGCAACTGCTGCACTTTGCTTTTCGTACTTGCTTCACTGAGATCGCAAAATCCCGTGTACAGCTGACCATCGCCAAGACTGAGATTGACCGCAGTCAGCCCGGGATACTCCGCGCGATGATTGAAGAGCCACTGAAGGGCATCGTCGATATCACCGGTATTCGCGCTGATTCTGTTGGTTGAATACTTGTAGGAAAACACCTGCACCGAAATGAGTGAGGCTTGCGGCGCGATGCCCGAGTTACCCGTTCCGTTTCCCCCAACGGCAATGCCGGCAACGTGCGTTCCGTGAATACATTCCTTTTGGCCTTGCGTCACGATGTCAACCGGACACGGCGCACCGGCCCCAACACGCGAAGGCTCGCTCGGATCCATTGATCCGCCCGGACATGGCGAGGTGTATGCCGGGTTTGAAGCGAAACAGGCTTCACCGACTGTTTTCTGGACAGTGCCATTCATCAAGAACGGGTGATCGGTCTGGACTCCTGTGTCAAGAACAGCAATTGTCGTTCCTGATCCCTTGAAACCAGAGGCCCACGCACCGACTGTTGGTGTACTCGCACCCATCGTGTCGAGGTTCGCGTCGATGCCAAGTTCACTCGTCGACAATTCCGTGCTCGACACCTCGGCCGGAAAGAACTCATGCAACGCAGATTGCACACGCTGAATACCTGCAAGTCGTTCAAGAACCGCTAACGCATTCGCATCAATGACCAAGTTCGCAACTGGATCAGTTGGCGTTTCCCCGGCAACAGACCAACTCCCCACCGGCAACGACGCGGTGATCGAATCGATGCCCGCTTGCACCTGCGCGCGCATCTCATCATCAGTTCCTGAAACCTGCGCATCGAAGACGACGAGAACTTCGGTCTCGCCTGTCGCCGCAATTGCTGCCTCAACTTCCGGAGCCACGCGCTCGGCGGGCATCACCGTTGGTTCTGGATCAGTTGGCGCGAGCGATGCGTCGGCCTCGGTGGTTGTGGTCGTGGGGTTCCCGGCTGCAACCGGACTATCAGAGGCTGTCGACCGATGAGTTGATTGAGTAGCGAACCAGATTCCGCCGCCCACAAGAAGGACAAGCAGCGCCACGCAAAGGGCGAATACTCGACGACGGCGTGGGGACATTGGGGACTCTGATCGAAACGGGGCGGAAACTGATTCGGGAAGCCAGCCGCGCCGTCTCCCCGTCGGTAATCGTTGAGGTCGACTCAGACGTTACGCCACATCTGTCCTTCGACAGGTTCGGGCACATCGAAACGCGCTGCGGCCTCAGGGCTCAGTGGTTTCGACCGCATTCAATGCATCAAGCAACGGCTTCACATGCGAGCCCAGATAGGTGCCTTCAAACTCCCACTTCTCTGATGCAGAGGCGTGGAGCACCTCAAAGGTGCGCACGGTCGCCCGCACATGCACCTCGACCTCGATCTCGGCCCGAGGAAGAGCAAAGAGCACCTCGCCGGCGGTGCGATGCATGGCCTTATGACCGACATGCCAGGCGTAGATGTTCGTCTCCGACACAGCGATCAGGGAGAAATAGGGAGCCTGATGAATGACCATGCCGTCATCAGTTCGGGTGACGAGGCCACCGCTGTTGTGGCCCTTCTTGTAACCGATGGCGGTGCCAGCGATGCTGAAAACGGCTCCGGCAAGGCCACCGCCGACCATGTCACTCGCCATGTCGCCGGCCTGCATCCCCACCATCGTTCCGCCCGATGTTCCGCGGGCTTGGAACCATGCGGCAGCGATGATCGTGTCGGAACTCCCGACCGCCTTCTGTGCGATTGCTACGACGTTTTCTTCACTCATTCCAGCCCCCAGTGTTGTGATCGGTAGATCGTCGCACATCCGCAAGGACTCGCGTCAGTCATAGATCGCTTCAACTGACCACCGTCCCTGTTCAATCTGCACAAGAAGTGCCCGCCCATCAGACAACGACAACTGCAGACGTGCTCGGCGACGATGCGTGAGTTGATCCCACCATCGCTCATCACACGGCCATGGCCCCGCCCATCCGAGGATTGAGATTCCGCCTCGTGACGTGCCATCAAAACTCACCCGCGAGGGTTCAGCGCTCAATGTTCCCCGCCCGCTCACCCACACCGGAACACCCATCGCATCGAACACATCGATAGGCATGACATCGACCGGAAGCAACGTGGGCAATGGCGAAGGAACTCGACCAGGCCACGGCGCATCCGCCACAGCTTTGCGACCTTGATTGCGTTCGCCATCGACACCGATGAATGGCGCGCGCACCACAACATCGGCTGGTCCCCGACCACCCCGTTGTTCGGGAACCGTTACTGCAGCAACGCCCAACATCCCCTGGACACGCGCCAACGCTCGACCGGCACGTTCATCAGCTTCGGTCTCGCCGCCCCAGAATCCTTGCTGTCGACCACGAGCAGGCATGACTTCATCGGGAACAAGTAACAACCTCGAAACCCCACCGCTCGGACGTTGCGCACTTGGCCCGTTCAACCATCCATCGAGTTGCCAACGAACTCGATCAACGATTCCTGTTGACGACAAGGCACCTTCATGACGCCATATGCGTTCAAGCCGTTCACCCGCATCGGTCTCAATGACGACAAGGAGCCGAGTACATGCCAACCCTTCGGCGGAGAGTTGTTGATGTACGTCGTCAGCTACTGCACGCGCCGCAAACGCAGCAGTGTCAACACGTTCAGCGGGCGGATCAAGAACCGACACAACATCGAATGAACGCGGCGGAGGTCCAACCGAAGGCGGGTGATCGTCGAGACCACGGGCAAGCCGGTGAAGGAAACGCCCTTCCGCACCAAAGCGGGCAACAACATCATCAACGTTGAGCGAAGCGAAATCTCCAAGTCGACGCAATCCAAGCCGATGGAGCACATCAGCAAGTTCGGGGCGACCCAGCACGCTGACGGAAAAGGGTGCGAGGAATTTCGCCGATTCTCCCGACGCGATCACGCGCACATGATCAGGCTCTCGAAGAGCGAGTTCCGCAGCACGAGTTGCGGCAAAGGGACCATCAGCGACACCAACACCAACAGCATCGAACCAACCCGAAGAGCCCAATGCATCGTCAATGTCCGCGGCCACCAACTTCGCTAACGCTTCATCCCCACCGAAATAGCGAGATGGCCCAAGGGTCGGAAACGCAAGCGATCCAGGAGAAGACAACTCCACCCTTGGAGTGAACCGATCAACAAGTGCAGCGATCGACGCGAATACTCGGGCATCGCGATCAGGGTCTGGGTCAACAATGTGCAGCCCCGGACAACGACGCTGTGCATCGCGACGACGAAGCCCAACCTCCACCCCTTCCGCTCGCGCTGCTGGAGAAGTTGCCGTCACTCTGTTTGCAGCAATCACCGCAACGGCGTCATCGGCCGATGCTGCTGTTGCAATGATCGGCCAGTCTGGGCACAACACGATCAAGGTCCGCACGTTCATCGCGTCACCATTTCAACGACTAAACGGTCAACGACTAAACGCGACAACCGTCCCATCCTTGCCTTCAGGTTCTGCCGTTGCGATGAGCGCATCAGTAGATGGCAGCAAGAACTCACAGCGCGCCGTTCGGCTTGCTCTCCCCCGACCGTCAACGCCAACTCGTACCCGGCGCGACCGAAGATGACCATGACCGCAGCCCAAGCCTTCCCACTGCGCGTCACCAACAGTGAACGAAACATCAGCAGAGAACGAGGAATTCACCGCAGTTCCCGGAGACACCACAACAAGAAGCGACCCTCGTTCACGAAGGCGGGAGGCGAGTCGACGACTTTCGGCCGGACGCAGGTACAACCGCGCGTCGAGAACGATGACATCAACCGCACCAATCAGCGCAGCAAGTACATCGGCCTGTCGGCCCGAACCGCCGGGATCAATGAAAGCAACCCGATCTGCATCAAGTTCTGCTTCGAGTACCGCTGCGGGAGCAAGGTCGCTCAGCCCCACAACCACAACCCATGAGCCGGACTGCGATGCCGCGGCAACCAACTGC
Source organism: Acidimicrobiales bacterium (assembly GCA_030830565.1). GTDB lineage: Bacteria > Actinomycetota > Acidimicrobiia > Acidimicrobiales > Acidimicrobilacustridaceae > Acidimicrobilacustris. The sequence continues at coordinate 178,755 of JAURMR010000035.1, forward strand.
AGCGCCAACGACGTAGCTCCGACCCCGCCGATCGTGATGGTTGAACCACGAGTGAGTCCCGCGTCAGGGAGAAGCCGTTCAAGCGGTTCAGCCACCGCAATGGTGGCCTGGCGCGCCAAGACCACTGGCCGAATGCGTTCGGCCAGTTCTTGCAGCGACGGTGGCGAGGAGGAAAGAGCGGCGGGGAGAACCACCCCACCAGTATCGAACAGATGTTCGATGAAGGCAACTGGTTAGTCGCCGAACCCTTCAGGCATCACCACTTCGACGCCTTCTCGGTAATAGATGAACAGTTCCTCGAGCCGACCCTTCAGTCCCTCGGGGCTGCCCTTCACCGACACGGTGATGACATTGCCATTCACATGCACAGACTCGACACCGTCGGCCTCGAACAACGTACGAGCGACAAGATCAGCAGGACGGTCGGCCAGAACATCGTCGGCCGAACGGTAAATCTCGTGCCCCATCCCGGTGAGAGGACGATTGGTCTCGAAACGGACGACGCCCGGAATCGATGATGGCTTCTCTAGAACGGTGACTGGCTGACCCATGGGGCCGAATGTAGTCCGATCAGGCCCGACTGCCCTCCATCGGCTGTCCATCACGGCCATGACGCACGGCCGCTACCCCGATCTGCCACACAAGTGCGGCGAGAACCACCGACACCACGCCGAGCATCACATGCACGATCTTGAACGGAGCGCCGTGATCGGCCATGAGGATCTGCGGCACTCGAACAAGCCACACCACCACGGTGAGGGCAGCGGCACCGACAAGGGCCTTCCCTCCCCCAGCCGTGACCGGCACTCGCCAGGCCTTTACCAACACGACTACGACCGCTACTGCGAATCCCAACATCACGATCGACAACACCGTGGAAAATGTCTTGGCCCCGACGGATTCTTCGGAGCGAAGTGTGTTGGAAATCCGATTCGCCCAAACGAACACGGTCCAAAGAACAAAAGCAATGAGGACGATGCGAAAGCGAAGAATCATGGGCCGAGGGTACCTGCCCCTCAACGACCGTCGAACTACCCGGCGTTGAACAAACTCGCCTGCGTCGATGCGGGATCAGAACGATGGATCCCCGACCACGGCAAATCATCCATATACGACCAGGAACGACGATGGATCGTGGTCGGCCCTAACGCCGCCAACGCCATGCGATGACGCGGACACGGATAGCCCTTATTGCGCTGAAAGTCATAGGCCGGAAAGTTTTCGGCCTCAGCCCGCATCATGCGATCGCGACTGACCTTCGCCAAGATTGATGCCGCCGCAATAGAGACGCAGGTGGCATCGCCTTTCACGATCGTCTTCGTGATGCCACCGCCGACGAAATCGTGCGAACCGTCAAGCAGAACTCGATCGGGAGTCACGCCGAGTGATGCGAGGGCGCGACTTGCCGCCAGTCGCAACGCGGCCGACATGCCGAGATCGTCACACTCTTCGTGAGTCACGATGCCAAGCGACCATGCATCGCACCACTCCGCAACGCGATCGAACATTGATTCGCGTTCTGCTTCGGTCAGCATCTTCGAATCGCGAAGTTTGTAGACACGCCGATCCTTCGGAACGACTGCGGCTCCGATCACCAGTGGACCAGCCCACGCGCCGCGACCGACCTCGTCAAGGCCGACAACGATCGAATGGCCTTCGGCCCACAACTCTTTTTCGTTCGCCAGTGTTGGCGAACTGTTTCGAAGCCCTGCACGGAGTTGTCGAACCGAACCAGCCATAAGCCGAACGTAGCGTTGAGGACCTCGTCAGCCCGGGATCATTTCTCGATCCACGTTTCGGTCAGTTTCACGATGCCACCTTGGAAGGGCTGCGCCTTCGCCCCGTCAGGCAGTGTCATCGAGGTGAAGTTACGAATGTTCTTGGCCGCACCAAGCGCCCACTGCGAATGCGCGAGCCAGATGTAGGGAACCAATGCAGTCTGTCGTTGCTGCACCGTCGCGTAGGCCTCTTTGCGAATCGCCATATCTGGAGATGCACGGCCCTTATCGAGCGCTGCGTTCAATTGTGGATCGTTCAGTCGAGCGAAGTTCAATGCAAGGGCGCCGGTCGCGTTCTTTCCTGTCCACCACACGTAGTCGACCGCAGGATCGGTGCCACTGAACTGGCGAGTTAGGTCGGCCTGGTAGTTACCCGTCGCCATATCGAGAATGAACTTGCTTTGTTCAGTGGTTGTCGTGGTGACGCTTACTCCGCAGGCTTCCCACTGCTGCTTGATAAGCGCAGTCGTATTCACATTCGCAGGAACCGGAGTCGTGGTGAGACTCAGGGAAATTGGACCCTTTTCGGCGATCACTGTTGCGAGCAAGGCCTTCCCTGCGGCCGGATCGTTCGTTTTGAATCCGGTCTCGGAATACCAAGGCGAATCCTTCGTGAACTGGCTGTCGGCTGCACGGTCTTCTGGCGTTTCATTGATCAGTCGAATCGCCACCGGGTCGGTACAAAGTTTGAGACCCTCACGAACTCGAACATCGTCGACCGGAGCCTTCGATGTGTTGAACATCACGAAACTTTCTTCGTTTTCGGTTGAATCGAACACAACTTGCAAGGCTCCGGACTTCGCCTCGGTCGTGAGTTTGGCCATCGCCGGGAAGTCGGTGGTGTGAAGCATGTTCACATCGCCAGCTAGCAACGAGTTCACGCGGCTTTGCGGATCAGTGATGGGACGGAACTCCACCGAATCAAGATACGGAAGCTTGTTGCCGGCAGTGTCGGAACGCCAGTAGTTCGCATTCCTCGTGCCCGTCCAATGATTGTCTGGGACCCACTCCTTCTGGACGAAGGGACCAGAACCAATGGGTGAACGCGTGTTTGCCGGTGGAGCGGCATCAAGCTGCGCCGGAGCGACGACATATCCCACCTGCGTCGTTAACGCCGCAACCAACGACGCGTCGGGATCAATCATTGAAACGGTGACGCTGAGAGGCCCCGATGCCGTCACCGACGCGATGTTCGCAAGCGCGATTCCAACGAGTGGATCTTTTTTCATTGCGTTCAAACACTTCGCAACGGCAGCGCCATCAACTGGCGTTCCGTCAGAGAAGTTCACGTTGGGACGCAACTCAATCGTCCACGTCTTGAAATCGGTGCTCGGCGTAAACGATTTCGCGAGATACGGCTGTGCTTTTCCGTTCTCGTCGTAAGCGGCCAACGGGTCGAAGACTGCGGAACCAACGAGGTGGCCCGAAACCGCCCAACGGTTTGTGGTCGGGTTAAACCCATCCGATTCCGCTTCCACTCCGAACTTCACCGCCCCACCTTGTGTTGGGGCACCAGCGGCTTTGACCGTGATGTCCGTGCTTGACGCGCCCGGAGTGTTACCGCCACCCGAACTGCCGCACGCAGCCACAACCAAACTCAACGCGACGACCGCCGCAGCCGCCGAGACAACGCTGCGCAACTTCATGTTTCGACCCATGTCGACCACCCCCGTCGCGCAGAGTAACGCCACAGAAAGTTTTGTGTCGGGGTTCTTGAGAATGCGAAAGGGCCCGGTGCCGAAGCACCGGGCCCTTTCAAGACTGCGGTCAGTCCCAGGTTTGTTATTCGACCCAGGTCTGAGTGAGACGAATCTCGCCACGCTGGAACGGCAGTGCTGCCTGTCCATCGGGAAGGGTCTGGTTCGTGATGTTGCGGACGTTCTTGGCCGCACCGATAGCCCACTGTGAGTGAGCAAGCCAGATGTACGGAGCCAATTCGGTCTGACGCTTTTGAACATCGGCGTAGGCCTGCTTACGCACTGCAGGATCATTCGAGGCACGAGCCTTGTCGAGCGCTGCGTTGACCTGCGGATCGTTCAGACGAGCAATGTTCAGCGTGAGCGGACCAGTTGCGTTCTTGCCGGTCCACCAGACGTAATCGCCATCGGGATCAGAAGCAGCAAACTGACGCCACAGGTTGACGGTGTAGTTACCGGTCACGGCGTCGGAAACAAACTTGCTCTGTTCCGAGGTCGTGGTGTTCACGGTGACGCCACAGGCTTCCCACTGCTGCTTAACCAGTGCAGTGGTGTTGGTGTTGGCCGGAACTGGCGTGGTGGTGAGGGTGACCGAGATCGGGCCCTTTTCGGCCTTCACCTGATCGATAAGGGCCTTGCCCTTCGCCACGTCATTGGTGGTGAAGCCGTTTTCGGAATACCACGGCGAATCCTTCGTGAACTGGCTGTCGGCCAAACGCTCGGCCGGCGTTTCGTTCACAACAGCGATCGCAGCAGGATCGGTACAAAGCGTGAGTGCCTGACGCACTCGAACATCGTCAACCGGAGCCTTGGCGGTGTTGAACATCAAGAAGGACTCTTCGGTTTCGGTGTTGTCGGCAACGAACTGAATGTTGCCCGACGCTGCCTCGGACTGAAGGCGGTTGATCGCCGGCCAGTCAGTGGTGTGAATCATCTGAACATCGCCCGAAAGGAGTGCGTTGACTCGGTTCTGCGGATCGACGATCGGACGGAATTCCACCGAGTCGAGGTACGGAAGCTTGTTGCCCTTGTCATCTGAGCGCCAGTAGTTGGCGTTCTTCGTACCGGTCCAACGGTTGTCCGGAATCCATTCTTTCTGGATGAAAGGACCAGAGCCGATGGGCTGACGAGAAGCTGCAGGGCCTTCGGCCTTGAGCTGTGCCGGTGCGGCAATGAAGCCAACCTGCGTGGTGAGCGCAGCGGGAAGCGATGCCCACGGATCAATTGTGGCGATGGTGAGCTGCGAAGGCGACACCACCGTGATGGTGGACATGTTCGCAAGAGCAGCACCAGTGAGAGCATTTGCCTTCACGGTGTCAAGTGCGAGCTTCACTGCAGCTGCATCGACCGGCGTGCCGTCGGAGAAGTTCACTCCGGCGCGAAGGTCAACTGTCCAGGTCTTGAAATCGGCGCTAGGCGTGAAGGACTTGGCCAAATACGGGGCCCAGTTACCTTGAGCGTCATATGCCGAAAGCGGATCGAACACTGCGTTGCCAACCATGTAGCCGGCGATCGCCCAACGGTTGCTCGACGGGTTAAAACCGTCGGTCTCGGCTTCAAGCGCAAACTTGATTGAGCCACCCGACTTGGGTGGGCCTGATGCCTTGATCGTGACATCGGTGGTTTTGCCGCTCTGGCCCGAGTCGCTTGAACTCGATCCACCGCATGCCGACGCAATCAGACCAATGGCCATGACAGCTGCGACAACCGGTGCCCAGCGGCGGATTCCCGCACGCTTCTCCATAATTACTGCCTCCTTCGGCCACAGCCGACGGGTTGGTTCAGGGCCCCCCACGGAACCCTTCTGTGTGCGGAACCTTAGACGTGACCCGAGGCACATGCGAGGGCATCGGGCGAATTTCCGCCGAGACAACCCATTCAAAGCGCGAAGGTCAAATTCGGCCGCGACGCTGGGCTCGTTGCCGGGCTGACCGCCGAGCCTTTGCCCGAGCATCGCGGGTGGCCTGTTCGGCTTTGTGTTCGGCCTCGGCCACAACCTCCCCCACACGGCGCTCGGCTTCCTCATCCACTCGTCGGGAGGCGTCGGTGGCTCTGGCAATCGTTTCAGCGACTTTGATCCGGTGCTCTTCTTCAATCTGATCAAGTGCTTGGGCGGTCTCCTGTTCAATCTGTCGAAGCTGACGCTCAGCAACAAGATCGGCTTCGGCGGCCATGCGATCGGCTTCAACACCAAGTTCTCGAAGCGTTGATGCTGCTCCGATTTCGGTGAGGAGATCGACCTGAAGTTCGGGATCAATATCGGCATCGAGCACGGCCTGAGCCAACGCATCGAGTTCGTCGACCGTCGGGTTCTCAACAAGTGACTGGATCGTTTCCGCCGATGCCGTTCCCGCGATGACAGCGGGAAGGCGCCCAGGAAGATGTTCAGCACCAGGGCCAATCGCTGCGGCAAATGCTTCACCACCGCGTTCCTGCAGTGCCTTGTTGCGGTCTTCCCAATTTCGCTGCAGGAACCTGTGACGGGCAGATCGATCAAGGCGCGCCGAACGGTAGGGGCCGTCGACGTCATCTCCGGCAAGGCGCATACGCCACAACGGAACGCGACCGATGCCTTTCAGGTAATGCGTTCGTAACGACGTGAACGCGAACGTTTCGTCCTCTTTTACAACGTCATGAAGTTCTTCCGAGATCACAACAGAACCGGGATAGGCAATGCTCACGATTCGGCTTGCAAGGTTCACAGTTGCTCCATAGACATCGCCGTCAAGATCGAGAACTGGCCCGCGCGCGAGACCAACACGAACGTCAGAAAGTTCTTCGTCTTCCCGATATCGGCGAGCAAGTTCCAGTGCAGTTCGACAACCGCTTTCAATGTCATCGTTCACGAACATCACTTCATCACCAATCATCTTCACCACACGTCCGCCATAGGATGGGATCACGTCGTACGCGATTGATTCAAAGCGGCGAACCACTTCAGCAAGTGACGAGGTCGCCAATTGCTGTGTTTGCGAAGTGAAACCAACAAGATCAGCGAAACCGACACAAACTTCTACCGAAGATTCGTCAGTGCCTACCAAGGTGAGTCGACGGCGGGCTTCGGCCATCAACCGGCGGCGCCACACCAATTCCAGGATGTGAGGAATAAGCGCGGCAACTTCGAGAGACCGAGCTGTTGCATCATCGCCAGGCAGTAACGAAAGCGTGTCCTCTTCGGCAGTTCGCAGCCACACATCGATCTGTGCAGCCGCAATTCGTTCAAGAGATGAACCAATAACACGAGCGAACTGACGCGCGGTCTCGGGCTCTACCGATCCGTCAGCGATGAGTCCGACGATTGTCGAAAGCATTTCTACATCGCTGTCGGTAAAAAGTTGCTCGCCGGGTCGTGGCTCTGGAAAACCAAGAGCTCGCCAAAAATCGAGAAGTGGCTCGGTGTCGATTCCAGAAAATCGAGCGAGATCCTCAATCCCGAACCTGGCTTCGTCATCAAGGAAAGGAAGGAGAGCGCGCATCGCAGTTTCGCTTGCAGCGTCATCCCTTTCGCTCATGTAAAAGAGCCTCCCCCATCCGCTGGGGGTTCTGCCACCGATTCGCGACGATCGTGATCGTGTCCAGGGCCGTCGTGTCCAGCGTGATCGAGGGTGTGCACATGGTCGAGCACGGGAGCTTCCAAGAGAACTTCGCCACGCTGATCAGAAGTCGACCACGACGCATCGATCGAACTGCAGGTCATCGTGAAGTGGCGATCGCCCTCCATTTCCCATAACAACGCAGGTCGAGCGCCGTGCCAACGAAGAGCGATTGAAAGCGCTCCACCGATCGTCGGCAAACGGAGGACAGCGACCGGTTGACCCAACCATTCCTCGTCAAAGCCAGGCAGAACATCAATTGTGACCGTGCTGTCATCCACAACGATCGCCCGCACACGACGCAGGAATGCTGCGGTCTGGGCCGGGTCGTGAGGATCGGTTTCACTTCGCCACGTCCAGAGCGGCTCACCCGCAAGAAGATCGCTCCGCACCTGCAAGATTGCGCTTGGCATGAGCGCGCCATCACCTGGACCTTCGAGCGCAAATGAGCGACGACCCATTTCCTCGGTGAGCGCTGCGAGGTGAAGTCGAATCGCAAGAGCGGCATCGGGTTGTCCGGCCGAATCGAGAAGTGCGATTGCGGACCGATACGCGCGCGCAGTCCAGCGCGCGTCATAGGCCGGTCGATCTTCAACAGCAAGCCAAACCGGACCTTCACCGCTTCCGAAGAATGCGCGAGATGGTCGAAGTCGACTTCCACGTTGACGCTTTGAGAGCCAATGTGCCGCTGAAGCAACGCGTTCAACCATCGCTTCAGCAAATGCTGCATCCGCATTCAGCGAAGCGTGTCGTTCAACGGAAACAAGCCAACTGGCTGTTGCGTCGAGACGATGACGGTCGAACGAACCGTCGGCGTTCTGAAGATCGGTCGACGAAACAAGCAAACGTTCGGCTTCAGCGGCCAACCCTTGTTCGTCGAGCGCCAAGACGAGTTCTGATCGTTCGACTCCATCGACAGCAACACCAGGCCAACGCAACGGATCATCGCCAGCAACATGAACGAGTAAGTGTGAGCGCGCCGCGTCGATCGCTTCTTCGGCTTGTCGTTCTGGAATATCAAAGCGAGGGGCCCGTGCAAGTTGCGTCTTCCAACCAGCAACGACTCGATCGTGGGGTGGAAGCGCTGACGCGTCAATCCTCAAAAGTTCGCTTGGAGCAACCGACGAGCGCAACGGCAGCACCGCGCGCAATGTCGCAGTGTGCGGAAGCGGGAAAACAAAGCCCACCGTGGTTGATTCCGATTGCGACGTCACTCCGCCGCGAGGAAATTCGGAAACTGCCTCGCCCGCAACAGTGACTTCTTGGGCCGAACGTTCACCGGCGGCGATTCCGTAGCGAGATGGCTGGCGTGAGAACAACGCCACTCCATCGCCATCAACCGCCACCACTCCATCAACTACATCAATCGTCGAAGAAGAACGAGGAGCGGCGGTAACAGCCAATGCAAGAGCCACCGGGGTGGAGGTCGCGTTATGAAAATCAACAACTAAGACCGGGAGTCCCGTCGCACCATCGACGGCACACCACGAGCACTGCTCGATTTCTCCGCCTGGAAGTCGCATTCCACTGACGACAACAGGGGTGGCGTCCACGAGTGATTGGCGAACCAACGCACCGCTTGAAGCGATATGCCACCTGTCTTCGGCACCAACCCACCAATCAAGCGACCACGAGCCGCCTTCGGGCACGATCACGCCACGGCGAGTCAGTGCCACCCGGCCGCCAGCGCCAATTGTTCCCAACAGAGTCCACGACTCGTCGACGGAACGTCCCGTGGGGGTGAGGTCTGCGGCAGCGTGCTCCATCGGCGGCGACGCTACCCCCGGCCGACGCACCCCTCTTCATTGTGAGCAGGGGCTCGGCTTCATTGTGAGCAGGGGCTCGGCGCAAAGCAGTGGCTGGGAGCCATACATCGGGCCCGACCTACACTCCGGCGGTGTCCCAATCGGCGTCCACGCGAGCTGTGCTCATTCCCGTCAAGGCCTTCTCTGATGCAAAAGCGCGCCTCGCTGACGCTTTGCAACCAGAACAGCGCGCATCGTTAGCCAAAGCGATGGCGACCAAGGTTGTCGAAGCGGCTGCTCCGCTCGATGTCTGGATCGTGTGCGACGACACCGCTGTTGCCGAATGGGCAACGCGACTTGGCGCGAACGTTCTATGGAAGCCAGGACGCGGCCTCAATGGCGCAGTCAATGAGGGCGTGGCCGATCTTGCTCATCTCGATGTCGACACCGTCATCGTCGCCCATGCCGACCTTCCGCACGCCGAGCATCTCGAATGGCTGGCCGAAGCTGATGGAGTCACACTTGTTCCTGATCGCCACGGAGACGGAACAAATGTCATCGTCATTCCCACCGATAGCGGATTCGTGTTCTCCTACGGCCCTTCGTCATTCTCTCGCCACTATGCCGAAGCAGAACGACTTGGCCTTGACGTTCGAGTGATTCACGACGAACGGTTGGCGTGGGACGTTGACCGACCTGAGGATCTCAAAACTCCAACGTGGGAAGATCAAACGTGACTTCTGAAACTCCCCCGCTCCCCGTCGGCGACATTCCGACGAGCCCGGCGATCTCGTATGACATTCCAACACCACCACGTGCACTTGTGATTGTCGCTCACCCAGATGACGCCGAGTTCCAGTGCGGCGGAACGCTTGCGAAATGGGCCAACGCTGGCTGTGTCATCAACCACCTCGTTCTGACCGACGGAGCCAAAGGCACGTGGGATCCTGAACAGAACGCCGAAGAACTTGTCGAACAACGTCGGGGCGAACAGATGGAAGCAGCCCGACGCATTGGTTCTAAGGGCAAAGTCGTCATGCTCGGACATGTCGACGGCGAACTGCAACCGACGTTGCATATTCGTGATCAGGTTGCATATTGGATTCGAGCCACGCAACCGACAGTCGTTCTCGCTCACGATCCGTGGAAGCGCTATCGCCTTCACCCTGATCACCGGAATGCGGGCTGGCTCGCACTTGACGGCATCGTGGCGGCCCGTGATCCGCACTATTTCAGTCACCACGGTCTTGAGATTCACCGCCCCGATTTCGCTCTCCTGTTTGAAGCCGATGAGCCAGATCACGTCGAAGACATCAGCGGCTTTGTCGACACGAAGGTCGAAGCACTCTTGGCCCATGAGAGCCAATTCGTCACAACTCACGCCATTCCGCCCGGCGACGACGGAACCTTTGCCGCAGTGTTTGGCGAGCGCATCCGGGACCATGCTGCTGCCGTCGGTGCGGTATCGGGCATTGCTCGTGGCGAGAGCTTCAAGCTGTTGGACCATCTCTGACGCAATCTGACTTCCCGTCAAAAATGCGCTCTACATGACGGCTCTGTGAACGGAAGACGAACTCCTTCCAAGTATCCGCGCGTAGAGGCAACGCGCGGTGTTGGATGACGGAGTCGCAGCAACCGCACCTTCGGGAGACCAGTGACCACCACGCATTCCGTGTCGTCGATTCCAGCCGACCGATCGCAGGAACTCATCCTGGGTCTCGCATTCGGAGGAGGTCGATGACTCCCATGGGCAAGCGCATTTATGTTCTTGATACCTCGGTTCTCCTTGCGGACCCGAAGTCCATGACCCGGTTCGAAGAGCACGATGTTGTTCTCCCTGTCGTTGTCGTGCTTGAACTTGAATCAAAGCGCAATCACCCCGAACTCGGATGGTCCGCTCGTCAAGCTCTTCGTCAACTTGAACACTGGCGCGTGAAGAACGGAAACCTCACCACGGCGTTTGCAGTGAATGACCTCGGCGGAACACTTCGCGTCGAAATCAATCACCAAGACCTGAGCGCGCTTCCACCTTCGCTTTCTGGCGACAGCAACGATCACCGAATTCTCGCTGTGGCGAGCAACCTTGCCACAGAGGGCAATGACGTCACCGTTGTCACCAAGGATCTTCCACTTCGACTGAAGGCATCAATCGTTGGACTTGATGCTGATGAATACCGCAACGAACTTGCTCACGATGACAGCTGGACGGGAATCGTTGAACTCGAATGCGAAAGCTCAGCGATTGATGAGCTCTTCGACCACGGCACCATCGACGATGAACGCGCTCGGAATCTTCCATGCAACACCGGTGTGGTCATGCATGCGGGTTCGCAATCTGCGCTCGCAAGAATCCACTCAGACAAATCGTTGCACCTCGTTCGGCGCGACGGTCAGCTGTTCGACGTCCGCGGCCGTTCTGCTGAACAGCGAATTGCGATTGACCTTCTCGCTGATCCAACGATCGGCATCGTTTCACTCGGGGGTCCCGCAGGCACAGGCAAAAGCGTTCTTGCCCTCGCCGCCGGTCTCGAATCCGTACTCGAACAACGCAGCCACAAACGCGTTGTTGTTTTCCGACCGTTATATGCGGTTGGCGGACAAGACCTCGGTTATCTCCCGGGTTCGGAATTCGAGAAGATGAGCCCGTGGGCCGCCGCGGTCCTTGACGGACTCGAAGCAATCACCGGCCCCGAGATCATCGATGAAGTCCTGCATCGCGACCTTCTTGAAGTACTACCGCTTACACACATCCGCGGCCGCAGCCTGACCGACACATTCGTCATCATCGATGAAGCTCAGAACCTTGAGCGACCCGTTCTGCTCACGGCACTCAGTCGTCTCGGAGAAGGAAGCCGTGTTGTTCTCACTCACGATGTCGCCCAGCGAGACAATCTGCATGTCGGTCGCCACGACGGGATCATCCCCGTCATCGAAGCGCTTCGAGGTCATCCAATCTTTGGCCACGTGACCCTGACCCGTTCAGAACGGAGCGAAATTGCTGCGGTTGTTACTGAGCTCCTCGACGGACCGCTTGACGCCTGAATCTTGTCGTCGACCTTCGGTCACGATCACCGGTGTCGGACCCACGATCTAGCGTGCAGTTTGTGAGTTCTTCGACACCAGCCTTTCCGAGCGTGAATGTCCGCGATTGGTCAACCCAGCCGCCGTCATTGCCGTTCGCAGTACTCGATGTCGAAACCACTGGCCTCAGCCCGGCCCGCGACCGAGTGATTGAGATCGCCATCGTTCGCTGCGCTCCCGACGGAACCGTCATCGACGAATGGTCAACGCTCGTTGATCCCGGGCGCGACCCTGGCCCTACACACATTCACGGCATCAGCTCGACCGACCTCAAAGGCGCACCCACATTCGAAGCCATTGCTGAGGAACTTCGAACGCGTCTTGCCGGCTCGATGGTCGCTGCGCACAACCTTTCATTCGATGCAGGTTTTCTTGCTGCCGAATTCGAACGGGCGGGTGCATCAACCCCGGATCGACCCGCGGTGTGCACATTGCAACTCGCTCGCTTCGTGCTGCCGAACAACGGTGGTTACTCACTCGCTGCATGTGCGGCCGCTCTCGGCATCGACCATCCAAACGCGCACCGTGCACTGCCAGATACGCGCGTCACTGCTTCGGTGCTCGCCGCACTGATCCAGATCCTTCATCCTCCGTCAGATCAAGACGCACTTCCATTCGGATAATCAGGCCATCGAGCACTGCCCCTAACAGTGCTCTCGTGCAACTCTTTCGAAAGGGATTGCGATCACCCGGAACTGATCGCCGCTGTCCACCGACGCGGAGAATTGTTCCAATGCACCTCACCGAGATCGACCTCGACTCTTTCGTTGAACTCTCGATTCAACTCGCAAGTTCTGCGCCATCGCTCTTGACCTTCACCGACAGCAACCTCGTCGACCGGGTGGAGCTGGATCCGGACGATCCCGTGCCCTCCCTCGTTGGCAGACACGTTGCGCTTGACATCACCGCTGTTGCCTTCTGCGCCCCAGCCACCGTCACCAGTGACGACAACCCATCGCCACCATCAATCGAACAAACAGTGGTGCACGCAATTCATCGAAGTGGAGTCGCCATCACCGTCCTTTCCACGGCGGAAACGGTTCGGACGTTCGGACCAACCACAAACCCGCAACAAGGGCGCGTCCCTGACGCTTGTCGCCGGATTCTTGGGCTTCGCACCACGGCCCCCGAAGATTCAATGACCGACTTTGTGATCGCCGCGTGGCTTGAGGTCATCGCCCGCTACGCCGTCAAGACGCCCGGGCTTTCGTGGCCAGAGGTTGTCGCGTTGCACCCCGCCCAAAGTTCCGTCGGTTCTGATTCCACCCCCGCCGAAGTTGCCGAGGCAACCGAATGTCTCGGCAGGAGCCTCGACTGGGAACGGTTTCGAAACGTCATTGCCACTGTCGGCGGGTTCCCGTTCGGAGACTCCGCAAAAGAAACGGCAGCCTGGATGGACGCGGGCATGTTCTCAAGATGGGCAATGGACTTGCTCCCCTCTCGACCCGAAGCCCTCGACCTCCTTGAGGCAGTTCTCGGCCCATCCACCTTCGATCGTCTTTGGGCAACAGTTCGTTTCTGCGAATAGGTCGCTACTCAGTCGACACAAAGGAGAATGGCGCACAGATTGATTGACCCGATCGATGCATCGACAGAGGGGCGACCGAGATCCCTGCGCCTGCGCCGGTAGATTCATTGGCGTGTCCAACGATTCCCCACCTCTGGGGTCCCCCTTTGATCGTCGGCGCTTCCTTGTCATAGGTGGAGCTGGCCTTGTCGCGGCAGCTGCCGTTGCTGCGGGGTGTTCGTCGAGCTCAAGTTCATCGAATAGCTCGATCAACGTCAAAGAACCTAAGAAAATCGCCCCACCCAAGTTGGACGAGTCGTATCAACCTCCCCCCTCTTCGACACTTTTTGATACCGCGATCATTGGTGGTCGTGTCATGGATCCCGCTACCGGCTATGACGCCATCGCCAACGTTGGTCTCATCGGCAGCCGCATTGCACTCATCACCACTGACGACATCAACGGCAAGGCCACAGTTGACGCGAGCAATTTGGTCGTCGCCCCTGGCTTCATCGATGTCCTTTCCTACGAGCCGAATTCCTATGGCGTTTGGTACAAACTCGGCGACGGCGTCACCACCAACCTCGGAATGCACGGGATCAAGACCCCGGTCGATGCCAAAGGGTTCTTCTCGGGCTACACCGGAAAGAACGCACCCCCCATCAATTTCGGTGGCGCATTTTCGGATCAGTGGTACCGCGATTCGATCGGCGTTAAGTCGACTGCAACTCCAACGCAGCTCTCACGATTGAGTGATGACCTCAACAAACAACTCGACGCCGGATGGATCGGTCTGTCGATCGATCCTGAATATGCGCCATCGATCAACTTCAACGAATACGTCGCATTGGCACAGGTCGCAAAGCAAGCCGAAATGCCGATGTTCACTCATATTCGTTATTCGTCACCCGGCCCAGCAGGCAAGAGTTCGCTCGACGCAATCGACGAAGTACTGAACGTTGCTCGCGAAACTGGTGTTTCGTTACATATTGATCACATTCCCTCCATGGCGACGCACGTGATGCCCGAGGCCATCGCCAAGATCGACTCCGCCCGCAACGAGGGTCTCGATGTCACCGGCTGCTTCTACCCTTACACCTTCTGGGGCACCTACCTCGGCTCAGCGCGCTTTGCCGGTGACTGGCAATCACGATTCCGCATTTCCTACAACGACCTCCAGGTTGCAGGAACATCGGAGCGTCTGACACCTGAGACGTTCAAGAAGTACCAAGCACAAAACAAGCTCGTTGTTGCTTATGCGATCCCACAAGAAGACGTGAACGCTGCGATCAGCGCGCCATGGTCAATGGTTGGGTCTGACGCGATCCCTGAATCATCGAACAACAACCATCCTCGCGGTGCCGGCTGTTTCTCTCGTTTGCTCGGCCCGTACGTGCGCGACATGGGCATCTTGTCGCTCATGGACGCGCTCGCGAAGTGCACGATCCTCCCGGCCAAGCGACTTGATACTCGGGTGCCGATGCTGGCCCGCAAAGGTCGAATGCAAATGGACGCTGATGCGGACATCACGATTTTCGATCCGACGACAATCGCCGATACTTCAACGGTCGAGAAGCCCGCGCAGATGTCTCAGGGAATTTCCTACGTATTCGTTTCCGGTGCCATTGCGAAAGATCCGGCCGGCGTGAAGCGTGAGAGTCGCGGTGGGCAGGCAATCACCGGACAACCTGCCTGAACGCGTCGCCACGCCGAAAAGCATCTGGACCAAGTTTCAGAAATGGACACCCTTTAGTCATCTGCCGTTCAGATAGTTATGGTTCATGGACTATTGTGCGTAAATAACTTTTCTTCTTCTGAATCGGACGATGGCTCCGGTTCCGAAAAGGCGGGAGTCGTCCATGGTGAAAGTCAGTCGTCAACGGTCAGCGGAATTACGGATCGAACTGCTTGATGCCGCCGCCGCCGAACTTCGCCGTGTCGGTTATGACGCAATGGCCCTTACCGCAGTCGCCGGAAATTGCGGTTTAGCCACAAGCGCGATCTACAACCGCTTCCCCACCAAAGAAGCTCTTGTTGAAGCACTCATTGTGGAGCGCCTCGAGCCCAAGCTCGGTGCACAGTCGGATGCCGAGACGATTGCGTTCTGGTCGGGGTCTTCAGAACCACCCAAGCTTGATTTCGAACAGCTCGGAGTGATCTCAGAATTGCTCCTCGCCGCGCGCCACACACCATCGCTTCACGATTCTGTGTACGGGTTCATTCGACGTCGGGCTGATATCGCGCTCGCCGAACGAGAGAAAGCAGTCGTTCGTGGAGAGGCGCGCGATGGCCAAGACCCTCGTGTTCAGGTGCTTATGCGCGCGGCGAGTTGGATCGGGGGCTATATCTGCGGGTTGGCAAGCGCACCGCCAAAGCGCGGCCTCAAGGCCATCAACGAGCTCATGCGCATCACCGTCACAAACCTGCCCTACACAACTCCGTTACCAACAGAACCACGTTCGAAGCCTCGTGTTGCTCCCCCAGCACCCACGCTTGAGAACCACAACCATGATGAGATCTGCGCTGCCCTTGTCGACGCAGCCGCTGAAATTTTTGCGTCCAGGGGATACGAAGCCGCCGCAGTCGCCGATATCTCGCGTCGAGCCGGTCTCACGACCGGTGCTATCTACAACCGATTCTCTGGAAAAGCCGGCCTCATGAATGAAGTCATCATCAGCGAGATCAGCCCCGACGCACAGACCAACAGTTTCGATCTTGTCGGAGCGCTTGCTACCTCGACCGAACGTTCCGCCTCGGCTCTTGACGTAGTTATTGAGCGATTCAACGACGATGCCGATAAGCGCAAGCGCGGTCTTCGCCTTGCAGCTCGCGACGCAGCAAGGCACGAACCCGAAGTCGCTGCAGTTGTCGGACCGATCCAGGACGTCACGCTTGTCGGAATGGCCAATTTCGTCCGTAACGCCCAAGACGAGGGTCTGATCCGCTCCGATATCGACCCCGAAGCAGCAGTGTGGTGGATCATCGTGAATCCACTTGGCATCAGCCTTCTTCGGGGCGCCTTTCCCGAACTCGAGATCAACGATTGGGCTCCGTCCTATGCGGTAGCAATGGAAATCCTTCGCACCCAGCCTGCGTAATCAACGTCTCGATTCAGTCAACTCAAGGGCGAAGAGCAACCACTCACGGTAGTTTCCGGAGATGGCTCAACCCAACGAACTTTCCCGTCTCGACGCCACCGCACAGGCCGAGCTCATACGCACTCGTGCCGCTTCACCGGTCGAACTTATTGATGCAGCGATCGCACGCATCGAAGCAACCAATCCGAAACTGAATGCCGTCATTCACGAGCGTTTTGAAAAAGCGCGCGACGAAGCCGCAAACCCCCTCCCCGATGGTTACTTCACCGGTGTCCCGTTTCTTCTAAAGGATCTCGAAACGCGAAGCCTCGGCGATCCGCATCATGCTGGAACTACCTTCCTCAAGAACGCAAACTTCATTTCTGACCGCGACGACTACATCACCTCGCGTTTCAGAGCGGCTGGACTCGTTTTCGTCGGACGAACCAATACGCCCGAGTTCGGAACGACGATCACCACAGAACCTGAATCCCACGGCGCTGCGCTCAATCCGTGGAACACCGCTCATTCGACGGGTGGCTCTTCAGGGGGCTCCGCCGCCGCAGTAGCGTCGCTCATGGTTCCTGCGGCGCATGCAAGTGACGGCGGTGGATCGATTCGCATCCCCGCAAGTGAGTGCGGACTCGTCGGCCTCAAGCCAACTCGCGGACGCACGCCACTTGGCCCGGAAATCAGCGATTCCTGGGCGGGTGCAACCGCCAACGGCGTGGTCACTCGATCAGTGCGCGACACCGCGGCACTACTTGACGCAATTTCTGGGCCCATGCCCGGTGACTTTTATGCTGCGCCGGCTCTTCCAGGACCACTTGCCTCCGAGGTCGGCTGCGATCCAGGTTCGCTTCGGATCGGCGTACTTGATCATCCGCTACTTCCCGGAACTGATGCATCGCCAGAAATGCGCAGCGCAATTTCCTTCGCTGTTTCGCTCCTCGAACAACTCGGACACAAAACCGAAGATTCGTACCCCCAAGCAATGGGCGATGCACAGTTTACCGATGCGTTCACAACGGTGGTTGCAGCCCATGTTGCCCACGACCTTGACGCTTGGGGTCGAATCCTCGGTCGCGACATCACCGATGTTGATGTGGAAGAACGAAATTGGATGTTCGCAGCCATTGGTCGATCATTCAGCGCGCCGCAGTATCTTGACGCCATCTACTGGCAACAGGAATGGTCGCGTCGAATGGCGACGTGGTGGAAGAACGAGTTCAATTCGAATGGTTTCGACATTCTTTGCTGCCCCGTCATTAACGGAACACCCCCAGAAATCGGGTGGTTGAGTGATCCGATCGAAGGGCTTGGGCGAGTGACTTCACTCATGCAGTACACCGCTCAGTTCAATGTCACCGGCCAGCCTGCGATTTCCCTTCCACTTTGGTGGTCCGAATCAGGGCTGCCTGTTGGCATTCAATTTGTGGCGCCATTCGGCCGAGAAGATCTCCTCATTCGGCTCGCTTCCCAACTTGAAGGTGCCTGCAGTTGGCACGACCGCGTGCCCGCAGTCCACTCATAGAACACTGAGACCTGCTTACAACCAGCTGCGCCAGCGTAAAAGTGTTCCGAACCTAGGATGAAGTGGATTTCACCTTCGACGTTGCGGGACCAGCTATGAAAATCTCGAAAGAGCGCTCTGCCGAAATTCGCCGAGAACTCCTTGATTCCACTGCGAAAGAAATTCTCCAAGTCGGTTTTTCCTCAATCACCATGGCGCAAATCGCCAGCAATTGCGATATCGCTGTCAGCACAATCACGAACCGATTCCGCGACAAATTCGAACTCATTGATGCACTGGTCGCGGAAGTCATTGAACCCGAACTCGGTCAGCAGTTTGACGCGCAAACTCGCGCATTTTGGTCAGGCGAAACGCAACTCCCCACTTTCAACCAAGATCAGATGGGTGTCATCAGCGAACTCACTCTCGCCGCAACTCACACCCCCCAATTGCGTCCCATTATCGGGCCTTTTCTCACCGCCCGCGCCACGGCCGGAGCACTCGCTCGCGATGAAGCTGCCGCTGTGGGCCTCGCGCGCCCTGAGCTTGATCCCAACGGACAGCTGTTCTTTCAATTAGCAACATCCATCGGTCACTACATTGCATCACTGACCTCAACGGCACCGCAGAATGTTCGCGTTCAGATCAACGAACTCATCCGACTTACGTTGCTTGACCTGCCGCTGGCGTCCGGGCTGTCACCGTCGAATGTCCGCACGCCTCGGGCCGTTCCTGCACTGCCCGAACGCTCCGAGCCGCTTGACGAAGTGGGCAAGACACTGATCGATTCTGCCCGTACAACATTCTCAAAGCAGGGCTACGAGGGTTCCAATCTTCAGGAAATCGCTCGAGCAACTGGTCACACCACTGGCGCGATTTATTCGCGATTCACTGGCAAGGCCGACCTCATGCGCACCCTCGTCCTCGAATCTGTCGCGCCAAGTTCGCTTTCCTCGTTCAATGCAACCCGCTCACTCATCGAATCGCTCGGAAGCCTCACCGATGAAAGCCTCGGCAACTACCTCGCTCGGCTGAATTCCGATTCTCTCGCCGAGGAACGCGCCTTACGCCTTGTGGCTCGCGATGCCGCCCGTCGCGAATCGGCGATTGCTGAGGTAGTAGGTCCACTTCAGGACATTCACCTTGCGCTTCTCGCAGACGTCTTTCGGAATCACATCGAATCCGGCCTCCTCCGGGCTGATCTCGACCCCGAAAGTTTGGCGTGGTGGATGGTGAGCTTTCCGGTTGCCGTCAATCTTCTCGGTGACGTCTTCCCCGAGTCGCATCCGATCGATTGGTTGTCGTTGCTCACGGTTACGAATCGAGCGCTGATGACCCACCCCCAATGAACCGCTGCAAAGAGTTCGCCACAGAACGCAGAACGGCCCGGCACCCTTTGTGGAGGCCGGGCCGTTGGCGTTTTCGACAGAGGATCGAACCTAGTAAGCGCGAGCTTCTTCTGGTTCTTCGTCAAGGATGCTGTCCGATGGACTAAGGAATCGCCACACCAAACCGGCGATGACAGCACCAAGAATCGGTGCAACCCAGAACAGCCAAAGCTGACCAAGTGCCCATCCACCTTGAACAACAGCGGGGCCAGTCGAACGAGCCGGGTTTACTGACGTGTTGGTCACTGGAATCGAAATCAGATGGATGAGAACAAGTGCGAAACCGATCGCCATGGGAGCTGCAGCTCCAACAGCCTTCTTCGCGGTCGAACCAAGAATCACAAACAGGAAACCTGCGGTCAACACAATTTCGGCGATGAGACCAGCGGCGAGATTGAACCCACCTGGTGAATGCTCGCCGTAACCGTTTGCTGCGAGTCCATCAACCTTGAGGTCGAAACCTGCGCGACCCGACGCAATCGCCCACACCGCAAGCGCAGCAAGAATTGCGCCGATGACCTGAACGATGACGTAGGGAAGAACTTCCTTCGTGGGGAAACGCTTTGAGACCCACAATCCAATTGTAACTGCAGGGTTGAAGTGACCACCCGAGATGTGGCCAACCGCGTACGCCATTGTCAGAACGGTGAGACCGAATGCGAACGACACGCCGACGAGACCGATACCAAGGAACGGTCCCTGAAGGTCGGCGCCGAACTTCGCCGCGAGTACTGCGCTGCCGCAGCCACCAAGAACGAGCCAGAACGTGCCGATCGCTTCGGCAATGAGCTTCTTGCCCATGTCCATAGATTCCCCCTGGGGTGAAAAGAATCGCCGGAACTCGACGACGCAGAAAACGGTAGAAGGCAGGCGCGCGCAAACGGTGGATGGACCCGAGTCATTCGACCGCAAGAAGAAGGTCTTTCAAGGGATGAATCGCCCATAGGAGTCGTGGCAGGCTCATTCCGTGACTCTCGAACTTCCCCTCGCTACTGACCTCCGCACCCTGCTCACTCTCGATGCGGTCAGCCCCGATGCATTCATCGCACCCAGTGCCCACACCGGCTGGGGCCGCATCTACGGAGGCCAGGCAATCGCGCAGGCTCTTCGTGCTGCATCACTCACGGTTGACGAATCGCAAATTCCTCACTCGATGCATGCGTATTACGTGCGCCAGGGTGATGAAGCAGCACCAGTTCTTTATGAGGTGCAACGAATTCGCGATGGACGTTCGTTCTCTACTCGTCAGGTCATTGCCTCACAGTCGGGTGGAGCGATCCTCAATTGCATCGCGAGCTTTCATACGCCCGAAGAAAGTGAAGAACGGGAAGCAACGTTTCTTCCTACAGATGCTCCTCAACCCGACCACGTCGAAGACGAAGAAACGCCGCTTTTCTTTCAAACACGCGCACAGCGCGACAGCCATGGCATGGCCACGCTTGCGTGGATGCGCGCCGATGAATCCTTCGGAGACGATCCCGTCCTGAACGCGTGCGCACTTGCCTACCTTTCAGATGAACATCTTCTTGGCGCGGCGCTCACAGGCCACAGCCTCATCGGTGATTTCGAAAAGCTGATGACCGCGAGTCTTGATCACGCGCTTTGGTTCCATCGTCCGCTTCGAGTCGATGATTGGCTTTGCTTCACGCTTGACGGCCAAGGAATGTCCGATGCACGAGGACTATCGATCGCTCGCGTCTTTGATCATTCGGGGAAACACGTCGCAACTGCAGCTCAAGAGGCGCTGGGCCGTCCTCGTCGCTGAGTCGTTCGCTCAAATTCACCCGATATTTAGGAAAGTCGCCTGCGGGGTCGGGTGATTCTGTGCCATCGTCATGGGGTCATGCCTGATGATTCCGCACGCACCCAAGAGTTCGACGCCAACGCCGCTGGACCAATGACCCCCCCGCCAGCCACCGGCATGGGAACAGAACGTCCCGAGGAAGTTCCGCCCACCGGCGGGCCTATTGCCCTCGAGCGCACCTTCGCCTTCATCGACATCTGCGGATTTACCGCCCTCACGGAGCGTCATGGTCCTCGCCGAGCAGTGCGCGCGCTTGAGGTCTTCAGAACATTGGTGAAGGAAGTTGCCGGTCGCCGTGGTGTGCGCGTCGCCAAATGGTTGGGCGACGGTGTCCTCCTCGTTGGCGTGAAGCCAGGACCAATCGTGGCAACTGTTGCCGAAATGACAGGCCGCTTCGAATCGTTCGCCATTGATCTTCGTGCCGGCGTAGCCAGCGGCACCGCTCTTTTGTTCGACGGTGACGATTACATCGGTCGACCAGTGAATCTCGCAGCACGATTGTGCGACGAAGCTGAACCCGGCCAACTCCTTGCCCACCCGTCAGCTCTCAATGGCGTTCCTGACTGGGTCGATATCGGGCCACCAAGCGAGGTTTCCGTGCGTGGCGTTGGGCCCATCGAAGGGGTTCGACCCCTTCGACCGGCTGCCGATGTGCAGTTCCCGCCGGAACCAAACCGCGATTCAGAACTCTGAGGCAAAGAATTCCTCGCACGCAACTCATGAGTGCGGCTTGGTGCCGGAACTTGGCCTCCCGCTATGCTCATCCGGCTGCCGAGGCTCGGCCCGTCAGCACAGCGTGACACCGGCCCCCATCGTCTAGCGGCCTAGGACACCACCCTCTCAAGGTGGCGGCACGGGTTCAAATCCCGTTGGGGGTGCCATGCGATCCAAGCGCGACACCGTCAGTGCACATCTGCATTATTGTGCAGTCAGCTGTAACCACCGGAGAGATCGACGACGAGATGGGTTTGGTTCTGCGTGCGTACACAGATCTGGCCTGCGCTCGGACCGCTCGTTCCAACGGGCACGACCACGTGTGCAGCTTTGGTTTGTCCTGTCACGAGATTCAACACTGAAGTTTCCGAACCAGGAGCCGGCGGCGACGAACACGGAAAGACCGACACCCAGCCAGGTGCACGCGCATCAGTTGCGGTCACATTCACTTCCACCGCTGTCGATCCGTTTGCAGCTTTCCCAGCACCAGTGACTTGTACAGGCACCGTTTGTCCCGCATCAATGAGACCGATTGAAGTCCGCGAATCGAAGACCCGGAGTGGCACTGCAATGTTGAGCCGTTGCCCCGATGAACCGACATAACCAAAGACATCGACAATGACGTTGGCTCGAAACTGCGAAAACACACAGATCGATCCCGTTTGGGAGAGCGGGACAATTGCTCCGTTCCCCGTCGGCCAACTCGGCCCGTAGTTCACGTTCGAAACCACCGGCATCGGACCGTCGCATTGCCACGCCGTCAGATAGCCAGTTCCACTAGCGCCATCGGCAGTCAGGCTGACGAGCGCTGCAGTTGCTCCCGCAGGCACCCCTGCGAGACCCGTGATCGGCACCTGCACCCAATTACCCGCTGACACGGGAGTGCTTTGACGTGTATCGACGACACGAGTCGGTGTCACCGGAGTAACAGCGTCGGTTTCGGCAGAGTCGTACCGACCTTGCAGGTCAACGATGAGATGGGTTGAGGCCTGCGAAAAGAAACAGACTTTTCGGCTTGCATTCACGCGAACGGTCACCAAATTCGTTGAGACGACTCCCGGTGTGTAATTCAACGTTGAAGCAACAGGTGGTTCACCGCAGGCATAGGCAGTGAGGTAGCCAGGCTTCTCTGCGCCGTCGACAGTGACATTCATCGTCACTGCCGTCGTGGTTGGCGTGGACAATGAGGTCAGATCGAGAGCAAACACCTCGCCCGACTCAAGCGCTCGAACTGATGTCGCCCCAACTGCATATCGAGTGTCGAGAACGCGGAGTGGTGGAGCGGCCACATACCCACTCGACAGAGCCGTTCCGACCGGACCCGGTTCATGTGAAAACGCGAGTCCGCCTGGAGTTTCATAGATTCGATCAACTACAAGCCGACGCTGGTTACCGGGGTAACTCGGAGCAAGATCTTCCGCCCAGTAGTGATTCGCTACGTACACACCACCATTTGCACCGCGGAAGGCCGACGAACCACCGATCCCCTTCATGCCGGCTCGCGCATTCATGACCTGGCCCGAACCGACACGGGTGCAGATCGGTGTCCAGCTGAACTGCAGCGGTCCACATTTCGCCATTGCCATTGAATAACCGTCGGAGTTCCACAAGCCACCCGAGTAGAAGAGGGTCGGGACGCCGTCTGAAAGCCGCGCCATTGACGGGTTCTCCGCAACACCGTGTTCCCATTCGGCCCCGGCACTCATCAGATACACGGGCACACTTCCCGCCGCCCATCCCGCGTTCTGCGCACTCGTCAACGAAATCTCTCGGGCCCAGATCGACGACCAGTAACTGCCGGCAAGACCTTGGTCCTGCCACAGCAACCAGTTCTTTCCCGTCACTGTGTCGGTGAAAACATACGGATCAATAACTCCGAGTGGTGTCTCCGAACAGAACATTTGTTGTGGGTTTGTGTAGGGCCCATCAGGACTCTGACTTGTTGCGAAGTCGATGCAGTGAGTGCCGAATTCATTCACGCGAAGTGCATAGAACATCACCCATGCGCTTGTTCCATTCCCTGACAACTTCGCAACGGTTGGCCCCCACAACTGGTCAGGGAACCTCGGATCACCCGAAGTCCATGAGTTTCCAACGGGTGAGGGATCCGGAAGCGCGTCGTGAAACTGACCATTGGCATTTTGAATCGTGTGTGAGGTGCGCGCTGTCCACGTCACAAGATCGGTCGACCACATCACCGGCACGTACACGCCACCAGTCGTCGTGGAGAACGCGTAGTACTTCTGCGTAACCGAATCCCAAACGACATCTGGATCGGGGAAGTTCTGGGCGTACACCGCTCCAGGAGTGAAATATGGCGCGCCGACGAACGAAGGTCGGAGCTCCTGTTCCTGCGCTGCCGCATGAGGAACCTCTGCCAACCGGACAGTTGTGCCGAAGGCGAATGCGAACACCACAACAAGACTTGCGACGCGAGCAGCAAGCGGAATGCGGCTGCGCTGTATGCGCGGCCCGGAGCACAAGGGGGATGCCGTCATATGAGGAGCCACAGAAGGATGTGGTGACCGAAACGGTACTGCCCACCTCGCCAAAGAAATCATCGGGTTTGCTCTCGCCATGTTGCACTCGAGGCACAAGCCATCAAAGGAGGCACTAGGTGAATTCCGGATTTGGTTTCGTCAGACCCACCCCGCTGGCCGTACCCTCGACTCCGATGACCAGCGAGCACGAGTTCATATCTGAGGAGGAATTCCGCGGCGAAGCCGAGGAAGCCCTTCTTGATGGCGATCGGTCGCTCGATGCCGAAGAGATCAATGCTGTTCGGGCGGTGCTACGCAATCGCGACTTCCGCACAATGTGGCTCAGCAGCCTTGGCTCCACGATCGGGACTTGGATGCAGAACGTCATCCTCGCGGCGTTTGTCTACACCGTTACTCGAAGCGCGTGGCTCGTCAGTCTTGTGGGCTTCTGCAACCTGGTGCCCCAACTCCTCTTTGCCACCTTCGGCGGGATTATCGCTGACACGTTCAGTCGCAAGAAGCTGATTTTCTGGCTGTCGCTTGAACAAATGATCGGCTCGCTCGCCATCGCGTGGATTGTTCGCACGACTGACTTCTCGCGTCCTGCACTTCTCATCGCTGTCTTCGCAGTTGGCACCGGTGCAGCACTCCAAGGTCCGGTGTTCCTCGCCGTAACGCCATCACTTGTTCCACGCGAACACCTTGCCGGAGCCATCTCGTTGAACTCCGTGAGCATGAACGTGTCACGCGTTGTTGGCCCCGCCATCGGAGCGGTGCTGTACGTGTGGATTGGCGCGTCGTGGGTGTTCGTTCTGAATGCAGCGACCTACGTGATCATCATGGTTGGCGTGACTTATGTGAAAGTGCCGACCTTCGAACGCAAAGTTGGCGAAAGCAAACTTGATCGACTCGTCGGTGGTTTCCGATATGTCCGCCAGGACCCAGTCGTCTTCCGAGCCGTACTAACGGTCTTCATGTTCTCGTTGTTCTGCATGCCATTTGTGGTTCTCTACCCCGCTATCGCTTCTGTTGACTGGAGCGTGTCAACAAAATCCACGCTGTACGGGTTGCTCTATGCCACCTTCGGATTGGGCGCAGTCATCGG
This sequence comes from Acidimicrobiales bacterium, assembly GCA_030830565.1. Classification (GTDB taxonomy): domain Bacteria; phylum Actinomycetota; class Acidimicrobiia; order Acidimicrobiales; family Acidimicrobilacustridaceae; genus Acidimicrobilacustris. The sequence goes on from JAURMR010000035.1 coordinate 204,237, forward strand.
GGCACTGTCGGTCGGCACCGTTCTTGCTGGGCACAAAATCGAACATGTCCTTCGAGTGTCATGTGCCCTGTTCGGCATCTCGCTTGCGGCATACATCACCATTCGTGGCCCAGCGCTCGCATTTCCGATTGGCTTCCTTCTTGGCTTCTTCTATTTCGTTCTCGTCACTTCGCTTTCAACGATCTTTCAGTCACGACTCGACCATTCGATTCGCGGTCGAGTCAGTGCGGTGTGGATGATGTGTTTCGGTGGCACCGTTCCGGTGGCTGGACTCATCGCTGGCTGGATCGTGAGCCACACAAGCGTAAATACAGTCGTGTACTTCGGCGCTGCTTTCGCTCTCTTCCTCGCGTGGTTTGCCGATCTTCGACCGCCAGAAGAACGAACATCGCTGCGCGAAACCCTCAGCCGCTAGAAACCTCGCTCTTTGTAACTCGCAGGTTGGGCGATCACTCAGCAAGAAGCGCCGAAGCAAGACGTTCAAGACCCGCGACGCGACTGCCCTTCACTAAGACCGAATCGTCATCGCCTAACTGCCCGAGAGCCGCGACTGCTTCATCAATCGTGGACACGGCGTGAACCGCAGCGCCCCCATACTCATCAGTGCGAAATGCGATCAGCCGAATTCCGAGTTCTTGCGCAACCGATGCCACGTGGGCATGAGCTGCAGCGCTTTCCGCACCGAGTTCAGCCATTGGTCCGAGTACCGCGTGATGGCGAGCGGTTGGCAACTGCGCAACCGAACGAAGTGCGGCTTCCATTGATGCAGGTCCTGCGTTGTATGCGTCGTTCAGAACCCGGGCACCTGTGCGTGAGAGATGCAGTTCCATCCTCCAAGGCGAAAGCGAGGCCTGCTCTAGCCCGTCGACAACGTCGGACATTGGAACATCCCACAGCAACGACAACGCAGCTGCGGCAAGCGCGTTCCCGACCTGATGCACGCCGCGCACGCCAAGACGGATTGGGACATTCCCCCACTCCGACTGCAGATCGAACCGAATGCGCAGGTCGTCCTCAATCACAATGTTGGTGGCTCGGACATCTCCGCCAGCCATCCCAAAAGTTATTGCGCGAGCTGATGTCCGCTTCGCCATATCGGCGACCCGAGGATTGTCGGCATTGAGAAGCGCAAACCCTGATGCGGGCAGTGCCTCAACAAGCTCGCCCTTCGCTCGCGCAATGTCGTCAAGCCCGCCCATGAATTCCGAATGAGCCAGTTCTATTGCGGTAACGACTGCGACCGTTGGTTGCGCGATCGCGCAGAGATCAGCGATGTGGCCATCGCCTCGCGCACCCATCTCGACGATTGTCACTTCCGTATCCCCTGATGCATTCACCAGCGTGAGTGGCACACCGAGTTCGTTATTGAAACTTTTTTCGTTTGCCGTCGTGACGAAGCGACGCGCCAAAACTCCAGCAGCAAGGTCCTTACTGGATGTCTTACCAACCGACCCAGTGATTCCAGCAACGCGATCTGGCAGACGACGGCGGGCCGCACGTCCAAGCGCTGCGAAGGCAGCCTCAACATCTGCGACTTCAATAGTGGTCAGCCCTTCGACCGAACCGCGAGCACTGAGCGTCGCTGCCGCCCCGCCGTGAACTGCGGCATCAATGAAGTCGTGACCATCCCGTTCACCGCGAACAGGAACGAAGAGTTGTCCAGGCTGGATCAAACGTGAATCAAAGGTGGCGCCGGTGACCCTGACATCAGGTCCCGTAAGAGTTCCGCCCACAATGGCGGCGATGTCTGCGGCCTGAAATTCCACGATGTCACCCTACGGGACGTCAATCGGGTGGACGGTCGCCGCACTACGGTTCGTGCCATGTCCAGCCCGGATCGCACTCGTCTCGTCGTCTTGTTCGGCGGCCAATCTGCTGAACACGACGTTTCTCGGGTGACTGCTCGACACGTCCTAGCCGCCGCCGACCCAAACCGCTATGACCTTGTTGCTATCGGCATCACTCGCGACGGCGAATGGGTGGAGTGCTCAAGCGACGTCTCCTCATTTGGCGACGCCCTGGAGATCGCCGGCGACAAAGTGGACCCGTTCTCGGCGCTTACCGCCGGCTCGGTCGTCTTCCCACTGCTTCACGGACCCATGGGCGAAGACGGAACGCTCCAGGGCCTGCTTGAACTTGCCGGCGTTCCCTTTGTTGGCTCAGCAGTCCTCGGCTCGTCAGTATCGATGGACAAGATCATCGCCAAGCGTCTTGCAGACGCTGAAGGAATCGCGCAAACCAAATGGCGCGGCATGCACGCCGCCGAACTTACAGGTCCTGCGAGCGAGGCCGTACTTGATGGTCTCGCCGACGAACTTGGGTTCCCGATGTTCGTGAAGCCTGCAAACATGGGTTCCTCAATCGGCGTTTCAAGGGTGAACGAACGCGGGCAATTGCGCGCAGCAATCGACGATGCGCTTCGATACGACGAATGGCTCGTTCTTGAAGAGGGCGTTGTGGCTCGCGAGATCGAAGTAGCCGTTTTAGGCCACACGGTCTCACCGCGAGCTTCGGTGCCGGGCGAAATCGTCCCCGGCGCAGATTTCTACGACTACGAAGACAAATACACCGACGGCGTGGCGCAACTTCATATACCCGCACCACTTTCAGAAGCCGAAGCCGCTCAAGTGCGCGAACTCGCATGCCGAGTCTTTCGGGCGTACCGCGCCGAGGGCTTGTCTCGCGTTGATTTCTTCTTTGAGAACCCGGGTCGTGGTTGGTTGCTCAATGAAATCAACACGATTCCGGGTTTCACTCCGATTTCGATGTACCCGCAGATGTGGCAAGCAAGCGGCCTCCCTTACCGAACCCTCATCGACGAACTCGTTGGCCTGGCAATTGAGCGCCATGCCACCGTTTCTCGCTACCGCAACGCCTGAGATCTGGCGAAGTCCGGCGCAACCATCGCCGCATAGAGAAACGACAAGAGTTCGCGTCGGCGCACAACCGTGCTTCGCAACGTTGGTGCAATGCCAACAGCACGCAACACTTCAACTTCCGTTGCCGTGCCAAGCACCGTCGAGTAGGCCGACACCAGCAACAAGCCTGGATCGCATCGACGAATGCGACCAGCGTCCATCTCGCGTTCGAAATACGCAGTAGCTCTCGAAACGAATGGTTCGAGATCAGCAGTGACGCGAAGGGACGCGTCGCCACCAATTCGACTGATTTCGCGAATGAAGCCCAGGAGTTCAGGCCGACGCATTGCAACGCGAAAGATCCGCCGCACAATCGACTCGACTCGGCTCCAACCCGAACCATCTTCAGAGAGTGCTCCGTCGAATTCAATGATGAGCTCGAGAGCCGCCCGATCGATGACGGCATCAAGAAGGGCTCGCTTTGAGGACCAGTGATAGAGGATCGCCTGTTTCGTAATTCCAAGATCGGCCGCCAAATCATCAAGCGAGACCGAATCGAACCCCTTCGTGCCGAACGATTCGAGGGCCACAGCCAGAATTCGATCCTCGGTGGCCCGTGTGCGAGCAGCTCGGGATCCCTTGGGAGGACTGGTCATAGCAAGGGCCATGACCAAAGTGTAGACGGTTCACTTACCAAGTGGTAAACATTTGCCCGTGATTCGTGACGCACTGGCCGGCAAACGGCTGTTCATCACCGGCACCACCGGTTTCCTTGGCACCAACCTCCTTGAGCGACTCCTCCGCTCGGTGCCCGATTGCGACATCGTGCTGCTGGTACGTCCCGGCCGACGCTCCACCGTTGAACAGCGCGTGTCGCGAGAAATCCTGAAGAACGACGCGTTTGATCGCTTGCGCGCCGAACTCGGCAAAGACGGATTCGCGGAAATGACTGCCCGCCGCATCACGTCAGTAGCCGGAGACGTTGGTCGCGACGGTCTTGGTCTCGACGAAGCGGGCAGAGCCGTTCTCGCCTCCTGCGACATCATCATCCACTCGGCAGCAACGGTGAGCTTCGATTCGCCGCTGGACTCCGCAGTTGAAGTCAACCTTCTTGGCCCAACGCGCATTGCGGCGGTGTGTAACGAACTCGGGATAACCCCACATCTCGTTGCCGTTTCCACCTGCTACGTCGCTGGCAACCACCGCGGCGCTGCTCCCGAACAACTTGTCGATGAAAGTCATTTCTTCATCGACGTCGACTGGCGCGCTGAAGTTGAAGGCGCACGCCGTGCACGTCGCGATGCTGAAGCCGAAAGCCGTACACCCGAGAAGCTTGCCGAATTCCGTTCGCAAGCGAATCGTGAACTTGGTGCCGCTGGCACTCCCCTCCTTGCTGAGAAGACCGAACAACTTCGTGACCGTTGGGTCTCCGATCGCATGGTGGAAACTGGGCGGGCTCGTGCCGCATCACTTGGTTGGCCCGACGCGTACGCCTACACAAAGGCTCTCGGTGAACGAGCGCTTGTCGAAACTCACGGCGATGTTCCCGTCAGCATCGTGCGACCATCAATCATCGAGTCGGCACTCGCTGAACCCGTTCCAGGTTGGATCCGCGGCTTCCGCATGGCAGAGCCGATCATCATCAGTTACGCACGCGGACTTCTTAAAGAATTCCCCGGTGTTCCCGAAGGCGTCGTCGACGTCATTCCCGTTGACCTTGTTTCTGCGGCGATCATCGCCGTGGCCGCGAAAGGACCGGAACCCGAACCCGAGGTTGTGCAGGTCGCATCGGGCTCACAGAACCCGCTGCACTACCGCCGTTTGGTGAATCTCGTAAGCGCATGGTTCCAACAGCGCCCGCTGTATGACACCAAAGGCCAACCCATCATCGTCCCGACTTGGTCCTTCCCCGGCCGCGGTCGCGTCAAAGGCCAACTTGAACGAGCAACGAAAACGCTGGGCCGCGCCGAAAGCATCCTTGGTGCACTCCCCTTGCGCGGCAAGCAAGCCGAATGGGGTGCAGCGGTTGAAGAAAAGCGCGAAGAAGCCGAGCGCGCGCTCGGCTATGTCGAGATTTATGGCGCGTATGCCGAATGCGAAGCCATTTACGGACTCGATCGCTTGCTTGCACTTTGGGACAACCAGACACCCGAAGATCAGCGCGACTTTTGCTTCGACCCACGGGTTATTGAATGGGACGAGTTCGTTAACGAAATCCATTTGCCATCGGTTGTAAAGGCAGCACGAGTTCGGACAACGCCGGGCGGCAAGATCGGCCCGACCCGAGCCGATCGCTTGCGTGGCCAGATTCTCGCCCCCGAACGCCAACTCGCTGCGTTCGATCTTGAGAACACGCTCATCGCCTCAAACGTGGTCGCCAGTTACGCGTTCCTCGCAACTCGACGCATGCCCGCCGACCAACGGCTTCGCTTCATCGGCAAGATGATCGCCGAGGGGCCCAAGCTGCTTTCGCTTGACCGCAAAGACCGCACCGACTTCCTTCGGTTCTTTTACCGCCGATACGACGGTGCGCCGTTGCAGCAGATCGAAGAGGACTCGGCCGAGATGTTTAGCCGACTGATTCTTTCGAAGTCGTTCCCCGAAGCGATTCGTCGAGTGAGGGAACACAAAGCTGCTGGACATCGCACCGTTCTCATCACCGGAGCGCTCAGCTTTGTTGTGAAGCCGCTCACTCCTCTTTTCGACGACATCATCGCCGCCGAAATGAGTGTGACAAACGGTCGCTACGACGGAGAACTTCGAAATGTTCCGCCCACAGGTGAAACGCGAGCACAGGTGTTACGTGACTACGCCACCTCTCACGGTTTGAGCCTGAGTGAAACGGTCGCCTATGCCGACAGCACTTCCGATCTTCCGATGCTCGAGGCTGTTGGATTCCCCGTAGCGGTGAACCCTGAAACTCGTCTCGCCACTCTTGCCCGCAAGCGCGGCTGGTTGGTGGAGAACTTCTCGAAGGCTCCAGGTTCCCCGCGTCGACTCATCCCAATTGGACCGCGGCGCACCGCAAACGGCGGCCTCGCCAATCCGCTTGTTCCTGGAGGCACGGCATGAAAGCCCTCCGCTTCGAACGCAACATTCCCCGCTTTGCTGCAGCAAACCTTGCTGGTCGTCTGAGCTCGGGCGGTGGCGCCAAAGTTGGCCCGCTTCGCCTGCGCAGTGTCGACACACCTGCGCTTCCTGGTCCCGGTTGGGTCGAGATCCTTCCGCGCCTCACAGGTATCTGTGGCTCTGACCTCGCAACAATCGATGGAAACAGCTCCCGCTATTTCGAACCGATCGTTTCGTTCCCGTTCATTCCGGGCCATGAAATCGTTGCGGACCTCGCTCATGAATTCGAAGGCGTTCCCGCCGGACGTGTCGTGGTCGAACCAGTGCTCGGTTGTGTCACCCGAGGCATCGACCCGGCTTGTGCCGCGTGTTGTCGCGGCGATCTTGGCAACTGTGAACGCATCACGTTCGGAAACATCAGCCCGGGCCTGCAGAGTGGCTTCTGCTGCGATACCGGCGGCGGTTGGTCAACAAGCATGATCGCTCACGCCAGTCAGCTCCATGCAGTGCCCGCCGATTGGTCTGACGAAGCTGCAGTCATCGTCGAACCCACCGCATGTGCAGTGCACGGTGCACTCGCTGCCGATGTTGCTGAAGATGACACCGTGGTCGTGCTTGGCTCTGGCGCACTCGGGCTTCTCACGATCGCTGCGCTTCGCCGATTCGGCCGCAAGTGCACGATCGTGGCTGTCGCCAAGCATCCGCACCAGCAGGAACTCGCACGTGAATTCGGGGCCGATCACGTCATCGCTTCAGAGCACATTGCTCGACCGATTCGTCGCATCACGGGCTCTCTTGCAATTGGTGATGGCGACATTGTTCGTCTCACTGGCGGTGCTGATCACGTCATCGATTGTGTCGGCAGCGAAAGCAGCATTGCCGAAGCGCTCACCGTTGTTCGCCCGAAGGGCCGCATCACGATGGTCGGAATGCCCGGCCACGTGCATGTCGATCTGACCGGGTTGTGGCAACGAGAAATCACCATGAGCGGTGCATACGCCTACGGAACTGAAACGCTTCCGAATGGTGAACGCCGCCGCACCTTTGATCTTGCCTTTGAACTTGTTGCCGCAGCCGACCTCGGTCGACTTGTTAGCGCGACCTATCCCCTTGACCGCTTCGAAGATGCAATCACGCACGCTGCGAATGCCGGCGGTCGTGGAGCAGTTCGTATCGCCTTTGACCTTCGCAATGAAAAGGAACGGAATCGTGCCTAGACCAGGATTCGTCCTCGACGTCGATCGCTCGACGCCACCAATTCTCTTCCACCACGGAGAGGGTTTCCGGCTCGAACGGCTTCCCGCCGGACGCAGCCGCGTCATTTATCCGGCAGAGCCCATCGAGGCACTCAAGAACCCGGACGGCGCGATTCGCGACGCACTCGACAACCCGATCGGCGATAGCGAGCCATTGCGCGCGCTTCTCAAACCGGGCATGAAGCTCACGATCGCATTCGACGATATTTCGTTGCCGCTTCCCCCCATGAAGCGCCCCGACATCCGTCAGCGCGTCATCGAAGCAGTCCTTGAACTCGCAGCAGCGGCTGGAGTCGACGACGTCATGCTCATCGCGGCTCTGGCATTGCACCGCCGCATGACTGAAGATGAACTTCGCCATGCCGTTGGCGATCGTGTCTATGACGCATTCGCACCGCATGGTCTCCTCGTCAACCACGATGCTGAAGATCCCGACAACCTTCTCTTTATCGGCGAGACCGAAAAGGGTGAAGAGGTCGAAATCAATAGACGTGCTGCTGAGAGCGACCTCATCATTTACGTCAACATCAATCTCGTCTCGATGGACGGTGGCTGGAAGTCGACCGCAACCGGTCTTGCGTCGTACCGATCACTTCGTCACCACCACAACCCGCAGACGATGCGACATTCGAAGTCGTTCATGGACCAGCACAAGTCCGAACTTCATTCGGCCAACTGGCGAATGGGCAAGGTGCTTCGCGATTCGGGGGTGAAGGTCTTCCAGATCGAAACCACCATGAACAACAACGTGTTCGGTACCGAAGGCCCAATGAGTGTGCTGCAAAAGCGTGAATGGGAGTGGTCATTGAAAGACCGCATCACCATGGCGGGCATGAAGTCGGCCCTCGATCGCATGCCGCAACGCACTCGTCGTTCAATTTTCAACTCCTGGCAGGCACCGCACGCGATGACCTCAGTGCAGGCCGGTGAAGTTGAGGCCGTCCACAAGCTCACCACCGAGAATGTCTACGCACAGCATCTCGTGCCCGTCGAAGGCCAAACCGACATACTCACGATGGGACTGCCCTACATCAGCCCCTACAACGTGAATTCGATTCTGAATCCGATTCTCGTTGCGTGTCTCGGTCTCGGGTACTTCTTCAATCTGTACCGCGGCCGTCCGCCGGTTCGTGAAGGTGGCGTGGTCATCATGAGCCACCCAACACCATGGGAATTCCACCCAGTGCATCACCCGTCGTACATCGACTTCTTCGATCAGGTGCTTTCGCAAACTCACGACCCGGTCGTGATGTCCGAACAGTTCGAAAAGTCTTTTGCCGAAGACGAGTGGTACCGACACCTGTACCGCACGAGCTACGCCTATCACGGCGTTCACCCGTTTTACATGTGGTACTGGTGCTCACACGCGCTTGAACATGTCGGCCAAGTCATCATCGTCGGTGGCGATGTGCGCGCCGTTCGTCGTCTCGGCTTCAAGCCCGCCTCAACATTGCAGGACGCACTTGAGATGGCCAGCGACGTGGTTGGCCGCGATGCAACGATCACGCATCTGCACAATCCGCCCATCCTCATGGCCGACGTTTCCTGAGGCCTGCCATGCGTCCGATGCCCATCACTCGCAAACAGGCAACTCGCCTCATCAAGCGCCTTCCCGTGAATCGTTCGGTGTCCACTGCGGCCAAAACGAGTTCTCGTGTCACGCGCATGGCGAAGGCCATCGTCAAGGCACCATCCGTGCCCGCAGGTGTTGAGCTCCTGAAAAAGGAAAACAACATCGGCGCCAACTACGACACCGATTGGGCACGTTCGTACCCGGCTCGAGTCGCACGCGTTCTGATTCTTAACGGTGTCATGAAGCCCGTCGTCGATCTCCTCGCATCACCAACCATTCAGGGCGCTGATCGCTTGTCCGATGTTGATGGCCCAGTGATTTTCGCTGCGAACCATCACAGTCATGCCGATACACCGTTGATGATGACCGCGATTCCCGAACCGTGGCGCAATCGCCTCTTCATTGGTGCAGCTGCCGACTACTGGTTCACCAACCGAGTGACCTCGCCACTTTCGGCACTCGTCATCGGGGCGATTCCCGTTGAACGAACGAAGGTGTCGCGCAAAGCGATTGATCAGTCGCTTGAGTTACTCCGTGACGACTGGAGCATGCTCATTTTCCCCGAAGGTGCTCGCTCTCCTGATGGTTGGGCTCGCCCATTTACTTCGGGTGCCGCTTTTCTTTCTTCCCATAGCGGTGCTCCGGTTGTTCCTGTGTTCATTCAAGGCACGAACAAGGTCTTACCGAAGGGAAAGAACGTTCCTCGTCCAGCGCACACCACGGTCGTATTTGGTTCGCCAATGCATGCAGCCGAAGGCGAAGACTCCAAAACTTTTGCCGCTCGCATTCAAGCTGCAGTTGCTGCGCTTGGCGACGAATCGGCAACCGACTGGTGGCAAGCGCGACGCAATGCCGCCTCGGCATCGACCCCAACGCTTGATGGACCCGATGCTGGTGCATGGCGCCGGTCATGGGCGCGCACGTCGAAGGCCAAAGGCCAACGTCGTTCTTGGCCTCGGATCTGAACCAACCAGATTGACGAACGCACCCAATTAACGAGCGAATGTGATGGGAATGCGAATGTTCGCTTCCTCATCTTGCAGCGACGCATCGTTCACGATCACAACGCAATCGTTGTGATCGGCATCACAGAAACCGTTCCCAACTTTTCCGACAACGATTTCGAGTTCCAGCGAACCCGAACCAGTGGGATCGTCATTGAGAACTTTTCCCGTCACGAGGTCGCAGGACGAAGTGCCCCCAAGCCCTCCACCTGAGCACTGAACTGCAGTGACAACGCGCCCGGGAAGGAAACCACTCCACTGGACTCGAACGCTCTGACCGCTTCGTAATTGCATCGAGGGTGTGACCGTGGCGGTTCTCGACGGCATCGTCGGAAGCGTTGGATTAATCACCACCGATTGATCTGGGCCGGCAACGAACGTCATTTTCGCAACTCCGGGCTTTTCATCGCCGGCAAGCGCAGCAATTGCGGTGGGATCGGACTTCACATAGCCGTTGAAGAAATCCAGCGTTGTTTTCGCCGTGATCGGAAATACTTTGGAATCACTAAAGAGATACGAATTGTGATCTGAGTCGATCAGAGTGAACAGTCCCTTTGGCGAACGGGCATTCATAAAGAGGCGAACACCCTCATCAAACGGGATCGTCTTGTCGTCCTCGCCGTGAACAATCAAGAGCGGTGGCGTACGTGACCAATCGAATGTCGTGCCCGGTAGAAGCTGTGAGGTTCCCGCAATGATGATCGCTGCATCGACTCGGTCGTCGATGCAGCACGATCGACCAATCAAGCCCGCGACCGTGATTCCTCCATTTGAATGTCCGGCAACGCCAATTCGTTCCGCATCGACCATTCCCGCAAGCGCACGACCTTCCGCACTCGACGACAACTCGATGGCGCGCGTAATCACCGCAGAAATGTCACCCGATTGATTTGCGACATCACCAGCGTCGGGAACGCCGGGTGAATCCTCGTTACTCAGAGGAAATGCAGGCGCGGCCACGACATACCCAGCAGCAGCCCACGTCGAAAGCAGATCCCCGTATTGCGCAGGGGTTGCTCCCAACCCGTGCCCGAAAACAATGAGCGGAAACGGGCCTGAACCGGTGGCTGGCGGCGCATCGAACTGCGGTGTCGGATCGGGAATCGATGCGAAATCGTCGTCGCGGACAGATTCAAGCGACGGAGAAACGGCGGGATACCAAATTCGCACTTGCATCGTTCGAGACGGAGAACCCGGTTGCGCAGCAGTCACAGGCGTCGGGCGAGTCGGATCATCGACGGTGAATGAACTGATGCCCACAGGGAAGACCGTGCGTTGTTCAACCGAAGAATCTCCGCCCGCCGCCTTCGAACTCGATGACGAACACGCCGAAAGAAGTGTCAACGGCAAACAAACGACGAGGGCGAGCGCCACTACTCCCTTCGGAATTTCACGCAAACGCCGCACAACATGACTCTAGGCCCCGATATCGGACCACAATGGGGTCGTGAGCAGCACAGGAGTTGGGTACGTAGCGGCGGTCGCGCTTGCCGCGATTTTCGCGATTGCCGCGGTCGCAAAGCTCCGTAACCTTTCGGCCACCGAACGTGACTTCGTGGGACTCGGTCTTCCTCGGGCGTCGTTCTTCGCACGGTTCATACCGCTTGCCGAACTTTCAATCGTTGCGCTGCTGCTGATCGTTCCCCCTGCTGCCGCAATCGCTGCACTCGTCTCACTCGCGTTTTTCACGACCTTCCTGATCGGCCGCCTTCGTGCAGGAGTTCGCGCGCCGTGCGCCTGTTTCGGTTCGTCGAGGGCTCAGCCCATTTCTGTTCGCGACGTCGTCCGCAACCTCTTGCTTATGGGTCTGGCCGTCGTGAGTTTGGCGACTGACCGACCGACGAAGATCTCGGTGCTTGATGCCGTCGTCGTGCTCGCGGTCCTTCTCATTGCAGGCGGCGCCCTCCATCTGGCCGGTAGGGTCCGATCACAATGACTGATCCATGGGGCAATCCCCTTTCTCCCGACGACCAGCCGCCGGCCAACCCGCAGCCCGACGATTACCCGCCGGCGTTCGCGCCAAACCCTGGGCTGACTCCTGAGCCGACCTCCCCACCGAACCCTGCGTGGCCTGGTGCTCAGCCAACGCCACCACCGTTGCCAGTTCCTCCCGCACCTCCCGGCGCGATGCCGCCACCGGCCTGGCCCGGCGCTCCCATGCCTCCGCAACCGGTCTGGCAGGGACCGAAATTCTCGGGCATGGCCATTGCGTCGATGGTGTGCGGAATCCTGTCGATCACCTGCACCGGCTTTCTCGGCATCATTTTGGGTCCGACCGCGCTTGGACTTGGACTCGCTAGTCGCAAGGCGATTACAGCTGCAAATGGCTGGAAGAAGGGCGAGGGCATGGCGACCGCCGGCATCGTGACTGGTGTGATCGGCACGATCTTTTCGATCGTGTACTTGATCTTCCTGCTGAAGAACCCCAACTTCATCACTGACTTTGTGGACAACCTCACGACCACCACAACGACACCCGGAAAACTGCAGGGCGCCTGAGCCGTAGACTCGGCGTGTTTCGCTGAGCATCGGAAAGGCTCCCCTCATGGCTGTTGCTGCCAATACCCCCATCGAATTGATCAACGGCGTCTACGGCCGTCTTGCCGAGAACGTTGCCATCGGCCGCGAGCGTCTTGGGCGCCCGCTCACCTTCGCCGAGAAGGTGCTCATCAATCACTTGCGCGACCCTCGCACTCAGGAACTTGAACGCGGCCGCAGCTACGCCGATCTCGACCCCGATCGAGTTGCCATGCAGGACGCCACCGCCCAGATGGCCTTGCTTCAGTTCATGACCGCAGGCCTTCCCGAAGCAGCTGTGCCATCGACTGTGCATTGTGACCATCTCATTCAGGCCAAGAGCAACGCCCGTATCGATCTTGCGACCGCAAACGATGTCAATGCCGAGGTCTACGACTTTCTTGAGTCTGTCTCCGCCAAATACGGCATCGGTTTCTGGAAGCCAGGCTCCGGCATCATCCATCAGGTCGTGCTCGAGCAATACGCGTTCCCGGGCGGAATGATGATCGGCACCGATAGCCACACCCCGAATGCTGGTGGCCTCGGCATGATCGCCATCGGTGTTGGCGGCGCCGACGCCGTCGACGTTATGACCGGCTATCCGTTCAACGTTCGTTGGCCAAAGCTCATCGGCGTGAAGCTCACCGGCACCCTTGCTGGTTGGTCGGCACCGAAGGACATCATCCTTGAAGTCGCGCGCATCCTCACCGTGAAGGGTGGCACCGGCGCCATCGTTGAGTACTTCGGACCCGGCGCAGAATCCATCTCGTGCACCGGCAAGGCAACCATCTGCAACATGGGTGCAGAAATTGGTGCAACCACCTCGCTGTTCGCCTATGACCCGGCGATGTCGCGTTACCTCGCTTCCACCGGCCGTTCCGATGTTGCCGCCGCTGCCGACGCGGTTGCTGGCGATCTTCGTGCCGACGATGAAGTTCTCGCCGATCCAGCGTCGTACTTCGACGAGGTCATCGAGATCGACCTTTCCGCGCTTAAGCCACTCATCAATGGTCCGCATACTCCTGACCGCGCCCGCAAGGTCAGCGAACTCGGTGCAGAAGCAAAGGCCGAAGGTTGGCCGATGGAAATTTCCTCAGCGCTCATCGGTTCGTGCACGAACTCCTCGTACGAAGACATCAGTCGTGCCGCTGCAATCGCACGCTTCGCGCATGAAAACGGACTCAGCGCAAAGACTCCATTGCTTGTCACCCCAGGTTCAGAGCAGGTGCGCGCCACCATCGAACGCGACGGACTCCTCGCCGACCTCGAGCAGATCGGCGCAACCGTTCTCGCAAACGCATGTGGTCCGTGTATCGGCCAGTGGTCGCGCAGCGATGTCGAAGAAGGTATCGACAACATCATCGTTACCTCCTACAACCGCAACTTCCCGAAGCGCAACGATGGCCTTGCTTCAACGCTTGCATTCGTGACCTCGCCGGAAACAGTTGTGGCGATGGCTCTTGCTGGTCGTGTCGACTTTGATCCAACTGTTGATTCACTCACCAATGCTTCAGGCGAGCAGGTCACCATTCCTGTTCCCACTGGTGTTGAACTCCCCCCCAAGGGTTTCACCGCCGGCGAAAACACGTTCATCGCTCCTCCCGCCGACTCTTCAAAGGTTGTCGTCAAGGTTTCGCCGACCTCTGATCGACTTCAACTTCTTGAACCGTTCGACGCATGGGATGGCAAGGACTTCCTCAACCTTCCGATTCTCATGAAGGCCAAGGGCAAGTGCACCACCGACCACATTTCTGCTGCTGGCCCGTGGCTCAAGTACCGCGGCCACCTCGAAAACATCTCCGGCAACATGTTCATCGGTGCGGTGAATGCGTTTACCGATGAAATCGGTCAGGGCAAAGATCAACTCGACGGCACGACCAAGTCGTTCCCCGATATCGGCAAGCACTACCACGAGGCCGGCCAAGGTTGGATCGCCATCGGCGACGAGAATTACGGCGAAGGTTCCTCACGTGAACACGCAGCGATGGAACCTCGTTTCCGTGGCGCCAAGGTGGTCCTCACTCGTTCGTTTGCTCGCATTCACGAGACGAACCTGAAGAAGCAGGGCGTTCTGCCACTCGTCTTTGCCGATCCGAAGGTCTACGACCTCATCGAACAAGACGACCGCATCAACGTGCTCGGACTCGCCAACCTCACACCCGATGTTCCGGTCAAGTGTCAGATTGTGAAGCCCGATGGCACCACCATCGACTTCGAAGGCATCCAGACAATGAACGATGAGCAGATCGGTTGGTTCAAAGCCGGCGGCGCGCTCAACATCATTCGTCAACGCCAAGGCGTCTGAACGATCAGCAGTTCAGAACTCTAAAATTTCAGAGAGTTATCGACGGGGCAGTCCGAGAATCTC
>JAURMR010000036.1 GCA_030830565.1 Acidimicrobiales bacterium
GATCATCTGCGACTTGGGCGAGCGACGTGACCTCCAGCCCAAGATCGTCTGCCGCTTCGGCCATCATCACGGCCAGCTGCCCGCCGCCAACGATGCCAACTCGGTGCCCAGAATCCATTAGAGAAGCGTAGGCGAGCGAGGAAAACCTCAGCCCACGACTCTCTGGCGCCTCAGCCAACGGGGATAATTAGCGGCAATCTATTTCCGGTGTTAGTATTCAGGAAACAAATAGCCAGATCGATTCCGCCGGGGGAGCACCGTGGACGCCGACATCCTAAAAAATCTGACTGATCCAGCGATTCTCTTCTTCTTTCTCGGTGTCACCATCGGCCTCATTCGCTCGAATCTGGAGATCCCCGCCCCCATCGCCAAGTTCCTGTCGCTCTACTTACTTATGGCGCTGGGCTTCAAGGGCGGACAGGCACTGGCCGACGCCGGCCTCTCTGGAGATGGCCTAAAGGTCATCGGGGCGGCGATCGTTCTCGCCCTGGTCATTCCGGTGATCTGGTTCTTGGTTCTGCGCAAGCGCATTGACGCGTTCGATGCCGCCGCCATTGCTGCCACTTACGGTTCCGTTAGTGCCGTCACCTTTGTGACCGCCTCGCAGTTCCTCGCGTCTCGAGGCAACGAGGCCGGCGGCCACATGACGGTGGCGATGGTCTTGATGGAATCCCCCGCCATCATCATGGCCGTGCTCCTTGCCACCTGGGTGCGGGCAAAGATGAAAACCTCGAACACGAGCGTGGCGACACCAACCGCAGCGCTTGTTGGAGACACCCTTGCCACGACCGACTCGCGCACGCTTGTTCCGGAAGCTCCGCATCCGGCCGGAGAACGCGGACCAGAAGAAGGCGTGACCGCCACCGAACCACCGATCTCCATCAAAGAGGTGTTTCGCGAGGCATTCACCGACGGAGTGAATCTCCTCTTGATCGGTTCGATGGTTGTCGGTTTCATCAGCGGCCCCGCCGGCGGTGAAGCAATGGCGCCATTCATCAACGGTCTGTTCAAAGGACTTCTCTCCTTCTTCTTGCTCGAAATGGGGCTCCTTGTCGCACGTCGACTTCGCGAAGTGCGTGATGTCGGACCGTTCCTCATCGCGTTCGGGGTGATCGTGCCCTTCATCAACGCCGCACTCGCGCTGAGCATTGGCTGGGCGCTGCGACTTCCCGTCGGTGACCTCACGCTGCTCGCAGTCTTGGCCGCCAGCGGCAGCTACATCGTTGTGCCTGCTGT
The DNA here is from genome assembly GCA_030830565.1 of Acidimicrobiales bacterium. Taxonomy (GTDB): domain Bacteria; phylum Actinomycetota; class Acidimicrobiia; order Acidimicrobiales; family Acidimicrobilacustridaceae; genus Acidimicrobilacustris. The sequence goes on from JAURMR010000036.1 coordinate 1,237, forward strand.
GGTGCGCTATGCCATTCCCGAAGCGGCGCCAAGTCGCTACCTCACCCTTGCGCTTGGCATCACCTTCCCGATCAACATCACGATCGGTATTCCCGCGTACTACGCGGTCGCTTCTGCACTCGGAACGTGATCGGGCGGGCGCTCAGTTGCGCACAATCGGGACGGGACTGTCAACGGTGACAGTCCCGTCTGCGCGTGCTTCCACCGTGATGAAACCGTGTGGAGTTGGCACCGTGGCGCGCGCCCATTCGAGATCGCCCAAATTTGGCACGACACGCACTGACGCGTAACCCGGTTCGGCCGGCGTGATGCCGAGCACGTGCTGAATGAGATCTCGCGTTGGCGTTGATGACCAACCGTGACAGCGCGTGCCGCCCGTCCAACATTCCGGCCAGGTGGTTTCACCTGCGTCGAGGAATACCTTCCAGTCGCGGCACAGATCGGCAATGAGATCAGCGCGCCCGGCTCGAACGAGTCCATCGTGCACCACAAATCGGAAGAACGGTTCGGCCTCGACCATTTGGCTTTCGACATCCCACTCCGGTTCGGGATAACCGGTGAGCATGTAGCCGTAGCCTGTCGAACCGCCGGTGGGCGTCACCGGATCCATTACAAACGAATGCCGGATGAGGCGCGATCGATCAGTGAGGACTGACGCAACTCGATCGATGCGCAACTCGGGAACGATGCCCGCCCACAGCGCCGCCGCACCGCCGTGTTGCGCGGCGGCGCGTTGCGGAACACCACCGAGCACATGGTCGATGTAGACGCCGCGCTCTTCATCCCAAAACAAATCGAACGCGTTGCACACACCCTCATAACGGTCGCGAGCCCACGCTGCCGAACCGGAGTTACCGACCCATTCGCTCATTTCGGCAAAGTCTTCAAGCGCTTTCGCCCACACGGCATTCAGTGTTGATGAACATCCTCGGCTGTAAAAACTGGCCCAATCGATGAGCACCCAACCGGTGACATCGCGCAACAACCCGTCATCACCGAGAAACGATTCGAACCAGCGCAAGGTGCGCTCAGCGACAGGCAGCAATTCAGCAACCACATTGCGATCGCCGGTGTAGCGATACAGGTTCCACACCGAATGCACCCACATCAGCGACCAGTCCGGTACAAACGTACGATCGTCGTCGGCGAAATCCGACGCCACTGCCATATGCAGCATGCCGTCGGTGCGCGCCATGGTTGCCAGCTGCGGATGCCAAATGGGCATCGACCAGTCAGGATTCGCGACGAGATCAACCATCTGATGCACGACCGAATCGCCTGTCCACGCACGCTGTTCACGCGTGGGGCAATCGACATAGGCATCGAGCGCGCACAGATCAACTGTGCGCAGACCGACTTCATAGATTTCGTTCAGCAGCGGATCAGAACATTCGAACGACGCGCCCGCAGGACGCGGACGATGTCGGTCAGCAATGGAGAGTGCAATCTCCGGTTGTGGTGAACCGACCGGCACACGCACGCTCGCGTGCAAGAACCGCGTGCCAATGATGTCGAGGGATTCGAACTTTTCAACTCCCCCGGCCACTCCAGCACCCGCGCAGACATAACGAAGCCCTGCGTGCTGGCCGAGCGTGACGAGAAAACCATCACTGTCAACGTGCTCCGACGCGGCAATGTCGATGATCGTCCCAGCTGCTGCGCCGCGCACACTCATACGTAACGTGCCGGCCGCGATTCGACCGAGATCAAACCGGTGCAGTGTGAATGGCTCTGAGCCACGAGATTCGCGAACACAAGTTTCGTCGTTCAACACCTGACGTACAGGATCTTCGCCAAATGGCGACCCCACATGTTCCGAAACTGACAGCAACGCTGCGTCGTGTACCAGCCCGCCGGCAAACGCGTTGCGCACCGGCGGTCGCAACATGCCGAATGGTTCGCTGGGCGGATGCGGATCACCGTGACCGCCCGTGCTGAACGGCGTGATTTCAAACGCGTGCTTCCATTCACTTGCATCGAACCCGGGCGCATCCCAACCGGCTTCGTAAATGCGCGCATCGAAGCATTCGAGTGGCAGACACGCAACATCGCCGGGAACTGGCACGGCAGTCCATGGCGACACCGGCGCGCACGACCATGACCGATCAGAGATCAGCCATTCATCGCCGATGAGCGCTTCGAACACCACCGAACCCGCACCCATTGAATAGGTAGGAGGCGCCGGCATCCACCAGGAGGTTGCCGTGCCGAAATGACGAGCGATGATCGAGATGACGTTGGAACCTTCGACCAAGAACGGCGCAAGATCGGCGATGTCGTAATGCGCCGCTTTCGGATCGCTGCGCACCGGCCCCCGCCCGACCTCAACACCATTCACGCGCAGGATGTAACGACCATCGGCCCAGATTCGGGCCGGGACCGAGGCCGGAACACTGGCGAGTTCAAGTTCTCGGCGAAACATGGCCACGTTGTCTGTCGCATCGGCCAGCACCATGCGCGTGGCCGTATCGAGCTGCAGTGCGGGCCGGGCATTCCACATCCACTTCGCATGCCACCGCCCTGCAAAGGGCTCCGGATGTTCCAATTTCATGCGCTGATGCCCCTCCCACCGACCCCCGGCGATGTCGGTGACGGTACCAGCCAGCGGATTTCACCACGGTCTAGGTGGGCAGTACTATCTCCCCTGCTGCGCTCGTAGCTCAATTGGATAGAGCATCTGACTACGGATCAGAAGGTTGGGGGTTCGAGTCCCTCCGAGCGCGCTTTACAGTTTCGTTGGCGGTGAAGGGTTTCCCTCTCCAAGACATCGGCTCCTGAACACGCAGCCACGAACCATGGTGCGAAAATTTGCAGGTTGCGGCTCCGCCTCGTCGGTCGCAGTTATCCTGACGATCTTGGAACCGACGCCCTGCACGGGGCGCTACGACTTGGAGCGGCAATGGCAACGGTTGAAATTGATGGAGACAACGTCGTTCTCAAGTTGGGTCGAATGGAATCGGTAGAGGCGGCTCACGCGCACGCCATTTCCGCTCCATTGACAGCCGTTCAATCAGTCGAAGCGATCGATGACGCGTGGCCCACTCTTCGCGGGATGAAAGAAGTGGGACTTGAGTTTCCGGGCAAGAAAATGATTGGCATCAAGCGGGGCGAGGGCTTTAAAGACTTCTGTGTCGTTCACGACAATGGTCCCGCGGTAATCGTGACCCTCGACCCGACTGTGAGCACCTACAACCGATGGGTGTTCACAGGCGACATCAACGAGGTTCCCGCCGAAGTAAAGCGGTAGGCCCGCAAGCCGCTGGTGCTCTCGTGGTGGGTTCGCTCACCATGACCCGGCATTGCGTCGACGGCGGTTTGTTGTGCGAGCTGCAAACGCGAGACCTGCGCCAACCACAACGAGACCAAGACCGGCACCAAGCGGTGCCGTTGAGTCCGAGCCAGTTGCAGGGAGTGCCGAGCCAGTGGCGTCACTGTCAATGGTGAACGCTTGGCTCACGCCGTAGCCACTCGTGAGGCCGAAGGAGGCGAGATGGTGGTCGCCCGGCGCAAGGTCGCTAGGGATGTCCACTTCGGTATCGATCTCGCCGTTGTCATCAGCATCGACCTCGCCTAGAAGGATCGGGTCGGATGCAACCATGATCTGAACTCGCTCCCGAGGCTGAAAACCCCGAGCCCGAATACGGACCTTTGCTCCTCGTCGAGGCGGAATCGGAGTAAGTGTCGCTGCAGGCAACTGAGTGATCTGGCTCTCCGAAAGAACTGGGGCTGCAACGATTGTGCTCGACGTGCTCGATGTCGGAGCTTGCGTGGTGCTTGACGTCGGCACTTCGGTCGTGCTCGAAGATGGAGCCTCTGTCGTGCTTGACGTCGGCACTTCGGTCGTGCTGGACGTCGGTGCTTCCGTCGAACTGGTTGTCGAAGGCACGTCCCCGATCGAAAGTGTGAACGTCTGCACGGTGTCGCGATAGGCCCCATTGCTGCCAATCAACTTCAGCGTGTAATCGCCCGGCGTAGTGGCGTTGCTCGGCTGGCCACTAATCGTGGCGCGGCTCTGCGATTGATCCGCACTAAACGACACGCCGTTGGGCAATGTGCCGACGAGGGCGATCGCAACATTCGGAGCACCGGTCGCGGTGATGTTGATCGACGACCAGGAATCAATGGTCATCGAGCCACTTGACGGACTGGTGATCGCAGGCGCCACACCGATGACGCTCTTCCACTCGAAGAGCGCGCATCCGCTGTCTGACCACCACATCGATCCGTTGTCAGTCAAAATCGAAAACGTTGGTCGGAAGCGCGCCGGAACCTGACCGAGTCGCTGCCAAACACCATTTTCCTTAATCATCTGCGACGTAGTTCCACCGAATCCGATGAACAGCGTCGAGTTCGGACCAGGCGAAATTGAGAAGACCTCTTCAGGCGTCGAAATCGGAGTCAACGCAGTCCACGTTCCACTCACATTCGCCACCGTCTGAATCGTGCTGCTGCCGCGGAACACAATCCAAATCTGGCCATCTGGACCGGTGGAAAGAATGAGGTCGTAGTTCGCCATTGCAATCGCGATCGGAGACTCAGCAGACCAAACGTTGTTCGACTCCGAGATTCGGATCACTGCACCGGCGTTGCGATTGCCGACCCAAAGAGTTCCGTCAGCACCCGTAGTCATGCCCGACAGGTTCGTGCCAGGCAGCGAGATCGGCGCACCTACCGAGCGGACACCACCGTTGTTGGCGATGGGCGTGACGGTGGCATCGGTGGGATCAGCCACCCACACAGTTCCATTTGCTCCCGCGGTCAGGAACTGAGGATTACTTCCGACGGTGACGGGTGAGTCGAGCGACCAAACGCCGTTTACTTGCGAGATCGAGTACACGGCATGGTTGGTGGTGTCGATGAACCAAACAGTGCCGTCCGACGCAGTAGTGACGTCAACCGCGGTGCCCCCACTCGTGAACGATTCGGTCATCGTGAGACCACCGGTTGTGTAGCGCAGGACGCGTCCATCATTCGACCCGACCCAGATATTGGCGCTCGGGCTTGGAGCGATCGAATTCACCGAACAGGTCGCCCACCCACCTGCCTCGCCGTCATAAAAAACTGGCAGTGACTGCGGCGGCGTGCCAGGGACCGTAAGCGTCAACGTTTGTGAGGTGACGATCGAACCATTCAGCGCATCGAGAGTGACCGAGTACACCCCTTCACTTCCCGGTCGCGGCGCGCCTCCAATCGTGGCGGTCCCATTGCCGTTGTCGACAAGCGTCACGCCGAGCGGCAGCGGATCAGTTGTGCGCAAGAGCGGCGTCGGGAAACCACCACTAGTGGTAACAGTAAAACTTGATTGCTGACCCATCGTCATGGTCGTGGCATTGGCACTCGTGATCGTCGATGCAACCGGGGTGCCCAGCACCATTCGCTGAACATTGTTATTTGTGAGGTTTACGAACCAAAGGGAACCGTCGGTGGCGACAGTGAGATCGACCGGGCGACCCGTGATCGGAAATCGCTGTTGGATAGTGAAGTCTGAGCTTGACCATCGATCGATAGTCCCCCGTCCACGCGAGGTAAGCCAGATGCTGCCGTCACTGGTTGCTGCAATGTCGTCGGAATCACAGTCAGGGAAACCCTGATACGGCATGGTCTGCGTCGATGGAATGTATTCGTAGACACGACATCCGCTGTCACTCAAATACAAAGAGCCGTTACGACCGTTTGTTCCCCAACGGGCCCAGTAGGGCGTCGGGGTTGAAGCGGCAAGTCCCCACACGCCATTTGTCTGGACGAGTTCGGTGATGAAGTTCGCAGTGTTGGTAAGCCAACCAGTTCCGTTTGAGTCGAACGCGAGCTGTACCGGACTGCTGTCTGATGTCAGTACAGATTCGGCTGTCCACACACCATTCGACTTTGCGACGCGCTGCATTTTTTGCGATCCGTCGAAAATGACCCAGATACTTCCGTCGGGAGCGGTGGTCAGTTCCATCGGGTAGTTCGAGAGCGCTACAGGGATCGGCGACTGCGGTGTCCACGTGCCTGAAACATTTCGAATCTCTTGCACTGCGCCAGTGTTGGTATTGCCAACCCAGACGTTGCCATCGAGATCAACGGTGATGCCTGTCGGATTCGAACCGCTCGTCAGCGCTATTGGTGTCTGCACGGTGCTCACGTCGCCGACCGTGGTGACCTCGGTGACGGTTGAATCGGTTGAGTCAGCGACCCAAATGCTGCCGTTGCTCCCCGCTGCAATTGCTACGGGATCGGCACCGACCGTTATCGGGGCCAGCGCGCCCCATGCCGAGGCTGGCGTTGCGGTGGAGGTGGCGCCAGGTGCCACAACAGCAACTGTGATGGCGGCGAGAACAAGCAGCAGGGCACTGACGGTTGCCAGCACCCGACGAAAAGAACTGACAGGACGCATGGCAGTAATCTAACCGTCCTACAACCTGAACTCGCCCACCCACGTGGAGGTTTGAGTCCCTCTGAACGCGCCAAAGGGATCGGAAATGAAGAGGGCCCGGCCAAGTGGCCGGGCCCTCTTCAACTCTTTCACTTCTGTCGTTACATGCGAATTAACCGGTGAACGCAGGTACCACAGTGTCGGTGCCGGCAGTGGTGCTTGTCGTCGGCCCCACGGGATCTGGCTGTACCTCAAAGGCGCCAATGTCGACCATGCCACCAAAGACTCGAACCCACGGCAACCCACGCTGATCAGAGTCGTTACCCACAAACGTCGC
>JAURMR010000037.1 GCA_030830565.1 Acidimicrobiales bacterium
CCGGTGCCTTCTTGGCAACGCGCTTCTTGGTTGCGCGCTTCTAGGCCGGTGCCTTCTTGGCAACGCGCTTCTTGGTTGCGCGCTTCTTGGCCGGTGCCTTCTTGGCAACGCGCTTCTTGGTTGCGCGCTTCTTAGCGGGAGCTGCCTTCTTAGCTACGCGCTTCTTGGTTGCGCGCTTCTTAGCGGGAGCTGCCTTCTTTGCAACGCGCTTCTTGGCGGGAGCTGCCTTCTTCGCGGTGCGCTTCTTTGCGGGTGCCTTCTTGGCCGCCCGCTTCTTCACTGCTGCCATCTTCGCCTCCTCGGCGTCTTCATGGTTTGTGTAGTGGTACCAACAACAGCTGCATGAATCGCTACTGAAGTGCACGCCGCACATGGTTTGTATGGCGATGCGGAGAAAACGGTACTCACATCGCGCATGCAAATGGTGAATCCGTGGATGCATGTGTTCTTTCGCGCACGTTTTTTCATCGCGAACGTTGATTGAGTTACATGTCGATGCGCATGCGCGCGCGATGTTCGTCGAGCGACTTCTGTGCGCGCTTCGCGGCACTGGAGCGCCTGTTCGGAAAGTTTTCCACAGGCATTTTCCTCAATCAGCACTTGCTATTTCCGTCGTCACGCCGTTTTTCACGTTCAGCGCACCTATTTGTGACAAATCAGGGTGTTCGTCGCTCTTTACGCGAGTTGTGAACGCGTTTTCTTGAAGATTCGACACTTCAAATAGGTGTGCGTCGTACTGTTCGCGTTATGAGCGGAAAAACGCAAAATGGTGAAGAAGAGTGCACTGAACTTCTGCAGGCGCTCATTCGCAACGCGTGCGTCAACGACGGAACGGTTGAGTCAGGTGGCGAAATTCGAAGTGCTTCGGTGCTCGAAAACTTTCTCGAGGGTCCTGGTCTCGAACTCGAAAGTTACGACGCTGCGCCAGGGCGCAGGAGTCTCGTTGCGCGTATCGAAGGGTCTGATCCGACGGCACCGACACTTCTGCTGATGGGCCACACCGACGTCGTTCCTGCGAATCCTGACCACTGGTCTCGCGATCCATTCGGCGGTGATCTCGTCGATGGCGAAGTGTGGGGACGTGGCGCGATCGACATGCTGAATATCACGTCGTCAATGGCAGTCGCATTTAAGCGTTTGGCGCGCTCTGGGTTCACGCCTCGCGGGACGCTGGTGTATCTCGCAGTTGCCGACGAGGAATCGAGCGGCGTGTACGGCGCCGACTACCTCATCAATCATGAACGAGATGCGGTGATGGCGGACTACGTCATCACTGAGTCCGGCGGTATTCCGCTGCCGAGTCCCAATGGCCTCAAGTTGCCAGTTCTTGTAGGGGAAAAGGGGCTCTTTGGTATTCGCATCAGAGTCGGCGGAACCGCTGGGCACGGTTCGCAGCCCTACAAGACCGACAACGCCCTTCTCACTGCGGCCGAAGTCGTTCGGCGCATCGGCGAGTTTCAGCCCGAGACACATATCCACGACATCTGGCGTCGGTTCATCGAATCAATGGGATATCCCGAAGAGATCACTGGGCCGTTGCTTTCGAAAGACGGACTCGACGACATTCTCGAGCACCTTCCCCTTGCCATGGCTCGTCAGTTCCACGCGTGCACCCATACGACATTTGCTCCCACCGTGATCCATGGTGGTTCGAAGATCAACGTCATCCCCGACTCTGTGGAGCTCGATGTCGATATCCGCACGCTTCCGGGCCATGACGCTGAAATGGTTATGGCGGAATTGCTCCTCGCTCTCGGAGACTTGGCCGAAGCGGTCACGATTGAACAAGTCAATTACGACCCGTCGAGCTCGTCGCCGACTGACACGCCACTTTGGGAGTCGCTGTCGCGAGTTACCCAGCAGTGGTATCCGGGATCAGAGACCGTTCCGTTCCTTACCGTTGGCGCGACCGATGCGAGGTTCTTCCGTCGTGCCGACAAAGTCGCCTACGGGTTTGGACTCTTCAGCGAGAACCTGTCGTTCGAAGACTTCGGCCGGATGTTCCACGGCGATGATGAACGCATCGATACTCGTTCGCTCGGACTCTCCACCGAAATGTGGGAAGCCGTAGCGAATGATCTTCTGCTGAGCCGAGAAGGCTGAAAAGGCGGGGCACGAGCGCCCCGCCGATCAGATTCCGCCGAGCGCTGATTCCATGAGGTCGTGGACCTCAGCGTGGTGGATCGCATGCGAGCCAGTCGCTGGGCTTGCCGATTCCTGACGACTCACACGACGGATCTTGTGAGTGTCGTCATGCGCTTCGTACAAGCGACCCTTGATGTGATTCCAGGCGCCCATGTTCTCGGGCTCTTCTTGGAGCCACACGATCTCATCCGCGTTCGCATACTTCTCAACGATGCGCGCAACGTCGGCATACGGCCACGGGTAGAGCTGCTCAACTCGAGCAATGGCAACCGGAGCACCCATCTCATCTCGAGCGGCTTGGGCTTCGACGCCGATCTTTCCGGAAGCAAACACGATGCGACGCACAGATGCGGGATCGGTCACGCCATTGTCATCAAGCACTTCCTCGAATGAACCATGAATGAGTTCACTGACGGGTGAACGTGTGGTCTTGGCTCGAAGGAGTGACTTCGGCGTAAACACGACGAGCGGCTTGCGTAAGTCGCGACGAACTTGGCGGCGCAGCAGATGGAAGAACTGTGCTGCGGTCGTTGCATTGCAGACCTGAATGTTGTCGCCAGCCGAAAGCGTGAGGAAGCGTTCGATACGAGCCGATGAATGCTCGGGACCTTGGCCTTCATAGCCGTGAGGCAGAAGCATGACGAGGCCAGAGGTCTGACCCCACTTGTCTTCAGCGGCCACGAGGAAGTTGTCGATGATGACCTGCGCGCCGTTCATAAAGTCGCCGAACTGCGCTTCCCAGACGACGAGGGCTTCCTTATTGACGACTGAGTAGCCGTATTCGAAACCAAGAACAGCGAATTCGGAAAGCAGTGAGTCGTAGATCCAGAACTTGGCGTCATCGCGAGCGGCGTCGGCGAGGGGGATGTACACACCGGCGGTGTCGTAATCGATAAGAGCCGCGTGGCGATGCGAGAACGTGCCACGGCGGGAGTCCTCGCCCGAAACGCGAACGGAGGTTCCTTCGTAGAGGAGCGTTCCATAGGCGAGTGCTTCGCCGAGGGCCCAGTCGACTTCGCCTTCTTCGACGTACATCTTGTGTCGGCCTTCGAACTGCTTGGCCAGTTTGGGATGAACGGTGAAGCCTTCAGGAACGTTTTCGATGGCAGCGAAGACCGCATCAAGCTCCTCTTTCGACGCGCCCGTATCGACGTGCGGAAGGACGCCGCTAAATACTCGTTCGGGAGCATGTTCAAGTGGAGGAGGTGCGTCTTGTGAGCGGGTCGCGTCAAGAGCAACCTGCAGGCGAGCCTGGAAATCGTCGAGAGCCGCTTCTGCTTCTTCAAGAGAAATATCGCCGCGACGCATGAGCGCTTCGGTGTAGAGCTTGCGAACCGAACGCGTTTCGTCGATGCGCTTGTACATAAGCGGCTGCGTGTAGCTCGGATCGTCGCCTTCGTTGTGGCCATGGCGTCGGTAACACACCATGTCGATGACGACATCGCGGTTGAAGGTTCGTCGGTAATCGAATGCCAAACGTGCGACACGAATGACTGCTTCGGGGTCGTCGCCGTTTACGTGGAAAATCGGTGCCTGCACCATCTTGGCGACATCGGTGGAGTACACCGAGGAACGCGCTTCGGAAGGTGCAGTGGTGAATCCAACCTGATTGTTGATGATGACGTGAACAGTGCCGCCAACGCGGTAACCGGTGATCTCCGAAAGGTTGAGCGTCTCGGCGACGATGCCCTGGCCTGCAAATGCTGCATCGCCGTGCACGAGGATCGGCAGCACCGGGTAATCGCCCGGAGGCTCGATTTGATCCATCTTGGCTCGGGCCATGCCGACAACAACCGGGTTGACAGCTTCGAGATGTGAAGGATTCGCCGCGAGCTCGACTTCGATCGTGTTGCCGGCGGGGCTGGTGAAGATTCCGGTCTGGCCGAGGTGGTACTTCACATCGCCAGAACCCTGAATCGATTCAGGGTCGATGTTGCCTTCGAATTCCGTGAAGAGCTGCTCGTATTGCTTACCCACGATGTTCACGAGCACGTTGAGTCGGCCGCGATGGGCCATGCCGATGACCGATGACTGCATCGAAGCGTCGGCAGCAGAGGACAAGAGTGAATCAAGCAACGGAATTGCTGATTCGGCACCTTCGATGCCGAATCGCTTCTGCCCGAGATATTTCGTGCCGAGGAAGCGCTCAAGCGCTTCAGCAGCATTGAGGCGTTCAAGGATGTGGCGCTTCTCTTCAATGGAAAGCTCGAACTTGACGCCTTCAACCTGCTTCTGAATCCACGCCTTTTGTGCGGGATCCTGAATGTGCATGTATTCAATGCCGATTGTGCGGCAGTAGGCAGAACGAAGAACATCAAGAATCGAAGCCAACGTCATTCGGTCGCGGCCGGCGAGTCCACCAGTGAGGAATTCGCGATCGAAATCCCAAATCGTTAGGCCGTAGGCGGCGGGATCAAGTTCGGGATGCAGATGGTGCTCGGTGAGATCGAGGGGATCGAGATCGGTATCGAGATGACCGCGAACCCGGAACATGTTGATGAGCGCACGAACTTGAAGATTCTTCTCGAGCATCAACTGTTCGTGATCGTTGGGGTTGACGTCGCGAGCCCAGTCGACCGGTTCGTAGGGCAGGCCAAGGGATTCGAAGATCTCTTCGTAGAACTCGTGCTCGCCCATGAGCAGTTCTTGAATGCGTTTCAGGAACAGACCCGACTCGGCACCTTGAATGATGCGGTGGTCGTAGGTCGAGGTCATTGTCATGACTTTGGACATGCCCAACGATGCAATGGTCGCCGGATCGGCACCACGAAATGCGATCGGGTAGTCAAGAGAACCAACACCAACGATGACGCCTTGTCCCGGCATCAGTCGCGGAACAGACTGAAGCGTTCCGATTGTGCCCGGGTTGGTGAGGGTGACCGTTGCGCCGGCAAAGTCGTCGGGCGTCAACTTGTTTGAGCGCACCTTGCGTACGAGTTCTTCGTACGAATCTAAGAACTGGGCGAAATCAAGTGACTGAGCATTCTTGATGCACGGAACAAGAAGAGATCGGCTTCCGTCGCTCTTTTCAACGTCAACAGCAAGGCCGAGGCCGACATTTTCATTGCGAACGACATAGGGCTTGCCGTCGGCATCGGTAGTGAACGAAGAGTTCATGACCGGAGTGCCATCGACGATCGCGCGAACGATCGCGTAGCCAATGATGTGTGTAAAGGAAACCTTGCCGCTGCGACTGCGAGAGAGGTAGCCGTTGATCGACTTGCGGTTTACCTCAAGAAGCTTTGTGGGGATCTCTCGGAACGAGGTCGCGGTCGGAACCTCGAGGCTTGCTTCCATGTTGGCGACAATGCGGGCGGCGGCTCCGCGCAACGGCGTGCCTTCGGGCGCTGCAGGTGCAGCGGTACTCGCAGCAGGCGTTGGAGCAATTGGCGACGGAGGAGCAGCTGGTGGTGCAGCAGGCGCCGATGCGGCAGCCGCAGCAACGTTGGACGCTGTCACGTTTCCTGAACCGGGTGCATACCCGGCAAAGAACTCGCGCCAGCTTTCGCTCACTGAGGAAGGGTCGGAGCGGAACTGTTCGAACATTTCGTCGACGAGCCACGCGTTTGGTCCTGCGATGGGGGAAGCAGAGTCATCAGCCACGTTGATCGACTCTATCGGTGACGCCGGAGCCCGGTGGCAGTGGGCCGAGACGCCGAGGCCGATAGATTCGGCGACCGTGCTGCGAATCGTGACGTGGAATGTGAACTCGTTGAAGGCCCGGCTCCCTCGAGTGGAGCAATGGCTCACCGAGAATGGCCCCGAGGTCATCTGTCTCCAAGAGACCAAGATGAAGGATTCGGCGTTTCCCGCCGAAGTTTTCAATGCAATGGGCTACGAAACCGCTCATCATGGTCAGGGCCAATGGAATGGGGTAGCGATCCTTTCCAAAGTGGGGCTCGACAACGTGATTGCGGGCTGGGACGACGACGGTCCCGAAGACACCGACGCTCGAATCCTGTGGGCGACCTGCGGCGGTGTCCGGGTGGCGAGCGCCTATGTGCCCAACGGCCGGGCTCTCGATGACCCTCACTACACCTACAAACTCGGATGGCTCGAGCGTCTGCGCCAAACCCTCATCCGCCGTGAAGACGCCGCCACGGAGCTGGCGGTTTGTGGCGATTTCAACATCTGCCCCGACGACCGGGATGTCTGGAGTCCCGAGGCATGGGCGGGCACTACCCATGTGAGCGAGCCCGAGCGCGAGGCACTGCGAGCGCTCGAAGCCTGGGGCCTTGAAGACGTGTATCGCCGTCATCATTCCGAAGGCGGCCTCTATTCCTTCTGGGATTATCGAGGCGGAGATTTCCATCAGGGCCGCGGACTTCGAATCGACCTCATCATGGCGACGGCGTCGCTCGCTGCCCGGTCTGTCGATGCACGGGTCGATCGCGATGCCCGCAAGGGCGAGAAGCCCAGCGACCACGCTCCAGTGATTGCGCAGTTCGACTGATGGACTCTCCGCCGCCAATCGACATCACGAATGTTTTCGGCGTCGGTGGCCACGGGTGGGATTCACCCGAACTGCGGGCGGTCACTCCCGAACAACAGGCTGCTCGGAACGTTGCCGAGGCACTTCGCAGGTTGGCCCGAGAACTCGAGACCACGTCAGCGACGATCGAGGAACTCGGAGTTCTCGCTGTCGATATCGATCGGTTGACCTCCTCGCTCGAAGATGGCAAACGAGTGGTGACGACCGCCGGCGATACGCCCGATGTCGTGTATCAAGGTCACCGTCTCCGTGAGCGCAGTCCGTTCATCGGTCGAGCGAATCCGGTGGCGCTTCCGCTGATCGTTGAATTCGTTGATGGCGGTATCGACGCCGTCGCGAATTTCGGCACGTTGTACGAGGGTCCGCCGGGATGCCTGCACGGTGGTTACATCGCCGGCATTTTCGATGAAGTCCTCGGCGCAGCACAGACACTTTCTGGGCAAGCAGGTATGACTGGTCGCCTCACGATTCATTACCGCAGCCCAACGCCGCTCAATACTGACCTTCATTTGAAGGCACGGCTTGAGTCCGTGAGCGGCCGCAAGATTTTGTGCAAGGGAACACTTCATGCTGGCGATCGTCTTTGTGCCGAGGCAGAAGGTCTGTTTATCGCCGTTGATCCAAAGAAATTGATGGAACTGGGCGGCGCCTGAACGGCGAAAGATTAGGAGTCGACCGTTTCGGAAACGACGGCGAGGATTTCTTCGCCGAATTTCGAGACTTTGATTTCGCCCATGCCATTGACGCGCAGGAGTTCCACTGGTGTGGTTGGTTTCGTTCGAGCGATTTCCGCCAGCGTGTGGTCGTTGCAAACAACGAAGGCAGGAACGTCGGCGGACTTCGAACGTTCTGAGCGCCACGCCCGCAGCGCATCGAACAACGGATGATCGGCAACTTCGAGGGAGTCGGGATATTTGCCGGGGCGTTGACGAGGCCCCTCCGAACTCTTGGCCTTTGGTTGCGGCGAACGAGTGGTTGTGTTCGTGGGTCGGTTCGGAGCCGTTGCTCCGTTACCAACAGCGATTGGGTCGAGGCCCGCTTCGAGTGCTTCGCAAGCAGCCGCGTAGGTGTCAAGGAACTCGGAACGATCACGGGGAATGGATCGTTCGCCAAAGGTACGGGTTTGGGCCCATGTGCAAAGAAGCTCACGTTCGGCACGGGTAGCGGCCACGTAGAAGAGCCGACGTTCTTCGGCCCAGGCGCCGGGGGTCTTGGCGTGGCCGATCGGGACATACCCCTGTTCGAGGCCGGCCAAGTGCACGATGGGCCATTCAAGGCCTTTGGCCGCGTGGAACGTGAGCAGTTCGATCGCCTCGCCATTGGGGTCGGGTTGATCGGCGCGGGTTGTGGCAGTGAGCCACAGGAAAAACCCGTTTGCCGTGGGCGGCGATTCGATGGCCATGTAGTCGCGAGCCATTTGCACAAGTGCATCGAGATTGGCCCGGCGTTCGGCGGCGCGATCGCTTTCGGATTCGTCGTCGACAACGACGGAAAGTGCGAGATCGTGGATGGCGTCGGAAAACGGGCGAGGCGTGCGACGAAGGTCGCCAAGTGCCGCTTTGATTTCGGGCTGATCAAGGAGCGGGGTTGCGCCACGAACGCGGAATGGAATGCCCGCCGACTTCATTGCTTCTTCAATGATTGGCAATTGTGCGTTGGTGCGAACGAGCACTGCTTGATTCGACCAGCGCGTGCCGGGACCATGGCGATCACGCGCCGCGCGCGCAATTGCTGCAGCTTCGGCGCGCTCATCGGGCAGTTGACGAACGGAAGGCACACCGCCATCGGGGCGAGTTGCGGACTGTGTGCCGTCGTGGTCGACACCGCGACCGCCGACGAGCAGCGCGTTGGCGGCGGCAAGGATTTGCGGTGTTGATCGGTAGTTGTCGAGGAGGCGAATGGTTTCGCCAGCGGGGAATCGTTGCGGAAATGTGCGTAAGAGATCGGGGTCGGCGCCGTTCCAGGAATAGATAGCCTGATTTGGGTCGCCCACGATGCAGAGGTCGGTGCGATCGCCTCGCCACGCTTCAAGGAGCGCGTGTTGGAGTGGGTTGACGTCTTGAAATTCGTCGACGAAGAGGTGAGCAAATCGCCAGCGTTGAGATGCAGCGAAACCGTCATCGGACAAAAGGTCGCGGTGGCAGACACGTAACATGTCGTCGAAATCGATGAGGCGCTTTTGGCGGCGCTGATCTTCGTAGCGGGCGTACACCGCAGCAGTGGCCTCGTACGAGATGGGCGGCTTGCGCCCTGCCGCCTTTGCGGCTTCGGGATAGGCCTCGGGAGCGACCATGCGCGCTTTGGCCCATTCGATTTCCGCTACGAAGTCGATGCCCGGTGTGGACTTTTCGGCACCAGTGAGCAGACCGATAACGAAGCCCGCTTTGCGAGTCATGAGCTGCGGGGGAGCGATGTTGCGTTCAGCCCAACGCGTGCGCAGCTGTGCATAGGCAACCGAATGGAATGTACCGGCGGCGACGTGTTCACGAAGGCCGAGCGAACGAAGACGAGCGGTGAGTTCACCGGCCGCTTTGCGGGTGAAGGTGAGCGCGAGAACATGGCGTGGATCGAGATCGCCAGTGGCGGCGCGATAGGCGATACGACGTGTGAGGACGCGGGTTTTTCCCGAACCAGCGCCGGCAAGAATGCACAGCGGCGAGGTCGGCGACGTGACCGCGAGACGTTGCGCAGTGTTCAGGCCGTCGAGAAGGGCGTCGGGATCCACCCGGCAGACCGTACTCACCGCCAGCGACAGTGCCGGGGGTACGGTTTGGAATGCCGTATCCCGAAGACGAACTGCACTCGACCGAAGAGTTGATCCTCGATCTCAACCCCCATTGGTGGTTCTTTGCGAAGTCGGCAGCGATGCTGGCCCTCGCAGTCATCCTGGCCATCGCCACTCTGAGTGTTTCGTGGCTGTCGTGGGCCAAAATTCCGGTCGCTCTCTTCGTCTTCATCACACTCGTCTGGTTCATGCAGCGCTATATCCGCTGGGTGAGCACCCATTTCGTTTTGACCTCAGACCGCGTGATCTTTCGCACTGGCATCATCGCCAAACACGGCATTGAGATTCCGCTCGAGCGGATCAACACGATCTTTTTTCATCAGCGCATTTTCGAACGCATGCTTGGTCTCGGCGATCTCGACATTGAATCGGCATCGAAGGACGGTGCGCAGCGTTTCGACGACATTCGCAATCCGAGCGCGGTGCAGAACGAGATCTATCAGCAGATGGAAGCGAATCAGATCAAAGCCGCCGATCGAATTTCTGGTGGCATCAACCGCGCCCAGGGCAATGCCGAATCTGAATCGATTCCCGATCAAATCGCGAAGCTGAGCGCGCTACGTGATCAAGGCGTACTCACCGAGGACGAATTCCAGACCAAGAAGCAGGAACTCCTCGGCCGGATGTAGTTCGGTTTCTAGATCGTTTTTCGGCGGGCGCCATCAGTTGGATGCACGATCCAGCCTCGCCCGGAAAGCGCGTTGGGGTCGCTGATCGCTCCGCGATCGCTGAGCGCGACAACACAACCCCCGAAACCGGCACCGGTGAGTCGCGCTCCGTACACGCCGGGCGTGATGTTGAGTCGATCAACCAGCTCATCGAGAACTGGTGTGGAGACTTGAAAATCGTCGCGTAATGACGCATGACTTTGTGTCATCAACTGGCCGACCGTGGTCGGGTCGTTCTCGCGCAGAGCAACAGCGGACTGGCGAACCCGTTCACATTCCGATACGACGTGGCGCGCACGACGTCGAGTGTCGCCATCGAGAGTGTTGGTGTCTGCGATCGTTGCCTTAGGGAGAGGACCAATGCGATCGGCGGCGAGCTCGCAGGATGCGCGGCGTTCGGCGTAGTGCGAATCAGCGAGTTGGCGCTCTTGACCCGAGTGCAGAACGACAACGTCGAGATCTTCAGGGAACGCAACGTGTTCGATCGAATTATCAGCGAAGTCGATGACCATCGCGTGGCCAGCGCGTCCAAACACAATGCTCAATTGATCAAGAAGCCCGCACGGAACACCGACCGCTGCAAGTTCCGAGCGTTGCGCTAAAAGTGCGAGTTCCATCTGCGAGCCGTTGAACTCCATCGCCAGTGCAAGCGCGATCTCCAGCGCTGCACTTGAAGAAAGGCCGGCCCCGGTCGGCAATGTTGATTCGATTGATCCGATGAAACCCTGTGACGGACGGACTTCTTGGGCAACTGCAGCAACGTAGCGACCCCAACGCGGTTCGATCGAAGCAACATCGTGTTTCGTGCCGAGATCGAGTACGACGTTTCCTTCAAGAGCATCGGTCTGAAGTTCGACACGGCCGGGCTGGTGGATGCCGGCGATTGTGACGCCGAGATCAATCGCACACGGAAGCGCTAGGCCACCGGCGTAATCGGTGTGATCGCCAATGAGGTTTACGCGTCCCGGTGCATAAACCGTGAATCGCGGATTCGTCATTTTCTATCGCGCAATTGCGCGGCGGCTGTGGTTGGTTCAACGGGGTTGAACCACACGCCACTACCCAGTTCGCCAGCCGCTACGAATCTTTGTGTGCCGGGGGAGCGAAGCAATGGTGCGATGTGCGCATGAACCCGAAGGGGTGTGCGCTCAATGTCGTCGAATGGTCGCTGGTGGAACCACATCATGAATGGCATTGGCGAGTCGAAAAGCGCGTCAAGGCGACCAATGCAATCAATGAGAAGCGATGCAAGATCGCTGCGTTCGGCGTCATTTAGCGAAGGAAGATCGGGAAGATCGGTCGCTGGAGCGAGCACTAATTCATAGGGCCAGGATGCTGCGAAAGGGACCCACGCCGACCACTCGCCGTGGGTGGCGACCACCACTTCGCTTGATGGAACACTGAATGCTGTCGACTGTGCAGATGCGTATTCGTTCACGACGACCGGCGGCACGATGTCGAACGCGTAGATCTGTCCGTGGGGGTGCGCGATGGTCGCACCCACTTCCGGTCCGCGATTTTCGAATACCAACACATACGAAACGTCGTCACGCGCGCCGAGAGCAGCGGACCTCTCTGCCCACAGGTCGACCACGCGACGAGCCTGATCAGGGGAGAGATCTGCGAATGAGGATTCGTGCTGCGAGGTGTAGAGAACGATTTCGGCCCGACCGTCATCAAACGGTGGCCACCGGTTCGGAAAGGCAAGCACCTCGTACTCGCCGGGCGCCTCGATGCCACCAACACAGAAGGGGCACTTCTCGGCCGGCAAATTTGGCCGGTCCTGCCGGGCGGGAACCATCCAGGCCGGTGCACCGCTGAGCGGATCGATCCGGTAGCCGGCCCCTGCAGCCGAGTCGGCATCGAAGTGTTCACTTCCGCTCATGTAGCGAACGGTAGCCGTGGTCGCTTGACCGCATGCCGGGTGGGGGCGAGGATTCCCCTCATGCGTGCACAGTCCAATGGCATCGAGATCGAGTACGAGACTTTTGGGGATCCCGCCGATCCGCCCCTCCTGCTCGTAATGGGTCTTGGATGTCAGTTGGTGTGGTGGAACGAGGAGTTTGTTCAGTCCTTCGTCGACCGCGGCTTTTACGTGATCATTTTCGACAATCGCGATGTCGGGCTTTCCACGAAAATCGATACGCATATTGATCTCATGGCTGCGGTCGCTGGGTATCTGCAAGGCGACGTCATTGAAGCGCCCTACCAACTCTCCGATATGGCTGCCGACGCTTGGGGTTTGTGCGATGCCCTCGGACTCGATCGCGTCAACCTGTTTGGCGGCTCTATGGGCGGAATGATCGTTCAGCAAATGGCGATCGATCAGCCTCAGCGGGTTGCGTCGCTCACTTCGGTGATGTCGACAACAGGCGATCCCGATGTTGGTCAGCCCACGCCGGAAGCAATCGCGATGTTGCTTACGCCTGCGCCAACAGATCGTGAGGAGAACATTGAACAAGGCGTCCTTTCGGGCAAGTTCCTTGCTGGCCCCGAACATTTTGACGAGGACTGGATCCGTGAACGCAACACTCGAGCGTTCGATCGTTGTTTCCATCCCGATGGACAGACGGCACAGCTGCTGGCGATCGTGACGTCACCGCCTCGTTCGGCGGGTCTGCGTAACCTCGATATTCCGGCACTCGTCGTGCATGGCGATATCGATCCGCTCGTCACCTTCAGCGGTGGTGAACGAACTGCTGAATGTCTCCGCGGTTCGGAATTTCTTCCTCTCGATGGAATGGGTCATGACATTCCGCGTTTTTATTGGGCGACCATCATCGAGCACGTCACTGCGCTTGCTGCTCGGGCGAACGCCTAACCACTTTTCTCTTCACCTTTAGGAGCTTTGTTATGGGACCTCTCGCGGGCGTTCGCATCGTCGAGATTGCAGGAATCGGGCCGGGGCCGTTCGCGGCGATGATGCTCGCCGACATGGGCGCCGACATCATTCGTGTCGACCGTGCCGGGCAGGTATACGGCGGTGATCCCGCCACGCCGCCGAAGGACGTGATGAACCGTGGACGTCGCTCGATCGGTGTCGATCTCAAGAATCCCGAGGGCGTTGAAACGGTGCTTGGTCTCGTCGAGAAGGCCGACGCGCTGATTGAAGGTTTCCGTCCCGGTGTCACCGAACGTCTCGGCATCGGTCCCGACGCGTGTTTGGCTCGCAATCCGAAACTTGTCTACGGACGCATGACTGGTTGGGGGCAGCACGGCCCGATGGCGCAAATGGCCGGCCACGATATGAACTACATCGCGATTGGCGGAGCGCTCGGTGCAATCGGTCGTCCGAATGAACGCCCGCAGCCCCCACTTAATCTCGTCGGCGACTTCGGCGGCGGCGGAATGCTGCTTGCCTTTGGTATCGCATGCGGAATCATCGAAGCTCGCATGTCGGGCAAAGGACAGGTTGTCGACGCAGCGATGGTCGATGGCACCGCGGTGCTCACGACGTTCATGCACGGCTTTATGGCGATGGGGCTCTGGAGCGATGAGCGCGGCGTGAACATGCTCGACTCTGGCGCGCATTATTACGAGGTCTACGAATGTTCGGACGGCAAATTCCTTTCCGTCGGCGCAATCGAACCGCAGTTCTATGCCGAACTTCTTGAGAAGACCGGTCTGGCTGGCGATGAAGAATTCGCAAAGCAGAACGATCGTTCAATGTGGCCGCATCTCAAGGAGCGTCTTGCTGCGGTGATCGCAACGAAGACCCGTGACGAATGGGCCGCCATCTTCGACGGTTCCGATGCGTGTGTTGCTCCAATCCTTTCTCTCGTTGAATCAACGACGAATGCACACACCGTTGCTCGCAAAACGTTTGTGGAGAACGCTGGAGTCGTTCAGCCCGCGCCTGCGCCACGTTTCTCGCGTACCGAAGCGAGCATTCAGCGTCCGCCTTCGCATCCCGGCCAGCACACCGATGAGGTGCTGAAGGAATGGGGCGTCGCAGATGATGCTCGCCTAGCGATGCTTCGAGCAGGGGGTGCGATCGCCTGATGGCAACACTTGTGTGCTTTCACGCCCATCCCGACGACGAATCGATTGCAACCGGCGGATTGATGACGCTGGCCAAACGCGACGGACATCAGGTTGTCCTTGTTGTCGCGACTCGTGGCGAACAAGGCGAACCGCAGCCAGGTGTTCTCAACGATGGTGAAGCGTTGTGGGAACGCCGTGTTGTCGAAACACATCAGGCCGCCGAGATCATGGGTCTCGATCGTGTGGAATTTCTTGGTTATGAAGACAGCGGAATGATCGGTGAACCCACCAATGAAAACCCGTTGTGCTTCTGGCAGGCCGATGTGGAGAAAGCCTCGCAGCGTCTTGCGCAGATTCTCGTTGATGTTGAGGCCGACGTTCTCACCATCTATGACTCACATGGTGGGTACGGACACCCCGACCACATTCAGGTGCATCGGGTTGGAAAGCGTGCAGCGGAAATCGCCGGTGTTGATCGCGTCTTCCAGTCGACCATGAACCGTGACCGAATCATGAAGCAGATGGCAGAGAACGCGTCGGTCTTTGAAGATGAGATCGAGGGCGAACTCGAAGGCGAAACCGCCGAACAGATGCGTCAGCGCGCCGAGGCTGCCGATCGTGGTGAATTCGGTTCACCTGAAGCGGTCATCACTCACGCAGTGGATGTCGCCCATGTGGTCGACGTGAAGAAGGCCGCCATGGCCGCCCATCGCAGTCAGATCGGGCCGGACTCATTCTTCTTCAAGATGCCAGCGGAAGTGTTTGCCGCTGCGTTTGGCACTGAGTGGTTTATCGCTCTTGAAAGCAGCCGCGCCGAAGGCGAACCATTCGGCACCTCACTTTTCGCCTGAGCAATCAGTCGTTGAAGTCGAACTGCACCACGGTGCGTGAATCGAGATACGGGGCGATGAACGTCTGGATGATGCGATGGTGCTCGTCGTTATCTCGATACGCGAGGTAGCCGTCGCTGTTGTCGAATTCTGCGACGACCGCGAAGTCGTAATTGCCTTCGTTGATGCCGGCGTCGGTTCCGTAGGCATACCGGCGAAGGTCGGGGAGTATCCCGGGTAGCCCCGAGAGTGCTTCCTCTAACGCCGCAACGTGTTCAGGCGATGACTCAGAATTCCAGCGGAAGGTGACGACGTGACGAAACATGTGGTCACGCTATCGCTGAGGACGCGTGCAGACGGAGTGTTACTCGATTGGGCCGAGGTCGTCTTCGGGCATGAGGCCGCTGAGGTCGCCGCCGCCACGAAAGACATGACGATTTTGGTCGGACCGCACAACAAGCGCGTCGCCGGAAAGAGTGCGACTCTCGACAACATCAACCATTTCTAAGAACACTGGTTCCTGCGGGAATGGGTCCGTCAGCAGCGTGAAAGCAACACATTCCCAGTCGATGCGATCAGTTTCGGGGCGTCGCACGACGACGAGGTCGGCGGAAAGCAATGGAACTTCCTCTCCGTTCACGGTCATCGACTCGAGCGTCACATTGATTGATTTCATGTCAGGTAGTCGTCGTGAGAATTTCGACACCAGTGTCGGTCACCACAATCGTGTGCTCGAACTGTGCGGTGCGACTTCCGTCGGCGGTGACTGCAGTCCAATCATCGTCCCAAATCTTGTGCTGGCCGGTGCCCATGGAGATCATCGGCTCAATCGTGAACACCATGCCTGGTTCCATGATCGTGGTCATGCGTGGTTCGTAATAGTGGGGGATCTGAAGATCGGTGTGGAATTGCTCGCCGATTCCGTGACCCACAAATGCGCGCACAACTTCATAGCCATTGGCGACAGCATGCGTTTCGATCGCACGTCCGATGTCGGAAAACGGTCGACCGGGCGCCACCGCCGCAATGCCGCGATCAAGACATTGACGGGTGACCTCGATGAGACGCTTCGACGCGTCGTCCACGTTGCCGACGCAATAGGTGGCATTGGTGTCGCCGTGCACGCCATCGAGCCAAATGGTGACGTCGAGATTCACAATGTCGCCATCTTGAAGCGGACGGTCATCGGGGATGCCATGACAAATGACTTCGTTCACCGACGTGCAGAGCGATTTTGGATAGCCGCGATAATTCAGCGTGCTGGGGTAGCCGCCGCGATCGATATAGGCCTGATGCACAACTGCGTCGATTTCGTCGGTGGTGACACCTGGAGCAATGACTGCAGCGCCGATGTCGAGCACTTCAGCAGCGGCACGACCGGCTCGGCGCATGCGCTCGATGAAGGCAGCATCCTTGATGCGCTCCTCAGGACGACGAGTGACCATTCCGGTCTCGGCGTACTCGGGCCGAGGGATTTCGGCCGGCACTGTTCGCATGGGGCTGATGAGGCCGGGTTGGAGTTGGTGTTTGGTGTCACGATGGCAGCGCTTGAACTTTTGGCCACTGCCACACCAACACGGATCGTTTGCCTTCAGCACGGGGTGAGTCTACGGGCGGGGTGGACTGGCGCGACCGGCCCGGGGCGGCAACCATGAAGACCCATGTCGATCATTCGTATCAATGCCATCACCGTTCCGGCTCAGGCCGGCGACGAGCTTGCTCACCGATTTGCTGCCCGCGCCGGTGCAGTCGATGGCGCCGATGGCTTTGAGGGCTTTGAACTACTCAAGCCCACCGATGGTCGTGACCAGTGGCTGGTAATCACTCGCTGGCGTGACGAAGACGCGTTCAATGCGTGGGTTGCATCACCGGCGTTCGCCGATGGGCACCGCGGCACCGAAGGCGCATCTGCCGCTGGTGGATACCCTGGTGGTCATCCCGGCGGCCATCCCGGAAATGGTGGCGGTGAACGCCCCGTGGGCGTTGGTGCCGAGATCTGGGCCTACGAGCCGGTCGTTTCTGTCGACCCTTCGAAGTAACGCGAGAATCTCCCAATGCTCCGAAGCATTCATGAGTCCTTTTCGTGGTTTGTCATCATCGGCAACGCCCTTGCCGGTACGTGGGCGCTCGCTGCGAACTGGATACATCCGCTGCGAACCCGCGCGCTGTGGTGGTTCATTGTCATTGTTGAACTGAGCATCTTCGTGCAGGTGGGCATGGGTGTTGCCATTGTCGCCGGTCAGGGAATCAAGGCGCCGAAGTTCCACATGTTCTATGGCTTCGTGGCCATCATCGTTGTCGGCCTTATCTATAGCTACCGCCATCAGTTGTCGCAGAAGAAGTACCTGCTCTACGGATTCGGTGGTTTGTTTCTGATGGGGCTCGGCATTCGAGCAATGTTGGTCGGCAACGTTTCCTGAATTTCAGGCCGGCTCTCGGTTGAGATGCCATTGCACTTCAATCACTTGACCAAGTCGAAGTGGACCTGACGCGATCACGTTCGTCCATATGAACGCTTGATCCATGTTGGTGGCGATGGCATCAGGTGCATCGTGAGGAAAGAGTCCGAGCACTTCGATTCGACCGCGCAAGTCATCGTCGTTCTGCGACGCGTCACGAATGCGCTCGATGATTGCTCGGTGTTCTTCAACCGTTCCCACTCGGACACCAAAGTGCGGCGAGTTCTGTGGAGCAGTGCGCACCATCTCCACCCACTCGTCGACCGAATCAGCCATTGCTGCTTCGATAGCGATCTGTTCAGCCGGTGCTTCTGATGCGTAGAACGAATTGTTGGCGTAATCACGAAGATTGGTGTCGATGAACGCCGTGAACCAGTGACGACCACTGTCAGACACCGTGCATCCCAGCAACTCAAAGACTCGAGCGGCCAGCGCTCGCTCTCCGGGCGCATGCAATAACTCCACATGAGTCAATCGACGATCAACGTCCACGAGTCCCCCTCAAACAGCGTGACCGTGATCGTTGCCGACAGACAGCACCGCTGCCACTCGTTGTGCTGTGACGCGAAGAGGGCGGGGCCGAAGCCTCGCCCTCTTTTACGACATGAAACGAATCGGAATTAGCCGAGACGCTTTTCGAGTTCGCGAAGTTCGTCACGAAGCTCTGAAGGAAGTTCGGCACCGAAGGTGTCGAGATGCGCTTCGAGCTGCGGGATTTCGGCGCTCCATGCGGCGTTGTCAACCGACAACAACGTGGTGATGGTTGCATCGTCGATGTCGAGGCCGGCAAGGTCGAGATCCGATGCGCTCGGAACCCGGCCAATGGCGGTGTCGTTGGCACCGGCGGTGCCTTCGAGGCGCTCGACGATCCACTTGAGAACACGGGAGTTCTCGCCAAAGCCTGGCCACAGGAACGAACCGTCGTCGCCCTTGCGGAACCAGTTGACCCAGAACAACTTGGGAAGGTTCGACGCGTCGGTTGCTTCGCCGATCTCAAGCCAATGCTTGAAGTAGTCGCCCATGTTGTAGCCACAGAACGGAAGCATGGCGAAGGGGTCGAAACGAAGTTCGCCCACGGTGCCAGCAGC
Source organism: Acidimicrobiales bacterium (assembly GCA_030830565.1). Taxonomy (GTDB): domain Bacteria; phylum Actinomycetota; class Acidimicrobiia; order Acidimicrobiales; family Acidimicrobilacustridaceae; genus Acidimicrobilacustris. The sequence continues at coordinate 18,452 of JAURMR010000037.1, forward strand.
AGCTGCAGTCTTTTCCGAGCTCATGATCGAGCCGAGGAACACACCGTGCTGCCAATCGAATGATTCGGTCACCAACGGAACATTGGTGGCGCGACGGCCGCCGAAAAGAATTGCCGAGATCGGCACACCGGCAGGGTCCTGCCATTCGGGTGCGATCGACGGGCACTGTGCGGCCGGGGCAGTGAAGCGTGCGTTCGGGTGCGCAGCGGGGGAGTCCGAGGCCGGAGTCCAATCGTTGCCCTTCCAGTCGATGAGGTGCGCGGGCGGTTCATCGGAAAGGTCTTCCCACCAGATGTCGCCATCGTCGGTGAGTGCGCAGTTGGTGAAGATCGAATTGCCCTTCACTGATTCAAGCGCGTTGAAGTTCGACTTGGCCGAGGTGCCAGGAGCAACGCCGAAGAAACCGGCTTCGGGGTTAATGGCATAAAGGCGACCATCGGCACCGAACTTCATCCAGGCAATGTCGTCACCAACGGTTTCGACCTTCCAACCCGGAAGGGTGGGGATGAGCATTGCCATGTTCGTCTTGCCACACGCTGACGGGAATGCCGCAGCGACGTACTTCTTCACACCTTCAGGCGAGGTGAGGCCGAGGATGAGCATGTGCTCGGCCATCCAGCCGTTGTCGCGCGCCATGGTGGAAGCGATGCGCAGTGCGAAGCACTTCTTGCCGAGCAGTGCGTTGCCGCCGTAGCCCGAGCCGTAGGACCAGATTTCGCTGGTTTCCGGGAAGTGCACGATGTACTTGTTCTCGGCATCGCACGGCCACGGCACATCGGCCTGGCCGGCAGCAAGCGGCATGCCCACTGAATGCACGCACGGAACCCATTCACCATTTCCAAGAACGTCGAGTGCGCCCTGGCCCATGCGAGTCATGATGCGCATGTTGACTGCCACATAGGCAGAGTCGCTGAGCTGCACACCAATGTGCGCGATCGGCGAACCGAGCGGACCCATCGAGAACGGCACGACATACATCGTGCGGCCCTTCATGGCGCCGGTGTAGAGCTTGGTCATCTCGGCGCGCATCTCTGCGGGCGGACGCCAGTTGTTCGTGGGGCCTGCATCGACTTCGCGTTCGGAGCAGATGTAGGTGCGGTCTTCAACGCGAGCAACGTCGCCCGGGTCAGAGAGTGCGAGGTAACTATTCGGACGCTTCGCTTCGTTCAGGGTGCGGAACGTTCCACCGGCAACGAGTTCGCCACAAAGGCGCTCGTATTCCTCGGCGGAGCCGTCACACCAATACACGTCATCGGGTTGCAGAATTTCGCGCCACTGTTCGACCCAGTCGATCAGTTTTTGGTTTGTGGTCTGCCCGGCCATGTTTCCTCCGACGTCGTTGTCGAATGCGCGATGCGCGTGAGTGGTGATTGTTCCCGGCGAGCGGTTGCCGTCGGGTGAACCTCTGGTGAATCAGCGAAGCGTAGAGGATTCAACGACGCTCTCCGTCGCCGAAACCCAAGGTGTGCCGTGTGGCACTTAGCCTTCGGTGCCGCCCTGAGGGTGCTGCACGTTGTCGGCGTTCGGTTGTTCGTACCCGGGGGTACCCATATCGGCTTCAGAGCCCATACGAAGACGAATAGCCAATGAGCCACCGTCGAGATCAAAGACCACTCGCTGGCCCTGACGCAGGGAACGGAAAACCGAACCCACGAGGGCGCTGCGGGTGAATTCGTAATCGTTCAGGTCCGTGTCGCAGATGATGGTGCCGACGCCGGAGACCGGGTCGTAGGACTTGACGACTCCCTGCAAAGGACCGGCAGACACGGTCAGCGAACTGCCTTGACGACCTTGCCGGCCTTGAGGCACGACGTGCACACGTTGACGCGCTTGGTCGAACCGTTGACCACGGCGCGAACTCGCTGGATGTTCGGATTCCAACGGCGCTTGGTGCGGCGATGGGAGTGGCTTACCGCCATACCGAACGATGGGTGCTTTCCGCACACCTCGCATACAGCTGCCATGACAACACACTCCGGGACGTCAGAAGAATCGAACGCCGAATGGTAGCAGCGGCCTCTCGAGGACCCAATTCGGCGGTTGACGGGCCTGAATGACCCAGATTTCGCCCACCTCCGCCTGAAGGTGAAGGCATCAGTAGTCTCTCCGCCGATGTCGATCGCCACCAGCCTGACCGCCGATGACCTCCGGATGCTCATCCGGGGATACGCCGATGCCCTGGCCGCTCATCGCGAGACGATCAACCGACTGAACGTCTATCCCGTGCCCGATGGGGATACCGGCACGAACATGGCGCTCACGCTCGCATCGGTGGTCACCGAGCTCGATGGCGCTGACGCCGATCTCAATTCGACCTGCCAGGCGATCTCGCACGGTTCGCTCATGGGTGCTCGCGGAAATTCGGGCGTCATCCTTTCGCAGATCCTGCGTGGGCTGTCTGCCGAGTTCCGTTCCGCTGCGACCATCGACGGCGCAACCTTTGCAACGGCGCTCGATGCTGCTGCCACCGCTGCGTACGGCGCAGTGATGAAACCGGTCGAAGGAACAATCCTCACCGTCGTTCGTGTCGCTGCCGAAGGCGGGCGCGCTGCGGCTGATGCCGGTTCGGATCTTCTCGGCGTTCTTGAAGCTGCGCACGCCTCGGGCGCCGATGCGCTTGCGCGCACACCGGAGATGTTGCAGGTGTTGGCCGATGCGGGCGTTGTTGACTCCGGCGGCACTGGCCTCATGTTGTTGTTCGATGTAGCGCTGAACATCGTGTGCGGTCGTCCAATCCCAGAAGCCGCCGAGGATCCGGCCGGTGCGTCCGCAGAATTCCTTAGTGCCTTCGATGCTGCGCACGGCGACGGATCTCACGATGGTTCGCTCGCCGGCCTTCGTTATGAGGTCATGTACTTCCTTGAAGCACCCGACGAAGCCGTGCCTGGTTTCAAAGACGTGTGGGCAACACTCGGCGATTCAATCGTCGTTGTCGGTGGCGACGGTATTTGGAACTGTCACATTCATACCGACGACATCGGAGCCACGATCGAAGCGGCGGTCGACATCGGTCGCCCGCGTTCGATCCGCGTGACCGATCTTCTTGAAGAAGTCGAAGAAGAACGTTGGGTGCGCGAAGCCGAACCCATGAACCCGGAACCGGCAACAACCCACGACCCGGTTCCGTGTGCCGTGGTTGCGGTCTCGGTTGGCGACGGCATTCGCCGCATTTTCCATTCCCTTGGCGTGCAGGTGATCGTCACCGGTGGTCAAACAATGAATCCGTCAACGGCGCAACTTCTTGAAGCGGTTGAAGCAGCCCCGGCCGACGACGTTGTGTTGCTGCCGAATAACAAGAACATCATTCCCGTGGCCGAACAGGTCGACGCGATGACCACCAAGAACGTTCGAGTTGTTCCCACTCGTGGCGTTGCCGAAGGTTTTGCTTCGTTATTGGCCTATGACCCAGAAGGCACGGCTGCTTCGAACGCCGATGCAATGTCTGAAGCCGCAGCCCACGTTGTTGCCGGTGAACTCACACGCGCTGTGCGAGATTCGAGCAGTGATGCCGGGCCCATTCGCGAAGGCGACTGGTTGGGCATTGCGCGCGACGGAATCATTGCTATCGACGCCGATCTTTCTGAAGCCGCCGCTGGACTGCTTGCCCACATCGTGAACGAGGGCCACGAAATCGTCACGATCATCGAGGGCGAGGGCGCAACACCGGCCGCGACTCGACACCTCGAAGTGTGGGTACAGGACAACCGTCCAGGGTGCGAGGTTGAAGTGCATCACGGCGGACAGCCTCTCTACCCGTATCTCTTCGGTATCGAGTGAGCGACATCGTGGGACGTCGGTTGGCACAACTTGCCAATCTGCCGGTCACTGAATTGAAAGGTGTGACGCCCAAGCGGGCAGAAGCACTCGCAACACTTGGTATTCGTTCTGTGCTTGATGTGTTGATGAATTATCCGCGCCGTTACATCGATCGCACGAAAGAAGTCACGATTCGCGATGCGCCACTTGATGACGAAGTGGTGCTTCTCGCGACGGTGAAGGCCAGTCGTGCGGTTCGGAGCAAGAACGGACGCGAGTTCATCGTCATCACCGTGGCCGACGACACCGGTTCTCTTGACATCAGTTTCTTCAACCAACGGTGGCGCTTGAAGTTCCTGCCAGTCGGAACCTCCGTAGCGATCTTTGGAAAGGTCACCGTCTTCAACGGTCGCCGAGGAATGACGAATCCCTTCGTCGACAAAGTCGGCACGCGAGTCGGTCGGATTGTGCCGATCTATCCGCAATCGGAGAAGGCGCGAATCAATAGCGACACGATTGCGGACTTGTGCGCAGAAACGCTGCGCCGCTCTGGTGAATTCGCGGACATTGTCGATGAATCGTTGCTTGATCGACTTGATCTCGTTGATCGCACGACTGCCTTTCGTGGCATTCACGAACCGAATGACTCCGAAGAAGAAAAGGCCGCTCGAAAGCGCCTTGTCTTCGACGAATTGTTGCGGGTGCAGGTGGAACTGGTTCGGCGCAAACGAGAACTCGAACGAACTGCGGTTGGAATCGCTCATGTTGTTGGTGATGGTGGCGGGCCGTTGGTGAGGCGCTTCCACGAAGTTCTTCCTTACGACCTCACTGGCGCTCAGGCTCGGACGATCGTTGAGATCAACGAAGACCTCGCCAAAGGCCATCCCATGCACCGGTTATTGCAGGGCGATGTGGGCGCGGGAAAGACCGTCGTTGCGGTGAGTGCGATGTTGGTTGCCGTTCAGGGTGGTCATCAGGCCGCGCTCATGGCGCCAACTGAAGTGCTGGCCGAGCAGCACCATCTCGGCATCAAACATCTCCTTGAAGGTTTCACGGTTCCCGATACTGACGATGGCAATTTGTTCGGCGGAGCGGGGATGGATCGTTCATTGCGGGTCGCTTTGCTCACGAACCGAACGACAGCAGCCGATCGTCGCAAAATCCTCGAAGACATGGTGACGGGAAATCTCGACATCGTGATCGGCACGCACTCGTTGATTTCTGAAGGCATTGCGTTCAAGTCGCTCGGTGTTGTGGTGATCGATGAACAGCATCGCTTCGGTGTTGAACAACGTGCCGCGTTGCGTGACAAGGGCGCAGGCGACGCCATGCCCGATGTGTTGGTCATGACCGCTACGCCGATTCCGCGCACCGCGGCGATGACGGTGTATGGCGACCTCGATGTTTCGGTTCTCGATGAACTCCCGCCGGGCCGCACGCCGATCGTTACTCGTTGGGCGCAGACCGACATGGACGAAGTTCAAGTGTGGCAGCAGGTCCGCGACGAAATCGCCGACGGTCGCCAGGTCTATGTCGTGTGTCCGTTGATTGAAGAGAGTGAAAAGCTCGAGGTTCGATCAGCGCAGGAGACGTTTGAGGAACTCACGAGCGGCGAACTTTCCGGGCTACGAGTTGGTTTGTTGCATGGTCGACTGAAGTCCGATGAAAAGGACGCAGTCATGACCCAGTTCCGTGCTGGCGAACTCGATGCGCTTGTCTCAACGACAGTTATCGAAGTGGGCGTCGACGTTCCCAACGCAACCGTCATGGTGATTCTCGATGCCACGCGCTTTGGCATCGCCCAGTTGCATCAGTTGCGTGGTCGTGTCGGTCGAGGCGCGGCGAAGTCGTTCTGTTGGCTTGTTGGCGAGGCGAAAACTCCCGACGGTGAAGCACGCCTTGAAGCCCTTGTTCGAAGCACCGATGGTTTTGAACTCGCCGAGGTCGATCTAGATCTTCGTGGCGAAGGCACGATCATGGGGGAGCGACAGAAAGGTCAGAACGATCTGAAGCTGGCCTCGTTGCGTCGAGATCGTGAATGGGTGGTGACCGCTCGAGAGATTGCGATCGAGATACTCGATACCGATCCCGAGTTGATCAAGCATGAACTCCTTGCGGAAGAAGTCGATCTATTTCTGAAAGCCGATGACGTCGACTTTCTGATGAAGAGTTGATGAGTTCTTCCTAGTATCCGGAAATGACAACGATCGTTCTGACTCATGGTGCATATCACGGCGGCTGGTGTTTCGAGCCGCTTGTTGCCGAACTTGATGCTCGTGGCGTCACGACTGCACTTGTCGAACTTCCGCTTACCGATCTCACCGAAGATGCGGCGGCCGTTACCGCTGTGCTGGACACCATTGATGGTCCGGTGGTTCTTCTCGGACATTCCTACGGCGGCGCAGTTGTCACCGTTGCGGGAAATCATTCATCTGTTGAACGACTGGTGTATCTGACAGCGCTTGGTCCGGATGCTGGCGAGTTGGGCAGCGGCGGACCAATGACAATTGGCGAAGAGTTTCTCCTCACCATGCGCGTTGGCGACGACGGCATTCCGTTCATCGACCCTGAGTTCGCCGCACAAATCTTCTATCCAGACATCGATCCGGAAGAAGCTGTGCAATGGGCCACCAAACTTCGTCCCGGAAACACGGGTGGTTCGGTTGTAGTTGAGAAGGCGGCGTGGCGTTCGAAGCCGGCGACCTATGTCGTGTGCACTGACGATCCGATTCTTCTTGTTGATGGTCAGCGTGCGGTTGCCGAACGAATGGGCGCCGATGTTGTTGAGATGCCTGGCGATCATTCGCCGATGGTGGCTCGCGCGAGCGAACTTGCTGACATTCTCGAAGCGCTCGTCAAGTAGTCAACGAGCACATCGCTACAGCGTGCGGGGTGCGCGCAGTTTGCCGCTTCCGTCGATCGGCCCGCTGTAAATCAACTCGAAGTCGCGGTGGGTAAACCGCAAGACGCCGTCGAGGTCGCGCGCCATTACGTCGTGGTACACGCCGATGAGTTCGCTCACGGTCCCGTCGTCGCGCCACTGCAGTTCGCGAATCTGCCAACGCGCGCTGGCCGTATCGCCATCAACATAGGAAATGGTTCCGTTCAGAACTTCCTGCACGCATTGCCGGTACGTGGGTCGAATCTTCTCGAATGTTGCGGTGATTGCATCGCGGCCTTCGATAATCCCGTCGCCCGGTATCAGCCACCGAGCGTCTTCGGCCCATGTGTCAGCGAACTCGGCAACATCGACGCGCAGCACCGCGTCGCAATAGCGGCCAACAAGATTGTGAACGTCAGCGTCAATGCCCATGACGTGGTCTCGTTTCAGTAACGGTCGTCGTCGTCAGCGGGATCTCCGAGAACGATGTCGAATCGTTCGTTGCAATCGGGACACCGATAGGCCACAACATCGCCTGGTTCCCAGCCGTCTTCGGGTGGATAGGACAGCGGGTGGAGGGTGCCTCCGCAATCGACACAGGTCATTCCGAGTTCGGCTTCCATCGCCACAGGGTACGGTCGCCGTCATGAGGGTTGTGGCCGGCGAAGCAAGAGGACGCAGATTGGTAGCTCCCCCGGGGAGCGATACCCGCCCCACGCTCGATCGCGTTCGGGAATCAATGTTCAATTCACTCGTCAGTCTCAATGCCATCGACGACGCTCGAGTCCTCGACCTCTACGCAGGTTCAGGTGCATTGGGTATTGAAGCGCTGTCTCGCGGGGCTCAATCGTGTGTCTTTGTTGACCATGGCCGCGACGCTCGCAAAGCGATCAGCACCAACCTTGAGGCGACTGGCTATTTGGGCCAGGCCACGGTCGTGGCACAGGACGCGTTGGTGTGGTTGCGCGATGTCGCCAAAACCGCGTCATCTGAACCGCAGTTCGATCTTGTGCTCATCGATCCGCCCTATGCGGCCGCCGATGAGCTCTGGACTGAAGTACTCGATCTGGTGAGCCGCATCGCGGCGGGCGGTGTCGTTGTTGCGGAATCTGCGCGAGAGATCACGCTTCCGACTGGATGGGATGCACGAAAGGAGAAGAGGTACGGGGGTACGCTCGTAAGCGTCCTGCAGCCCCCCGACAGTCCGGAGTCTCCGTGACCCGAGTGCTTTACCCGGGATCGTTCGACCCGATCCATAACGGTCACCTTGAGATCATCGCGACTGCGTCGCGTCTCTTCGACGAAGTCATCGTCGCTGCCATGCGCAATCCGCAGAAAGGCGAACCGCTGTTCTCGCTTGATGAGCGTCGAGACATGCTCGAAGAATCCGTTGCGCATCTTCCAAACGTCAAGGTCACGATGTTCGCCTCGCTTGTTGTCGACCTCGCCAAAGAGATGGACGCCGATTTCATTGTCAAGGGCCTGCGTGCCGTTTCTGACTTCGAGAGCGAACTTCAGATGGCGCAGATGAACCAGAAAATTTCAGGAGTGGACACCTTGTTCATTCCTTCAGCATCAGGGAACTCGTTCCTTGCGTCGAAGTTGCTACGAGAGATCACCCGCTTCGGTGGCGATGTGACGGCCATGGTGCCGCCCGCCGTCGCCAAACGACTTCAGGAGAAGTACGGATCGTGAGCCAGTACGACAACCCTTCGTTCGACGATCACGACATCGAGATCGATCTGACTCCGCCAACTGTCGGCGCCCAGTACCACCCGGCCGAGACCGAAGACGTCCTGCTGACGCTGCGCGACATGATCGAAAACGCGCGCGATGTGCCGTTGTCCGCTTCGTCGATGATCTCGAAGGACGAAGTCCTTGTCCTGATTGATGAAGCACTCGAATCACTTCCCGAGGAACTCCGTGCCGCTCGCTGGCTGCTGAAGGAGCGCGAGGAATTCCTTGCTCGCACCCGTCACGAGGCCGACGACATCATTGATCAGGCCCGTACCCGTGCCGAGCGCATGGTGCAACGCACCGAGGTTGTGAAGGCCGCCGAACAGCGCGCCTACGACATCGTTGATGCCGCCCAGGCTGATGCTCGTCGTTTACGTCACGAGGTCGAAGACTTCTGTGATCAGAAACTCGCCAGTTTTGAAATCGTCCTTGAGCGCACGCAGAAACTTGTTGGTGCCGGTCGCGCAAAGTTGCAGGGCACCAACCTCCTCGCCGAAGCGGCAGCTGCCGCCGAGCATGGTGTCGAAGGTCCTCCCGAAGAAGAGGTCTACATCTCCGGAGCCGAAGATTTTTCAGCGCCGCCCACCCAACCTTCGGTCTACGACGAACTTTCACAACTCGACGATGCACCTGCGTTGTACGACGCCGAAGGCATGGTCAACGTCGACACCGATACATGGGACGAAGGCGCGCTTCCGTTCGACGACGAGTACGACGCCTATGACGATCGTCCCCGACTCACGGTGGTCGAGGATCGCTACTCCGATCTTCCGCCGCCACCGTCATCGAACCATCCGACGCAGACCATTCGAGATGCAGCGTCAAACTTCTTTGACCAGGACCTCGCGTAGTCGATGACCTACCGGCCATTGGTCGTCCCGATCGCCGACCTTCGTCGACATCCTGGAACGCGACGTCAATTCACTGAATCGGTGGAACTCCCAGGTCTTGGGATCACTTCGGCGACGGTGCCTGAAGGCGCAACCATCGATCTGGATCTCGAACTCGAGACCCTCAGCAATGGTTTGGTCGCGACCGGCACCATCACCACCCCTTGGGTGGGCGAGTGTCGTCGGTGCCTCAAGCCGGTTGACGGGCGATCGGTGGCCCAGATCCGAGAAATCTTTGAACCTCGCCCGGTGGAAGGCGAGACCTACGCCATGGCCGAGGACATCGTGAATCTCGAGCCCATGGTGCGCGATGCGGTGCTTCTCGCCCTGCCTCTGGCGCCGCTGTGCACCGAAGATTGCCGCGGTCCAGCCCCGGAATTGTTCCCGACGCGTGTCGAAGGTGAAGGCGAGGAACCCGAGGAAGAAGAGGGTCCTGGACCCATCTCCGACCCCCGGTGGGCGGCCCTCGCAGAACTGGACTTCGAACCGGGCGACCCCGGCGAGTAGAGTCCTCCGTCTGCCCGGGGCACCCCCCGGTCCCGCGAGCGGCTCAGTGTGCCGCCCCCCGAATCAGGAACGACCATGGCCGTACCCAAGAAGAAGACCTCGAAGTCCAAGAGCCGTAGCCGTCGTGCCTCAGCTTGGCGTATCGCCACTCCGGCTCGCAGCAGCTGCCCGCGTTGTGGCGCCGTGAAGCGTCCGCACGTCGTGTGCGGAAACTGCGGTTGGTACAACGGCCGCCAGGCACTCGACGTCGACTGATCCCCAGAGGGCACTCATGCTTCCCATAGCTTTAGATGCCATGGGGGGCGACAACGCTCCCGACGCAATCGTTGCCGGCGCGCGCCGCGCCGTCGATGAACTTGGTATTCCCATTGTGTTGGTCGGACGCGCCGCAGAACTTGGCGACACCGGTGGTCTTGAGGTCCTCGAGGCGTCAGAAGTCATCGCGATGGACGCCGATCCCGGCTCAAGTGTTCGCAAAATGAAAGATTCATCGCTCGTGCGTGCAGCGGAAGCTGTTCGCGATGGCAAAGCCTCGGCAATGGTGAGCGCAGGTAATACCGGCGCCACGATGGCTAGCGCGTTGTTGCGTATGGGTCGCATTAAGGGCGTGCAAAGGCCAGCAATTGCAACGCCGATTCCCGTTCCTGGTGCCGACACTCCGACGGTGTTGCTCGATGCTGGAGCGAACGCTGAATGCAATGCCGAGTGGCTTGTGCAGTTCGCACAAATGGGTGCCGTCTTCGCGAAACAACGTTTCGGCATTGCTTCGCCACGCGTTGGTTTGTTGTCGATTGGTGAAGAACCCACCAAGGGCAATCCGCTCGTGAAGGAAACCCACAAGTTGCTTGCCGAGGGTTCATGGATCGGCGCAACGGGTGCGCGGTTCATCGGCAACGTCGAAGGTCGCGACATCATGACCGACGATGTTGATGTCGTTGTCACCGATGGCTTCACCGGCAACGTTGCACTGAAGACGCTCGAAGGTTCGTTGAAGTCGATCATCAACTCACTCCTTGCCGCATTCGATTCTTCTGACGAAGCTCGCGCTGCATCGGCAGCGTTATGGCCATCGCTCATGCCGTTGTATGACTCACTCGATCCGGAGAACACCGGTGGCGCGATGCTTCTGGGTGTCGACGGTGTGTGCATCATCAGCCACGGCTCTTCCTCGGACCGGGCCATGGTCAATGCCGTGCGAGTTGCGGCCGACATGGTGAACGCCGACGTGGTCGGCCATATCGCCGCCACTGTCCGCCCCGCTGATTGAATCGGCGCTCCGACCCAACCAAGAGGGGCCGTGAGCAGCAGTTTTCACAAGCGGGCAAAGTTTGACCCCGCTACGATCGGCCCGTTCCATCGCCGTCCGAGGAGACTGTTGTGCCCGCTGAGACCCATGTCGAACAAGGCCCCATCGACCGTGAGTTCGTCCTGAATCTGGTCCGTGACCGGTTGGCCGACATCCTCGAGACCGAGCCCTCCGCCGTCAACGAAGGCGATTCCTTCGCTGATGACCTCGATGCCGACAGCCTTGCGCTCATTGAGCTCGTCGAGGCCCTCGAAGAGGAACTGGGAGAGCGCAGCGTTGGCTTCCGCATCGAAGACGAGGATCTCGCCGATCTCAAGACCGTCCGCGACGCCGTCGACTACGTCATGGCAAAGCTGGGCTGAGGTCCTGAGCTCCGACGCCGTCTCCGCGCTGGTCGATCGCCTGGGTTACGGGTTCTCCGAACCCGGGCCTTTGCTCCTCGCGCTCACGCATCGGTCCTGGTGTTCCGAAACCGGACACGCCGCCTCGAACGAACGTCTTGAATTTCTCGGCGATGCCGTGCTCGGCGTGATCGTTACCGATCATCTCTTCACCACGCACCCGGAAATGCCCGAAGGGTTATTGGCCAAAGTTCGCTCTGCCGTAGTGAGTGAACCGACGCTGGCCAAAGTCGCTTCCGAACTTGGCGTCGGTCCGGCTCTGCGTTTGGGCAAAGGTGAAGACGCCAGCGGCGGCCGCTCGAAAGCATCGATCCTTTCCGATGCCATGGAAGCGGTGATCGGTGCGGTGTACGTCGACGGCGGTATTGATGCGGCCCGCGAGGTCGTGTTGGCACTGTTCGAAGCGCCGATCGAAGCGGCAGCAGAAGAACCTGGCGATGGCGATTTCAAGTCGCAACTTCAAGAACTCACCGCGCGACGCTTTTCTGCGGCGCCGGTCTATGAACTCGGGGCAGAAGGCCCCGACCACGAGAAGCGATTCTTCGCTCGTGTATCGGTCGACGGAAACGTCATCGGTGAAGGCGAAGGTCGCTCAAAGAAAGGCGCCGAACAGGCCGCAGCGCACGCCGCGCTTGAGCACCTGGCAACGGTGACCGTTCCCAACCATGAGAGTGGGCAGCACAATGCCTGAATTGCCCGAAGTAGAAACCATCCGCCGCGAGCTCGAGAAAGAGGTCGTCGGACGCAAGGTCAAGTCCGTTGAAGTCGATGGCAAGAAGTCGATCAAACGACAGACGCCAGAAGAGTTCATTAATGGTCTCGTCGGCGCCAAGATCACCGGTTCGCAACGCAAGGGGAAATATCTCCTCATGCCGCTCGACAATGGTCAGGTGCTCATCGTGCATCTGCGGATGTCCGGCCAACTGCGTCGTGCCACGCCGAAGGACGAGGTTGAAAAGCACACGCACGTAACCATCACGTTCACCCAGGGCGGACAACTTCGATTCATCGATCCGCGCACGTTTGGCGAGATGTTCCTTGCAACTCCCGACGAGATCTCCTCAGAGATTGAAGAGCTTTCGAACCTCGGTGTCGACCCGGTTGAAACGCCAATGTCATGGGTCGACTTCGGGCATCTCCTTCGTTCGAAGAATCAATCGCTGAAAGCATTCCTCACCGATCAGTCGATGATCGCTGGAATTGGAAACATTTACGCCGACGAAATCCTTTTCGACTCAGGTCTGCGCTTCGATCGGGAAACCGGTTCGCTTACGACGCAGGAAATTCGTCGCCTCTATCGGTCGCTCGTCGAGATTCTGCACGAAGCGATTAAGTACAACGGCTCCACGTTGGGCGACGGACAGTATGTCGACCTCTTTGGTAAGGCCGGCGATTACCAGAGTCACCATCAGGTGTACGACCGCGAAAAGCAGCCGTGTCGACGTTGTCGTCGTAACGACATCGTGAAGACCAAGGTTGCCAGTCGGTCCACCTACTACTGCGAGGTCTGTCAGGTCTGATGTATCTGAAACGACTCACGATGAAGGGCTTCAAGTCCTTCGCCGATACGACAGCTCTCGATCTTGAACCCGGTGTCACCGTTGTGGTGGGGCCAAACGGTTCGGGCAAATCCAACGTCGTCGATGCGATCGGCTGGGTGCTCGGTGCCCAGGCGCCTTCTGCTGTTCGTTCGCAGAAGATGGACGACGTCATCTTCGCCGGCACAACGAAGCGTTCTGCGCTCGGTCGCGCCGAAGTCAGCCTCACGATCGATAACTCCTCGGGCATGCTTCCCATCGAGTTCAACGAGGTCACTATCACTCGTACGTTGTTCCGCTCCGGTGACAGCGAATACGCCATCAATGGTGTGCCATGCCGACTTCTCGACATTCAAGACCTGCTTTCCGACAGCGGAGTTGGTCGTCAGCAACACGTCATCATTTCGCAGGGCCAGATCGACGCGGTGCTCAACGCTCGCCCCGAAGAACGCCGAGCAATCATCGAAGAAGCCGCCGGCATTCTGAAATATCGCCGCCGCAAGGAGAAGTCCGAACGTCGGCTTACGGCAACAGAAGGCAATCTCACCCGTTTGCAAGATCTGCTGCGCGAAGTGCGTCGTCAGTTGCGTCCGCTTGAACGTCAGGCCGATGCCGCTCGTCGTCATGCCGGTGTTGTTTCCGAACTCACCGCACTGCGCATTTTCATCGCTGGTCGCGAACTGGCTGGTTTGCGAACCCGTCTTGAAAACGGAATGCGTGGTCGCGCCGAACTTTCAGCGGAAGAAGAACGCCTTCGTCGCTCGCTGGCTGAACTCGACACGCAAATCATGTCGGTTGAAGCCGAACTCACCGCAATGGGCGGCGACGATCTTGGTGATGGCCTTGCTTCCTACGAGTCACTGTTCCAGCAGGCCCGTGGTTTGTCAGCGGTCCTTACCGAACGTCGTCGTGGTGTCGATCGCCTTCGTGGCGCGTCGATCGACCAAGGCGTTGTCGCGTCACTTGAAGCCGAAGCCGCACGACTGGCTGCGGAACTGGCCGAGGTTGAAGCTGAGTCCGAAAAGTTTGAGCCGCTTGCCGCTGAACTCGCCGAGGCGGAAGAACTTCTTGCTGCCGAGCGCTTGGCGTTTGAAGAGCAGTGGGCGAGCGGTGTTCCGGCTCCCACCGGTGCTGCAGCGGAAGTTCGTGGCGAACTCGCTGCACTCCGCACCGCGTCGGGGCGCGCTCGTGAGGAACGCGATCGCATCGGTAACCGGGCAACCGCGCTTGCCGAAAAAGCAGCGCAACTGCTTTCCGAGACGGAATCTCTTCGTGCGCAGCTGATTGAATTGGAATCAGCGGAACTTCCGCTCGTCGAAGCGATGGAAGCAGCCGAAACCCGTCGCTCGCAGGCCGAGTCAGCAGTGGAAGCTGCCGAGTCGGTTCATCGTGCCGCTGAAAGCGAAAAGAACGCCTGGAGCGCACGAGTCGAAGCCCTTGCCCTCGCCCTTGACGAAGCGCGTTCACGAGCTGGCACCGAGCGCCTTGCTGGTATCGACGGCGTGCTCGGTACGGTTCTCGACCTTGTCGAGGTCGACGCCGGCTGGGAATCTGCATTCGAAGCAGCTGTTGGCGAGGCACTTGCCGCAGTTGTTGTCGACGGCGTCGACGCGGGACGTCGTGCGCTCGAAGCACTCAGTGCCGAGTCACTCAGTGGCGCAGTTCTCGCCCTTGGTGCCGGTCGTTCCGCGCGAACTGCCCCGCCTGTCGGTGCTCCGTTGCGCGGTCATGTCCGAGCCCGTCGTCCCGATGTCGAACCGCTTCTTGATGCCCTCATCGGCTCTGCCGTCGTTATTGATGGCGGATGGGTGCAGGCTGTCGATGCATCGCTTGCTCACCCAGATGCGATCGTAGTCACCAGCACTGGCGACCGATTCGGCGTGAGTGGTTGGCGAGTTGGTTCATCGGGCGCTGGCGCAACAGGTGCTGCACTGGATGAAGCCACACGTCGTGCCGACGAAGCCGTTCTTGTTGCCGCTGAAGCAGCTGCCGTCCTCGAAACTGCACGAGCGGAACTAACTGACGCGGCCAGTGTCGAAGCAGGCCTCGCTCGCGATCTCGATGCAAACGATTCTCGACTCACTGCAGCCGGCGATCGCCTTCAGCGTGCCGAAACCGATCGTCGTGATGCCGCAACAGAAGCAGAAGCGCTTAACGATCACCTCGGTGAGCTCACCGAACGCGTGAGCCGTGAAGATGCTCGAATCGCAGAGCTTGAAGGGATGCTGCCGGAACTCGAAGCAGCGGACAATGAACTTGCTGCTTCTGCCCGTCGCATGGCCGAGTCTCGTTCTCGTCTCGAAGAGCAAGCTGCTGAAGTTGGTTCACGACGCAGCGACCTTGAAGTTCGCAGCGTTGCCGTTGTCGAACGTCGTCAGTTCCTTACGGGCCGTTTGGCCGAGGTTGAGACTCGTCTCGAAGGCGCAGCGGCAGAACGCGAAGCCGCTGAAGCCCGCCGTCTTGAACTTGATCGCTCGCAAACGGCTCTTGATCGCTTGTCGGCATTGGTCCAAGACCGTTCCGCTCTCATCGAAGGTCGTCTCAACGATTTCCGTGAGCGTCGTCGTCAGCAGTCCGAGGCTGCACGAGGTGTTGCTGGTCGTCTTGATGGCCTCCGTCGTCAACGTGCTGATCAAGAGCGCGGTCTTGGCGAGATTCGCGAACGTCTCCAGCGTGCCGAAATCGATCACGCCGAAATCGAGATGCGTATCGAGGCGGCCGTCGAAGCGCTCCGTCGCGATCTCGACTGCGAGCCAGATGTCGCTATCGCCAGCGAATGTCCCGAACTCGCTGAAGGCGCCACCGCCGCAGGTCGAGCCCGCGAACTTGAACGCGATCTTCGCCTCATGGGCCCGATTAACCCCCTGGCCCTTGAAGAATTCGACGCGCTGCAGGAACGACATACGTTCCTGGAGCAGCAACTCGAAGACGTCAAGGAAAGTCGTCGTGAACTTGCCAAGGTGATTCGTGCGATCGACGGTGAAATCGTCAGCGTTTTCGCCGCCGCATTCGCTGATGTTGCTGCGAACTTCGAAGCGCTGTTCCAGACCCTGTTCCCAGGTGGCCAAGGCCGGCTCAAGCTCACCGAACCCGACAACTTGTTGCTCACAGGCATCGAGGTCGAGGCAAAGCCTTCGGGTAAGAACGTACGAAAGCTTTCATTGCTCTCCGGTGGCGAGCGTTCGCTCACGGCACTTGCGTACTTGTTCGCTGTGTTCCGCAGCCGTCCTTCGCCGTTCTATGTGATGGACGAAGTCGAGGCCGCGCTCGATGACATGAACCTCAGCCGGTTCCTTGGTCTCGTTGCCGAATTCCGCAACGATGCCCAGCTCGTCATCGTGAGCCATCAGAAGCGCACCATGGAAGCTGCGGATTGCCTCTACGGCGTTTCGATGCAGCCTGGCGGTTCGTCACGAGTGGTGAGCGAGAAGGTGTCCTCGTAATCAGACCACCGGTTGCAGGCAGAAAACGAACAGCGGCCCACCGAGAAATCGGTGGGCCGCTGGTGTTTTGCGTTTCAGTGGCTACGGCAGTCGGTTCGACCAAGCGAGTGCAAGCCCTGAGGCGAGGACCAATGTGAGAAATGAAGCAGCAACGAACCACTGCGTCAGTGATGACTGTGCTTCGTCGTACCCGATCGAAGAGCCGATCTTTGAATACACATCAGTCAGCTGATTCTGTGTGGAGGCTTCGTAAAAATTACCTCCCGATTCCTCCGCAATGGTTTCGAGCGATGGTGCATCAACCGGAACGCTCACGCTTTGGCCATTTGGCAGCGTGACGGTTCCAGATGGAGTGCCGAAGGCGATCGTTGAGACGGGTACACCTTCATCAATTGCCCGTTGCGTCGCAGTGGAGTTCGGTGTTCCCATCGTTGTTGTTCCATCGGAAAGCAACACGATTGCGGCGGGAACCGCGGCGCCATCAGGGGCCGGGGGAACGTCGGCAAGTGCATCGAGGCTTGCATCGATGGCATCGCCAATTGCCGTGCCATCGGCGAGTTGAGCGCTTTGAATGGCGTTAGCGACACGTTCGCGGTCCGTTGTTGGGGCAACGCGGATTTTTGCGCTGCCAGCAAAGGTGACGAGCCCGACATTGAATTGGGCGGGTACATCATCAAGGAACGCAGTTGCAGCTGCCTTTGCCGCTTCAATGCGGTCGGGCTTCACATCGGTTGCTTCCATCGAAAGCGAAACATCGAGCGCCAGCATCACCGTTGCCCGTTCTCGTGGCACCTTCACGTCATGCACCGGTTGAGCGAACGCCAACACAAGTGCGGCAAGTGCAACGAGTTGCACTCCAGCGGCGATGTGGCGACGCCAGCCGGGACGGTTCGGCGCAACGGACTCAAGTAACGCAAGGTTGGTGAATCGCACTGCGTACTTCGAACGACGTTTTTGAAAGACGGCGTAGGTAACGCCGAGCGCAACAACGACAACGAGCAGCAGCAATCGCCACGGGCTGAGAAAGGAAATACCCATCATCGGATGGCTCCAGTGGTGAGGGTCGCCCCGGCAATGGCTCCGACATTTCCGGAACCATGAGCAGCAGAGCGAGAAAGTGAATCAATGCGGTCGCGTCGACGCGAGACGAATCGGGCGAGGTCGAGTAGCCAGTCGCGATCGGTGCGAAGCACTAAATGATCAGCGCTGGTTGCACGGATGCGTGACGAGATAGCGACTCGCTGGTCTGACGCTGCTTGGGCGTACCGCTCGCGGAACTTTGCGTTTCCGGTGGGAACTTCGATCTCGCGACCGGTAACTGTGTCGTGGAGTAACAACATTCCAACATCAGGAAGTGCGAGTTCTACGGGGTCGACGACTTCAATGCACAAGACATCGTGGCGAAGTGCCAGTGTGCGTAATGCCGCATCCCACGGACCCGGATCAAGGAAATCAGAGATCACAACAACAAGCCCACGTCGTTTCGCTGTTCCGGCAATACGTCGGAGACCTGCGGTGAGATCGGTACGTCCTGGTTGCGGGTTATCGAGTGCATTCAAAACCTGTCGAAGGAGTGCCTGCATATGCACACGACCCGACCGAGCCGGAATTGGTGGTGACGCGCCATCGGGTCCGATCGTCATCGCTCCGATTCGATTGCCGGTTCGAGCGGTAAGAAAACCGGTTGCGGCAACTCCGGCGAGAGCGAGGTCGCGTTTTTCGCAGGTTGCCGTTCCGAACGCGAGTGATGCCGACGCATCGACCAAGATCCACGTTTCGAGTTCACGATCAGCGACGCTGTCGCGCACATGGGTGTCACCAAGTCGTGCAGTGACGTTCCAATCGATTCGGCGCACGTCGTCGCCTGGCTGATAGGCGCGAATTTCGCCCGGCTCCGTACCGTGACCCGGCGTGAGCCCGCGATGGTCGCCTTGGAGCAACCCGTCGAGCCGACGAGTCACGCTGATTTCAAGGCGTCGGAGAATTTCCGCGGCGGGCGTTCCATCAATGGAGGGCGCCGCGGTTTTCTTGGCGCTCAATGGCCGGTGACTGCGGTTGGGTTCTGCGACGGAGCGATAACCGGTGCGTGCACGGTCGACAGAAGACGAGCGAGGATCTGTTCAACGGAGAGTCCTTGGGCAAGCGCCTCGTACGACGGCACAACGCGATGGCGCAGAACGTCGGGTGCGATGTCGAAGATGTCCTGAGGCAAGACGTACGAGCGCCCCCGCATCAGAGCGAGTGCGCGACCGCCGGCAACAAGACCGAGCGATGCCCGTGGGCTGCCGCCCCATGAAATGAGTTCGGAAAGTTCGGGGAGTCCGTAGGCAGCAGGTTCACGAGTGGCCAGCACAAGCCGCACCGCATAATCAGCCACCGCTGGCGCAACATGGACGGCATCGCACGCGGTCTGCAAGTCAACAAGTTGCTCGAGACTCAGAACTTGCTGTGCCTTTGGAGCGCCGACGCCCATTCGAGCAACGATCTGCGCTTCTTCGGCAGCCGTGGGATAGCCAACAACCACCTTCATGAGGAAACGGTCGCGCTGGGCTTCGGGAAGCGGGTAGACGCCTTCGCTCTCGATGGGGTTCTGTGTTGCGAGAACCAAGAACGGCTCAGGAACCTTCTTCGTTACGCCCGCAATCGAGACCTGATGCTCGGCCATGACTTCGAGAAGTGCCGATTGCACCTTGGCAGGAGCGCGGTTGATTTCATCGGCAAGCACGATGTTGGCGAACACCGGACCCCACTCAATATCGAAGGTTTCGTTCGACGCGCGGAAGATACGAGTGCCGATGAGGTCGGCAGGAAGAAGATCAGGCGTGAACTGGAGGCGGTTGTAATTTCCACCGATCAACGTGGCGAGGGTTTCGACTGCGAGTGTCTTGGCCAGGCCCGGTACTCCCTCGAGCAGAACGTGACCTCGGGCGAGAAGGCCCACGAAGAGGCGTTCGATAGCTCGGTCTTGGCCGACGATGACCTTCTTCATCTCCATGAGTGCGGTCTCAAGGAGCGCCGCATCAGCCGAACGGGCTGCCGTTGTCTCGGCAGGTGCCGGGGTCGGTGCGGAAGGGAACGACGGATCGGACATCTGGGGCTCCTGAAAGGGATGTGGGGATGTTGGGACGTTGTGGGTCGCAGTCATGGAGCGAAGGGGACCACATCGGACCGAAGACCACCATAAAGCCGGGAACGAATCTTGTCGTTGGCCTGAGGGCCGCTGGCCGATGCGGGAGAGTGCAAGGGAGAGAGGACTTTTGGGCGGTACGGTCAACGCCGTGCGAGTTCTTGTTGTTGATGACGAAGTCGATTTGGCCGAGGCCGTAGCTCGGGGATTGCGCCGCGAGGGATACGCGGTTGATGTTTCGAATGATGGGGCCGACGCCCTCGACAAAGTCATGGTGAATACCTACGACCTGTTGTGTCTCGACATCACAATGCCGGGCATTGATGGACGTGAGGTGTGTCGGCGAGTCCGCGCCGAAGCCGACCCGCAGCCGCGAATTTTGATGCTCACTGCTCGAGATGGTCTCGAAGACCGCGTTGCTGGTCTCGACGACGGCGCTGACGATTACCTCGTCAAACCATTTGCGTTTCCTGAACTCCTCGCTCGAGTTCGTTCGTTGTTGCGGCGTGATTCACGAGCAGTGTCATCAATCACTGTGGTGGGTGAACTCAAACTCGACGATGCCCGACATGAAGCGAAACGCGGTTCGCGTCGTCTTGATCTGACGGCAAAGGAGTTCGCGCTACTTCGCTACTTCATGCTTCATGCGGGCGAAGTTATTTCGCAGGAGTCATTGCTTGAGCATGTTTGGGACGAACACGCTGACCCGTTCACCAACACCGTTCGAGTCACGGTTGGCACGCTCCGTCGCAAAGTCTCGATTGACGGTGAGACGCCACTCATCGAAACCGTCATCGGTTCGGGTTATCGGTTGCTTGACCCGTGATCAATCCGCATCTCGCCGCATCCGACGATGATCGGAACGACTCCAAGTCTGAACACACGCGCTCGACGAGCGCAGTTCGCACACGACTTCATTCGCGCAGCTACCGAGCGTCGAGTCGGCTCCCTGCATGGATGGGGTCAATCCGATTCCGTCTTACGGCGGTCTGGTCGGTTCTGGTTTTCGGCCTTGCTGCACTTGTTGTCGGAGGCATCTACCTCGGTCTGCACAATTCGCTAAGTAATCAAAGAATCTCTGCAACAGCCTTTCAAGTTGGTGGAATTACCTTCATTCAGCCTGATCAAGCGCAATTGGTGCAACGTTCGGTGAACGAACGGGCACTTGATGCGTTGCGCGTCTATTCCTTTTGGGCGTTACTCGCGCTCTTTTTTACGAGTCTCGTCATTGGTTGGATCGTGAGTGGTCGCATGCTTCGACCGCTCGGTGAGATTTCAAATTCTGTCCGTGAAATTCAAGCCAGCGACCTCAAACAACGCATTGACCTTGGTGGTCCGAACGACGAACTTCGTCAACTCGCCGACACCTTCGACGACATGCTCGGTCGTCTCGATGAAGCCTTTGAGGGGCAGCGACAATTCATTCATGAAGCGAGTCACGAACTGCGAAATCCGCTTGCGGTGATTCGCACCAATCTCGAAGTCACCCTTTCTGATCCCAACGCAAGCGCAGAGGACCTTCGGCATACCGCCGAGGTTGTTGAACGGTCCTCGGAACGAATGGCCCGTCTTGTCGATGATCTCCTTGTCTATGCGCGCAAGGGCACGCTGTCGCTTGAGCGCGACCCGGTTGACGTTGCCTTACTAATTGACGAGGCGGCCGAAGAATTCAATGCACCTGCTGTTGCCGCGGGCGTGCATTTGGTGCACCACGCTTCAGGGGGACTGTGGGTCACTGGCGATCGACTCGCGCTTCGTCAGGCGTTGGGCAACCTTTTGGCCAATGCCATCCGCTATTCACCTGAAGGCACGACGGTCCGGCTTCGCGGAGGGATCGACGGGCCATGGGTGTGGATCGCTGTCGAGGACCAAGGTGCAGGGATTGATCCCGAAGATCAGGATCGAGTTTTCCAGCGTTTCTGGCGCGGTAATCCCAGAGAGGGTCGCGAACAGGGGCGCAGCGGGTTGGGTCTCACAATTGTTCGACAGATTGCCGAGGCACATGGTGGCGAAGTGAAACTCGTGTCGCAGATCGATCATGGATCGGCGTTCGCGCTGTGGCTCCCCGCTTTGGCACCTGCAGGTAGCCAGCCAGGTTCGTCCCCAACAATTGTTTAGAAGGTTGGCCCGCGCCGAGGATTTTTCTCTTTCGTTCGGCTTTCGCTGCCCCTAGGTACGTTCCTCACACGTTCACCTCATTGTGTCCGTACTATTCGACCCGTAACCGCTGCAGGAGCCGATTCGTTATGACCTGGGACAACCAGCCCCCCGCAATGCCACCTCAGCCCCCGACACCGCCGACACCGGCGTGGGGGAGTGCTGGCACGACAGTTCCGACACCTCCGGTTCCGCCTGTGCCGCCTGTGCCGACGGCAGATGCCTGGGGTGGTGCTCCGACACCTCCGCCACAACGGAACGCAACCCCTTCTGGTCCGCGTCGCACGAATCCATTCCTTCGCGTCTTCGTCTCCCTCGTTGTTGTCCTGGGATTGTTCGGTCTGGGTTTCGGAATTCGCTCGCTCGTCGATGACAACACAACGACCGTTGTTCGTAGTTCAAGCGGAAGTGGTCAGGTGACCACAACAGCGGTCACGATTGATCCGGGCTCGGAGCCAATCGCGTATGTCGCGGCAACAGTGAGCCCGTCGGTTGTTCAGATCGAAACGACCGATGGCGTTGGATCCGGCGTTGCCTATGACATTGATCTCTTCATCACCAACGCTCACGTCGTTGGCACTGCGAGCACGGTGACCGTTCGCGATTCGCAAGGCACTGCCGTGAAGGGCCAAGTACTTGGTGCCGATACAGGTACCGACATCGCCGTTGTTCGCGCTGCTGGTCTTGCCGCCCCGGCCGCAAAGTTGGCAACAGTGAAACCGAATGTGGGCCAGATCGCCGTCGCGGTTGGCAGTCCCTATGGACTTGAGCAAACAGTGACCTCCGGCATCGTCTCTGCGGTGAATCGTCCCGTGCCGAACGAGAAGAGCGTTGTGATCAACAGGATCCAGACCGATGCATCGATCAATCCGGGCAACTCGGGTGGTGCACTGGCAAATCGCAATGGCGAGATCATGGGCATCAACTCCTCGATTTACAGCGAGACGGGCGAGAACACCGGTATCGGTTTCGCTATTCCGATCTCGACCGCCAAGCGTGTTGCCGACCAACTCGTCGCCGGTAAGACGGTGGCTCGCGCGGGATTGGGTCTCAGTGGCCCGAGCACCACGCCTTCGGGTAGTGCTGGCGCTTATGTCCAAAGCGTCACGAGTGGCGGCGCTGCCGACAAGGCGGGCATCAAATCTGGTGATCTCATCGTCGCTGTCGACGGTGTACCGGTGCGCAGCTTCGATGAACTCCGGGGAATGGCAAGCGGCTACAGCCCTGGTGACAAAGTCGTTGTCGAAGTCAACCGTGACGGCAGGATCCTCGATGTCGATGTCACCCTTGGAACCCTGAAGTAACGAGCAGATTCACAACGGGTCGTGGTCAGTGGTCGCCCGCATGGGCGGCCACTGGCGCGTTTGGGGCCGGCAATCGCCGGAGTTGGCGAGGTGCAGGGTCCCGTTGGCCCGGATCGGTGAGAAGGGTGGCCCACTAGGCTCATCTCCCCATGACTGTGATCCTCATCATCGTTGCTGTTGTCGTCCTTCTTGGCCTGATCGTCGGATTTGGATTTATTGCGCCCCGGAATCGCCGTGGGTCGATCGAACCGCCGTCGACGCGACGTGGCCCCATTGACAATCGGGTGGTTCCTGCTGAGGAAGCAGTGCGAGATGCACTGGTCGAAGCTGAGGTCGCCGCCGATCTCGAGGCGCGAGTGCGCGCCGAAGATGTTGTTGAGGCTTCAGGGGACGATGTCAGCGCAGTTGAAGATGTCGTTGCGTCTGAAGTCGTTGAGGAAGTCGAAGCAATCGTTGTTGAACGACCCCGATTTCGCGATCGACTTGGAAAGGCCCGTGCTGCGCTCTCGGGGGCGATGGGCTCAATCGCCGGTCGTTCGAAGATCGATGCCGAGACTTGGGACGAACTCGAAGAGGCGCTCATTCTCGCCGACGTCGGTGTTGCATCGACCCAGGAATTGCTTGATCACCTGCGAACGCGAGTGAAGGCCGATGGTCTTTCCAATGGTGAGGAACTTCTCGGCGCACTCAAGGCAGAGATGGCCGATCGATTGAGCGGCTTCGATCGTCAACTCGCCATGTCGAATGAATCTGGACCAACCGTCTGGCTTTTCGTCGGCGTGAACGGTGTGGGAAAGACAACGACGATCGGAAAGTTAGGCGTACGCGAAGTTCGCGATGGCACAACAGTTCTTATGGCTGCTGGCGATACGTTTCGCGCCGCCGCCGCCGAACAATTGGGTATGTGGGCCGAGCGCGCGGGTGCCGAACTTGTTCGTGGCAGCGAGGGTGGAGATCCCAGCGCCGTGATTTTCGACGGTGTCGAGGCGGCAAGCGCCCGGAATATCGACCTCGTTCTCGCTGATACCGCTGGTCGCCTTCATAACAAGGTGAATCTGATGGAAGAACTCAGCAAGGTTCGGCGGGTTGCTGACAAAGGCGCCGGAACCGTGACAGAAGTCCTGCTGGTCATCGATGCAACCACGGGTCAGAACGGATTAGTACAGGCAAAGCAGTTCACTGAAGCGGTGGAACTCACTGGCGTCGTACTCACCAAGCTCGATGGCTCCGCCAAGGGCGGCATCGTGATCGCGATCCACGATCAACTGGGTATTCCTGTGAAATTGGTCGGTCTCGGAGAAGGCGCGGAAGATCTCGTTCCATTCGATGCCAACGAATTTGTGGAGGCGTTGTTCACATGAAAAAACTCGTTACGTTCCCGCTGCACCTTGTTCGGGAAGCAATTGTTGTTCCCACGAAGATGTTGATTGCTTCACTCGGATTTACCTTTCGTGCGGGGTACGCAGTCGGAAAATTGCCAGTTCGGGGCGGCGCTGTTGTCACTCGCGCCCTTGGTTGGAAAATCATCGGTGCAGTGACTGTCGGCATGGTGATTGGTCTCGTCATCGGACGGCAGATCGGCCTGATGTCTCACAACCATGATCACGACCATGACCTTGATTTCGGCGATTTCAATGAGGATGTAGAGGAAGCGGCCTGATGTTCGAATCACTCTCTGACCGGTTTGAATCCGTTCTTGGAAAGCTCAAAGGAAAAGGAAAGCTTTCCGAGGCAGATGTTGATGATGCCCTGCGCGAGATTCGACTCGCTCTCCTTGAAGCCGATGTCAATTTCACCGTCGTAAAGAATTTCTGCGCGCGAGTTCGTGATCGCGCTGTCGGTGAAGAAGTATCGAAGGCGCTGAATCCTGGCCAACAGATGGTCAAGATCGTCAACGACGAACTCACTGCCACGCTCGGTGGCGAAACCATTCGCATCACCTACAACGCAAAGCCGCCAACCGTTGTGCTTATGGCCGGTTTGCAGGGTTCCGGTAAGACCACGAACTCCGCCAAGTTGGCTCGTTGGTTTAAGAGCCAAGGTCGTCATCCGCTACTTGTAGGCGCAGATCTCCAGCGTCCTGCTGCAGTCGAACAGTTGCGCACACTTGGTCGTCAGATCGAAGTTCCTGTTTTCTCCGAAGACTCCGACCCAGTGCAGGTCGCAAAGAATGCGCTGACCGAAGCGCGCAAAACCGGTCGCGACATTGTCATTGTTGACACCGCCGGCCGTTTAGCAATTGACGCCGAACTGATGGACGAGGTTCGTCGCATCTCCGAAGCGGTCGATCCCGATTACACGTTCCTTGTCATCGATGCCATGACCGGTCAGGACGCGGTTAACACCGCCGAAGCGTTCCACGCAACGCTTGAACTCGATGGCGTGATTCTCACAAAACTCGACGGTGATGCGCGCGGTGGTGCGGCGTTGAGTGTCAAGGAAGTTGTCGGACGCCCAATCGCGTTCGCGTCGACGGGTGAAAAACTTCGCGACTTCGATCTGTTCCATCCCGATCGTCTCGCCGGTCGCATCCTGGGCATGGGCGACATGCTCACGCTCATCGAGAAAGCCGAAGAGGTCTACGAAAAGGATCAGGCCGAAGAAGCCGCAGCGCGACTTCTCGAAGGACAGTTCACCCTCGAGGACTTTCTTGATCAGATGCAACAGCTGAAGAAGATGGGTCCGCTGTCCGGAGTGCTCGGCATGATGCCCGGTATCCCCAAAGAGGTGAAGAACGCACAGATCGACGATCGCGAAATCGCTCGCGTCGAAGCGATAATCCGTTCGATGACCCCTGCCGAGCGCATCGACCCCGATGTCATTGATCAGTCGCGCCGAGTCCGAATCGCGCAGGGTTCGGGTACCGAACCGGCCCGAGTCGGTGAACTCATTAAGCAGTTCAAAGAGATGTCAAAGATGATGAAGCGCATGGGTGGGGCCGGAACCAAGCGTCTCAACAAGAGCCGACGCAAGGCCGCGAAGGGGAAGTCCAAAGGCCCCGGCGGTCGTACGACCGGCGGTGGTCGTGTGGCCCCGAAGGGCAAGGCCCCCTTGCGTTTGCCCGACTTTGAAGCCGATCTGGGCGGGGGTCGACCAGGCGGCGGACTCCGCCTCCCGGGCCTCCCCGGGGGGCCCGACGGCGACCCCTTTGGCCTCGGCTGAAGTCTGAACTTGCCCGCAGGCCCGTCGCGGGTCACCATTGAAGGCCGCTCAGCCGTCCCGTTTGGTTCGGCCGATAACGTTCGTAGTCCGTTCTTGCACGACCAGCAGAAGAGAGAAACCTCGTGGTGAAGCTCCGCCTCATGCGGATGGGAAAGACCAAGCAGCCGACGTATCGCGTCGTTGCCGCCGATTCGCGCTCGCCGCGCAACGGCCGGTTCATTGAGATCGTGGGTCATTACAACCCTCGTACCGAGCCCTCCGAGATCACCATCGACAACGACAAGGCTGTCGCATGGCTTCAGAAGGGCGCGCAGCCCACTGAGGTTGTCGAGAAGCTTCTGAAGATCTCTGGCGCTTGGGAGCAGTTCACCGGCGCAGCATCGTGAGTGACGTCGCCGACACCGTCGACGCGTCGGAAGCAACTCCCGACTTCACCACGGCCAAGGCCGTGTTGACCTACGTCGTTCAGCAACTCGTCGAGGATCCTTCCGCCGTCGAGATCGAACTCGACGATCGCGGCCGTAAGGCTGTCCTCAACGTGCACGTTGGTCCTGGCGACATGGGTCGCGTCATCGGCAAGCGCGGACGTGTTGCGCAGTCGATTCGCACCGTCGTGCGCGCCGCCGCTGCCCGTGACGGTGGCGATGTCGAGGTCGAGTTCCTCGACTGATCCGGTGAACCTCCTCGAGGTCGGCCGCATCGACAAACCGCATGGAGTTCGCGGCGACGTTGTCGTTGCGCTGACGACGACCGAGAAGCGTCGCGTCGCTCCAGGAACGCATCTGTTTTCTGGTGATCGTGAATTCGTGATCACTGCTTCGCGCCCGCATCAACATCGCTGGATCGTGAGCTTCGAAGGTATTTACGGTCGCGAAGGAGCGGAAGCGATTTCGGGTCTCGTGCTTTCTGCTGAGCCACTTGAGGACGATGATCCCGATGCGTTGTGGGTTCACGAACTGATCGGTTCAAGAGTTATTGAAATCGACGGCACCGAGCGTGGTGTTGTTGTCGCGGTGCAAGACAATCCTGCGAGCGATCTTCTCGTGCTCGATACCGAGGCACTCGTTCCACTGCGCTTCGTGGAAGGGCGCGACGAGGAAGGCCGATTGATCGTCGACGTTCCTGACGGTTTGTTCGATCTCCTCGACGAGGACTAGCTCGTGCGTATCGACGTCTTCACGATCTTCCCGGACATGGTCTCGGGATTCGCCGGCCAAAGTTTGCTTGGTCGAGCCTCGACGAAGGGCCTGCTCGACATTCGGGTGCACGACCTGCGCGAGCACACCACTGACGTGCATCGGACCGTTGATGACTCGCCGTTTGGTGGGGGAGCCGGCATGGTGCTTCGGCCCGAGCCGATCTACGCCTCGGTTGAAGCTGCCGATCCGCCTCGACCGCTTTTCCTCCTTGGCCCCGGTGGTCGACGTCTCGACCAGGCAATGGCTCACGAACTGGCAGAAGCGGGTGGATTTTCGATGCTCTGCGGTCGCTACGAGGGTGTTGACGATCGAGTGCGCACTGATTTGTGCGATGGGGAGCTCTCAGTCGGCGACTACGTCCTCGGTGGCGGTGAGGTGGCCGCAATGGTGGTTCTAGAGGCCGTAGGGCGCCTTGTGCCGGGCGTCATGGGCAATTCCGCCTCGGCGGGTGATGAATCCTTCAGCGACGGCCTGCTCGAGTACCCGCAGTTCACGAAGCCTGCTGAATTCCGGGGCCTGACGGTGCCCGAGGTTCTGAGGTCAGGGGACCACGGCCGAATCGCCCGCTGGCGACGAGCCCGGGCCCTGCGCCGAACGATCCTTTCGAGACCTGACCTCATTGAGGCTCGGGGTGGGCTCTCCGAGGCCGACGAGGCCCTCCTGTCCGACCCTGACCTCAACGATTGAGCACAGGCCATTTGGCGCTTTGCCGGCAAGGGACTGGTCCGCCTACGATGACGACTCCTTCGGGCAACCACTTCTGGTCCCGATCTCGTTACTTGACCTACCTCCGGGTGGGCATTGCAGCCAGGACACTTCAATGAACGCCATCGATCTGATCGACGCCCAAAGCCTCCGCGACGACGTACCCGAGTTCGCCCCCGGCGACACACTTAAGGTCCACGTCCGAGTCGTTGAAGGCAACCGTGAGCGCGTTCAGGTGTTCCAGGGTGCAGTCATCCGCCGTCAAGGTGGCGGCCTTCAGGAAACCTTCACCGTTCGTAAGATCAGCTTCGGTGTTGGTGTCGAGCGCACCTTCCCGGTTCACTCCCCGATCGTTTCGAAGATCGAAGTGGTGACCCGTGGTGATGTTCGTCGAGCAAAGCTGTATTACCTGCGCGATCGGGTTGGCAAGTCTGCCAAGATCAAGGAAAAGCGCGACTGATCATCGCGTTCTCGCCGGCGTCGTGTCGGCCCCAACTTTCTTGTTGCAACGCAAACATTCGTTGTTGCCAGCAAGCGAAGTCGCTGTTGAGCGGAGCTGCGTGTGAGTTCTGAGGACCTCGAAGAGTACGAGTCCGATGTCGAGTTGCAGCTTTATCGCGAATACAAAGATGTTTGTCCCATGTTTCGGTTTGTCGTTGAAACTGAGCGTCGCTTCTATTTGGCCAATGAGGTCAATCAAAGTGTCGTGAACGAAAACGGCCGTACCCGCGTCGAAATCGAACTTCGCGACGCGTGGGTCTGGGACATGTACCGGCAGAATCGTTTCGTCTCTCACGTCCGAGTGGTCACATTCAAAGACGTCAACATTGAAGAGTTGCCACGCGAAGAACTGCAACTCCCGTGACGGCGCAGTTCGCTTGACGGCCGGTCGTCGGGCCCTTGGGTCCCACGGCGAAAACCTCGCAGCTCGGTGGTACGAGTGCCGCGGCTATGTCGTTCTTGATCGCAACTGGCGCTGTCGGGAGGGCGAGATTGATCTGGTGCTGCTGCGACATCGCGTCCTCGTGTTTTGCGAGGTGAAGACACGATCAAGCGATGCCTACGGTTCGCCAGCGGCGGCAGTGACGCCTTTAAAACAGGCCCGATTGCGCAAGTTGGGTATGCGTTGGATCGACGCCAATGACGTGCGCCCGACCGGATTTCGATTCGACGTCGCGTGTGTGATCGGGCGTGAAGTCCGTGTTATTGAATCGGCGTTCTAAGTGCGTGTGTTGTGGGTGATGCTGGGTCGACTACGAGCGAAGCATTTTGATAATTGCCGAATACAGCGCGTCGACACACTCTTCTGGTGAGAACTCTTCAAGGAGCATGCCAACGGGCCAATGGTTAAGCATCGAATTTAAGACTGATGCAAGCGAGTGATCAGCGGTTGCGAGTTCTGGTTGAAGCCAGATGGTGACCTGCTGGTAGAGGTGCTCACCTCGCAGCGTAACGATTGTTTTTTGCAGGTCAGACGGCTTGTCGTCGGATTCGACCCATTGCGCAATCCTCCCGGCAATCTGTGTGATCTCAACTCGCAACTTGAGCAACTCACGAAGGCGAACTTCGGTTGGCCCGTCAGGTGGAACGAGCGAGACGCAGTGAGCGACTTTCGGAAAGATCTCCACCGCAGCAGCCGTGTACATCGCTTCACGGTCGGGGAAATAGCGGAAGACCGTTCGCTCGGAAACTCCAGCGCGTTCGGCAATTTGGGCAACAGTTGGGTGGTTGCCCTCATTCACGAGATCAATGAGTGCTTCGACGACTGCTGCGCGTCCCCGTTCGGTTCGCATGCGCCGGCCATCGCTCAAAGCGTCGGCAGCCTCGGCGTTGCGTTCGGCGATGAGCGCGAGAAAACCATCGAGAGTCGGGAGGATCTCCGCAGCCATGCGGCGACGATAGTGCGTCCACCTGCCTCAATCGCCGAAGAACCCCCTATCGTGGTGCTATGGCCCCGACGTATGACCTTGAATTCTTTTTTGACCCCATTTGCCCGTTTGCGTGGGTGACAAGTCGCTGGGTCGACGAGGTCGCGAAACTCCGGGCCATTACGGTTGAGTGGAAGTTCATTGCGTTGGCCATCGTCAACGAGGACACCGACTACTCGAAGTTTCCGCCGGCGTACCCGGCGCTTCATGGGCTCGGTCGACGTCTGCTGCGAGTTGCCGCTGCGGCTCGTGCGTCAGGTGGAAACGAAGCTGTCGCTGCGTTCTATACGGCGGCTGGCGAACGCATGCATCACGACGGCGTATCGGTCGCTGTCTTTGGCGGTGAAGCGATTCCTGAAAATCTTGTTGCCGAGGTCATCGCCGCTGCGGGGCTCGATGCTTCCTTGGTTTCTGCGGCTGACGACGAATCTTGGGATGCACTGCTTCGTGCAGAAACAGAACTTTCGCTGAGCCGAACCGGTCGCGACGTTGGTACGCCAATTCTCACCTTTGCTCCGGGTTCTGATCATGAAGCCTCGTTGTTCGGTCCGGTGATCTCTTCCATCCCGCGAGGCGATGCCGCACTTGAACTGTGGGACGCGGTGCAGACTCTTGCGCGTACGCCAGGTTTCGCTGAACTGAAGCGTTCGCTTCGCGACCCGCTTTCGTTCGATTGAGGCCAGCATGACTGAACCGCTGACTCCTGTCGTCCTTTGGCGACCGCATTGTCCCTTCTGCCGGATTCTGTTTTCCGGGATTGAACGCCACGGCCTTGCTGTTGAAACTCGCAATATTTGGGAAGACGATGAAGCGCGCGCGCTCTTGAATCAACGTATCGGTAGCGAAACCGTTCCCAGTGTGCTTGTGGGCGGCGAGATTTTGGTGAATCCGTCAATCACCGAACTCATCGCAACGCTGAATGCTGCGAAGAACTAAGGAAGTCGATTAGGGCTCAAGTACGACTTTGATCGCACCGGCAGATCGATCGGCGGCAACGCTGAACGCCTCTGCAGCGGCATCGAGTGGGAATCGGTGAGTCACGACAACATCGGGAAGTTCCGGGCGCTGGCTAAGAATTGTGGCGGCGACGTCGAAGTCGCGAGATGGTCCACTTCTTCCGTACATGACTGCGGGGACAAGCGTGAGTTCCTTCATGCCGATCGCCAAGCCCGGCATTTCAACTGATCCGTCCCAGTAGCTGCCGAGTAGGACGATCGTGCCTCCGGGACGGCAACGGTCTGCGGCTTCAGCGAGTGCCGACGCGGTACCCGCAGCTTCGATGACGATGTCATAGCCATTCCCGTCGAGCGCACCTGCCCCAAGCCGCGATGCAGCATCGAGTTGCCGTTCGTGACGAGCGGAGAGATCCACGGTTGCGCCCGTTTGCTGGGCAACAACAAGCGCCATTTGTCCAATCGTTCCGCCGCCGATCACTGCGACGCGATCCGTTCCGCGTACGTTGCCTCGTCGAATCCCGTGGACAGCGACGGCCAGAGGTTCGACGAGACATCCGTTTGACGCGTCGACCCCAAAAGGAAGGCGAGTAAGTGACGATGCTGGTGCCATCACCTTGTCGGCCATCCCGCCATCGTGGCCCACTCCGAATGCCATCGATGGGCCGCGAACACAGAGCTGGGTGTTGCCCTCGATGCATGCGTCGCAAACGAAACAAGGATCGATGGGTTCAACTGCAACCGGCGTGCCATCGGAGAGAACTCCTGCAAACTCGTGACCGAACGTTGCGGGCAGCCCAAAATTCAGGAGGTGAAGGTCGGAACCACAGATGCCGGCGGACGCAACAGTGACGATAACGCCATCGCCAGATGGTTCTGGAACGTCAACGACGGTTGGCTTTCCTTCGGGGCAACGTACGGCGCGCATGGTGTTCCTTTGTTGGGTCGGTTCGTTGTCGGTAGCTGCGAAAATTATGCGAGATCGTTGAGTACTTCATAGAGCGGATCGGTGCGATCGCGCTTGCCAACTGCAGAGTCGGCGGGGATTGGCCAGTCTGAACCAGTTCCTGGTGCTGTCACCCATTCGGTTGTCGCGACGCGTTGCGCAATTCGCCAAGGTCCGCCATCTCGGCGTTCAAGTCGATCGATATACCGAAAGCCGACAGTGAGGTTGCGGCGAGGGTCAGGGTCGGAGGACCGGTGGTAGGCAATTCCATACGTCTCGGCAACCGCAGCGTCGTTGCGAATAGTTGCAAGATGGTTCGCAACGAGATGCATCGTCGAGTCGTATCGAGTGAGAAGCCCGAAAGCCCACTCGATGAACTCTGCGATCGTTCCGCGAAACGAACCATGAGTATCGGTCGCATCCTCGTGAAAGCAGCTTTCGACAAGCTCCCGATCGAGGCGATCGATGCCACGGCAGTAAGTGAGAATGAGGTCGCTAATCGCTTGGCGATCGGCAAGTGTCTCGGTCTCGGGGGTGCCAACGGGGGCGTTGTCGGGGCTCACTCCCTTGGAGGCTACGTGTCTGCCATCATCGTGGGCGACCTCTGGGGTGTCCCGGCGGTCAATGACCCGAACTTCGGGCCTGTGCAGGAGACACCTGTGGCCACTTCAGTCCAACCCGATGTCAGCCGATGGCAGGGCATTGCTGAGCGCGTTCGCGATGCCGAGCGGGCCTTGCGCGAGCGCATGTCTTGGGGTGGCTGGATGGCGCTGGTTCTCGGTCTTACCACCCTGATCTCTCGAGCCCCGGGTTTGATTTATAACGGCATGTTCGATCGCGACGAGTCCTATTTGGCAGTCACAGGCGATGTGCTTCGTCACGGGGGACAGCTCTACATCGACACGATTGATCGAAAGCCTCCGGTTGTTCCAGTGATGTACTCGCTGATTCGAGAATGGAGCGTTGACATGCGCGCCATTCGAATTTTCTTGGCAGCGCTGATCTTCCTCAATGGCGTGGTTGCCACTGAGCTTGTTCGGCGCCTTTCTCGTTCGCGTCGCGCTGCACTATTCGCCGGGGTTCTTGCAATTGTCGGTACCGCCCTTTTCCTTCCTCCTGACGCGCAGGCAGCGAATTTCGAACTCTGGGGTTTGCTTCCTGCTTCAGCAGCGATCCTCTGCGTGGTGATTGCTCGATCGGAACGCCGATCAACGATCCTTTGGTTTGCGTTGGCTGGTGCGGCAGTTGTCATTGCCGCGAATTGCAAGCAGCCGTACATCGTTGTCGGGCTACC
Source organism: Acidimicrobiales bacterium (assembly GCA_030830565.1). Taxonomy (GTDB): domain Bacteria; phylum Actinomycetota; class Acidimicrobiia; order Acidimicrobiales; family Acidimicrobilacustridaceae; genus Acidimicrobilacustris. Next base: position 51,686 of record JAURMR010000037.1, read on the forward strand.
AGTTGTCTTCGAAGCGCTGAGACGCAGAGATGAGAAGTGGCAAGCACTGAGCGCGACAGTTACCGGCGCAATCGTTTCCGCAGTCCCATTCTTCGTCTTCTTTGACGGTCAGAAGATGATTCGATGGGTGTGGTCGGACAACAGCGATTATCTGAATGGTGGTATTTCGATTGGGCGGGCGGCGGTAATCGGCATCGCCCTTTCCTTGGTCTTTGTGCTCCTCCACCTTCCGTTGTTCTACGGAGTGTGGGCCGTGCTTCGGCGTCGCGTGCACGCCGATCACACGGTGCTCGTATGGATCAGCGTCTCAGTCCTGACCATTCCTATTGGACTTCGGTTCTTCGGGCACTACTACCAACAACTGGTGCCTCCGTTGGCGGTGCTCACAGGGTGTGCCCTCGTCACTGCTACGCGTCGTGCTTGGCAAGCCCTGATGGTTCTCACCGCGGGCTTGCTTGTGGCGATGTTGGGCCTCTCTTTCGTTCATCGTCCCGATCTCACCAACTACACCGCGTTGGGTCGGTATGTGCAGAGCACGACAACTCCCGATCAGCGAATTCTTGTTTGGGGTGCGCTTCCGGATGTCTACGTTTCTTCGGAACGACTTCCATCCGGAATCTTCTTGCACGATGGCTACCTCACGGGTAACTGGGCGAGTCGTGCTCAACCACTTCCACAGAGTGTGATTGCCGCCGAACCATTTCGATCTCGTTGGGACATGTTCTTTGAAGATGTCGCAGCAAATCCGCCCGCAGTGGTCATCAACGCCGCGCGTCCCGAAACCGATTGGGAGCGCTACGGGCCTGAATCATTCCCTATCGGATCTTGGTTGAACCAGTGTTACGACGTTGATCGAGTGGTCGATGGGCTCTCGGTATGGCGTCGCGATACCGCTGCGTGTCCGATGTAAGACGCTTGCAATTTATGCAGTAGCGAGAACGCCACCATCAATAACGATTGACTGCCCAGTGATGAACGACGCTTTATCGCTCAGTAGGAACGCAGCGGGTTCGCCAATTTCAGACGGCTGTCCGATTCGCTTCAGGACCGAACTTTCTTCGAATCGATCTCGTACTCCAGGAATATCAAGCGTGATGCCGAGCATCGGAGTCTCGATAAACCCTGGGCAAATTGCGTTCACTCGGATTCCTTCAGGGCCGAGGCGGTCCGCCATCGAGCGAACGGCCCCGAGCATCCCGGACTTCGACGCGCAATAGGCGGGAATCGCTGCGTTGCCGACCCAACCTTCAATTGAGGCGATTCCAACGACGGCAGCACCTTCTGCGGCTGCGAGGTCGGTATGCATGGCTTGTACGAGCATCGGGAAGGCGCGGAGGTTCACGTTCAGTACGAAGTCCCAGCCTTCGTCGTCGAGTGCGCCGATTGATTGATTACTCACCGTTCCCGCAGCGTGCACGAGTCCGCCCAGCGGTCCAACTGCGGATCGACTCGCATCGACTGCCTCGGGCAGCTGGTTTGTTTTTGTGACATCGATTCCAAGGCCGAAGGTTGAAACGTTGTGGCGGGACGCGATCTCATTCGCAGCGGCGATCGCTCCATCTGCATTGAGGTCCCAGATCGCGACGGGACGTCCTTGTTCGGCGACTGCTTCTGCACACGCGCGTCCTATGCCTGATGCGCCACCGGTGACGATGACTGCGGAAGTGGGGCTCATTGGGTTCCTCGTTTTCTTTTCAGCGAAGCTGTGCAAGTCGGTCAAGGTCGATCAGCATCGAGTCGGCGAGTTCGATCTCGCGTTCGATGCGACGCACGGCCCATGACGCAACGAGAGCGGGGTAAGCCCACTCAGGTTGCGCATCGGCTTGTTCTTGTGAGTCCCGTGCGGCAGTGAGTTCGTTGATGAGGCGGGCCCTGTGTTCGGCGATCTGTTCGCGAAGTCGCGGTGGCTCGGCCAAGTGTCCGAGCCAAATACGCAGGAGGACGCCGTCTTTGAGCACAGGTGCTTCGGCATCGACGGTGGCCTGCCAAGTCCGCAGCGCGTCAATTCCGGCGGGCGTAATTGAATAGACCGTCTTTTCGCGAACTTCGTCGCGAGCCATGGTGCGACTTGCGACGAGGCCGAGGTCCTCAAGCCGGCGGAGTTCCGTGTAGATCTGGCTGGTGGCTGGACTCCAGTAAAAGAAGTGGAGAATGGCGTCGGACCAATTCTTGATGTCATAGCCAGTGAGTTCGCGACCGAAACTCAGAATGCCAAGCACCGCCCACGCGGTTGCAGGAATTTTTGGCAACGCGACATCGGTCGACTGCACTTCTGTGTTCCCCCCGGACATGGGTCTGGTTCTAGCACGCCCAAGGAGTGGATGACTTTGGTAAAGCGTCAGGACGCAGCGTCAGCAGACCACGGCGCGAGGGTCGGCCACGGCGCGGCAGCCTCAAGTTGCGCTGCAAGTTGCAGCAGCATCTCTTCAGAGCAGTGCCGACCAACAATTTGGATACCGACTGGTAGCCCATTGTCGTCGAATCCCGCGGGAATCGACGCAGCGGGTTGACCCGTCACGTTGAAGACCGCGGTGAGTTCCGAGAAGCGTCCTGCATGTGCGAACACTGACTCAACATTGGTGGTGTCGATGACTCCGAGTTCGGGAACCGTGACTGGCAGCGTGGACGTCAGCCAAACGTCGTACGTATCGTAGAAACGCGCAACATCTCTGCTTACAAATTCGATTTGTTGCAGCGCAGCAATGAGATCAAGCGGCCCGAGTGTGAACGTGCGGTCGTGAATGAACCGAGTGAATGGTTCAATGTCATCGTCATTGATTTCTCGGCCAAGTTGTGCGAGTCGGTCTTCGATCGTCTTCGCTCCAGCGGCACCCATAACGACGGCAAGCGAATTTGCTGGCATCGAAACGTCCCATTCGGGAGCACATTCATCAACCTCGTGGCCGAGTGATTCCAGTGTTCGGGCGGTGCGCAAAATTGCTTCTATGACTTTGGGGTGCATCTCTTTTCCTGCAGGAGATGCAGTGCTAAAGCCGATGCGGAGCTTCGGTGTGTCGCGGTCAAGAGCAGCAAGGAAGGAGCCGGCTGCGGGTGCAGGCGGCGACGGATACGGATCGCCGGCAAGCGGGCCCGAGATCGCATCGAGAATCGCTGCGCTGTCGCGGACGGTTCGTGTCACTGCGTGTCCGATTCCCATTGGGTAGGAAAACGATGCCGCTGCAGGCCAGGTTGGTGTGCGCCCTCTTGTGGGCTTCAGTCCGAACAATCCGCACTCCGAAGCTGGAATCCGAATCGAGCCACCGCCATCGTTTGCATGTCCAGCGGTGACCATCCCGCCCGCGACGGCCGCGGCGGAACCGCCCGAGGAGCCACCTGTCGAATGCGTGAGTCGCCATGGATTGCGAGCTGGGCCGAAGAGCACTGATTCGGTAACGGGGGCTTTCCCCAATTCGGGGGTATTGGTGTTGCCGAGAATGAGAAGGCCGGCGGCTTTGAAACGCTTGGTGAGCTCGCAATCCTCGGTGGCAACGACGTCGGCGAACAGCCGGCTTCCCTTTGTTGAAGGGAGGCCAGCAACATCGCAATTGAGGTCTTTGACGAGGAATGGAACACCGGCGATGGGTGAGGTTGCCGGGACATTGACGGCTTCGGCACGTGCCTCGTCGTAGCGCTTGGCAACGACCGCGTTGAGTGTGGGGTTTCGGGACTCGATGCGTGAAATTGAAGCTTCGATGAGCTCCACGCTGCTCACTTCACCGGCGGCGACGAGCGAAGCGAGGCCAATCGTGTCGTTCTCGTCGAGAAGGCGTTCGATGTCAGACATAGTTACTCCAGAAATGCGGCGTATCGAGTGAGGTACGGCTGAACTCGTTCGGTGAGTTCGTCACGGTCAAGGTCCCAGTCTTCTAGGGAGTAGGAGTGGGAACCGAATCGGTCCTTTTTGTGTTCGGCGCTATGGGCTCGCATCGCTGCTTCCGCTTCGGGAGTAAATGTCTCGCCAAGTTCGTCATAGAGCGATGCAATGGTGGCAATCGGATCGGCCACGAGGTCGGAATAGGCGATGTCGACGAACGCATCGGCCCGTCCCTGAGCAATTTGGGCGTCGCGAAACGCGTTTTGATTATCAAGAAGCGTTCCGATGACCTCGGGCCATGTCTCTCGGATATAGGGACGCCAATCGGCATCGGTGAATGTTCCGGCCAGGACGCGCACCAAATTGCATGCTGAGGCAATCACATTGACTGGGTCGCGATGGGTGAGAACAAAACGTGCATCGGGGTAGACCGATGCCAACGCAGACGGGTCAATGAGATGCACAGGCGATTTCAGTTGCCATTGTCCGGGGCACTCCGATTGCAGTACCTGAAGAACAGCTCTATGCCATTCGTAGGCTTGGGTGTGATCGTTCGATCGCACCCACTCCATATACGACGGCAAGTTGAACGTTGTCGATAAGTGCAGGCTTGAAAAATGCTGACCCAAAACCGTTGCGCACTCAAGCGGCATATCGGGCGGATCGTGATGAATTGCCTTGAACTCGGGATTGATCATTCCGAGCATGTCCGGAGCTTCCATCGCTGCAAGGAAACGAGGATCTGTTCGGTAGGTGGCAGTGGTGGGCGGCGGAACAGACTCGTTGATCTCCCAGCCGAGCAACGAGCGATTTTTCGGATCGGCGGAAAGTAAGTGACTCAGCGCCGTCGTTCCCGTTCGCGGTAAGCCGATGAGAAAAATCGGGGACTCGACACGAGTCGATGCCAACTCCGGATGTGTGCGGTGCCACTCGACAACATTGAGGCGATTGACGAGATTGCCCAGTGCCATGCCCTCGGCTGCTGCGGTGCCGATCTCTGTCAGTTGCCCTTCGGTCGTCGCAGAGTCGAGAAAGACCTCGAGTCCTTCACGAAACGAGGGATCACCAAAGTCGGTGAGTCCACTTGCGAGTTGACTGGCCTGCGCAAGTAGCGCATCGATGTCTGTTGTCATATGACTCCCCCCGCTGTCGTGGCGAACCGTAGTCGGTGGCTGCGAGTTGGCCGAATGGACTGGACAGTTCGACGGTTCAAGTACCCAGTTGCGGCCGATGGATTTGAGGAACAACATCCGGCAGTCGGCGCGGGCCGTACGCTTCATTGCACGCCGGAGAGATCGCCACCCTGGCCTTGATCAATTATTCGCAGGAGAACTCGTGAGTCAAAGCGACACATCACAGCCTTCAGAGTTGCCCGGGGGTTGGGGGCCGGCGCTCGAGGACCTCGCGCAACGTCGGGAAGAAGCGCGGGCAATGGGCGGCGAGGAGCGACTCGCCAAGCGTCATGCGAAGGGACAGCTCGACGCTCGCGGGCGAATCGACTACCTGCTCGATCCTGGTTCGTTCCGTGAACTCGGAACGCTCGTTGGCGATGTTCCTTGCGACGGCATCGTCGCAGGTGCCGGCCGCATCGACGGTCGCCCCGTGATGATCGGCGCAGAGGATTTCACTGTGCTTGCTGGTTCGATCGGACCGGGCAGCTCGTCGAAGCGCTATCGCCTAGCGGAACTCGCGCTTGCTGAACGAATTCCATTGATCATGTTGCTTGAAGGGGCCGGTCATCGCGGCGGCGGTGGCGGTGGTCGAGCTCCGACCGATCTGCTCATCCAAGCCAAATGTTCCGGCAAGGTACCGGTGCTAAGCGCAGTGATGGGTCCATCGGCTGGTCACGGTGCACTCATTGTCCCGATGTCGGATTTCAGCGTGATGACTGCCGATGCGGCAGTCTTCACAGCCGGCCCCCCCGTTGTTCGCGAATCTCTTGGCGAAGATGTCACAAAAGAAGACCTTGGCGGTCCGTCGGTTGCGGTGCCGAGCGGGCTCATCCACAACGTCGCTCCCGACGACGAAACCGCCCTCGACATGTTGCGCGTGTACTTATCGTTTTTCCCGTCAAGCGCGTGGGGATATGCCCCCCATCTTCCGGCCGCCGAAAGCGCGGACCAAGGATTCCGTTCGACCGATGAATTGCTTTCGATCATTCCGAGTGACTCGCGTCGTGTGTACGATATGCGAGCAGTGCTTGACGTCATCGTCGACGATGGATCGTGGTTTGAGGTGCAGCCCGGTTTTGGGACGTCAATGATTTGCGGCCTCGCTCGACTCGGGGGTGAATCGATCGCACTCATCGCGAATCAGCCGACCGTGCTCGCAGGTTCTATTGATGCGTCTGCCGCTGACAAGGCAGCGCACTTCATCATGGTTGCCGATTCGTTTCATATTCCACTGGTGTTTCTCGCTGACAATCCAGGAATGTTGCCGGGTAGTGCGTCGGAGCGTGAGGGGGTATTGCGTTCGGGCGCTCGGATGTTTGCTGCACAGACGCAAGCGTCAAGTCCGAAACTGCATCTCACACTGCGAAAGGCCTATGGCTTTGGTTCGATGGTGATGACGCTTGTTGGTTTCGATAACCAGTCCGCAACGTTTGCTTATCCGGGTGCGACGCTTGGAGCGATGGGCGCAAGTGCGATGAGCAAGGCAACCAATGCCGATGCCGACGAAGCCGCGATGCTTCGCGATGCCGAACTTCAAGCTTCATACCGATCTGCGGCAACTCTTGGTTTCGATGAACTCATTGATCCTCGTGAAACCCGAGATGTACTTCTCGATGCGCTGCAGCGAGCGTTGTTCCGACGTCAGGTTGCAGCAGAACCGGTCTATCGGACAGCGATAACACCCTGAACCGGTAGGAACACAGAAAACGGTCGAAGTGCCTCACCTGAACGTCAGCACTAGGTAGTCTCTTCACGTCGCGAGAGACCGTCTCGCGCCGTTCGACGTGTCGGAAACGGCACACAGGAGGCTTTGATGTTTGCAGCGAGCACAAATTGGGGTTTGGGCGAGGTCCTTTTGGCCATGCTCTACTTCACCTGTTTCTTTATCTGGATCTGGCTGGCGATCAGCGTCTTTATTGACATCTTCCGCAGCCCAGACATGGGTGGCGTGCACAAGGCCATCTGGGTCGTTGCGATTTTCGCTGCTCCCTTGATTGGCGTGCTTGCGTACCTCATCGTGCGCGGCGGCAAGATGAACCAGCATGCGATCGAAGCGGCAAAGGCTCAGGATGCGGCGATGCAGAACTACATCCGCAACGCTGCCGGCACCACACCGGCCGACGAACTTCATCGTCTCGCCGACCTCAAGGACCGCGGCGTCATCGATCAGGCCGAGTTCGACAAGCTGAAGTCCAAGGTCGTTAGCTGATCTCGCTGCAGCGCAAGAGCGCTGTGGAGTTGTTGTGATTGGTGCCCCGCTGCGGTGGGGCACCATCGCGTTCGGGGGCACCATCTTCCGAGGTCGGGCGCTTCGGTGAGGGGCCGTAGGATTGAGGTGTGCCTCACCCCACTCTTCTCTCGCAGGGTCGTATCGGCCCGATCCACACCCGCAATCGAATTGTGCTTCCAGCGATGGACCAAAACAGTTGCGAGGACGGGGCTATCACTGATCTCAACATCGCGCATTACGAGGCTCGTGCTCGAGGCGGGGTGGGGCTGCTGATCCTGGAGACCTCTGCGGTCGCATGGCCGATAGGTGCGACATCACTTCATCAACCAGCACTGTCAGATGACCGCTTCATTCCGGGACTAACGCGGTTAGCAAATGCCGTGCATCATCACGGATCAAAAATGGTCGTGCAGATTTGCCACCACGGGAAGACCGCCGGCGTTGACGCAATGCAGGACCGCGAACAACTTGTTCCGTCGGTTCCGCTTCCGAACGACGAGTCCGACATGAGTGCCATCACCATGGACGAACTGATGAAGATGGCAGGACTCACTGGCGGCAAGCGTGCCAAGCAACGTGCTGCAACCACTGACGACATCGCGTGGGTCGTCGAACAGTTCGCAGACGCGTCGGAACGAGTGAAGAAAGCCGGCTTCGACGGCGTCGAAATTCACGCCGCTCATGGTTATCTGATCTCAACATTCCTCTCGCCTCACTACAACCTTCGGGACGACGAGTACGGCGGCACAACGCAAAATCGAGCTCGCTTGCTTGTTGAAATCATTACGGCGATCCGCGCTCGATGCGGGGCTGAGTTCGGAATCATCGTTCGCCTTGATGGCCGCGAGTACGTCGACGGCGGGATTACGCCTGAACTTTGTGCCGAGTATGCGGTCGTCGCTGAATCCGCAGGCGCAGATGCAATCCATGTCTCGGCATCGGGCCCGAACTCGATGGGCATTGGTTTCACCAACGGACCCCTTCCGTGGCAGCCCGATCAATACATCGGTTTTGCAGCAGTGGTGAAAATGGCAGTGTCGATCCCTGTTATAGCGGTGGGCCGGATCCTTCCCGATGCCGCGGAAAATCACATCAAGAATGGAGATTGCGATTTTGTCTCCATGGGTCGACAACTTCTCGCCGATCCGGAGATTCCCGCAAAGTTGCTCTCCGGAACTCCAGACCGGGTTCGAACCTGTATCAATTGCTTTGTCTGTGTCGCTCAGAACTTCTGGGACGGGGCGCCTATCTGTGCGGTCAACGCTGAGCTGGGCCATTACGACGAAGGCCCGCTTTCTCCTGCGGAGCAGCGGCGACACATCGTTGTTGTCGGCGGCGGTCCAGGTGGCATGGAAGCCGCACGAGTGGCGGCAGTCCGTGGCCATTCAGTGACGTTGCTTGAAAAGTCCCCGCATCTCGGCGGAACTGCTCGGTTCTCTTCGCTGACAACTCCGATGAATGCGGAATTGGTTCGTTATCTCACAACAGAGATCAAGCGCCTTGATGTTGACGTGCGCACCTCGACTCCAGTGACGGCTTCGTTGTTGCGTGAACTCAATGCCGATGTTGTCGTGGTTGCAACCGGGGCTCGCCGCGAGCGTCCAAGCGTTCCCGGCGCCGATCTGCCACATGTGTTTTCGGGAGACGACCTGCGTGCGCTGCTTACCGGAGATGATCCCGCCGCTGCGGCTCGCCTCCCGTTCCATCGCCGCATCATCGTTTCGATCGGCCGATCACTTGGTTTCATGTCGTCGATGGACCGTGTTCGTTCGTTATCCAAGCGATGGATGCCAATCGGCAAACGTGTCGTTGTCGTAGGCGGCGGTTTGGTGGGTGTTGAACTTGCGGAATATCTCGCCGAGCGCGGCCGAATCGTCACCGTCCTCGAAGAGGGCGAGAAACTCGGCCTCGAGATGGCCCATCCTCGACGGGCACGCGCGCTTCACGAGGCCCGAACTCACGGCGTTGAGTTCGTGACCGGCGCGGAACTGGTGGCAATCAGCCAGAGCAGCCTGACGTATCGCACCGGTGAGGAAACGCACACTGTTCGCGCCGATGCAGTCGTCATCGCAAGCGGTGTGCATTCCGACGAATCGATCGCCGATCAATTGATCGCCGATGGTTTCGATGTGCGAGTTGTTGGCGATGCGGCAGCGGTCGGATACATCGAGGGCGCGGTGCGAACCGGTTACCTCGCCGGACGTTCGATCTGAGCCCACGCGCGATTCAGGTCTGGGCAGAACCCAGACCTGAATACAAACTTCGTAGATTGTTCGATACGAGGACGCCCTTAGAGACGCCCGATGACTGCTGAGCAGGAACTGACGTCGACGCCACCAGCCTCGTCGATATCAAGATTGGTGATAACGCCGTTCTCAATAATTGCGGCGTAGCGCTTCGAGCGAATTCCAAGACCGAATCCAGTCCCGTCCATCACATGGCCCATGGCTTCGGTGAATTCACCGTTGCCGTCGGCGAGCATCGTGATGGAGTCGCCAACCTGCTGGTCGTCGCCCCATGCGCCCATAACGAATGCATCGTTAACCGAGATGCACGCGATGCGATCGACGCCTTTCTCGGTCAGTTCATTGGCCTGCTGAACAAAGCCGGGAAGATGAACTTTTGAACAGCCGGGTGTGAACGCTCCCGGAACGGCGAACAGAACAACTTTTCCTGATCCAAGGACATCGGCGGTGTTGACCTTTTCGGGTCCTGCTGCGCCCATGACATAGAGATCGACGGAAGGGATGGTGTCTCCAACATTGAGTGTCATGCCGACACGATAGGGGTTGCAATCGAGTGAGCGTTCGGTCAGATGTGAATTTTCGGCAGGAGCCCGATCCGTCGGCAGCTAGCGCTAGGGCCGTTGATCTGTCGAGGACTTATCCGAAGAGAGCTGGCCCTGCGTCGATCGCGGCGAAAGCGGCGACATAAGCGAAGACAATCGTCTGGGCCAGGCACAGGAGACCGACAAGTTGAGCTGACTCTGATCCTTCACGCGCGGCCGGACCCCAGAGTGAACGGACCGTGATCACGCCGAGAAAGATCGTCGCTCCAACGGTGAGAGCGACGAACCATCCGATTGGCGCCTGTGTGCGCCATGAAATGAGCGCAGCAAGGCCCAATAGCCCTGGGATGAGAGCTGACCCGCGAGCGAGGGCGGAGTCTGAGCACAGTGCTCGTCGCAAGCATTCGAAGATTCCGGCGCCGCCGATGGCAAAGACGATGAGCTGGAGAATCGCGTCAGTCGCGGATTGCGTCGCGAGTTGATTGAAGGCGAGCACATCGCCGAGGAGGAGAAGGACAAGCGACGCAGTGAGGAGCACCACTTGTGCGATCGAGCGCGCCGATCGGCGAGAGTCCATTCGTGCGCCAGTCATGAACGCCTCAGAATGTCTCGCCATGATCGGCGTGGAGCGAGTTCATGATCGCGTGCTGCAGCAATCCGTTCAGTTCGCAGCGCATCAACGTCTGGGTCATGAAGCGGGATCATCACAGCCGGTCCCACAATCCACTCGAGTAACGCATCGGCGAGTCGGGGATTGCGGGCAAGTGCGGGGCCATGGAGATAGGTACCCACCACGGTGCCAGTTACAACACCCTCGGAACCATCGCCGTTTCCTTCGCCAACTTCGACGGCTCCGAGTGAAACCGAGGTCGGTCCGGGGATCGTCCGACCCGCATGATTTTCGAAACCGGTGAGTTGCCCAAGCTCTACCACTCCGTGAGCAGTGGTGAGCCGTGCATTGGTTGTGAGGAGCTCGCCGACTGCACGTGGGCGATCGACGCGAACGGTTTCGCAGTCGAGAAGTCCGAGTCCGCTGCGGCTCGTACCGGTGGCATCGGGGAATGTATGGCCGAGTATTTGCATACCGGCGCAAACCGCAAGAACGACCGCGCCTTTGTCGACAGCGCGGTGGAGCCCTTGACTTTGGTCGAGTTCGCGAGTGGCCTGCACCTGAGGTCCGTCCTCGCCGCCACCTACGAGGTACAGGTCGGCGGAATCGGGTACTGGTGCTCCAGCGTCGACGGAGATGTGTTCAACCTCAATGCCGCGCCATTCAAGGCGACGTGAAAGCACGAGTGCGTTGCCGCCATCTCCATATGTCCCGAGAAGGTCGGGGTAGAGCGAGACGATTCGAACCGCCGACTCGGCGCGATTGGTAGGTGGGGTCGACGTCACAGCACGCCACCAACCTTTTCGAGGTGATCTTGAAACGCGGTGTAATTCGAAGCGACATCGATGGGAACTGACGTATCGAAGTCGGGTGATTGACGAATGAGCGCCAGAGCATCTTCGAGACTGTCGGCGACACTGTGGTTGATATTCCCGTAGCGAAAGCGAACGGCAAGGTCATGGCGTCGTTCTCCGATCGCAATCACAAGTCGGTCTCCGACGCGTTCGTAGGCGACATCCCAAAGCCATGAAGGATCATGGCCATCGGCAATACGCGCGTTGATAGCGATGACAAGCGGCGTGCTGGGTCCTTCAAGTAACTCGAGTGCCTCGTGCCAACCAGCAGGATTCTTTGCCAAGAGAAGTCGAATATTCGTGCCGTTGAAAGTGGCGACGCGGTAGCGGCCCGCAACTTCGGTGACGTCATCGAGTGCATCGAAGGCTTGGTTGAGATCGGCACCCAATGCGGAAGAGGCCGCGAGAGCAAACGCCGCATTCACCCGATTGACCCGACCGGGCAGCGCAAGTGGTGCTCGAAATATCTTGCCCTGGAGAGAAATGCCATCTTCAGTCACTGCGACATCGATCGTGGGTTTCTGTAGATCACAAGAGGTGCATGCCCATGAGCCGTCAACGAAATCGATTCGACCGGAACATGCGGGACACCCCGAAGCGTCAGCGGTCCATTCCTGTCCGGTGGCAATCCAGATGACGTTCGGTGCTGCGAGTGCAGCCCACGTCACGAGGGGATCGTCGGCATTGGCAAGAACGACATTCGGCGGGGTAGCAGTGAGGGCGCTGCGCCACTGTTCGGCGAGTTTTCGGACTTCTTGGGTTCGGTCCAGCTGATCGCGACTCAAATTAAGTAGGACAACGGTGTTGGCGTTTGTTGCCCGGAGAACCGGATCAACCCAGCGTTCATCGACTTCAAGAACTGCGGTATCGGTTGGGTTCGCCGAAGCGAGTGCCGCAACGATTCCCGGAGTCATGTTTGCTCCGAGCCAATTCGACACCACAGGACGATTGGACCCGAGGGCTGTCGACAGCAACTTTGTGGTTGTCGTCTTTCCATTCGTTGCACTCACGATGGCGACGTCACGCGACGCGGTGAGTTCGGCAAGGAGGTTTTTGTCGATCAATAGCGAGACGCGTCCGCCGATGACCGAACCAGTGCCGAAATGCACAACTCGCGATGCCCACGCAACGATGCGACCTGCGGCTACCGCAAGCCGTGCTCGGGGTCGGAGCTTCATGGCAGGGCCAGTTGCAGGGACGGAGGCAGAGGAAGCGGTCACGACATGCCGATGCTACTTCCGGTGATGCCGATGGCTTCGGCGTCAGGAGTGTCGCTACGGCCGAGGTGGCCCATTTGAAATGAAGACCGAGACAATTGGTCCGTCGAGTAGGAGTTTCATGTATCTCTTGAAATCTTCACTCGGCGACTGGCTCGCGAGTTGTTCGGTCACCCACGACTCAAGCAGTTGTTCTCGGGCGCGGGCTGCGTCGGCTGGCGACATTCCCTCTGGAGCATCGAAGCTGGCGTACTTCGCGACGAGAACATCGAATTCCGCGCGTTGATCTGGCGAGAGAGGGTCGTAGGTGAAGATCTCGCGGTAGTACGGATCGGCCAGTGTTGCGAGACGAGCTGATTCAGTGAGGAAGAGGACTTCGGTCGCAGCTTGCGATCGATCGATCGTTCGCTTGTTGCCATAGATGTACGCCCAACTCGGACTGCGGCGAACGTCAAGGCCGGCCTCTTCAGCGCGAGCGAGGAGATCGAGTCCCGCTGAACCGTCGATGCCGTAACCGTCACTCAAGATGATCGGCCCGGGTACGTCCTTGATGGCCGCAAGTACTGGAGGTGTGATTGCTGCGATCGCACGAGTCCAACTATTGGAAAGACGTAGAGGCGTGAGGTTTACGCCGCGGACAAGCATTGCAATCAGTACGAGGATCGTGGCAACAGCAACGAGGTTCGTTGCGTGTTTACGACCAAACGACGCAAGCGCTATTTGGCGCAATGCAACCGCAGCGATAGCGAGCCATGTGAACGCAGCGATCGCCCACATCCAACGGAGCAGGTACGGCGATGGTGCTCCGACGATTCGTGATGCGGCGATGATCCCCGAAAGAACGAGTGCTCCTGCGATTGCGCAAAGTGCGAGTTCATTACGCCATTGCTTGCGCCACGCCCACCATCCAGCAGCGGCGAGACCAAGAAGGGCCCATGGAAAGGCCCAACCCGATGTGTCGATTGCCGAGTTGAGAAGAGTTGGTTCCTCACCGCGAACCCAATTGCCCGGGATTGACAGGAACCGAAACGTGATCTCAAGGCCGGTTGAGATACCGGTTGTTGCGCGTGGTGGATTTTGAAGGAAGGCGAAAATCAGACGGAGATTTCCGGGAGAATTTGTGAGCTGATCGATGAGGGGTGGAATCCAACAGAGAATCGCGATGGCTCCGGCAATCAGTGCCGTTCGGCGATCGCGTGAACGCTCGGTTCCCGTGAATGTGCGAACGAGGAGCGCAACAACGCCAATTCCGATGAGCAGGGCCACTGGAAGCGCGCTGCCGACATGGCACTGCACTGCGAAGGATCCAATCGCGATCAGTGCGACTGCTGCGACTCGGTCGCCGAAGAGAACGCGCCAGCATGCAACTGCGGCAGCGAAGACGGAGAGAATGACGAATTCCGGATTCCAGGGATCGGCCAACCCCGCGGGGTTCATTCCAAGGCAGAGAAGGGCGAGGAAGAAACCAACAAGTACGACGGCTCGACGACCGGCACGCGCTGCGATCCAGAGTGTTGAAGCGATCACGCCGAGGTTGATGACGAGCGCGCCAAAAAGCAGGCCGAGTGGCGAAGAACCGCTGAGTCGGTAGGGGATCGCAAGGAGGTAAAACAACAATGGTCCCGGATGGTTCCACTGATAACGGGAGTACACCCCGACGATTGGTGTCTCTGATCTACCGACATCGCTAACGCGCAGTTGGAGTGTGCGGTAGTCGCCAATCGGCAGCCAGTCAGAAGTGAAGAGCCGATACAGGAGCCACCCGAGAATGATGGCGAGCAATGCGACAACAGCAACGACAAGCCGGCGATCAATCGAAGGTTGCGGATCGTCCTCTGAGCGAGTCGCGGAAGCGTTGCCCGCGATCTCTGTTCCTGATGCCGTCACGTTCCGATACTACGGCCGGGTTTCTCGGCAGTGAGGGCGTGGCCTTACAGGAGTCGGTTCGACTGGAGGTGAACCAAAAGTCCCCGACACGCGTCTTCGATGAGGTCGTAGACAGCAATGAACCCGTCGTCGCCGCCCGACCACGGGTCAGGGACATCGCCGTCCCATGGGTCTGCGGGTGTGAGTGCGGGGTCGAACGTGCGAAGCCGAACGATCCGGTAATGGAGGGCAGGATCGGTGCGGTCTCGGAGGTCGCGTTCATTGGTGCTGTCCATTGCCAAGACCAGGTCGTAGAACGAAGCATCACCGGGAAGGAACGTGCTGGCCCGTGACGTGAGCTCAATCCCACGACGTTGTGCTTCCGCTCGAGCCCGTTTGTCGGGAAGTTCACCTCTGTGCCAACCAGCCGTTCCAGCGCTGTGAATCTCCACCGAATTCGACAAGCCAGCGTCAGTGACGAGTGAACGCATGATGCCCTCTGCAGTTGGCGAGCGGCAGATATTGCCCAGACATACGAAACAGAGTCGTAGCGGTTCGCCCTCGGTGCGATTCATCCGGTGAGTTTGTCCGATGAGAAGGCCTCGCGTGTCGACCGAGCAGTGACGACGGGTACGGTGTTCGGGCACGTCTCAATTGGGGAGCATTCGTGAACGATTTTGCAGACCGCAGCGGTGTCGCTGTCGTTACCGGTGGAAGTGGCGGCATTGGTGCTGCGATTGTGCGGATGTTGGCCGAACGTGGAAGTGACGTGCTCTTCACCTACCGATCGAATCGCGATGCTGCCGATGCAATCATCGCTGAACTTTCGGATCTTGACGTTCGCGTGATGGCGATGCCCGCCGATCTTGTCGATGAGTCCATTGCTGCGTCTGTTGTTGCGACTGCGGTTGCGGAGTTCGGTGGAATCCATACCCTCGTGCACGCAGCCGGACCGCATGTGACTCAGATGCATTTGAGTCGAGTTCAGCCGTCGGCCTATCGGGCGCAAATCGAAGGTGAGGCGGTCGCGTTCTTCAATATCGTGCAGCCAGCGCTTGAACACTTGCGCAAGGTTGGCGGCAGCATCGTGGCGGTTACAACTGCTGCGACACGTCGATACCCAGTTCGTGACGGATTGTCGTCAGGTACGAAGGGTGCGGTCGAAGCGGTTGTGCGCGCGCTCGCTGCTGAAGAGGGTCGCTTCGGGGTTCGTGCTAACTGCGTCGGACCGGGAATGCTCACTGATGGCATGGCGGCACGACTCATGGCCTCAGGCGACCTTGACGACGCGGCCCTTGAGGTCACAATGCGGAACATCCCGTTGCGGAAGTTCGGCGACGCAGTCGACATTGCCGAAGCAGTGTGTTTCCTAGCTTCTGACCGCGCCGATTTCATTACGGGGCAGATGCTCGATATCGACGGTGGCTACGGCGTCTGAACGACGCCCGTCGCAAATTCAGTGTGTGATCAGGCCGCGTCCGCTTCGAACGCGCCTTCGATTGCCCACGTAAGTGTGCGAAGAAGTGCTCGTGCTGCGGGCTGAACAATGATCGGATCAAGTGCTGGAACCAGTGGGAGTTTGAGTTCCTCGCGCATCCACGTGGGCAGGAGCCCCACAGCGGCGGGAGCAATCACGCCATATGCCGGGCGGGCGGCGAGAGGAAGAGGGGCAAGCATGAGCCAGCGCGCCGCGTCTTTTGCCTGTTGTCCAGCTTCGAGTTCTGGGCGAATGGCATGCATCCACTCGTCGAGTTCGGCGACTGAGCGGGCCGCGTATTCGCCACCAAGGCGGTCATTGATGACAGCCATCTCATTGACATAGCGGTCAGCCTCAAACGAGCTCAACTTCTTCGCTCCGTAGCGCTGATAGGAGCGCAAGAACGAATCGACTTCCGCATGGTGAACCCACGAAAGGAGGTGTGGATCGTTGGCGGAGTACTCGCGACCATCAGGCGCGGTTCCGACGACTCGCTGGTGAACGCGGGTCACAAGCGCAAACGCTGCATCTGCTTGCTCGGTGGTGCCGAATGTGGTGGCGGCAACGAATTGGCTGGTGTTTGCGAGCCGGTCGAGCGGATGGCGCCGGTAATCGGAATGGTCGGCAACTCCCGCCATAGCGAGTGGGTGCATCGTCTGCACGAGAAGGGCTCGGACTCCCGCAATGAGCATTGAGGCGTCAGAGTGGACCCTCCAAGTGATGCTGTCTGGGCCGAAAAGGCCTGGATCACCCTCTATTGGTTTGGTGAGATCGCGAACCGGGGCGTTGTCGCCGGCGATGATGGTGCGGAGCTCCCGCCCAATACGGAGCCGGACCTCTCCCAATGCTGAACCGAGCGCTTCGGCGACTGCTGTCAGTCCGGGGGGCAGGCTCGGTTCAGTTGTCATGGTGTGAGGATACGGGCAGTTGCCGCAAAACCGCCTGTCGGGGGAGTGCGGCATATGGTGATTGACGGGGGGCCACCTGTGTGGTGGGGTGTGTCCACAACTTGACCCACCGCAGTAGGGGAAGCCGGTCCGATTCCGGCGCTGACCCGCAACCGTAGGTGGCCACTGGAGAGATTCTTCGGGCGGTCACGAGCCGGACTGCCTGCTCGGGGGGAAATGCTCCATCACAGAACCGTCGTCGGATTACGGGAGGTGGGGCTCGGTTCGGTCGGCGGCCTTGGTCCGTAGTCCAGTCGGGTCTCGCACCCTCTTCCGGCACCAACCCACCCCGAGTGGCCCGCACCGTGACTCTTCCTCTCTCTCAGACTGCAATGAAGCAGACTGCAATGAAGCGCTCGTCGCTTCGGCGCGCACGTCGGGCGCTCGGTGCAGCGCTTCTGGGAATTGCAGCGCTGGCGGGCGTGGTGGTTGGTGGAGCATCGCCGGCGGGCGCGTCCTCATGTTCGGGTCCGATTGCAGGCGGAGAAATTCGTGTCGTTCTCGTTGTTGATGCGAGTGATCTCGGAGGAGGGGCATCGGCAACGTGTTTGGTGGTTGCCGCCGGAACCACGGGATCTCAACTGTTGGCGCGACGGGGCAGCGAACTTGGAACTGGTGCTCCGCGTTACGGCTCGAGTGGTCTGCTTTGCGCGATCGATGGTCGTCCCGCATCGGGTTGCGGTGATCGCAGCGCCGGGGGATTTGAATACTGGGCGTACTTCAACGGTTCTTCGGGTTCGTGGGTCTACGGGAACTTCAACCCCTTCACTCGCCGACTTTCCGACGGCGATATTGAAGGTTGGCGCTACGTGAGTGGTGCAGGAAACGGACAAGACCCGCCCCCTCGCATTGGGCCCGCACGTTCGCTGTTTCCTGCGCTTGCTCCGAGCCTTCCATCGCTTCCCGACCTTTCGTCGCTCGCGCCACCGAGTGGTGCCGGTGATTCTCCGAGTTCGGGTGCTCGTTCCGCCGTGGTTCCCTCGACTTCGCCGAGCACTGGCGAAGCGCGTGTTGACCCTTCGGGGGACACGAGCGTCGATGGAGTTTCCTCCTCAACGACAGTCGACGACTCAGTTGCTGTTGGAGCCGTTGCCCTCGCCTCCTCCAGCACAACGCACTCGACGACTGGTCGCTGGATCGGGATCGCGGCGGTGTTCGTTCTGATCGCCGTGATGGCCGGCGGCGCGTGGGTGCAGACTCGAAGGTCCCGATGAGCGCTCCACGGCTGTTGCACCCGGGGGCATGGTGGCTTTGGGCCGTCGCATTGTCGGCATGCGCGTTGCGCACGACGAATCCAGTTCTTCTCTGTCTCATTATTGCCGTTGCTGGTTGGGTCGTTGTTTCACGGCGAGCCGATGTTCCATGGTCGCGATCGTTTGCGAGTTGTTTACGACTCGGGATGATCGTGATCATCGTTCGCGTTGTCTTCCAGATTCTGTTTGGGGTGCGCGTTTCAGGCATGACGTTGTTCACAATTCCTGAAGTCACGCTTCCTGACTGGGCGGCGGGTGTGAGTCTCGGCGGACCTGTCACGCTCGAGTCACTCATGGCTGCGCTGTATCAAGGCCTTCGACTCGCCGCAGTACTCGCATGTTTCGGTGCAGCAACATCACTCTGCAGTCCCTATCGAATGCTTCGAGCACTTCCAACGGTGTTGTACGAAGCAGGGGTTGCCGTGACAATTGCGTTCACGTTTGC
Organism: Acidimicrobiales bacterium; assembly: GCA_030830565.1. Lineage (GTDB taxonomy): Bacteria > Actinomycetota > Acidimicrobiia > Acidimicrobiales > Acidimicrobilacustridaceae > Acidimicrobilacustris. Next base: position 70,359 of record JAURMR010000037.1, read on the forward strand.
TCCGCAGGCAATTGTTGCGTCCCGCCAAGTTCGTGAAGCTCGGCGATTGCGCGGTCGATCGGACCGAGGTGTGCGGGCATGGACAGCGTCGGCACTTCCTGTGCTCGAAGGTGCATTAGACCGTGCCGTTGCTCTTGCGGCATCAATGGATAGCCGTGGCTATGGCCGACGTGGTTCGAGTTCGGTGGCAGTTCGTCGTCGTTCGATCGGACTTGTGCTGTTGGGTCTCGTTGCAATCGCAGTTGGTTCCTACGGTCTTCTTGATCCTGGCGCTCCAGCGCTTTTCCGGGTCCCCGCTCTCGCACTGGGGGCTGCTGCACTACTTGGTGCGCTCATTGCCGGGGGACGTTCGACCACGCGCACTCGGTATCGCCCAGACCCGTGGGCGGCTCCGGAGTGGATTGTTTCGTTCGCAGGCGTTGTCGCGTTCGGTTCGTTCGTCTCTGTAAGTCGTATGGGTGACGCGCTGAATCCATCAACGAATCCGCTAGAGGTTCCCGCCGTTCCCGTCCTTGCTGTCGTCGGGCTCCTCGTTGCCGCACTCCCGGCGTGGTGTGCTCCGCGCCCACCAGCGCTGGTTGCTCCTTCAACTATGGCGGTAGCGGCGTGATCCGGTTCGAGCACGTGACGATCACCTATCCAGAGGCGTCGGCGCCCACACTCGTCGATGTTTCGTTTGAGGTTCCTGAAGGTGAACTTTGCCTTGTAGTTGGCGTTACTGGTTCGGGTAAGTCGACGCTGCTTCGAGCAGTGAACGGTTTGGTGCCGAGATTCTCGGGCGGAGTCCTCGCAGGATCGGTCACGATCGATGGACTCAGTACCTCAGCGGTACCGCCGCGCGATCTCGCCGATGTCGTCGGAGTTGTTGGGCAAGATCCGGCTGCAGGTTTTGTGACTGATTACGTCGAAGACGAACTCGCGTACGCAATGGAAAATCTGGGTGTTGCCCCCGATGTTATGCGCCGCCGCGTCGAGGATATTTTGGATCTTCTGGGTTTGCACGAGCTTCGCAATCGCCCGCTGGCCTCTCTTTCTGGTGGTCAGCAACAGCGCGTTGCGATTGGTTCGGTGCTGACAGCAGGGCCTCGTGTTCTGGTGCTCGATGAGCCGACCTCTGCTCTTGACCCAGCTGCAGCCGAAGAAGTGCTTGCTGCTTTGACCCGCTTGGTGCACGACCTCGGTATCACCGTGCTGATCGCTGAACACCGTCTTGAGCGTGTGGTGCAATACGCCGATCGCATCGTGATGGTTCCGGGCGATGGCCGTCAAGTCGTTGTCGGTACTCCTGCCGAGGTGTTTGGTCAGTCATCGGTCGCGCCTCCCGTTGTTGAACTTGGACGCTTGGCCGGGTGGGCTCCTCTTCCGCTTTCAGTTCGAGATGCACGCCGCGTTGCCGGTCCGCTTCGCGAACAACTCGCGTCGGTCGATTCGGCTCACTTCAGTCGCGCGACTCGATCACCCGGTGAAGTCATTGCCACCACGAATGGATTGCAGGCGTCCTACGGCCCAGTCACTGCACTTCGCGGGGTTGATGTTGAATTCCGTGCCGGTGAAGTTGTTGCGCTGATGGGCCGCAATGGCGCGGGAAAGTCGACCCTCCTCAATCACCTTGTGGGTTTGCGAGAGCCGGCTTCTGGAGCAGTGCAAGTCATGGGATCACAGCCGCATCGGCTGTCTGCACGTGACGTCGTCCGCGTTGCTGGTTTAGTTCCGCAAGACAGTGGTGTGTTGCTCTACCACGACACGGTTGCGGCCGAATGCAGCGCGTCAGACCGTGACGCAGGACTTACAAACGGGACGACACGAACGGTGCTCGATCGGATTGTTCCAGGTGTTGATCCGTCAACGCATCCACGTGACCTCTCAGAGGGACAACGCCTCGGTCTTGCGCTCTCGATTGTTTTGGCCTCTGAACCGCCTTTGCTTCTGCTCGATGAACCCACTCGAGGGCTTGACTATGGGGCCAAGCAGCGGTTGGTCGCCGTTCTCGAACAACTTGCTGCCGATGGCCATGCAGTCGTGATTGCGACTCACGATGTTGAAGTCGTTGCGTCTGTTGCTGACCGATGCATTGTTCTTGCAGAAGGTGAAGTCGTCGCCGATGGTCCTGCGCGCGATGTCGTCGTTCATTCGCCAGTATTCGCTCCGCAGGTCGCCAAGGTTCTCGCTCCGCTCGCGCTGCTTACTGTGCACGAGGTTGAATTAGCGCTCGCAGTAGCGAGTGATAGTCCCTACAAATGACCGTCGCAACGCCACGGCGTGTCGACGCGGTTCGGCTCGGCCTTACTGCATGGGTGCTGCTCGTTGCAGCATTTGCTCTCGGCATCGTCGCGTTTGCATGGCCGCTCTTTGCGTCTGCAAGTTCTTCTATCGATGCATCTCATAGCAACGATGCTCCGTGGATCTTCGTCGTCCTGATCCCTTTGCTCATCGGGGTGATTTTGGCCGAATTGGCTGATGGTTCTCTTGACGCGAAATCGGTTGCGTTGCTCGGAGTACTTGCAGCAAGTGGCGCTGTTCTGCGTTTGCCGAGTGGAGGCGTTGCTGGTTTCGAGCCGGTGTTCTTTCTGCTTGTGCCGGCGGGCCGAGTCTTTGGACGCGGCTTTGGTTTCGTCCTTGGAGCGATCACGCTGTTCGTCAGTGCGCTGATTACAGGTGGTGTCGGTCCGTGGTTGCCGTTCCAGATGTTCGGAGCCGCCTGGATCGGATTCTTCGCCGGTTGTCTGCCGCCTGCGCGTGGCCGTATCGAAATTGCGATGTTGGCCGCATACGGAGCGATCGCTGCACTCGCCTATGGGCTCGTCATGAACCTTTGGTTCTGGCCGTTTGTGAGCGCTGGCGATACGACTGTTTCCTACGTGGCGGGAGATTCCCTTGTCGACAATCTCCGGCGCTTTTGGGGCTTTCACGTCACTACATCGTTCGGCTTCGATATCCCCCGTGCGGTCTTCACCGCATTGTTTATTGTCGTTGCTGGTCGCCCCGTTCTTGGAGCTCTCCGTCGGGTTGCTCGTCGCGCCGCGTTTGAAGCACCGGTGTCGTTTATCGATGCATCGGCTTCTGGTTCAACCAACTGACGTGGTTGTGCCACCGTTTCCTATGGCTCCGATCGTCTTTGTCACCCGTCCGCTGCCCGAACCCGGTAGTGGGTTGCTTCATGATTTGGGGTTTGAGGTTCGGTCAAACGTCGAGGATCGACCGCTCACCCGAGCGGAACTCATGGCAGGGGTCGAAGGCTCCGATGCCCTTCTCTGTATGTTGAGCGACCGTATCGATGCTGAATTCCTCGATGCGAATCCAAGTCTGCGAGTGATCGCAAACTATGCGGTTGGGTTCGACAACATCGATGTGGCCGCGGCTCGAGCTCGAGGAATTGAAGTCACCACGACCCCCGGTGTTCTCACCGATGCAACTGCTGACCTGGCTTGGGCGTTGCTGCTAGCAGCCGCGCGAAACCTTGGAGCAGGCGAACGCATGGTGCGAGCGGGGGAGTGGACTGGGTGGGCGCCGACACAATTGCTCGGAGAACCACTCCGCGATCGAACACTAGGGATCGTGGGGATGGGGTCAATCGGTCAGGCCGTTGCGCGAAGGGCGCAAGGGTTTGGAATGCACGTGGTGTATTTCAATCGGAACCGAGTATCTCCCCAGATCGAGGCATCACTGGGAGCCGACTATGTCACTTTCGATGAACTCTTGCGTCGTTCGGATTTTCTCTCGCTTCATGCACCGCTGAATGGTGAGAGCCGACACATGTTTGACTCGCGCGCGTTTGCGTTGATGAAGTCGACTGCAGTGCTCGTCAACACTGGTCGAGGCGCATTGATTGACGAAGCGGAGTTGGTGAACGTCCTCCATGAGAAGCGAATCGCTGCAGCGGGGCTTGATGTGTACGAGTTCGAACCAACGATCACTGAAGGTCTCCTTGAGTTGGAGAACGTGGTGTTGGCCCCGCACCTCGGTTCTGCGTCGACGCTGGCTCGAGGAGACATGGTTCGGCTGTGCTGCGAGAACATTGTTGAAGTGCTTGCCGGACGGCCAGCGGTGACACCGGCCCCGGGCTGAGGGGCAGCTAACGCTTTGACGTTGCTTCGGCGATTCGCTCGAAGGCGTCGAGCATTTCCGTCGCCGAGGTCGTGACCGCATCGGCGTGTGCGCGACGAACATCTTCGCCGATGCCGTGTCCACCGATAACTACCGCACAACCGACCTGATCTTTGACTGCGCTCGCAGTCGCAATGACCTGGTCATCCACGCCTGCGGTGGTGGAACTAATGCCGACAGCAATCAGGCGATCGGCCGAATTGGCAGCGTCGATGAACGACTCAACCGGCGAGTTTGCGCCGAGATCAATCACCGTGAAGCCGCGACCGCGGAGTAAATCAGAGGCCATTGCGATCGGAACTGCGTGTTGATCGCCTGCGGCTGCACCGAGAACGACAGTTCCGCGGGTTTGTCCTGGCCGACTGAATTGCGGTCCTAGACGGCCGATGAGGCGACTCGTGACTGCAGTGGCGAGGTGTTCCTCGGCAATGGAAACTTCTCCGATTGCCCATGCCGCGCCGATTGCCGCAAGGGCGGGAGAAAGGACATCGAGATAGACCGCTGTCGGCTCAAGCCCCGATGCCATGGCGGCTTCGATGACGTTCCACGAACCGGCTTCATCGCCTGCAATGAGTCGGTCTCCGATTCGGGCTGACCAATCAACCCGTTCGCCTGAAGCACGCGGTGAGGGGGTGGAACCAAAGGTGTCGAGTGCTTCTTTTGAAACGACCCAGCCCCCGCCAACCTTTGTTGCGGCGAGTCGACCGGTGCGCACATATTTGTACACCGTCATGTAGTGCACGCCGAGTGCCTCGGCTGCTTGATGGAGGGTGAGCGAGGTGCTGTCCGAAACTGGCCGCTCTGCTGCTTTGATCATCGCTCCCCCTTTCACACCTTTTCAACGATGTTGAAGAAGGAAAAGGTACCGGTGAGAGGTCACCGGAACCTGATCGGGCGGTGTATTTCGAAGGGGAGCGCGCTTTCCCTTGCTATTTCGGTGAAATTTTCGCCAAAACACTCGGAACGCTTGAAAGGACGTCAACCTCAAGGTGGCGAACAAGCCAGTCGCGATTTCGGCGATGAAGATCGTCAGCGGGATCGAAACGATTGAGGACGACGATCGGTGTGGCGACATGCGCACCGCTATTGATCGCTTCAAGACTCAAGGTGACGTCATTGATTGTTCCGAGACCAGCGTCGGCAACAAGTAAGACGATGTCTGGCTGAAGAAGTTCTATGAGCGTGATCGCATCGCCGTTCGACGCCATTGGCGAACGAACACCACCGACTGATTCGACGAATGCAATCGACGGCGCCGGTAGTGGCCACTGAATTTCCGAGACGAGATCCTCAATGGAAAATTGCGGTCGGGCGAGAGCATCGGCTGCCATGGGTGGAGCCATGGGAATCGGGTACCAGCGATGACGTGGACAAACATCGGCTGGAGTTTCCCCAGAGGCATCAGCCAAAAAATGCGCGTCCGTGAATGAATCATCGGGATCAAACGATTGCGCAGGTTTACGCGCTGCTACGTCATGGCCATTGGCACGCAAGTCGCGTAAGAGTCGAGCCGAAACGTAGGTCTTTCCAACCTCGGTTCGCGTACCAACAACGACAATGAGTTGTTGGGGTCGTAATCCGTCGAACGTCATTGTCCACCGTCCGTTCCCAGCGCGCGTAGAGCATCAGTAAGTGAAGAAATCTGCTCATCAGTATGGGCCGCGGACAAGGCAATGCGGAGGCGGCTTGATCCGACCGCAACCGTGGGCGGCCGAATGGCGGGTACAAGTAGGCCGCGCTCAAGGAGAAATTGCGATGCTGCAAGTGCGGCGGACTCTTCGCCGAGAATCATCGGGATGATGGGGGAGGGGTGCCCCGGTCGAACTTGCGCTATCTGTTGACGCAATCGTTCACGAAGCGCATGACCCTCAGTGGATCGCAAAATGCTGATTGCCGCGAGCGCTGCTGCCGAATCTGCGGGGCTTGGCGCTGTCGTAAAGATGTACGTGCGAGCCCTATTTACAAGAAGATCAACAAGTGTTTTCGGTCCGGCGACGAAACCCCCGAGTGCCCCAAGAGTTTTGGAAAGTGTCCCCACTTGGATGACGTAGGCACCATTAAGGATTGATTCTGGCGCAGGCTCCAGAACAGCGTGTGCTTCATCGACCACCAGAAGCGCGCCGTGTCGCGAGCAAAGCGAAGCGAGTTTGTTGATAGGAGCCACATCCCCGTCCATGGAGAAGACCGTGTCAGTGACGACAACCTGTCGCGATGTTGAATTGGCGGACAGGTTCGTTGCGAGTTCGTCGAGGTCGAGATGTCGGTAGGTCTGGACCGTGGCACCGTTTGCGCGCGCCATTCGACAACCATCGATGATCGACGCGTGATTGAGAGCGTCGGAATGAATGACGACGCCGGTCGATCCAAGTGTGGCAAGAAGGCCAAGGTTTGCGGCGAAGCCCGTGGGGAAGAGGACTGCCGATTCAGTACTGCGCCACTCTGCGATTGCGTCCTCAAGTTCGTGATGAACAGGACGTGAGCCAACGACCAAACGTGATGCCCCTGAACCTGCTCCCCACCGATGTGCTGCATCGGCTGCTGCTTCCTTCACCTTCGGATGTGCAGTAAGGCCGAGGTAATCGTTTGACGCAAACGAGACAACCGTGCGCCCTTCAAGAATCCCCACTGGACCGGAGGCATCGAAGGATCTCGGAGCGCGCCATCGCCCGCTTTGTTTGATCTCGGTCTCTTGTGTCGTGAACCACTTTGACCAATCGGGAGATTGGTTGTCGCTCACTGAGTGCACACCTCGTTGATCGATGCTTCCAAGACATCAGCGATTCGGCTGATCTCATCGGCGGTCGAAGTGAGGATCGGCATGAGGACGATGACATCGCCAAGCGGGCGAAGAAGAACTCCGCGGTTTACTGCGGCGGCGCACACGCGTCGGCCCCATCGAAGATCATCCTTGGGCGGGTCAAGCTCCACGCCAACCATGAGTCCTCGCTGGCGAATCTCTTTGATCGCGGAATTTCCGTCAGCGATGACTCCCAGGCGGGAACGAAGTTGTGCGGCGCGCTCGCGCACATTGGTAAGAACGTCGAGTTCTCCAAAGAGTTGAAGATGTCGAAGTGCAACGGCCGCAGCAAGGGCATTGCCGGAAAAAGAGTGGCCGTGGTAGAGCGTCATCTCGCTGAGGTCGGGGCCAAGGAATGCTTCATACACACGACGCGAAGCAACTGTCGCCGCCATTGCGAGGTAGCCGCCGGTCAAACCCTTGCCGATGCACATGACGTCGGGCCGCACTCGACATTGTTCGGACGCGAACAGCGTCCCGGTCCGACCAAAACCCGTCGCAACTTCATCGGCAATCAACAAGACGTCATGTTCCCGGCATGCATCGGCAACTCGCTCGACCGACTCGGGGTCTGTAATCCACATTCCCACAGCGCCTTGGACGAGTGGTTCGATAATTACGGCGGCAAGTTCGTGAGCATGAGCGCGAATCATTGCGACTGCGGTGTCGGCCCAGCCCGGATCGACATAACCCGGAGCGCGCAAGACATCGAAGCGAAGTGGGTTGAACATGTCGGTTCCGAATCCACCAGCGCCGACTGAAATCGATCCGATGGTGTCACCGTGATACGCACCACCAAGAGCGAGATAGCGAGTGCGATCGGTGATGCCCTGATTCGTCCAGTATTGGAACGCGATCTTGATTGCCTGTTCTACTGCCGCGGCTCCATCCGAAGCGAAAAGGAAATGCGGTTCGCTCACGGGAACGTGGGGAGCGAGCGCTTCAGCGAGTTCGATGGTGATGCGGTTTCCGTTCCCCAGCATCGTTGAATGCGCGATGCGATCCAGTTGTTCGCGTGCCGCAGCATCAAGTTCAGGTACGCGATGTCCGAGCGTTGTTACCCACAGCGACGAGATTGCATCGAGATACCGCGTGCCATCGACATCGATGAGTTCACGGCCTTCTCCTGATTCGACAATGATCGGTCGATTGGTGGCGTAGGTTGCCATTTGTGTGAAGCCATGCCAGACCACGGCGGTATCCCGGTCCACCCAACGTTCGTGAGCGCTGGTCAGGGACGTGTTGTTGTCATCGGTCACCGGGACAGCATCGCACCCTTGGCATCGAGGTGGCGAAGGCATCGCCATTCTTCGATCTGGTGGGCCATTGGGGTCGACGGGGGCCCGTCGACAAAGGGCCATAACTCCTCAGCGATCTTGCGCCAATCGCCGGTTGCATGGAGTTCACCGAGGATCGCGTAGAGGCCCAGGCTGATGCGCTGGATGATGACGAAGCTGCCCGGAAGATTTGCTGCCTTCTGCATCACGGCGTAGGGGCCACTGGTATCGAAAAACCGACGGACGGTTTCTGATGCGTACTCGGGGGTGATCGTGAAGTCGCCTTCCATGGCGACGAACTCGTAGAAGTGGCCGAGATAGTCGATGACATCAGCGTCGGTGACATCGAGTCCTGCTGGTAGAAGCCCGAGGCGTTCGACAGTTGCGCGGAATGCAGCGGCATCGTGATTGATCACCATGTGCTGGATCATTTCGCCGAACTCATCAAGTTCTTCAGCGGTGAAGTACTTCACGAGACCGAAGTCGAGGAACGTGACGCGTCCGCCCGGATGGAATAGATAGTTGCCGGGATGTGGGTCGCCATTGAACGCAGCAAGTCGGTAGAGCCCACCGAACGCAAAGCGGTAGAGCGTCTCTGCGGCCAGATCTTTTTCTTTCTGGCTCCAGGTCAGGAGTTCATCCCATCGGGCCCCATCGGAAAGTTCGGTCGTGAGCACTCGTCGAGTTGAGTACTCGTCAACAACATGGGGAATGTGAATTGTGGGATGTCCGTCGTAGTAGCGAGCGAACGCCCGTTGGTTTGCCGCTTCGATTTCGTAATCGAGTTCTTCCACAACTCGTTCACGCAATTCGGCAACGAGGGCTTTATGGTCGAGTCCGGGGAAGAGAACGCCAAGTCCGGCGAAGATGAAACCTGCGTTGTTGAGATCAGAGGAGACTGCTTCGGCAACGCCGGGGTATTGCACTTTGACTGCGACAGCTTTTCCCTCGCGAGTGAGGGCTCGATGCACCTGACCGATCGATGCCGATGCGATGGGAGTTGGATCCCAGGTTTCGAAAAGTTCATTCGGGTGCTTACCGAGTTCTTCACAAATCACCTGGGCAGCGAGTTCGGCGCTCATAGGTGGGGCATTCTGCTGAAGGTCTGCAAGTGCGCCACGAACGTGTTCTGGAAGCCCTTGGTCGATGTAGCTGGCCATCTGGCCGACCTTCATAAGCGCGCCCTTCATTTGACCGAGGGCTTCGGTGACTTGTTGCGTCGTTTCCATTTCGAACGCAAGGTCAAGTTCTCGTCGTTTGCCGGCGTCGGCGAAAACTCGCCGGGCACGATGACGGGCGTAGGCGCCACCGGTCTTGGCCCCCAGGAGCGCAAGACGGAAGTTGCGTGCCGTTCGATGGCCGTTCTGCACTGGCCCGATGGGTGGCGTGCTTGATCGGCGGGATTGAACAGCGGTCACCACTGCGGCGATCACCGCGATCGGCAGGAGCCATCGGAATGCACGTCGGAGTCCTTTCACGATGGGAACGCTAGGGGTCTTGCACGACTTCACCCTCATCAAGCGCTCACGAGAGACCCTTTCTCGCCGATAGCGTGTCGCCGTTCACTCGGCTGGGGGAGTTCCCATGGGTTCTGCGTTGGTTACGACGGCACAAGGCGATGTCCAAGGCTTTGAGAGGGACGGCATTTTCCAATTCCGAGGATTGCCGTATGCCGCTCCGCCGATTGGAGAGCTTCGGTTCCAAGCCCCTGCGCCCCCCGAATCTTGGGACGGCGTTCGCGACGCAACGAGTTTCGGGTCGATGTCAGTGCAGGAATCTGGCGGTGTCACCGCTTTTCTCGGCGATGCGGTCGATTCCTCGAGTGAGGATTGTCTCTTCCTTAACGTGTACACGCCCGGCTGCGACGATGCTGCGCGTCCAGTCATGGTTTGGATACATGGCGGAGGGTTCATTAACGGTTCCTCGTCAACGCCCTGGTACGACGGGACCTCCTTGGCCAACCGCGGCGATGTTGTTGTCGTCACCCTGAATTATCGACTCGGTGCACTTGGCTTCCTCTGGCTCGGAGACCTCGACGATCGTTATCGATCCAGCGGAGTGAACGGTTTACTTGATCAGACCGCTGCGCTTGCATGGGTTCGTGACAACATCGCAGCATTCGGTGGCGACCCGAACAATGTGACGATCTTCGGTGAATCAGCTGGTGCAATGAGTGTGTCGACGCTGCTCGCGGTTCCAGCGGCGCGTGGTCTGTTCCACAAAGCAATCGCGCAAAGCGGAGCGGCCCACAACACATTCACTCCTGCAATGGGCGCAGCGATGACCGAGCAGTTCATGGAGAAACTGGGCGTCACCGATCTCGAAGGCTTGTTGAGTGCGTCGGCTGATGACATTGCCAAGGCGGCCACAAAGGTCGAAGCAAAGTTGTATGACGATCCTTCAGGGCTCGGTGGTCCAACCGGCATTGCGCTTGCGATGGCGTTTCAACCAGTTGTTGACGGTGCGTTCCTGCCGAAAAATCCGCTGGTTGCCGTTGCCGATGGCGACGCCGTTGATGTTCCATTCATGACAGGCACGAACCTCGACGAGTGGAATCTCTTTGCTCTTATGAGCCCCGGCGGTCTCGATGATCCCAAGTTGTTGGAACGGCTTGAACGTATTTTTGGTTCAGGTCATCCGGTTCGAGACGCATATGTGGCAGACCGCCCGGATGCGTCGCCGGACGACCTGTGGAATGCAGTACTCACAGATGCAACGTTCCGAATTCCGGCAATTCGCCTCGTTGAAGCTCGGTCATCGGCGAAGACGTCGACGTGGCAGTACCTGTTTACGTGGGCGACTCCCGCGTTCGGCGGAGTTATCAAGTCCTGCCATGCGCTTGAGATTCCCTTTGTTTTTGGAGTCTTGAACGCAGCGGGCGCGGAACTGTTTCTCGGCGGGCCGATTAGTGATGACCTTCGCGACCTTTCCAACGCAATGCAGGACGCGTGGTTGTCGTTTGCTCGTGCCGGCGATCCCGGCTGGCCAGCATGGAATGTAGAGGCACGTCCGACCCAGCGATTCGATCTTGAGCGCGAGGTGCTTATGGACCCGATGTCTGGTGAGCGACGCGTGTGGGACGGCGTTTTGTGAGCCAGCCAATGGCGATCGTGTTGCTTTCGGGCGGACTTGATTCCACGACCTGTCTCGCAATCGCGAAGCACGAAGGCTTTACGCCAATTGCATTGAGTTTTCGTTACGGACAACGTCACACTGGTGAACTCGAATGTGCTGCGGCCATTGCGACCGCTGCCGGAGTTGAACATCTCATTGCGGATATTGATCTTGCCGCATTCGGTGGCTCCGCATTGGTCGACGAGTCACTTCAAGTCCCGAAGCACGAATCGGTTGACGACCTCACTGCTGATTCGGTTCCCATCACTTATGTTCCCGCCCGCAACACCATCTTCTTGAGCTTCGCTACCGCAGTTGCTGAAACTCGCGGTGCGCACGACGTCTTTATCGGTGTGAACGCTGTTGACTACTCGGGTTATCCCGATTGCCGTCCCGAGTTCATCGAGGCATTCGAGACAATGGCCAACCTTGCGACCCGTGAAGGGGTCGAGGGGCGGCGCCTGCGAATCCGCACGCCGCTCATCGACCTCACCAAGGCACAGATCATTCAACGCGGGATTGCACTCGGCGTCGACTACGGAATCACGATGTCGTGTTACGACCCAGCCTCTGACGGTGGAGCCTGCGGTCACTGCGACGCATGCCTGCTGCGGGCCCGCGGCTTCGCCGATGCCGACGTCGATGATCCGACTCAGTATTCGTCGCTGCTTCGCAAGAACTAGAGACTGCCTGTTGCTCAGGAGTTGGTAATTACTGCCAACGCTTCGTCAATGTGCTTCTTTGGCTTGAACTGTGAAGAAAACACTTTGCGTACGATGCCGTCAGGGTCAATCACGTAGGTGACGCGCCCTGGCAACAATCCAAGCGTCTTACCCACGCCGAATTGCTTGCGCACGGTGCTGTCGGTATCGGCCAGCAACGTGAACGGCAAGTTGTGTTTCTGGGCGAATGCTTTGTGCGATTCAATCGAATCGGAACTGATGCCAATCACTTTCGCGCCCGCATCGGTGAACGCTTCAAAGTTGTCACGGAAGGAACATGATTCGGCCGTGCAGCCAGGCGTGTCGTCCTTTGGGTAGAAATAGACGACGGCCCAGCCTCCGCGAAGTTGCGCAGCTGTGACGGTGTTGCCGTCCTGATCGGGGAGTGAAAACGCAGGAACGGTTTGGCCTTCAGTGATGGTCATGCACCCTCTCAGCACCGAATCTTCCGTTGTTATTCCGTCGCAGTCAGCCTTTTTGTTGGCGGTATCGCCCGATCACAAGGGCTTGCCGCGTAGCGTTGGGGCATGCCAATCGTCGCTGTCGTGAACCAAAAGGGCGGAGTGGGCAAGACAACAGTCACTCTGGGCCTCGCCTCTGCCGCCGCTCGACGGGGAAAAAAAGTCCTTGTCGTCGACCTCGATCCCCAAGCGAATGCCACCGCGGGGCTCGGTATTTGGGAGCCGGCCACCACAGTCGATGCTGCACTCGAAACGGATCGCCCCGGTTCGGCCCGTTCCCTCGCCATACCCACAGCGTGGGTGCTCGAAGGTGGCGTGGCGCCCGATGTGCTCGCCAGTACACCTGCACTCTCGTCTCGAGAGCCACAGCTCGCGAACGATCCCGTCGGGGCGCAAGACCGTCTGCAGCTCGCACTCGAAGGGAATGATTACGACCTTGTGGTGATCGATTGTCCGCCATCGCTGGGTCTTCTCACAATCAATGGTCTCTTTGCTGCTGACCGTGCACTCATCGTTACGGAGCCAGGCGCGTGGGCCTCGGATGGCGTTGCGAATGTGCAACTCACTATTTCGCGTATCGCCGCTCGTCGGGGCGGTCGTCCCGAGGTTGCTGGCATCGCTGTAAATCGTCTTGGTCGCACTCGTGATGCTCACTACTGGCACACGATGTTGCTCGAGCAATACGGCGATCAGGTCTTTGCCCCGGTGCACATGCGCGCCGCAGTTGCCGAAGCGTCAGCGCAGTCCCTGCCCATCCATGGGCTTGGCACTCGCCAAGGTGCAAGCGATGCGGCACAGGAATTCGACAATCTGCTTGATGCCGCAGTCCCCGAGATGGCACGGTTTGGTGTGCCCGTTTCCGCACCCGTGGAAGCAGCGCCCCCCGAAACCTCTGGAGGAAGCAATGGCCTATGACCCGCAGAAGACTCGGAATCGGCCAGCGCCTGCAGCTGATCGTCCCGCTCCTGTCGATGCATTTCTTGATGCTGTTACCGATGTTGTTCCCGCGGTCGCCGTTCTTCCTGATGGTGTCGATATCGAAGTGACACCCGGAGGCGACACAATCGTGCACACCGCCGACGCCGACATCGCAATCACGCCTGCTGGTGACGACGTCATCGTGTCCACACGTGACGCGCTCGTTGAAGTTCGTGCCGAACTCGATGAAGTGATTGTCGATACTGCTGGTGAAGAAATTTTCATCGACACCGCACCGCGTGCGCCGTCAGATCTCGCTGACTGGAACAACGCTCCAGTCGTGCGGTCGGCGGACAACGGCCGTTCGAAGATGGCAATCGCAATTGTCGCAGCAGTTGCTGCACTTCTCGCCATACTTGTTGTCAGCCGTAAGCGTCGCTAACGACGAAGGCGTCGCGAGTCTTCAATCAAGAAGACTTGCAGCAAGAGCATCAATAACATCAGCGTCGATCCCGATGCTGTTGACATAGCCGGTCATTGAACCGTATTCGGCGTTGACGTGCGCAAGTAGCCGACTCATTGCCTCCGGTGGTGCCGCGAGATAGGCGGAAGGTTGATCGTTCATTGCGGTCAATGCTTCTGGCCGATCGCGCTTGAGACGTTCGACCAGTTCCGCCATGTTCGTTCCTGAAATCGCGTAGTCCGCGACGATCACATGATCGGCAACACCGATGGTGGAAAGAACCATCGCGGCGAGCACGCCCGTGCGGTCCTTGCCTGCTGCGCAGTGAAAGACGGCGGGAAGATTGTCGGCGTTGGCCAGGGTGCGGAACGCGTCGGAAAGTGCGGGTGCACCGATGTCGAGCATGTGCACGTAAAGGTCGCTAAGAACAACCCGAGCATCGGCGTCTTCATCGAGATCAAGAGGCTTCCAGACCTGCCCAAGCACATCGAGATGGACGTGGGTGATGCCGCGATGGGGGTCGTGAAGGTGGCCTTCCTCAACTTCTGATCCTGTGCGCAAATCAATCACCGTTCGCAGGCCGATCTCGGCAAGTTGATCAAGTTCCGCATCGGGAAGGCGATGGACAGCGTCGGCGCGAAACAGCGTGCGCCACTTCACTGTTCGACCATCGGTGGTTGTGTACCCGCCGAGATCGCGAAAGTTGAACGCCCCCTCGAAACTGAGGTGACGGTCTGGGTGGATGGTCGCGAGGGCGAGATCTGTTTCGTTCACGAGAGTGAGGCTACGTGCAATAGGTGGGTTCACGTTGACTCCTAGGTACCGGCATTTGCTCAACGCGTTTGATGAGCAAAGTGTTCTAGGAAGACAAGCGAACCCGAGGTGAACCCGGTAATCGGAACGTGAACCTTTGGGAAAGAGTTTGGTTTCTAGCCGACTGGTTTTTGTACAAGTACGGGACAGTGGCAGTTGTGAACGGTGCGCATCGTGGTGCTCCCTAGTGCCGTTCGTGCGAGTCCGCCACGCCCATGAGTTGCCATGGCGACCAACGCAACCTTGTTGGTATTCGCCCAATCCGAAACGGCATCGGCAGCATCGACACCAACAACTGATTCAGCTCGGGCTTTGATTCCTTCACGGTTGAAGAATGCGACTGCCGACTCCACCGCATTCGAAAGCGCCTCTGGTTCTGCACCACCGAGTGGCAAACCGCTAGCAGTCGTTGCCGACAACACGACGACTGACATCGACAGTGCCTTTGCCCACCGGGCAGCACGAGGAAGGACCATCGCCGAAATAGGTGACCCGTCGGTGGTGACCGCCATCGTTGCGTTGTTGAACGACGTGAACGACTTTGCTCCGGGACCAACAAGTAGCACGGGATGGTCCGAACGCTTCAGAACATCTTCGGAAACAGATCCGAGGAGGGCCTTACCGAATCCGGTGCGACCATGGGTTGCCATGACGATCGCGTCTTCTGTTCCCTTCACCGAATCGGCAATGGCAGTTGCGGGAAAGGTGTCTGGGACGACGGAAGTGCCGAACGGAACGGAAAGTGACCCAGATTTTTCATCGAGGTAGGACTGCAATTGTTCGACGGTGCTTCCCCAGCCTGATGCAAGGAGAAGAACGGTGGAGTCAAGTGCAGTTGCGAGTTCATTGGCGATGGGTAACGCCGCGTGCGAAAGGTCTGATCCATCAAGTGGCACAACGATGGTCGTGATCATTGGTATCCCTCCATGGGAAGTGTGAGATCTCTTTTACATGGTCGCACGCAGGAGGTGCGTGAGTGTGATCGCTCTACGGGGTGAGTCGTTAGCTACCAAGCAGGAGCACGGCATCAAGGCCACCTTCGGGTGCAGCTCGCAACTCGGCCCGCCCGCCTTCGGATTCGACCAATTTCTGAACAATGGCAAGTCCTAGGCCGGTCCCACCTAACTGCCCTCGCTCTGTTGTTGCTCTCCAGAAGCGGTCGAAGGCTCGATCGCGCTGTTCGTCGGTGAGTCCGGGTCCTTGATCGATGACGTGGACGGCAACGATGGGGCCCGAAGGAGAAACCTCGGTGGTTGCACTGAGAATGATTGTCGAACCTTCGGGTGAAACCTCAAGCGCGTTGGCAATCAGATTGTCGAGAACCTGGCCCAGCATGTCTGCCGAACAACGTGCCTTGAGTTCCGAAGGTTCCGCCAGGATCTGAACGCCGCGTTCGCTCGCGAGAGGTTGCCAGGCTGCGGCTCGTTCGGTGAGGGGAGTTTCGAGTTCAATGCGACCGGGTCGAGAACCTTGGGTTCGTTCTGCACGTGCAAGGGCCAGCAATCCGTCGACCATTCGCGACATTCGCTGGACTTCGTTGCGTGCACCCTCAAGATCTTCCGCAGCGGCGTCGTCGGCATCAAGCTCAAGCATTTCGAGGCGCAAACGAAGTGCGGTGAGCGGCGTGCGCAACTGATGCGACGCGTCGGCAACAAATTGCTCTTGGGCCGTGACAAGTTCCTCAAGTCGAACTGCGGTCGCGTTGAACGCCGCAGCAAGATCTTTGATTTCTGGGGGACCGCGATCGACATCAGCCCGAGCCGAGAGATTGCCTTCGCCAATGCGGGTCGCCGCGTCGCGTAGATCCGCGATTGGTCGCGTTACCCAGCGTGCGAGAAGCACACCGAGCGCAGCAGCAAGAACAAGCGTTCCAAAAGCTGCTCCGATGAGGATGAGCCAATAGCGGCGAACTTCTGCATCAACTTGGTCTGTCGAAAAACTGACCCGAACCGCACCGAGAACTTTGTCGCCAACCGAAATCGGAACGGTGACGTAGAGGAGCCCGGTTCCGAGAGTTGTTGAATAGCGAGTGCCGCTTGCGATCTGGCGATTGAGCGCGTCTGCGATTTCTGGCCGTGAGAGGAAATTTCGTTGGCCAGCGGCCGAAGGCTCGGAATCAGCAAGCACATCGCCTGCGCTATTGACGATAACGACGCGGCCGTCGGTCGCCGCGGAGTAATTCGCCACCACCGTTTCGTAATCGACCTGAGTTCCACCGAGAAGCGAATCGGACACATAGGACGAAAGTACGAACGCATCGCGCTCAATACCTGATTTCAACTGATCCATCTGATGATCTCGATAACCGAGCGCAAGTGGCAGTTCGAGAGCGATGAGCACCACGAGCGTGAGGAGGAGATAAGTGGCGAGGAGGCGCCGGGTCACTAGTTGGTGTCGCTCTCAATCGAAGTGCGAAGTCGGAAGCCCACGCCGCGAACTGTTTCGATGATGGTGGGGTCGCCGAGTTTTTTACGCAAGGACGCGATGTGAACGTCAAGTGTCTTTGTAGGGCCGTACCAATGGGCATCCCAGACCTGTTCAAGGATCGTTTCGCGGGTCTGTGTTGCTCCGGGGTCACTTGCGAGTAGTGCGAGGAGGTCGAATTCTTTACGGGTGAGGGAGAGTTCTTCGCCGTTAATGGTCACGCGTCGTGTTCGGTTGTCGATAACGACGCCGCCGGTGAGTCTGATGATGTCGTCGGTTTGAACTCCAGTGGCCTGGCTTCTGCGCGTGACGGCGTTGATTCGCGCGATGAGTTCGCGAAATCCGAACGGTTTCACCATGTAGTCATCTGCACCGAGTTCGAGGCCGAGAACTCGATCGATTTCATCGCCGCGCGCAGTGAGGATGATGATCGGAATCGATGAATCGGATCGAACCCGGCGGCACACCTCATAGCCATCAATGTCGGGAAGTCCAAGATCAAGGAGAACGATGTCGACCGGGGTCGAGGAGCGGAAGGCATCGACGCCGCCGAGGCCGGTTGATTCGCGGTGGACGCTGAAGCCCTGACGCTCAAGTCCCTTCATTAGGGGCTCAGCGATGGCGTCATCATCCTCAACTAGAAGTACGTTCACCCTGCAAGGGTGGCACGCGGTTGCAGCGGCCGTCAGCAACAATTGCCGTTCTTCATCAGTTTTGGGACCTTCGGCAACAGGACTTTGCCAGTTCTTAACCATTCGCGCGGGTGTGGTTGGGTTGCGACTCTTTACCGTGGTCGTCATGAACAGGCACCTCGCACTCACTTTCGCCGGAGCGACAGCGATCTTCGTGACTGCTGCAAGCGGCGCTGTCGCCGCCAACGTCGGAATCCTCAACGTTGGACCCGCGAAACCGGTAGGTCAGTTGAGCGCTGCCAATGTCGCCCAACTCGCAACGCCCGCTGCGACTCGAGCCGCGGCTGCTTCGGCGAATGGAACGGTCACCGTTTCTGGCACGGTTGATCCAACGGCGCCGGCCGGTTCGACCAACGCAGCCGGATCACAGACCACTGGAACGGCGTCAAGTGCTGGCTCAGGGACCTCGAATGGCTCGTCGTCATTCGGAGTGGCGGGTTCCCTGGGCGGGTTGCCCCCCGGTGCCTCATCCCCTTCGGGCTCAGGTGTACCGGCATCGCAAGTTGTGACGCCACCAACGACTTCAGCGCCGCTTCCATCTGGTCCTACAACCACCTCTCGCTCACAACGTGAGGACCACGAGGAGTCCGAGGAACACGAAGAGCACGAGGAAGAAGACGACGATGACTGACCGCATTCCCGCTGCTGCGCGCGCAGCGTCAACGAACGCCGAGCCGACGTCGAGCGCTCAGAAGGCAACTTCGAAGAAAAAGGGAACCACTGCGCCGGCATCACGAGCACTTACCGCCGGTCTGAGTTTGGCGGCGACATCCGCAATCGTTGCTGCACTTGCGCTGAGTGGCCAGCCGGCTGGTTCTGTGACTCCTGCAACCGTTGAACTCAATGTGACCGGGGCTTCCGGGGTTTCTGGAGCTATGGACCCAACGCTCACGGGTGCAGCTGTAGATCCGACTGCAGTTCCGGCTGCTGGTGCGCCACCGGTTGCTGCGTCTCCCGCAGCAACCGCCGGTCTGAACGGTTCTGCCGGAAGTGCGAGCACGTCTTCGGGTTTTGTTCCCGCTTCGTCAGGTTCTGCGACTGCAAGTTCTGGCAGCGGTGCGGCGTCAGCGCCGGTCGCCGCTGTTGCGGCAACTCCCGCCGCACCTTCGGCCCCCGTTACCTCACCTCCCGCGACAGCGGCGCCGGTGGTCACCTCACCCCCGGCTCCCGTTGTGACGGTACCTGCACCACGCACTCGCGCTTCCTGATCGGTAACCATGGGCGCGATGCAAGAGTATTTGCGCGCGTTTCGCGCTATGGGCAGCGACTGTGTCGTCCGAATTGTTGTCGATGACGATCGGGCCGAGCCGATCCTTGATCGTGTGGTCGAGAAGGTGGCCGAACTGGAAAAGCGTTGGTCGCGTTTTCTTCCCGACAGCGAAGTATCGCAACTGAATGACCATGCTGGTGCACCAGTGTTCGTGAGTCCCGAAACGTTTACACTTCTTTCGCTAGCGATTGACGCGTGGCGGGTAACTGGTGGACGCTTCGATCCAACTCTTCTCGATGCGCTACAGAGAGTTGGCTATGACATCACGTTCGATGACATGGCGACGCGTCCTCCTGTGGACGTCGCTGAAGTCGTAGTGAATACGAATGGTTTGGACAGTGTGGTTCTGGACGCGCGGTCATTTATGGTTCATGCGCCAGCAGGTCTCCATTTCGATCTTGGTGGCATCGGTAAGGGTTATGCCGCCGATTGTGTGTTCGTGCAGGTGATGGAAGACGGTGTGAGTGGAGCGTGTCTCGATTTTGGCGGTGATGTTCGCGTAGGCGGCATAACGGCTGAGGGTGGTGGGTGGCCAATTGTCATCGACGATCCATTCCGACCCGGCGAAGACCTCGCTGTTCTAGGTCTTGGTGATGGTGCGGTAACGACGAGTTCGCGACTGCGCCGAAAATGGCCGACGACGGCTGGCGAAGCCCATCATCTCCTTGACCCGGCAACGTCTCAACCTGCCGAGAGTGGTCTTGCATCAGTCACAGTGATCGCAGCTCACGCTGCATGGGGTGAAGTCCACGCGAAAGCTGCGCTTATCGCCGGGGTGGCCGACGGTGCTGCGCTCATTGAGAACGCGGGTCTCTCAGGACTGCTCGTGACTGATGATGGTGATTCGATTGCTGTCGGTCAGTTTGAAGCGTTCGTGATGAACGGGCCTACTCTTGATCAATGACGCAGCGATGGCTCTGACATGACCAACTTGATTTTTGGCGCCACAAAAGTTTGGTGGTACGTGTCTCGTTCCACCGGAATCGTTGCATGGGCACTACTTGCACTCGCCGTGCTGTGGGGGCTCGCGCTCTCAACGCGTGCGCTGGGTAAACGCACACCTGCTCCGTGGCTTCTCGACGTGCATCGCTTTTTGGGTGGTCTCGCCGTCGTTTTTACCGTCGTGCATTTCGTGACGTTGTCGTTTGACCCATGGATGAGTTCCGAATACGGCTACACGATCACCCAGGCGTTTGTTCCCTTCGCTTCTTCGTGGAAGCCGGGGCCGATGGCATGGGGAATTGTCGCCTTCTACCTGCTGCTCGCCGTGGAATGCACCTCGCTCATAAAGAATCGGTTGCCGCAGAAGTTGTGGCGGGGTGTGCACATGGCCAGTTACCCGTTGTATGCGATGGCAACGATTCATCTGCTTACGGCCGGTTCAGATAATCAGAATCCGATACTTCGCTGGTGTGTGCTGGCGACGGTAGGTGCAGTGATCTTCTTTACCGTCTATCGAATCGTCGGTCCTGGACGCGCAGAGAGCGTGAAGCAGTCAGCGCCCAAGAAACGTTCCGATCTCAAGTAATCAGGATTCTGGGACTTTTACGACGAAAGTTGCAATGTCAGCGGCGAGCCCGCTGCGGATGAGTTCAAGAGATGCGCCGCGGCAGTTGGTGCGGGTGAGTGCGAACGCATCAGGGTCGAGGCGTTCAGCAAGATCGGCGGCATGGGCGAGTGCCGTCGTGAGTACGGCGTCATCGGCGACAACCTGGTCGAGGTAGCCGGCAACCACGGCGCCAGCGGGGTCGTAAACAGTTGCGTGGTTCACCGCTGCGGTGAATGCCGCGTTGGAGAGCGAGGTTCGGGCGAGTTCCACTGCAAACTTGGGAACTGGCATTCCGATTGCAACCTCATTGAGACCGATCTTGAAATTGCCGTCGGCGCCGATGCGCACGTCAGCAGCCATGAGCAGGATCGCTCCCATGGCGAGAGCGTGGCCGGTTGACGCGATAACCACTGGCATCGGGAACTCGTGAATCTCAATTGCGATGTCGGCGCCGGCCTTCAGGAGGTTTCGCGCTGCTTCAGGACTTGACGTCATTACCGAAAGGTCAAAGCCTGCTGAGAATCGGCCGGGGCGACCGGCAAGCACGACCGCGCCTGCTTCCGAGCGAGCCCGTTCAAGTGCGTCGTGGACACCTGCAGCGATGTCATGGCTGATTGCGTTGGCTTTGCCATCGTCAATAGTGATGAGGGCAACGCGGTCCTCGAGTTGGTAGTTCACGGCGGAGTCAGTCATGGAGGGCACGCTACCCGTGACGGTGAGGGCCGACTACGAAGGTTCGGTGACGAAGTCGATGAGTTGCTCAACTGCACCAACGAGCGGCGGTTGAAGGTCGGCGTAGGAGGACACCGAATTCAGAATCTTCTTCCAGAAAAGTCGAGGGTCATCGACGCCGAGAGCAGCACAAATACCCTCTTTCCACGGTTGACCCTTCGGAACATTTGGCCACGCGGCAATACCAACTACAGATGGTTTCACCGCAGCCCAAATATCGACATACGGGTGGCCGGTTACGAGTACGTCGGGGTGATCGATTCCAGCGGCGATTCGCGATTCCTTCGAATCGTCGACGAGGTGATCGAGGAGGACTCCCAGTCGCCGACCGCTTCGGGGCCCGAACGAACGCACGATCTCATGCAAGTTGTCTGCGCCATCGAGAAGTTCCACAACGACACCTTCGACTCGGAGGTCGTCGCCCCACACCTTTTCGACGAGTTCCGCGTCGTGGACACCTTCCACGAGGAGCCGGCTGGCACGAGCCATGCGGGCGGGAGCCGACGGAACAGCAACGGAGCCAGAAGCAGTGCGGGTTGCGGCTGCAGTTGCTGATGCTTTCGGGCGAACGAGAGTGACCTGGCGGCCCTTCACATCAAAGGCGCCATCGCGCAATCGAATCTTGTGGTCCCGGCCTTGGCGGTCTCGCAGGGTGACGAAGGCGGAATCGCATTCAACGACGACACCCCAAAGGTGGGTGCCGCGGACTTCGACCTCGAGTCCCGGTGTTGCGGCAATAACTGGTGGTTTCTGTCGAGAACGCGGCGGGTCCCCGTCGAGATCAAGAGGCTCAGACAGAATCCCTTTGCGGTAGGGTGTTTCAGCCACGGATTATTCGCCGCCGACGAGTTCGCGGATTTTCGCGGCAGTGGCGGGTCCGTCGTAGGCGAGTTCGCCGTCTCGTAGACCGACGCAACGTGTGGCGCTAGGCACAAGATCAAGTTGGTGGGTTGAGCAAATGATCGTTGCTCCTTGAGAAACGACATCACTCATGATTTCGACAAGTGTTTCTTGGCCAGGAGTGTCAAGGCCGACGAATGGTTCATCGACGAGCATCACGGTGAACGGGCGAATGAGTCCGAGAATGAGGCCGGTCTTCTGTTTCAGTCCGCGACTGAAACGCGACGGGAGATCGTCGATGCGATCGCCGAGTCCGAACATGTCAACAAGATCGTCGGCATAGTCCTGCCAATCGACCGTCTTATGAAGTCGCGCGATGTACTCGATGTGCTCACCAAGGCTGAGGTCGTCGTACAGAACGGGATTATCGGGAAGGTACGAAAGTGCTGCGCGAGCCGGAACGGTTCCAGCAGGGCTACCTGCGATGAATGCCCAACCGTTGGAGGGCTCGAGCATTCCGGCTGCGAGGCCCAGGAACGTTGACTTACCGGCACCATTGGGGCCCACAAGCATGACGAGTTCGCCCTTGTCGATAACAAGATCGAGTTCTGTCATGAGGCCCATGCCGTCGCCGTAGTCCTTCGACAGATCGAGGGTCTGCAGGGCCGCGTCGGGCTTCAGGCGGGGCTCAGTGGCCGGCGTGGGCGGTTGTTTGGGTAGTGCGAATGCTGAGGTCACAGGTGCTTCGGCTTCCGTGTGCGCAAATAAAGGATTGCACCGCCGACGGCGAACAGTGAGTACACCGTTGCATTACCGACTTTGGTGGTGTTGATGGCATTGGGATCTGATCCGGCGCTGAGCAGGGGGAGCAGGGCAATGATCGTGATCGCTGGAGGAATGACAAGGCGAGCGATCATGAGCCAACCCATGACATCGGGGCCGAGTCCTGCCAGACCAGCCATATCGGGCGCACCTTGTGCGGTGCTGATCATGGCCGATACTGCGGCAGCGAGTGCGACGGGAATGAACATCACGAGCGTGAGTTTCCACACCACGGCAAACGGTACGAGCAGTGTTGCTGTGGCAGCGGCGATGAGACATATGAAAGTCATAACGACGAATGCGGCCGCAATGTGTTGGAGGATCAACACACCTGGCGGATCAGGGAAGCTTTCCCAACGGGTGGGGTGGTCAACCTCTTGTGCAGTGGGTTCTGACGCGTCGTAGGCGACGAGGTAAAGCGCGAGGCCAGCAACGATGAGCATCGGGATAGTGCCGCGCCAAAGTGCACCGAGAGAAAGCCCGGCAATTGCGCCAAGCATTGCCATACGAATGAGGCGGGGGAGCGGGAACCGCAAATAGCTTTGCCAGTCGCGTTTCCACGTTGGAGGAATGAAGCCCTTCTTCTTTGCGCGTCCAATACGAATCCAAGGACGCAATCGAGCGTTTTCCTGGGAAAGTTGGCGACGGAGAAGTACGACCGTTCGCACGTCTTGAAGTGTGACGGCGAAACGCAACTGGGCAACTAATCCGGCACGACGGAGTGCATGTTCAATGGAAAGATCGCCAATTCGGGAAAGCCCCAGCCAAACAACGACTGCAACGAGCGCGATGCTGATCAATGCAAGCGCGCGAAACGTAATAGGCCAGAAGGCGATATCAGCGAGCAACGTAAAAGGTGAGGTCGTTCGCTTCCCGAGAACATCAAGGGCCGACCAAACGATGAGAATGGCGGCCAAGAAATTGGCGGGCCACCAGCGGAGGCGGCGCCCAGATGCGGCGAGTGCCGTAGCCGATGCCACTATGCCGGCGAGTGCGAATGTCAAAGCTCCACATGCGATCGCCGCAGCAGGATTGACCGGCAGGCGGTGCGCTGCAACCTCGCCAATGATTGCGCCGACGACCGCACCTGCAAACGCCATGAAGCGGAGTTGTTTGATCGCCGGACCTCGCACAACAGATTCGCGAGGAACCGGTGCGTTGAGTTCGTGCATGACGACTGGTGCTTCAAGGACAAGTGGGCCGCCTCGGCCGCCCGAACGCAATCCGATGCCAATGGCAATAGCAAAGCCGAGTCCGAGCCACATCGGAGCTTCGTTGGCGAAGCGCACGGCTTCCTCATTTGTGAGGCGATCATCTGGAAGTCGGCTCACCGCAAACATGATGAAGATCACAGCGGCCAGGCCAACCATGTAGACGCGGTAGAGCGCATCGATCCAGTGGACTTCGGAAAGACGGTTATGTCGTCGAGCGCGCCGCAGGTCGTGCAGCGCTTCGGTGGGAGTCTCGACGTCGGTCACGGTGTAGGAATCTACCGTTGATAGGCGAAGGCTCAGTTCGACGCCCGTTCGGCTTCATCGGCCAGTTCGAGCCATTTCTCTTCTGCGGCATCGAGATCGGTAAGGACGGCGGTTAATTCGCCGCCCATACGTGTGAGTTCGACGTGATCTCCGCCGACAGCGAGTTCCGCCACTTTGTGCTCGAGGCGGTCCTTTGCCTTTGTCAGGCGCTTGATCTCCTTCTCAAGGTCCTTGATGAGAAAGCGCAAGGTGCTGGGAGATCGAGTTGTCGGCTTTTCGGCGCTCGCCACGTTCGAGTTCTTCGATTTCGCAGGTTTTGAGGTGCCCGTCGAACTCGCAGACGATTTCCGGGGATCAGCGATTCGGCCGCGAACCATCGAGGAGCGGCGCTGCTCCTCCCATGCGGCGTAACCACCAGGTCGGCGGGAAGGCGTGGCTATGCCATCCATCACGATGACATCGGCAACGGTTCGCTCCAGAAATGCTCGATCGTGGCTCACCACGATGAGGGCGCCGGGCCAATCGTCGAGGAACTCTTCCAGAACGCGCAACGTGTCGAGGTCGAGATCGTTGGTGGGCTCGTCAAGAAGTAGGACGTTTGGTTTCTGCGCAAGTACGAGCAGAAGTTGAAGGCGTCGGCGCTCACCGCCTGACAGAAGTTCGATTGGCGCCCACTGCGCGTCGCCATCGAACCAGAACGATTCGAGAAGGGCGGCATCTTGCCAGTCGGGTTCGCGGCGTCCGCCTGTGATTGCTTCGCGAACTCGTTGACGCGGATCAAGATCAACGCCGATCTGGTCGTAGTAGCCAATGCGAACCGTTGAACCAACGTCGATTGTTCCCGCTGTCGGTGAACGTCGTCCCGCAATGAGGTCGAGCAGGGTTGACTTTCCTGCACCGTTCGGGCCAACAAGGCCGAGTCGCTCACGATTGTCAAGCATGAGTTCGACATCTCGAAACAGCGGAGGTGCGCCGTCATGGTTGAACGACACGTCGGTGAGTTCAACCACTTTGTCGCCGAGGCGTGGGGTTCCAAACCAAAGGTCGGGGATGCCCGACCGAGCAGCAGGTTCTGCGCGAGTCTCAATGAGAGTCGTCGCTGCATCAATGCGCGCTTTTGGTTTGCTTGTTCGTGCCGGTGCGCCGCGGCGAAGCCACGCAAGTTCTTTGCGCGCAAGGTTCTTGCGCGTCGCTTCTTGAGTGACGGCTTGTTCTTCGCGCAAGGCGCGACCTTCGAGGTAGCCGGCGTAGCCGCCGTCGTGGAGATACGACCGACCCCGGTCGAGTTCGAGCACCCGATTTGTGACGCGATCAAGAACGTGGCGGTCATGAGTGACGAGAACGAGGCTGCCTCGATAACTATCGAGGCGATCTTCAAGCCAAGCGATTGCATCGATGTCGAGATGGTTTGTTGGTTCGTCGAGAATCAATAGGTCGCTTGGGGCGACGAGTGCGCGAGCGAGTGCGACTCGCTTGGCTTGACCTCCCGATAAATGACCGGTGTCGGCGTTCGTGAGAGACGCCATTCCGAGATGGTCAAGGACTGCTGCAGCTTCCCAGTCGCGTTCAGCGACGACTTCGACGGCGGCAAGAACTGTGCCGGTTGGCAGGACCGGACGCTGGGGGAGCGTGGCGATACGAACGTCTCGACCCCTCCGAACTGCCCCAGACTCCGGCTCAACTTCTCCGGTGAGGACAGAAAGCAGTGTGGACTTTCCTGTTCCGTTCAGTCCGACGATCCCGAGCCTGTCGCCCGTGGAAAGGGTCAGCGAGACGTCGGTGAACAGTGGGCGACCGGGACGGGTCATAGTCACTCGGTCGACATCCACACAGATCATTGCCATCAGGCTACGACCAGTCGACGACCCCGCCGTCCCTCTGTTGTGGTTCGGGTCGGTACGAGTAGCGTTTCACGGGTTCCATCGGGGGGATGGACCGCACACGACATGACTGATTCCTCTTCGACCACTCTTACTCCGACTGAGCCAGCGAAAGCACGGGCCCTGACGCGCTTGCGCGATCGGAAAAGCGATCCGTCGATTGAACGTCAACCATGGACCGACCACTGGTGGTCGCCGCTTGTGATCTTTGTGTCGGTCGGGGTGCTCGTTTGGATTGCGATTTGGTTCGGCAATAACCATCTCGCGCACGATTCATTTTTTCCGTATCGCGAGGCAGTTGGGGACACCTGGTTCGGTGGCTTCGCTCGTTGGGATGCCGAGTGGTACCGGACGATTGTCCGAGAGGGCTATGTCTATTACCCGGGCGTGCAGTCGTCGGTTGCCTTTTGGCCGACCTATCCCATCGTCGTAAGTCTCTTTAGCTGGGCATTTCCAAGCATCTACATCACTGGAACTTTTGTGACTGTGTGTGGCGGAGCAACTGCAGTTGTTCTGTTGCGCAAATGGGCAAAGGTCTTTGTTCCGAACAGTGTTGCCATTACAGCGGTTGCGTTGCTGTGCGTCTTTCCTTACAGCTGGTATCTCTACGGCGT
This sequence comes from Acidimicrobiales bacterium, assembly GCA_030830565.1. Lineage (GTDB taxonomy): Bacteria > Actinomycetota > Acidimicrobiia > Acidimicrobiales > Acidimicrobilacustridaceae > Acidimicrobilacustris. The sequence goes on from JAURMR010000037.1 coordinate 97,329, forward strand.
TGTGTATTCCGACGCGTTGTTCGTTGCAACGGCCATAGGCGCGTTCTATCTCGTCGAACGCGATCGATATTTCTGGGCGGGCATGGTTGGAATCATGGCGACAGCAGGTCGTCCCGCCGGTTTGGTGGTGGCATTTGCGCTCGTTCTGCGCGTGATCGAGCGCCGGAATCTGGCAAAGGGAGCGAAGGGCCTTCGTGAACTTTTCAACCCCCGAACGCTCACAAGATCTGATGCACCGATCTTCCTTTCGTGGCTAGGTGTTGGTGCATGGTGCGCTTTCCTTTGGGTCAAATTCGGCGATCCGCTGTTATTCGCTTCGATTGAGGCGAGTAAAGGTTGGGATCAAGGGGCTGGTCCTTCAACATGGTTGAAGTTCCGCCTCATTGAGGAACTTCAGCATCGGCCGTTTGAATGGTCGACTATCGGTCACGTGGCCCATGGGCTCGTTGTTTTTGGTGCGCTCTTCCTCCTTCCACGTGTGAAGAAGCGATTCGGCTGGGCCTACACCGTCTACGCTTTGGGTCTCATTGCGTTGCCGCTGCTCGGCACAAAAGATTTCTTTGGGGCCGGCCGCTATCTGCTTGGGACGTTCCCGTGCATCGTGATCGCCGCTGAACTCCTTGTTGCCCGTCCGAAACTTCGAGCGGTGATCCTGCCGGTCTCGCTTTTGGTGATGCTGGCGTTTGCAGTGGGGTTCGGACGAGGTTCGTATATCTCCTGACCCGATCTTGGTCACTCCCCGTTTTCGCCTCTGAAGCGAGGCGCGAGTGTCGCAGACCGGTAGCGTTCGGGGCCGGTGCCGGGAGAACCCGGCAGTTCTCCCGCAGAGGTTCCGATGTCCGATCTCACTTCCGCAACATCTGACGATGCGTCGTCGACAAGCGACTACGTCCTCACGATTGCTCCCGAAGCTCTTGAGCAGGTGCTCGGAATTCGCGATACCGAAGAAGATCCGGGTGCAATTGCCCTTCGAGTTGAAATCGTGGGAGTCAAAGGCACCGACTACGACTACGACCTTGGTTGGGCGAATGTCTCTGAGCTCGACGCTGAAGATGATCTCTCTGTGCAGGACGGACTCAGTGTGGTTGTCGCCGCGAACAGCGTCGAGAACATGCGTGGCGCAGTACTCGACCTTCCTCGTTCAGCGGGGCAGGGCGGCTTTGTCATCAAGAATCCGAATCGCCCTGCACCGGTGAACCCTCTTGACGGTCGAGACATCGAACTCACCGGCGAGATTCCCGACAAGGTCACGCAACTGCTTGAAGAAGTAATTAACCCGGGATTGGCCCAGCATGGTGGTTTCGCCGCGCTTGTCGGCGTTGAGAACACCACGGTGTTCCTGACAATGGGTGGCGGCTGCCAGGGCTGTGCCATGAGCGCGGCCACGTTGCGTGAAGGCATCACCACCTCGATCCACGACGCCATCCCCGAGGTCACTGAAGTCATCGACGTCACCGATCACAACGCTGGCGACAACCCCTTCTATACCTGAGCCATTGGAGGGGGTCACTGCGCCAGTTCGGCAGAAAAAACTCGCGAATTGGTTGCTCAGCAGTGTTAAGTACCTCTAGGGTCTCGGCACCGATCGGAGGGGGATCGAATGTCTCCCTCTGCGGACAGATCAACGATCTGCACAAGACCTGAAAAAGGAAAGGGAGAAGATGGCTGACACTGTCCAAGAGTTCGTCTTCAATCTGACGTTCCCGTTTTCGAGGACGTTGGGTTCGACGCTCAGCACGTTCAGCTCAGCGCTGGCGCAGGGCCAGATCATCGGTGTTCGCACCGGTGGTCGAGTTATTGCACCACCGCTTGAGTACGACCCTGATACCGCTGCCGATTCGGGCACGGATTGGGTGTGCGTTGGTCCCAAGGGAACCGTGTCCTCATGGACATGGGTACCTGAACCGACCAACTTGCATCCCCTTGACCACGCGTTCGGTTTCGCGTTCATCACCCTTGATGGTGCTGACACGCCGATGATTCACGTCGTCGACGCTGGTTCAGAGAGTGCAATGTCGGCTGGCATGCGCGTCGAAGCCAGATTCAAGGATCCGGCCGACTGTGTCGGTCGCATCGACGACATCATCGCTTTCGTTCCCGCCTCAGATCCTTCGCCGAGCGAAGGTGCGGGCGAACCGTTCGAAGCTCCGGCAGAGAACGAAATCACGGAGATGGATGCATTTTGCGATCTCCAATATGTCGACAACGCGTCTCCGACCACGCTCATGTGGGCAAAGGCCCTCATGGAAGGTCGACTCATCGGACAGAAGTGTCCGCAGTGCGCCCGAACCATCGTGGGACCACGAGGCATGTGCAGTGTCTGTGCAATTGAGCTTGATGAGAGCCATATCGTCGAGGTCCCCGGCCGCGGTGTGGTGTCGAACTTCACCGTTGTGACGCCGACTCCGTATCCCGGTCAAACCGAGACCGAGCCGTTCGCTCGTTGCTCGATCCTTCTTGACGGCGCTGATGCTGTTATCGCTCAGCAGGAAATTCTCGAAGTTCCGGTTTCCGAACTTCGCGTTGGCATTCACGTTGAAGTTGTCTGGGCGCCCGAGAACGAGCGTTCCGCCGCAGATATCGATAACCGCAGTCGTGGAAGCGGTGGCGACATCATCGTCGGCTGGCGTACCACCGGAGAGCCGGATGAACCGGCTGATCGCTACTTGGATCGGATGATGTGATGGCACCTTCAGAAAATGACATTGCAATCGTCGGGTTTGCACAGTTGCCGCCCGAACGGCGAACGAATCTGACGGAATCAGACTTGGTTTTGCGCTCCACTCGCGAAGTGATTGCGCAGGTTGGAATCGACAAGTCGGAGATCGGCTTCACGGTCTCGGGTTCTTGCGATTACTTGTCGGGCCAGGGATTCTCATTTGTGCAGAACACCGATGCCTACGGCATGGTTCCTGCCATCAACGAGTCGCACGTCGAGATGGACGGTGCGTGGGCGATGTACGAGGCCTACGTTCGACTTCTTCAGGGCGACATCGACATCGCGATGGCCGTTGGTGTTGGAAAGAACTCCAACTCTGATCCATCGACGTTGTTCACCGTGGAGTTCGACCCGTACTACCTCACCCCGTTGGGTACCGACACTTGGACCTTGGCCGCACTGCAAGCACGTGCGCTCATTGATTCGGGTAAGGCCACCGAGCGGGACTTCGCTGAGGTCGTCGTTCGAAACCGCGCCAACGCCAAGTCGAACCCGTTTGCACAGGTGAAGGGCGACTATTCAGTCGACGAACTACTCGCAGCTGACTATGTGCGCAACCCGTTGCGCCGTCACGACCTGCCGCCGACAACGGATCAGGCTGCTGCGGTCATCCTTGCTCGCGGTAAGCGTGCCTATGACTTGTGTGAACGTCCGGCGTGGATCACGGGTATCGATCATCGCATCGAGGCGCATTTGCCGACGGTTCGCAAAGACATCACCACCTCGGTCTCAACCCGCCTTGCTGCCGAGGCAGCGGGTGCAGGGAAGGGCCCGATTGATGTCGCTGAGATCCATGCGCCATTCAGTTTCCAAGAGTTGATTCTTCGTGAATCGCTGGGTCTTGATGGTTCCACGGAGGTCAACCCCTCCGGTGGTGCACTTGCGGCTCACTCTGTTATGACCGTCGGCCTCATCCGCGTGGGTGAAGCGGCAAATCAGATCATCAAGAACGGCAAGAATCGTGCGTTGGCTCACACCACGTCCGGACCTTGCCTTCAGCAGAATCTCGTCTGCGTCCTGGAAGGTGACCAATGAGCCATCAGCCTGTAGCAATCGTCGGTATCGGTCAGACACATCACAAGCGCAAGCGCGCCGATGTTTCGATGGCCGGTCTTGTCCGCGAAGCCGCTCAGCGCGCGCTTGACGACGCCAACATGGACTGGGGCGATATCGACGCCGTTGTTCTTGGTAAGGCCCCTGACTTTTTTGAGGGCGTCATGAAGCCCGAGATGTACCTTGCCGATGCGCTTGGTGCGGTGAACAAGCCGATGTTCCGAGTGCACACCGCTGGTTCAGTGGGTGGCTCGACGGGCATCGTTGGTTCACATCTCGTCTCAAGCGGCCGTCACAAGCGGGTGCTGTCGATCGCCTTCGAAAAGCAGTCAGAGGGCAACGCTCAGTTCGCTCTTGGCGGCGGTAAGGGTGCATCGATCGGAGCCGGTGGTGCATTCGCTCCATTCATTCGCGCTTACATCCAGCGTTCAGGAGCTCCTGAAGACATTGGGTGGATGGTTGCGGTGAAGGACCGTCTCAACGGTGCCAAGAACCCCTACGCCCACCTCAAGCTTGCCGACATCACCATCGACAAGGTGAAGGAATCTCCGATGATGTGGGATCCGCTCCGTTTCTTGGAGTCATGTCCTTCGTCTGACGGTGCATGCGCAGTCATCTTCACCGATGAAGATGGCGGCAAAGCTGCTTCGAAGCCTCCGGCATGGGTGCTCGCCACCGCAATGAAGTCGGAGCCGGGTTGGTACTCGGGTCGCGACGCGGTGAATCCGCAGGCCGCACATGCATGTGCACAGGAGATCTACAAGACGGTTGGTATCACCAATCCGCGCGAGCAGATCGACTGCGCCGAGCTGTATGTTCCGTTCTCTTGGTACGAGCCCATGTGGCTCGAAGCCCATGAGATCGCTGCGCCGGGCGAAGGCTGGAAGATGACGCAGTCGGGGGCCACGGCTCTCGACGGTGACTTCCCGGTCAACATGTCTGGTGGCGTGCTTTCCTCGAACCCAATCGGTGCCTCCGGTCTTCTGCGTTTCGCTGAAGCCGCACTGCAGGTTCGTGGTCTTGCCGAAGACCATCAGGTTGGCGGAGCCAAGTTGGCAATCGCCCAGGCCTATGGCGCCAACGCCCAGTTCTTTGCGATGTGGGCAGTTGGTTCGTCACTCAACCCGCTGGGCTGAGCTGACGTCATGTCATGTGTCGGAGGCGGCCCCTTGAGGGCCGCCTCTGTCGCGTAAAGATTGTGTGGAGGTTTGACCGATGTCGACAGCACTAGTGCTTGGCGGAGGTGGGGTAGCGGGCATCGCATGGGAGATTGGCGTTCTTGACGCGCTTGCACGCGCTGGTATCGACCTCACGAGTGCTGATCGCATCATCGGCACATCGGCAGGCGCAGCAGTAGGAGCACAGCTGCGCACGGGCGAGTCCCTGGACTCGCTGTGTGCTCGCCAACTTGTTCCGGCAGAACAAACCGCTGAACTTCAGGTCGAGAGTTCTCTTGATGCATTGATCGAACAGTTCGCTGCCTGTTTTGAGGGTGCTCCCGATGCGATTGAAGTGCGGCGGCGACTCGGTGCCGTTGCCTTAAGTGCGCCGACGGTCGACGAGGGCGCTCGACTCGCAGTGATTGAGTCACGACTCGCATCACATGAATGGTCGGATCGCGAACTCTTGGTGACTGCCGTCGATGCTTTCACTGGCGAGTTCAAAGTATTCGACCGACATTCTGGTGTTCCGTTGGTGTCTGCAGTTGCCGCAAGTTGTGCGGTCCCGGGGATTTGGCCGCCAGTGACGATCGGCGAAACACGCTTCATCGATGGCGGTGTGCGAAGCGGGAGTAACGCCGATCTCGCCGAAGGGTGCGACATCGTCGTGATGATTTCTCCGTTTGCTGGCGGGTTCGGTCCCACCGCCGACGTAGAAGCTGCGTCATTGCGAGAGCAGGGGGCAATCGTTGAGGTCATCGCTGCTGATGAATCCTCAACCGCAGCATTTGGAACCAATGTCCTTGATCCAGCGACGCGCGGTCCATCCCTTCGGGAAGGCCGTCGACAGGGCGCGAGCGAGGTCGAACGAATTGCAAAGGTGTGGCCATGAGCCGTCGGGAATCATCGGAAATGTCCGAACTGCTTCGTCGCCTGCGCGACGAAATGGGATCGTTGCGTCGTATCACTGGAAGCCAGCGACTTGATCGATTGATCGCTGTTCGTTCTGGCGTCGCTATCGGCGTTGCTGCAGTCGCGGTGCTGGGCAAAGTCATCGACGATGGCCCAATGCGCATGAGCGATCTCGCCGATGTTGTTCGAACCCATCCCGCCGCCCTTACGCGACAGGTACAAGCACTCGAAGCCGAGGGGTATGTCGAACGATCGGCCGACCCACATGACGGGCGGGCATCTGTCGTCGCGGTGACGGCGGCAGGTCGAGTTGCGCATCGCCGGATCGAGGCGGCAAACGACGAACTCATGGCCGAACAGCTTGACGGCTGGTCCGTTGAGGAATTAGCGGCGTTAGTGGAACAGCTCGATCGTTTGGTCTCAGACCTACGAGCAGTGCCTGCATCGCGGCAATCGAAAGCAGTTGGTTAAGTCCGGTGGAGCTTTTTCGAGCGGATCCCGTCGACGCAGCGGAGTACCACGCACAAGGTTGGTGGGGCGAAGACACCGTCGGTTCGATCGTTGCTGCGCGAGCGTCAGTCCAAGCTGACGGCGTAGCGTTCATCGCCGACGGGCGCCGCTACACGTGGGCCGAGTATCACGAAGACGCCGACGACATTGCCCGTGCGATTCTCGCGGGGGAACCCGAACGAGGCGAGCGCATAGCCGTGATGATGCCTGACGGCCCGGCGGTTCATGCCGTCTTTGTTGGCATCGAACGCGCTGGTTGTGTTGCAGTTGGCATTGGTGCACGTGCAGGCGATCGCGAAGTCGCTCACTTACTTACCCTTACTGGCGCGCGCACGTTGATCACTGCTCCCGAGCAACACGGACGAACAGCAGCGGCATTGCGATCTGATGTTGCCGCGATGGATGCGATGGTTGACCGTCATCTTCTTGTGGGGCTTGATGCGCAGGTCGTGGACCCTGCGCTTTCTCCCGGAGCCGAGATTGATCCGGATTGTCCGTTTCGGCCGATCCATCCCGACGAGCTCTTCTTATTGAATTCAACTTCGGGAACAACGGGATTGCCGAAATGTGTGATGCATACACAAAACCGTTGGTTCTACTTTCACCAGTTGGCGGCCGACGCAGGTGGGTTCGGCGAGGACGAAGTGTTCTTCGGCGCCCTTCCGGCGCCGTTTGGATTTGGGCTTTGGACAGCGCACTTCACGCCGACAGCCCTTGGAGCTCCGACAGTTGTGATGGATCGCTTCGATGCGCACGAAGCGCTTGACCTGATTGAGCGTGAACGCGTCACTGTTTTGTGTTGCGTGAGCACACAATTCATCATGTTGCTCAATGCGCAGGCCGAGAAACCACGTGACCTTTCATCGCTCCGTTCCATGTTCACTGGAGGCGAAGCAGTTCCGTATGAACGCGCTGCGGAGTTCGAAGAAACAACAGGTGCGAAAGTGCTGCAGTTCTATGGCTCAAACGAAACGGGTGCATTGAGCCACACTTCGCATGCGTCCGACCGAGAAACTCGGCTGCGCACGGCGGGCCACGTGATTCCTGAGATGCATGTGCGCCTGCTTGATCCTGAAACGCATGCTGAAGTTCCGGCGGGCGTCGAGGAAGGTCAACCAGCATGCAAGGGACCGGCGACTGCACTCGGGTATTGGGGCGATGCTGAGGCCAACCGGGCGCTGTTCACCGAAGATGGCTGGATGCTCATGGGCGATATCGTCCGGATTGATTCAAGTGGCGTGCTGAGCGTTGTAGGGCGCACCTCGGACTTCATCATTCGGGGCGGAAAGAACATCAGTGCGCCTGCGGTTGAAGCCGAGATCGCAACACATCCGTCTGTCGCAATGGTTGCTGCTGTTGCGTTTCCCGATCCAGTCTTCGGCGAACGAGTGTGTGCGTATGTGGAACTACGCCCGGGCACCAGTGTCACGCTCGATGGACTTGTCGACCATCTACGTACTCGGTCGGTATCGCGAGAATGGTGGCCTGAACACCTCGTCGTCGTTGATCAACTGCCGAGATCTTCAGGTGGCAAAGTGGCCAAGGGTGACCTCAAGGCCGATGCGGCGAAGCGATCCGCCGAACTGCACAGCAGTTAACTGGCCTGCTTAACGAGCGGTCCAGCCACCGTCGACCATGACAAGTGAGCCGGTCATGAAACTTCCGGCCTCGGACGCAAGCAGGAGGACTGCTCCATCAATCTCGTTGACCTGGCCAACGCGCATCATTGGTGTATTCGTCGTAATGAATGACGAGCCATTGTCAGTTGAGGTCAGAGCTTCAATCATTTCGGTCTCAAACCAACCAGGGCAGATTGCATTGACGCGGACACCCTTTCGGGCCCATTGCAGGCCCATCTCGCGGGTGAGATTTACGAGTCCGCCCTTTGCTGCGCTGTAGCCCGAATCTTTGGCAGGGGTTGCTCCGACGACGCCAAGGATGGACGCGATGTTGATGACAGAGCCATGGCCACGTTGGACCATCGAAACCCCAACCAGTTTCATGAGATGCCACGAAGCTGTGAGATTCAGTTCGATCATTTGTTCAAAGTCTTCGAGCGATTCGTTCTCGATTGACGTTGCATTTACCGCACCTGCGTTGTTGACCAAGATGTCAACCGGACCAAGGTTCTCATGAACGTTCTTCACAAGTTTCTCTCGGTCCGTGGCGATCGTGAGATCCGATGGAAACGCGGTGATCAGAGGGGACTCTTTTTCGATCTCCGAAAGGAGTTCAGTGCGACGTGCGGTGACGGCAACCTTTGCACCCGCGGCCGCGAGCACGAGAGCAATTCGACGTCCGATACCTGAAGACGCGCCCGTGACGAGAGCCGTTTTCCCAGAAAGGTCGAAGAGCTCTGCTGGGGTCTTGATCAATGGTGTCATCGGGTACTTGGAAGCCGAGCGATCACTTTGTTGCTGGTGTGGTGTCGCCAGTTCGGATCATTGAGAGCGCTGAGGCGGTGATGCCGGCAGCGTCGAGTCCCAGATCGGCGAGGATCGCATCGGGCTTGCCGTGGGCGATGTACTGGGACGGAATGCCGAGGACTCGCACGCGTGGTTCGGCTTCACCGATTGTGCGCTCGCTGACGAGGTCAGCGACGGACATGCCGACGCCGCCTTCGCGAAGGCCGTCTTCAACGGTGATCACAAAGGGATGGCGAGCTGCGTCATCGATCATCGTGGGATCGAGGGGCTTCACGACTCGTGCATCCCAGACCGTCACAGAAATTCCTTGGGCCTCAAGTGCATCTGCTGCGATTTCAGCGGCATCAAGCATCTTGCCAACGCTGACAATGCACAACTGCGATCCGGTGCGAGTTCGACGAGCATTGAGACCGTGACCGACTTCTTCGGGCGGTGATTGACGTGCAGCGGTCTTTGCCCAACGAATTGCAACAGGACCATCGGTGATGTCCAGTGCATCGTGCAGCATCTGGCCAATTTCCTGATAGGAGGACGGTGCAAAGACCGTCATGTTGGGAACCTTGGTGAGTAGCACCATGTCGAGCACACCGTGATGACTCGGACCATCGTCGCCAGTAATGCCTGCACGGTCGAGACAAAAGACAACGGGCTGATCGTGCAGGCCGACATCGAGGTTGACCTGATCGAACGCACGAGTGAGGAATGTTGAATAGACAGCGACGACGGGACGAAGGCCGCCCATGGCCATTCCTGCGGCGGCCGTAACGGCGTGCTGTTCGGCAATGCCGACGTCGAACATACGGCCCGGGAATCGTTCGGCAAACGGGAGGATGCCGGTGGAGTCGGGCATTGCTGCGGTGATCGCAACAAGTTCCGGACGGGCTTCGCCTTCCTTCACGAGTGCTTCAGTGAATGCTGCGGTAAAGCTTCCGGGCTTGGCTTCGGAAGTGTCGTGAAGCCGCTTAATGGGGTCGTTCTCAGCTGGACCGTAGCCCCGTCCCTTTTGGGTGAGGACGTGGATGACTTGAGGGCCACCCGGCATCGCTGCAGCATTCCGAAGCGCTTCTTCAAGCACCGGAATATCGTGACCATCAAAGGGGCCGGAATAGCGGACGCCGAGTGCTTCAAAGAACGCGGTTGGTTCGAACGCTTCGCGAATGGCCGCTTTGGTTGCGTCAAGGCCGGTCTTGGCAATGTTGCCAACAACGGGAAGATCAGCGAGCAGTTTTTCGAGTTTGGCCTGGCGTCGCATGTACACCGGGTTGTTTCGGATCTTTACGAGGCTCTCGCCCAGTCTCGAAACAGTGGGAGCGTAGGAACGACCGTTGTCGTTCAGGATGATGATGCAGTCGCGCCCTGAATGTCCGAGGTTGTTGAGTCCTTCGAATGCCATTCCGCCAGTCATCGAACCGTCGCCAATAACGGCGACGATTCGGCGAGCATCAGCGCCCTTTGTTGCTTCGGCGACAGAAAGTCCATACGCCCAGCTCAGAACGGTTGACGCGTGACTGTTTTCGATCCAGTCATGTTCGGATTCGTCGCGTGAGGGGTACCCCGAAAGTCCCTGGGCCTGACGGAGATCATCGAAGCCTTTTGCTCGACCAGTCACCATCTTGTGGGGATAGGCCTGGTGTCCGGTGTCCCAAAGGATGATGTCTTCCGGAGAGTCGAAGACTCGATGAATGGCGAGGGTGAGTTCGACGACGCCGAGATTGGAACCGAGGTGGCCGCCATGGGTGTTGACCGAACTGATGATGACCTCGCGCATTTCGGACGCGAGCGTGGTGAGTTGCTCGGGAGTGAGGGCCTTGAGATCGGCCGGTGACTCAATCGTCTCAATGATCATGGGCGAAGTCCTTGTCGGCGGCGTTTGGAGAGCGCTGCGACGGGAGACAGAGGTTGGTCGCCGGGTTTGGCGATCGAGGGCTAACGCTACCGTCCCGCGCCGGTAAGCCCCTATCTCTGGCCAATCAATTACGGGAGGGCCTGAGTGATTCGCTTCGTTACTGGCGCTTCCGCCCGCCTACGGCAAAGGCCGGGGCGCCAAAGAGGCTGGCGACAAGGTTGATCACATAGAGCACGAGGCCGAGGGCTACGGCCTTTTCGGCGGGCACGCCAAGTGGCACAAGGAAAAGTACGAATGCGCTTTCACGAACGCCAAGGCCGGCTATGCCGATCGGAAGTACCTGCAGGATCAGTACCGCTGGATAGAACGCAAGAAGTGCCGTTAAGCCAAGCCAACTGAATCCGAGCGCAGCCGCCACCATGAGTGCGGCAATACAAAGCGCAACTTGATACACGAGACCGGCGATGAGAATGGAAAGCGCTGCGAGTGTTTGTTGGCGCAACTCGGTGACGCTTTGATGGATCGCATCAACAAAGCGTCGCCAACCTTCTGTTGATGCGAAGCGACCGCCAAGTCGTGGATGATTCGCAGCGAGAAGCACGACAACGAGAGCTAAAAGAGTCACGATTGCGACAGCGAGTGCAAGCACTGTGGCGCGTCCAAGTTCGCGCAACCCCGGATTAATCGCGAGTCCAAAGAAGGTGATGAGCGGAAGGACCAACCATCCGGTGAGTCGTTCGAGGGCGACAGAGGCAAAAGTGGTTTCCGGCTGGCCATTGGTCTTCGAGAGTCGTGAGACCCTCAAGACATCGCCACCAATCGTGGTTGGAAGCACATTCGACACAAACTGCCCTGCAAAATAGAGCGGCACAAGTACGCGCAGCCGTTCGCGAAGTCCAAGGGCGCGGAGGACCGATTGCCAACGAACCGCTGAGAGAGCAATCCCCACAAATGTCATAGACGTTGCTGCCAGCAGCCAGAGAATGGTGTTGAGATCCCATGCGGGGATGAGATCAGACCAGTGAATTTCGGGGAACTTCCACCACAGCACGCCAAGCATCAAAAGACTCACGGCGAGTCTGAGAGGGAGCGCCCAGCGGTGCCGACGTTCGCGCTTGGTTCCCGCGGTTTCGACTGCGTCAATGAGCCCTTCGACGGAGACTGACGCGATATCGCCGAGTCCTGGTTCGGCCCCATCGCCGTCGTGCGGACCGAATGCCGTCGGTCGATGGGAATCGTTCATCTTGTGAGTCTACGAATGGGCGCGGACTGGTTTGGGACCTTCGTTCACGGTGCTTGGCAGAAGGACAAGGCCGGTACGATACGGCGCTTAGCGGGGAGTACATCTGCAGCCATGCCCGCAGAATCGGACCGGAGAAGAAACTGATGATCGAACAATCGGTGCTTGAAGAAGTTCTCGGCGTCGCAATGCGAACGGGCGGAGAATTTGCCGAAGTCTTTGCTGAAGATCGTCGAAATGCATCCGCAGTCCTTGATGATGGTCGTGTTGAAGAACTGACCTCCGGACGCGATCGAGGTGCAGGCATTCGAGTTGTTGTCGGCGATACAACGGGGTTCGCTCACACTGCCGACCTCTCCGAGGCTGGACTCATTGCTGCCGCGGAAGCAGCAGCGGCCGCGGCTCGCGGCGGTGGCGGCGGTGCAAATGTCGTTGCGCTTACGCGCGGATCTGCGTCTCGTGGCTACGACATTGAGACCTATCCCGGCGATGTTCCCAAGGCTCGCAAAGTTGAACTTCTAACACGCGCCGACGAAGCCGCCCGTTCTGTGGGAGACGCGATCTCGCAGGTCTCGGTGAGTTACGGCGACAATCGTCGACGCATCCTTGTTGCCAATTCTGACGGTTTGTTTGTCGAAGATGAAACGGTTCGAACGTTCTTCGCCGTGAGCTGCGTTGCGACCGGCGATACGGGTATGCAGACAGGGCGCGAGAGTGTCGGTCACACGATCGGCTTTGAACTTTTCGACATGTACGACATTGATCAGCTGGCGCGAAACGCCGCGGATCGTGCGCTCACCAAGTTGGCGGCTCGTCCGGCGCCGAGCGGCCAAATGCCAGTCGTCATCGGAAGTGGTGGCGGTGGCGTGTTGTTCCACGAGGCATGCGGACATGGCCTTGAAGCAGACCTTGTTTCGAAGGGCGCATCGGTCTTCCGCGGCCGTGTTGGTCAGCAGGTGGCCTCAAAGGGCGTCACGGTTGTTGATGACGGGACGATGGTCCGCGAGTGGGGGAATATCGCAGTTGACGATGAAGGCAATCCCGCGCAGCGCAATGTTTTGATCGAGGACGGGATTCTCACCGACTACATGTGGGATCACCTGCGTGCTCGAAAAGAGGGTCGCCGCAGTTCAGGAAACGGACGCCGTCAGAGTTACCAGAACCTTCCGATGGTTCGAATGACGAACACGTATCTCCTTGCCGGCGAGGAAGATCCTGAATCGATCATCGCGTCGACGCCGAAGGGTGTGTACGTCAAGCATCTTGGTGGCGGTCAGGTGAATACCGCCACCGGTGATTTCGTTTTCGGAATGACCGAGGCCTATCTCATCGAAGATGGGAAGGTCACCGAGCCGCTTCGTGAAGGAAACCTCATTGGAAATGGTCCCGAGGTCTTGCAGCGAATCGATGCGCTCGGCAATGACTTCGCGATGGGTCCGCCAGGAACCTGCGGAAAAGATGGACAAGGAGTTCCGGTGGGCGATGGAGTGCCGACACTGCGCGTGTCTTCGCTCACCATTGGTGGCACGGCCGCATGAGCGATGAACTTCTGGCGATTGCCGACCGCGTCGTCGCAATGGCCAAACCGGGCGAACAAGTCGAAGCAGTTGTTGTTCGCGGTACCGAAACCGAAATCAAAGTCTTTGGCGGTGATGTCGAATCGTTGTCATCGGCACAATCGCAAGGCGTCGGAATTCGAATCGTGGTCGATGGCCGCCAAGGTTTCGCCTACGCCGGCAGTCTCGACGAATCAGCAATTGCAGAAACGCTGGCTGACGCTCGTGACAACGTGAGCTTCGCCACCTTCGATGAATTCGCAGGACTCGCTGAACCTGATGGCATCTCGATTCCAGTTCTCGATCTCTATCGGGACTCAATGGTTTCTTTCGATACCGCAGACAAAATTGCAATGGCAATCGAGCTTGAACGCGTTGTCATGGCCGCTGATCCGCGAATTTCGGGAATCGAATCTGCTGAATACGCCGACTCAATTTCCGAAGCCGCAATTGCCTCGAGCACAGGGATTCGAACCGTAGGGAGTGAAACCAGTTGCTATGTCGCCACCTACGCGATGGCGACGGAAGGCGATGACACCCAGACTGGTTTTGGTTTCTCTGTTGGGCGTGAACCGTCGGAACTTGATCCCTCGCGAGCCGCAATCGACGCGGCCTCTCGGGCAACTCGAATGCTTGGTGCAGTGCAACCCCCAAGCGGTCGACTCACCGTGGTGCTCGACCCGTGGGTCACCGCCCAGTTCCTCGGCATTTTGGGGTACACCCTCGATGGCGATTCAGTTCTCAAGGGGCGATCCCTGTTTGCTGACCGGTTAGGCGAATCAGTTGGCTCCTCACTCCTCACCCTGATCGATGATCCGACTGATGTCCGCTCATTCACTGCGACTGACGCTGATGGCGAAGGGCTTGCTGCTCGTCGCAACGTGCTGATTGAAAACGGCATGCTGCAGCAATTCGTGCACAACGCGTATTCAGCCCGACGGGCTGGAACGGTGAGTACCGGAAACGCGGTCCGCGGTTTCAAAAGCACCCCATCGGTCGGATGCCTGTCGGTTTCGCTTGTTCCCGGCACCTCTGATCCTGCTGCACTTATCGCCGGGATCGATGACGGTGTTCTCGTGCAAGAAGTCTCAGGGCTTCACTCGGGTGTGAACCCGGTGAGTGGCGATTTCTCGACGGGCGCCGAAGGTCTACGTATCCGCAACGGGGAATTAGCCGAACCAGTTCGAGAATTCACGATTGCTTCAACGCTGCAGAAAATGTTGCGCGATGTTCAAGCCGTTGGCAACGATCTCGAGTTTCTTCCGATGAATGCGTCGGGAGTTTCCCTCGTTGTCGCCGATCTCACAGTTTCGGGCTCGTGAGTTTCGAACCGCCCGATCAGGAGTCGGCGGATCTCCTTGCCCTCGCGCAGTCGATTGCCGACAAAGCCGGCCGTACTGAGCAGGTCGAAGCGTTCGTTGCTCGTTCGTCGTATACAACGGTCCGTGCCCATGGAGGGGAGGTTGAATCATTTACTTCTGCGGTAAGCGCAGGCATTGGCGTTCGAGTTGTCAGCGACCACCGACAAGGTTTTGCCTGGGCCGGGACACTCGAGCCCGATGCAATCGCAGACGCGCTGGCCGATGCACGCGACAACGCAACATTCGCTGAGCCTGACGAATGGGTAGGTCTCGCTGAACCCGATGGCGTCGCTCCCGTTCCGTTCGACGCGTTCGATCCTTCTGTTGCGTCGATGCCGGCAGATCGGAAGATCGATCTCGCGCTTGAACTCGAGCGAATGGTTCGTGCCGGCGATTCGCGAATCACTGGCGTTCGCGTCGCAACGTTTTCCGATTCTTCCTCTCGATTCGCAGTAGCAACGAGTACCGGCATCGCTGGCGCTGGGCGCGGTGCTTGGTGCTCGATGAGCGTATTGGCGCTCGCTGAAGATGGAGACGAGACCTACACCGGTGGTGGTTCCACCGTTGGCTTTTGTCCTGATGATCTCGATCTTTCCGAAGCAGCTGACGATGCCGTACTGCGTGCAACGAGACTTTTCGGGGCCAAACCCGTTCCTTCGCAACGTGTGACCATCATTCTTGAACCCAGAATGGCAGCGACAATTGCCGGACTGTTGGGCTCAACCCTCACGGGCGAGCGCGTTTTGAAAGGTCGCTCACCATTCGGAGATCGGGTGGGGGAGGCAATCGCTTCGCCAATGCTCACCCTTGTTGATGACCCGACCGATCATCGCTCGTACGCCGCGGACATGTTTGATGGCGAGGGATTGGCCTGTCGTCGAAATCGACTTGTGGTTGATGGCGTCTTGCAGGGATTTCTCTATGACAGTGCGTCGGGTCGCCGAGCAGGACGACCAAGTACCGGATCAGCAGTTCGTGGAGTTTCGTCCACTCCGTCGGTTGGTTGTCAGGCGTTGGCAGTCGCTCCAGGAGCAGGAACGTTTGATTCATTGCTCGCCGAGATCGATACGGGTGTGTATTTGCAGTCGATGACTGGCTTGCATTCGGGCGTGAATCTTGTAAGCGGCGATCTCTCGGTTGGTATTGAAGGACTTATGGTTCGCAATGGTCAACTCGCTGAGCCAGTTCGCGAAGTTACTATCGCCTCAACGCTGCAACGCATGCTGCTCGACATCGTTGCGATCGGTGACGATGTCGAATGGTTGCCGGGCGGAACCGGGTGTCCAACGATTGTGATTGCGGATCTTTCGCTCGGTGGATCCTGAATCGAAGCGTTAGATCGTCCCGGTAATGAGTAGGCCGATGCTGGCCGCTGCAACCACGAGACGTTCCCAACCGAAGACGGCCAAACTGCGCGTTTGAAGCCATGTGACCATCCACTTCACTGCGAGTGCAGCGAAGATGAAAGCGAACACCAAACCCACGAGTGGGTTGAGCCAGCCGTAGGCGTCAATGACTGTTGAACCGTTCGTCGCTGTCTCATAGAGCGTCGCAGCACCCAGTGTCATGAGACCGAGAAGGAAACTGAATTCGACTGCAGCAGCCAGTGTGGCGCCAACTGCTAGCGCCGCGAGGATCGTGACGAGACTGCGGCTCGTTCCCGGCCACATCGCAAGTACCTGCGCACACCCGATGATGAGCGCCTGCTTGGGTCGGAGGTGAGTGATCGAGAAGCCTGGTCGGTCAGCTTTGATTTTTGGCGCCAGATAGAGAAGAAGAAGTCCACCAACAATCCACGCGCCGATCACTGGTCCGGCGTTGAGGAGGTTGCTCTTGATGGGCTTCTCAATGGCAACACCGATGATCACTGCGGGGATGAAAGCGAGCATCAGCGAAATCAGAAGGTTTCGACCGTCGGTGTCGCGGCCGAAGAGGCCGCGAATGATGGATTCGATGCGCTTTCGATACAGAACGAGAACGGCGAGGATCGCACCGAACTGGATTGCGATCGCATAACTGTCGGCGGCATCTTTCGTCGCGGAGGTATCCCCGATTCCCAAAATGCGCTGCGTTACGACGAGGTGTCCGGTGGAACTAATTGGGAGGTATTCGGTGATGCCTTCGACGGCGCCGAGCACCATTGCTTTCCATGAGCTCATCTGATTCTTCGCAGCAGCTTGCTCATCAGGTGTGAGTTCGCCCGATGCTGCGAGTTCAGTTGACGAAGCACGTGCGTCACTTGCGCCGGTGAATGTGTGGACGACGCCGGTGGCAAGCAGAAGAACGAGCAGAACTCCGAGAAGTCGGCCACCGCGTCGCTTTGACTTCGTGATGGAGGGAGCGAGCACGATTCGACGCTACCGGTCTCAAACCTTCCGAGCGGTGAGGGTCAGTCGATGAGCGCAATGATCACACTGCCCGAAAGAAGTGCTCGTGCGACTCCCGATGCATCGGTGAGAGTCACCCCAACGGTGGTGGATTTTTCGCTCACGGCGACGACCACTGCTCGATCCGAGATTCTGATTGCGGGTGCACCAGGGCGGGTGGTCGAAGCGAGGACCTCAGAAGGGGCATAAAGGGTGACGTTGTCACCGACTTTTATCGGTGGTGTGCTCGCATCGGTGGGTACGGCAAAGGCAACGGAGTTCTCGTCAAGCAGTGCGGCTGATCCCGTTGCTGATCCGCCTGAGAGCCGACGTTCCAGAACTGTTTCGTCGCGGGCAATTGAGCGCGTGACGGTTCTGCCCACGGGGGAGTCAGCAACGTCAATGGGGAGGAGTGCGGCGGGTCTGTCCGTGAAGTTGATATCTGCGTCGGTGATGACACGCCCGGGTTCAAGATCTGTTGTTGCGACTGGAACGATTTTGCGATGACCCCACGCAGACGTAGCAGCATCGGCTTCGGTGAGTGTTGAAATGGTCCAACAGACAGATCCGACGGCAACGAGCGCGGTCAGCAGCCACCGGACTCGGGTGTTTTTGAAGCCTCGTCGAAGCGAATGCGGCCGCAACGGTTGGACCTGGGAATGGCGCACGGTGGCTCCACGGACGGCACGATCAGTGGGGGAATGGCGCGACGGTAGAGACTTCACCGACCTCGGGGGAGGTCCGAGCGACCTTTCCTTACGACGCGCTGGGCGTCGAGGAAGATGAGCTGGAGTCCGAACTTGTTGATGACGTGGTGCTCGATGAACTCGAGGAATCAGACCCAGTCGATGACGTACTTGAGGTGCTTGACGAGCTCGTTGTGCTTGAAGAACTCGATGAGCCGCGCGCGTCGTTCTTGTAGAAGCCGCTGCCCTTGAAGGCAATGCCGACAGAACCGAACTTCTTCTTCAGCGCGCCGCCACAGGACGGGCACTCAGTGAGGGCATCGTCAGTGAAGGCCTGCTGGGCCTCAAACTCATGGCCGCAGTCTTTGCATCGGTAGTCATAGAGGGGCATCGGAGGACTCCGGCGGGGCCGAGGGAGAGATGGGGGGAAGGCCAGCGGTTAGCACTCGCCTGTTGGGACTGCCAGCATAGCGAGCCAGTGGTTCGGGCCTACAGGCGGGGAGTCTGAAGGGGACAAGGGTTGGCCCTCCCGCCTCCTACGATGTCGCCCACGTCCCCGCAGTTCCCGGTCGGACGAGGAGTCACGATGTCTCGAGTTACTAAAGCAGTTATTCCCGCCGCTGGCCTTGGCACCCGTTTTCTTCCGGCCACGAAAGCGCAGCCGAAAGAGATGCTGCCCGTTGTCGACAAGCCGGCCATCCAATACGTGGTCGAAGAGGCCGTTCGTGCCGGCATCGACGACATCCTCATCATCTCGGGACGCGGCAAGCGTTCCCTTGAGGACCACTTCGATCGAAACGTTGAACTGGAGTCCTTCTTGGCTGAGCGCGGAAAGGACGACGCGCTTGCCGAGGTGCGTAGCATCGCCGAGCTCGCCGAGATTCATTTCGTTCGTCAGGGCGAACCGCTTGGTCTCGGCCACGCAGTGTCAATTGCCCGAAAGCATGTGGGAGATAACCCCTTCGTGGTCATGCTCGGCGACGACATCATGGATGAAAGCTCCACCGTGCTTACCGACATGATCAGCGTCTACGAAGAACGAGACGCTGCAGTGGTTGCCGTCTCCGAAGTGTCGTCACGAGAAATCTCGAGTTATGGATCCATCGATCCGGAATTCATTTCCGATTCGCTCGTTCGAATGCGCGGGATTGTTGAAAAGCCTTCGCCCGAAGATGCGCCGTCGAATCTCGCGGTTATGGGCCGCTACGTCTTCACCCCAGACATTTTCGATGTACTTGCAAAGGTGTCGCCTGGCGTTGGCGGCGAAATCCAGTTGACCGACGCAATCGCCCTGCTTCTCGCTGATCACGACGTCTACGGCTGGGTGTTCAGTCATGGACGGTTCGATATTGGCAATAAGCAGGACTATCTCCGCGCCACTGTGGAACTCGCGATCGAGCGCGACGATCTCGGCCCCGAATTCCGCGCCTTCCTCATCGACCTCGTCGATACACGACTTCGGTGATCGAACTCAGCGAGGCCCGCAACTACGTCCTTGCCGGATGTCGGACGAACGAGACCATCGTCGTGCCATTGAACGACGCACTTGGTTGCATTACTGCGGAAGCGATTGTCGCAGCCGAACAAGTTCCGCCATTCGCAAACACTGCCGTTGACGGATACGCACTAATCGCTGACGATACTGCGAACGTTCCTGCCACGTTGCGGGTGACTGGCACTGTTCGCGCTGGTATGTCCGGAGCGGATTCGCCGGTTGAGCCAGGTTGTGCCGTTCGGATCATGACCGGTGCACCTGTTCCGCCCGGAGCAACTGCCATCGTGATGGTTGAAGACACAGAAGGTTCTCCCGAAGGCGATGTCGTCGTTGTGACGGCGTCGGCCAAGCCCGGCCAACACATTCGGCCTGCTGGCGACGATGTAAACCCCGGAGATCCAGTCATCACGGTTGGAACAGAGCTCACGCCCGCGCATCTTGGTGTGCTCGCAACGATTGGGGTCACCCACATCGCTGTTGTGCGACGACCAATCGTCGGTGTCATTTCGACGGGCGATGAACTCGTTGACGATGGTTCGCCATTAGCGCCAGGTCAGATTCGTGATTCGAATCGGTTGACGCTGCGAAAACTTCTCGAATCGCACGGATTCGAAACGGTTGATCTCGGTCTTGCCCGTGATGATGAGCAGGTCATCGAGGATGCAATGCGCGCTGGAGCGGAAAGTTGCGACGCGATCGTCACGACTGGTGGCGTGAGCATGGGCGACTTTGATTACGTCAAAGTCGTGCTTGATCGCATCGGCGACATGCGGTGGATGCAGATCGCAATCAAGCCGGCGAAACCACTGGCATTCGGGACACTCACTCGTTCCAATGGAACCGCCGTGCCGCTCTTCGGGCTTCCCGGTAATCCCGTCTCGTCGATGGTGAGTTACGAACTGTTTTGTCGTCCGGGATTGCGAAAAATGTCGGGATTCAGCAAAGACGATTTGGACGTGGGCATTGTGCAGGGCGTTTTGACCGAACCTTTAAAGCGCCGATCTGACGGCAAAACCCACTTTGCTCGAGTGGTCTGCGGATGGGACGACTCGAGTTCGACATACACGGTGCGCTCGGCGGGCGCCCAAGGTTCACATCACATGGCAGCAATGGCCGCAGCCAACGCACTGGCCGAACTTCCCGACGGCGAAACACTTGCGGCTGGGTCCACGGTGCGCGTGCGACTCCTCCGCCCGTAACCTCCTGCCATGGCTGCCGAACCAACTCCGCTCGTCGACGGGTTCGGCCGCGTGCATCGTGATCTGCGCATCTCAGTCACCGATCGTTGCAACTTCCGTTGCACCTACTGCATGCCTGCAGAGGGACTCGACTGGATGGCTCGCGAAGATCTCCTCACCTATGAGGAACTCACTCGCGTGGCTCGCGTTTGTGTGGAGCGTTTCGGATTCGATGGCATCCGACTGACGGGCGGCGAACCAACGGTTCGAGCAAATCTCCCGATGCTCATCGAACAACTTTCTGCGCTTGGTGTTGATCTCTCGCTGACAACAAACGGAACAACGCTTACGAACCTTGCCCCGACTCTTGTTGCGTCCGGTCTTGAGCGAATCAACATTTCTCTCGATTCATTGCAACGTGACCGATTCGAACAAATCACCCGTCGTGATGAGCTCGACAAAGTTCTCGAAGGTATTGATGCCGCGGTCAACGCCGGCCTCGCCCCAGTAAAGATCAACTGCGTTGTGATGCGTGGTGTGAATGACGACGAAATCGTCGACTTCGCCCGCTTCGGTCGCGAACGAGGAGTCACGGTTCGATTTATTGAATTCATGCCGCTCGACGCGCAAGGTGAATGGACGAACGAACATGTCGTCACCAAAGCTGAAATCGTTGCGGCGATCGGCGAGGTCTTCCCGCTGGAACCAGTTGCAGAGCGTGAAAGCGACCCTGCGGCCCGTTGGCGCTACGTCGATGGTGGTGGCGAATTCGGCGTGATCCCGAGTGTTACCGAAGCATTCTGTGAATCCTGTGACCGCGTGCGACTCACGGCTGACGGAATGCTCCGACATTGTTTGTTTGCAACACGAGAACTTGATCTACGCACGCTTTTGCGAAGTGGTGCGACCGATGAGGATCTCGCCAACGCAATCACGGCCGAAGTGGGCGCGAAATGGGCTGGTCATCAGATCAATCAGGTCCACTTCATCCGCCCATCACGTTCGATGAGCCAAATCGGCGGCTGACGCATCTTCCTTGACTCACGAGACAAGACCGCGACGCTCACGCACGCTTCGTTCGAAGAA
>JAURMR010000038.1 GCA_030830565.1 Acidimicrobiales bacterium
CGTATCGATTACGGGATCGATCATTTCAGGCAACGCCGGCACTGGCTTCCACGACATCGATGTCAACGGATATAACACGCCGCAAGATCTCGTGATCACCACCGACCACTCAATCATCGGCACTGCCGGAACCCTTGTTCCGCTGACCGATGGCGGCGGCAACACATTCAATGTGAGCGATCCAGGTCTTTATGCACTCGCCGACAACGGTGGTACGACCAAAACCATGGCGTTGAAGACGACATCGCCTGCGATCGACGCTGGTCCAGACCCGGTTGCGACATTCCCGGGCAACCAATTCGATCAACGTGGTACCGGCTACGCGCGCATCGCCAACTTGCAGGTAGATGTCGGAGCGTTTGAGGTGCAGACAACGCCGCCGCCGACGAGCTCGTCGTCAACCTCATCGTCGTCATCAACCTCTTCAACATCTTCAAGTTCAACCTCGTCAACGAGCTCAACGTCGACGAGCTCTACGTCGTCAACGAGCTCCACCTCTTCGACGAGTTCTTCGTCAACATCGTCCACAATCGCGCCGAGCTCGACGACGTCGATTACTCCCACCTCGTCGACGGTTGCGCCGAGCGGTCCTGTTGTCCCCGGCTTTGGAGTCGGAAGCAACATCCGCTCCGGCAATCTGCCCGTCGATGTTTCGCTTACGGGTCTGCAGCCCGGAGCCGCCGTTGATGCAATGCTGTATTCAACTCCAGTCTCTCTCGGCAGCGGCATCGCGTCCAACATCGGTGCGTTTTCGGGGCAGTTCTTGTTGCCTGCCGACACCCCTGCAGGGTCACACTCGGTTGTTGTTTCATCGATTGCCGCCGATGGCAGTGCGGTTGAGCAGGTGATGTATTTCTCGGTTGCGGCCGACGGAACAGTGACCGCCATTTCGACGACGGGCCCGACGCCTGATCCGGCAACTGTGTTGCCAAAGACGGGCTCCAACTCCCAGCGTCATATCGAGTTCGGTGTTGGTCTTGCTGCGATTGGCGGGTTACTTGCTGGTGCAAGCCAACTCCGAGTCCGTCGTGCGCGCCGGTCGTAGTTTGGCGAAGTCAGCCAAATTCGAATGATGTGACCCCGTAGACGTTCCCAATTTCAAGATTGGGAATTCCTCCGAGGTACATCCGTGCGCATCCGAATGACTCGGTCATGTCGAATCGCTGGGCAATCGCAAGTCCTGCTTCGTTGATCTCTGGTACGTCGATCTGCACGGGCTGACCTTCAACCCGGTGCATCAATGTTGAAACGATGCGCAACGCGACATCACCGTTCATGGCGATGACGGGGCCGAATCGATGGCCTTGCTCGCACGCGCGCGTAACGCCAAAACCCATCAGGATTCCGTCTTCAATAACTGCGGCTGAGTTTGTGCCTGGGGCTGCAAGCCACGAGCGCAGAAATTCGGAACGAGAGGTGGGGAAGTGTTGTGTGTCGAGAGCATCAAGTTGAGCAAACGAAACCGTTTCGGCGTCGATCACTGTTGGATCGGGTTCGCCTGATGCGATGCCGTCGAACCGCAAATCTCGATAGGCAAGTTCGAACCCGCCGCGTTGATAGAACGGAACCATGTCGAAGACGCCGTCCATGCCGATTGACGCGTTTGGCGAAAGGCGGGCCAAAAGCGCATCGCGCCGATGGAACCAAAGGGCAGTGCCTAGGCCCTTTCCCCGCATTTCGGGACGAACAATGAACAATCCCATGAAACCGAATCCGCCATGGTGAGAGAAAATCGTTCCTCCACCGACGAGTTCGTTTTCTTGGCGCAACGCCAGAAACGCATCGGGATCTAAGCGCCAGGCGATGTCGATGTCGTGAAGGCCTGGATTCCAACCTTCGTCGCGAGCCCACTCACGCAGGGTTGGAACCTCGTCAGCCTGTAACGGCGTGATGGCGAAGCCGCCCGGGGGTTGAGGTGTAGGCACGTCTCTTAGATTGAGAAGTACGAGCGCAACATCTTCTCGAGTTGGGCCTTTGCGAGCGGAAGGAAGTCGCGCGCCCCCATGGAGCGAGTTGGAAGATGATTGCCGCTCGCCCATACCGAAAGTCCGAGCGTGACCCAGCCTGTGATCGCGGCGTCAAGCGCAACGGTGGTTGTGTCGGGAGCTTCGCTTCCTTCGGGGGCACTTTCGATAATTGCTGCTCGTACGAGTGTGTTGAGATTGTGGAAGTTGCGATTCCCCGCAGCGTTGATGCGTTGGTAGAGCTCGTCGTCGATGGAGGCGGTGAGACCGCCGGCCTCGCGAGGGAAGTTGAGCCCGGCGGCGATGCCGGGATGTTCGATCGTCCACTCAACCTGGCCCATGATCCACTCCAGCAACTTGTCGAAGGCGGTCGGCCCCGCTGCTTCGGCGATCTCCCAGAGGCTGGCGACGTAGCGCTCGTAACTGGCTGCGAGTGCTTCGGCAATAAGGCCGTCGCGACCGCCAAAGTGGAAGTTCACCAGGGATTTTGAAAGGCCGAGTTCCCGGCAGAGTTCATTGGGGTGGACAGATCCCGGTCCGAATTCGGAAATCGCCAAGATGGTCGCTTCGACAAGAGCGCTTCGACCCTCGTTCTGAGGCGTGATGCGTTCCGTCGCGGGAGAGGATGTTGCCGCGGTCATGCGGAAGAATGTACCCGATTACTGAACACCGTTCAGCGACTTGGTAGGTTGTGGCCATGACTGACATCGTTTTGAAACCGAAGCGAACTCGCCGATGGGTCATCGTGGCGTTCGCCGTCCTGGCGGTTGCGTCGCTTGCAATGACCGCGTGTTCGAAAGATTCGGTTCTGGCCAAGCCGATTTCGGTCGCTATCGAAATGGCGAGTGACCCAGCCGATCTCCACCTGCAAAAGATTGGTTCGGAAAACGAAGAGCAATACGGCTTTGGAATCCTGCACGGTGAGACCACTTTGAATGGTCAGAAGGTTTTGGTCGAACTTCAGTGTGGGATTGATTACACCAATGGTTCAGGTCCGTTCATGGGGTTCTGGACCTTTAGGTTCCCGAATGGCGACGTGTTGGCCTTCGACTACACCGGCGACGCAACGACCGATGAACAATTGGGCGAACGCTCAATCACGGGCATCGCGCGCGTCATTGGCGGCACAGGGGCATTCGTCAATACATCGGGTTCTGCCGCCATCAACGGAAGCAGTACGAGCAGCACTGTTGGCAAGAACGCTGCCTACAACTTCACCTTCCATGTAAAGGGTTTGTGATCTCGTAATGACCGTGACTCTGCCTGCTCCTCAATCAGCGACTGCTCCCGATGCCGCTGCGAAACCAAGAATTCGCCGAGGTCTCCACCTCGGCATGCGCTGGAAGCTCATGTTGGCCTTCGGTATTGGTTTCACGATCGTGTTTGTGGTCGTTGCTATTTGGGTGGTGCAGTTCTCAACCAATACGGCCAACACGCGAGTGCAGCAGACCCTGCGCAACATCAGCATCGGTGGGGCAACCACAATCAATACGAAGGCCTTTACTGATCTCATTGCACTCGCCCCCAAGCCTGTCCCGGGCGAGGTGTATCCCGAAAATTCTGGTTACCTCGCAGGCACAGTTGCGACCATCGACAGCGTGTACCCGACTTCTCCGTTGTATTGGGATCAGTGCAATCAGATCGCTGACATTCGCCGCACGAACCCTGAAGCCTCTCCCTATACGTATTTCATGGACGCCGATGGGCAAATGAAGTTCGTGAGTTCGTGGGGTGCGCTCGGCTATCCCACGATGATTACCGATCCCCCTGGTGGTGGAGAGTTCCTGACACCGATTTCCACGATTGTTGATCCGGTAACGGCGTCGTATTTCGAGAAGGGTTTGGTTGAAACAACCCAACAGCCGAAGTACACCGATGCACTCAGTACGTGGATCTCTGTCTACACGCCAATCAAAAACGCAGCGGGAGTCACGGTTGGGGCGATCGGTGTTGACTACGACATCGCCTACGTCAACAAGGTCTACGACGACGTAGTTCGCGTGTTGTACCCAGTTCTCGCAATCGCCTACGTCGTTCTGCTCGGTCTCGTGTACCTCCTCTCAGGTTCACTCACTCGCCGACTGGCTCGATTGTCAACGGCTACCAAGCGAGTCTCAGAAGGCGATTATGAAGTCGACCTCTCGAGTGCGGCGAAGTCTCGGATCGACGACGAGATGACCGAATTGGCGAAATCGTTCGCAGTCATGACCGAAAAGGTCGGAGCTCGTGAACGCAAACTTGTCGCGCAGGTCGCAGTCTTGAAAGTTGAGATCGATCAGAAGAAACGTCAGCAAGCAGTTGCCGAAATTACCGATACTGATTTCTTCTCCGAGTTGACCGCAAAGGCCGATTTGATGCGAGCCAAAGTCAAAGCCGACGAAGCGGAATCGGCGCGAATCAAGGCTGAAAAATCTGGTGTGAACGATGTCTGAGAGTGACGACGCGCTCGATGATCTGATTTCGTCAACGAAGGCAGCGCGGCGCAATAGCGCCGATGCGCTCGACGAGCTCATCAAGGCTAGTGGCGCCGCGCCACGATCTGCTCCCGATCCTGCTGTCGATCGGGTCGGGCAACGTCGTTCGTGGGTGCGAGCGCTTTCATTCGCTCTCGCTGCGTTGGCGCTTTCGGGTGTACTCGCCGACGCAGTCGCTGCATCTCAACTCATCAGTAATGCAGGGCCTGATTCGCTCGGGATCGTTTGGCCTATCGGCGGTGCGTGTTTGCTGGCGGTTGCATTTCTCCAGACGCGTTTTATCGATCGATTCGCGAGAATGAATGTGCTGGTCACGCTCTGCGTGGTTTATGGCGCTGCCTTTGTTCTTGCAGTTGCACTCTTCGCGCTTCACGCTCCCAAGAGCATTCCCGCTGGTTTGGCCTGGTTGCTTGCGGACCAAATGAACTTCCTTTTCCCGTTGGTGGTCTGGACGCTTGCTGGCGATGTCTTTACGGCTGGGCAAGGCGTCACCGTGTTCCCTGTGATGTCGCGATGGCTGTTCATTGGCCAGATCGCCGGCCTTCTCATCGCAGTGCTTTTCCCGGTGGTGTTCAACCTTGGCCCATTCGCGGTGAACCTGTTGTTGCTGCTTCCCCCCATCGCGTGTTTCTCGGTGGTATTTATTGTTCCGCGAGCGCTGCGCGACGCGTCGGTGTCGAAGGGTCACGGCCGCGAAGTGAGTTCCACCAGCGTTGTGCGCGAAACCGTGGCCTTAGTTCGAGAACTACCCGCATTCCGGTGGCTGCTTCGGGTTTCGTTCGCCGTGATGATCGCCGGAGCGATGGTCGAATTCTCGTTCTTCGATGTCATCTCGGAACGCTTCACCTCAGCGAGCGATCTCCAAGTTGTGTATGCCGGTACGTCACTCGCAGGTTTCGTCTTGTGCTGGGTGATTCAATCGTTTGCGGCCACGCCAATGCTCAATCGACTTGGTGTAGCGAAGGTCCTCGACATCCTTCCGGTCGCAACGGTGCTTGCCGCCGTGTTGCTTGTTGGCGCGATTGGCGGCGGAATCATTCCGATGGCTGTTGTTGGCTTGTTGTTGTGGCGTATCCCGCGTTGGAGCGTTGACGCCAGCGCCCGTCAGTCAGCCATGGCCACGGTTCCCGACGAACGTCGCGCGGCAACGTCATTCCTTATCGACTTGAGCCCATTCGCACTCGGTCTTGTTGTCGTGGCAGCGCCGATCGGGCTTTCCCGACTGTTTGGGCAAGGTTGGATCGTCCCCGCAATTGCCGCAGCGTTCGCACTCGTTTCAGTGGTGTTCGCTCGCAAAGTTGTGTCGACCTGGGACGACACACAGTTGTCATATCGCCTCAAACGCCGTAAGCGGCTCGGCTGATTTCAGCGACGTTTTGGACCGGGCCGATCGAGTTCCGCTCCACACTGTCGTTCTGCAAGCGGTTCATCGGTGCGTAACTGATACATGTCAAGTAAGAACGCTGCCGCCGCAGCGTCTCGCACCTTGGGCTTGAGTTCGTCGACATTGGCGCCGGGGCGTGGGAGCCACAAGAGGTTGTGGCGAAACGAGCTGAGGTCGTTGGTGGGCCAGGCCCACCCGAAGTTGGGTTCGTCGTAGGCATCTTCAAGTACGACCCATCCATGGGGCAGGAAGATATTTGCGCGAGGGGAGTCGGCCTCGCACACTGCACCCCAACTGTCGACAGCGCCATCGATGATCACTTGTTCGTTCGTGTGATGAAGGAACCAAGTTCCGAGACGCTTCCCGTTGATGGTCACCGACCGCTGATCGGCGTCGACATACAGAAAGTGATTCGGAGCCACATTGCGAACGAGGTTCGTATCGACCAATGAGAATCCGCAGACGTTGTCGTCAACACAGAGTACGAACTGATGGACGACGATGCCATCGCGAACGGAAGCCTCAACCGCGTCTCGGCGAATTCCCTCGCGCACGTAGTCGTAATTTTCGAAGCCACGCAGATGCATTGCCAGCAGGGGCTCGACCAGTTCGGGAAAGTTTCCGTCAACAACGTCGAACAATCGAACGAGTTGTCCACCATCGGCGACGAGTTCGATCGTGGGTTCACTCATGAGAAATCTCGGTTATCAGGCCTTGCGCTTGAAACGTGCGAAGAGGCCAGCGGGCTCGGTGAACGCAGTGGAAACGTCAGAACCGGTCACGGTTTGGTAAGCGGCATCAAATTCGGGAGTCCCAACTCCGAACGCGGCGGCAATGCCCTTCGACTTATTAATTGCCAGCGAATGACGAAGGCTCAGCTGATGCAAAAGTTCGGCGCGCAACGGAAGGTTGTCGGGAACGAGGACCTTCCAATTTCCGACGTGGGTTGCGAGCGATTTGAATTGAGCAGGGTTCGTTATGCGGCGGGCGTTGCGAAACGACTCGACAAAGGCCGCGTCTTGCTCGCCGGGGAGCCCGCCACGCATGGTCTCGAGATCGCCGGTGAGGATGGAATCAACCATCGACATTGAGGCGGTTGATGCCGCCGAAGCGATGATGATTGTTTGGCGGTCACGGCTGCGACTTGATTCCTGCTCGATGAGATACACCAGTGCCCGTGCTCGGCGGACGCGAGAAACGCCTCCGGACTGGACTTCGTCTCGAGTGAACAGTTCGTCTTCCACAGTTGGTCCTCAGGGGCTTGGTTCAGGGTTCGTCACAACGCATCAGAGTTTGGCATACTAGATTGAACTCGGTTAAGCCGCATGAGAGGACCCCACAATGACCAAAATCGTTTCTGTGCACTCGTTCCGCGGAGGTACGGGCAAGAGCAATACGAGCGCCAATCTGGCAGCCCAATTGACCATGGCGGGCAACCGCGTGGCAGTGGTCGACACCGACGTCCAGTCCCCAGGTATCCACGTGCTCTTCGGGTTCGATGAGCAGGTCCCCGGCAAGACGCTTAATGACTACCTCTATGGCAACGGTGAGATCACCGAAGCAGCCCACGATCTCACCGCGAAGGTGGCCGAGTCTGGCGGCGCCATCGCCGAGGGCGGGCAGCTCCACCTCGTTCCCTCGTCAATCAAGGCAGGCGATATCGCCAAGGTTCTTCGTCAGGGCTACGACGTCGAAGCGCTCAACGAGGGTTTCCGCGCATTGGTGAAGGGCCTCGACCTCGATTACCTGATTATCGATACCCATCCGGGCCTCAACGAGGAAACGCTGCTGTCGATCACCATCAGCGACGTGCTTGTGCTGATCATGCGCCCTGATAAGCAGGACTACCAGGGGACCGCTGTGACGGTCGATATCGCTCGACGTCTCGAGGTTCCGGAGCTGCTCCTTGTGGTCAACAAGGTGCCCTCAAACGCGGATCTTGCCGCCGTTGCCGCCGATGTCGCGTCGGCCTACGACGTCGAGGTGGGCGGCGTTCTTCCGTTGTCCGAAGACATCGTTACCAACGCTTCGGGTGGTTTGTTCAGTGTCACCAGTCCCGACCACGCATGGTCCCAGTCACTCAAGGGCGTCGCCACCCGCATCATGGGCTGACACTCCGCAATCGGCTTCCGTTCGACCGCCCGGTTCCCACCGGGCGGTCGTTCTCGTTTTGCCCTCAAACGGCAGACTGCACTGAGTTCTGTTATGCTGAACACCGTTCAGTCCGCTACCCCCGCCGATTCTCATGACTACTGAAGCCGCAAATGCATTCATCGATTACCTCGACACCGACCCAGCATTGGTTGGGCGCATCAATGCGGTCCGAGAGCACGCATCAGCAGTCCTGGCCATTGTTCGAAACGCTGGTTTCGACGTCTCTGCCGATGAAGTTCGCGACGCCTTCGGCGAACGCTTTGGCGACCAACTCGGCGAGGCCGACCTCGAACTTCTCGCCGGTGGGCTCAGTCCCGACGTTGCCGTCAACATCGCGCTGTTTCTCGCAGGCAACCCATCTCAACCCGCGGCGTTCTCGGCTGCGGCAGCGTCGTAGGAGTTGATTGATGTCCACTGTTCAGGCCGAACTCTTTCTCGATCGGGTTGCCGCGGATCCCGTTTTCGCCGATCGACTCGCATCTCACACCGATGATCCGCACCAGGTGTTCGCTCTCGTTGTTGAAATGGGATTCGACGCAACTCCAGATGAAATCCGTGACGCGTTCTTCGAGCGCAACATGCGCGAACTCACTGAAGAACAACTTGCATCAATCGCCGGTGGCATTGCGAGCGGATTCGTCGGAATCAATTCCGACCATTCCGGATTGACGGTCACGATTGTCGGCGGTGCAGCCGCGGCGGTCTAATTCTCAAGCTTTAAGCAACAAATCGAATCCAAAATAGGAGATCAAAATGTCCACACAACAAGCAGAAGCGTTCCTTGCCCGAGTTCAATCCGACGAAGATTTCGCAGCAAAACTTGGTGAACTTCGTGACAATCCGGCAGCAGTCCAAGCACTCATTGCTGCGGAAGGTTTCGATACGACGCCGGAAGAAATTAAGGACGTCGTTCTCGAGACCATGGGTGGCGAGTTGACAGAAGATCAGCTCGCGTCGATCGCTGGCGGCGTCAGCACCGAAGTGGCCGCTGGCATTTCGTTAGCCGTTGCCGGAGCCGTTACCGCCGCTGCTGTGACCGCAGCTGCGATCTGATCGGTCGGTCATGAGCACCTCCGCAGCCGACGCGTTCATCGCAAAGCTTGATTCCGACTCAGAGTTTGCTGATCGTCTCTACTCGCTTCGCGAAGATCCAGCAGCGGTGCACGGATTTGTTGCCGAAGCGGGATTCGACGCGACGCCCGACGAGATCCGCGAGGCCATGCTCGAGCAGTACGGCTCAAAGCTCTCTGAAGAGCAGCTAGCAGCAGTTGCTGGCGGCATGGCCACGGTCGGCATTGTCGCAACAACGGTGAGCGCAGTTGGCCTTGGTGTTGCTGCAGCCGGTGCTGCAGCAGCCGCAGCCTGACGACGACGTACGACCACAAACGCACGAGAGGAAATTCCATGTCGAACCAATCAGCACAGATGTTCATGGAACGACTCATGAACGACGAGGCACTTGCGGAAAAATTCGCTGCACTTTCGGACAACCCCGAAGGCATGCGCGCTGCGCTAGCTGAAGAGGGCGTCGATGCCGAACCGCTCGAAATCTTCGACGCAATGGTCGACAAGTTCGACATGGAACTCACCGAGGAACAACTCGCTGCAGTGGCTGGCGGTCTCGGAGCGGTCGAAATCGCTTCGATAGCGATCGTTTCGGTGACGACGACCGCAACAGTGATTGTCGTCGTCACCGCCGCAGCTTCAGCTGCTGCCATCTGATGGACCCGAACAGGAACCGCCCTCGATGACTGACGCAGCTACAGCCCCGGAGAAGGTCCTGGGCGACACGCCGAAGATGGTGGTGTTCCTTGGGCCGAGCCTGAGCCACGACGAAGCGCGTGAACTCGCGCCCGAAGCGATCCTGCTTCCGCCGGTGTGCCAGGGCGACCTCTTAAGCGCGTGCGAAATGTATGCGCCCGAGGTTGTCGTCATCATCGACGGTGAATTCGGCCAGTCGCTTTCGGTGTGGCACAAAGAAGTGCTGTTCGTCATCGATCAGGGTGTACGCGTCTTCGGTGCGTCGTCAATGGGCGCTTTGCGTGCATCGGAACTCGACCGATTTGGCATGGAAGGAATCGGCGAGGTCTACAGGCACTATGCAGAGGGCTTCCTGACAGCCGATGAAGACGTTGCGCTTCTGCACGCCGACGCTGAGTATGGCTGGCGCCCATTCACCTGGCCGATGGTCAATGTGTGGGCCACTGTTGCGCATCTTCGTGAATCTGGAATTGTGGCTGATGATGGCTGCGACGCCATTCAAGCTGCGGCAAATGCGATTCACTTCACACAGCGGTCCCGAAATGCTCTTGCGCAGAAGATGGCGGAGCAGGGTCGATCCGATTCAGAAGAACTTGCTGATGCGTTCGTGCAGAACTTTGTGGATCAGAAGAAGCTCGATGCCATCGAAGGGATTCGTACAGGGTTGAACTCTCGGAATGTTCCGAAACCTCCGCACGATGAGCCGCTCCATCTCTTTGGCCGTATCGGTGAGTCGATGCAAAGTACCGACACATTGGTTCCGAGCGCGTCACATCCGATGCGTCGCTACCAACTTGTGAACGATGTTGCACTTCATGATCCAGATTTCGAGCGGTTCTCTCAGCGGGCACTCGATCGTGCTGTGGTTCTCGAATACGCCTACGAAGCTGGTGTTGAACCCACCCCTGAGGAAATCGAAGTTGAGGCTCGTCGATTCTTCGCCACTATTGGACTCACCGAAGAGCAGATTCCCGAATGGGTTGAAGCGAACGACTTCATGCCCGGCGAGCTTGATCGCTTCCTTCGCGACGAAGCCCGCCGACGCCATATGCAGCGTTGGGCGCTCGATGTTCGCCTCTACGAGCGCAATCGCCGAATCATCATCGATGAACTGCGCTTCGAGAATAAGTACATCGATGCGGTAAAGGCTGCTTCTCGTCGCCGGCAGCTCGTCGAGTCACGGCCGCAAATTGAATGGCCGACCGACAGCGAAACGCTCGTCGACCTCATTGTCCGCCATTCCATTTCTGCGAAGTGGAAGCTCTTTGTCGATCTTGAGACCACCGCAAACGATCATGGTTTTGAGAACACATCTGGTTTGCTTACGGCGATTCTCGACGCAACTGCAGCTCGCCAAGAGGCATCTGCTCGCCGCGAACGTATGGCGAAATTGTTTGGTGAGAGCGCAGCTGCTGCTACGCCAGTTGTAGAGGTTGTTGACGAAGCCGAACGAAACGCTGCCCGAGTGGCACATGGTGCTCTTGAGGCGCATCAACTCACAGCAATTTCGCTGGCCTTTGTAGATCTCGGCGTCGCCGACGCACTCGCAGCGGGGGCCGCAACGGTTGAGGCAATCGCGACGGCGTGCGGCGCAGCGCCCGACCGCATGGGCCGCTTTTTGGCCGCCTCTCGCAATGCAGGTTTCGTTGCAAACGATGGCGATACCTGGTCGCTCACCCTCGTGGGCGAAGTGTTCCGGTCTGATCATCATGCGTCGATGGCCCCCTACGCCCGTGACATGCGCGATCGCAGCATTCCTATGTGGGCGCAACTTGCCGAGGTCGTCCGTGGCGCTGAAGCATCGGCCAATCCGCCGTTCGCCGATGGCGATGCATCATTCTCGAGTGCAACCTGGGCGATCGGCGCTGATGCGCTCATCGCTGGGTTGTTCTCAGCTGACTACGACGGTCACATCGTTGATGTTGGTGGGGGTCTGGGACGCGCCGCGATGTTCGTTGCCGCGCATTGCACAAACGCCAAAGTGAGCCTCGTTGATCAGCCAGAGGTCGCCGAGCGTGCCCGCACCACCACAGCGGGGACCCGCGTCGAGGTCCACGCTGCCGACACCTTTGCCGGAAATTCCGATCGGGTCACGATGTCCCGCGTCATTTGCACGCTTACCGACGATGCCGCAACGCAGTTGCTTGCGTCGGTGCGCTCGTGGCTCAACGAGGGTGCGGAAGTCCACGTGATCGACTCGATCCCGAGCGATCTCATGGCTACCTCAACAGTCGACTTGTTCAATCTCGTTCGTGGCGGCGGTGGCGCACGAACCGAAGCGCAGTGGAACGAACTGGCTGCGGCAACCGGCTTCACCGTTTCCGAGATCCGACCATTTATGGGTCCGTTCTCCGACATTGTCCTCATCCCTAACTGATCTGACCTAGCTGGAAGCACGGAGAATCGAAATGACTGACGAAACCGAAGCAGAACCGACACAGCGGGCCAAGAGTGCGCTGGGTCAGTTCGATGAACTGTTCCTTGAATCCGACACGGTGACGACCGCTGAGCCAGAGCAGTCATTCAAAGACCGCGCCATTGGTGAGGTGGTGAATCCACTCGAACAGATCGACTCGGTGTTCAAACGCACCGGAAGTCGTATTTGGCTTGGTGTTGGTGGCCTGTTCCTTCTTGTCCTTGCACTCGTCGTGTGGGGCTTTGTGGCGCAGCGAGTCGTGACAACGAAAGCATCCGTCATCATCCTTCCGAAGTCGGGCCTCTACCCAGTCGCAACGTTGCAGACCGGTGTGATTGGTGATGTCCTCGTAAAGGAGGAACAGTCGGTGGTTGCGGGGCAAACGCTGACAACCGTGTCGATTCCGGGTGTCGGTGACTTTCCGATTACGTCACCTATTGACGGAACTGTGGTTGCCGTTGATGCAGCGAAGGGGCAGTTGACCGGACCGGGTACAACGTTGTTCTTGTTGGCACCAAAGGGAGAGTTTGTTCTTGCGATCGGGCTTGTTGGGCCGTCGCAACTCAATGGCCTGCAAACGGGACAACAAGCAACAATTGCAATTCCTACGGTGAATCCGCAGCGATACGGCCGCCTGATGGGCACCGTTGTCTACGTCGGAAGTACGCCCGCTACTCGCAGCCGAATCTCCTCAGTTCTCGGTGGCGACGCTCAGGCAACTGCCGTTCTTCAGCAGGGTCCGGCCTATGAAATCCAGATCCAGTTGAAGACCGATGACACGCCGAGCGGTTACGACTGGACAGTCGGCGAGGGCCCTCCCACTCCGCTTCCGCTCGAAACCACTGGTGTGGCATTCATTGAGATCTCGAAGAAGACGATCGCTTCGAAGGTGTTCGGCTAATGGCGACCACGATGGAAGCACCTCCAGAACCGAAAGCCGAAGGGCCTTCGGGGAGCACCAAGCGTGTCAATGTTCCCACCGTGCTCCAGATGGAGGTCACCGAATGTGGCGCAGCTTCGCTCGGAATGGTGTTGGCCTATTACGGCAAGTGGGTTCCGCTTGAAGAACTCCGCGATACCTGCGGTGCCTCACGCGACGGCACCACAATGGCTGACCTCCTTAAGGCCGCTCGTCACTACGGGCTCGATGGTCACGGCAGTTACTTGCGAGCCTCAAAGCTCGACAAGAACGGTTACCCGATCATTCTCTTCTATAAGGGCGCGCACTTTGTTGTGCTCGAAGGTCTTGTCGACGGTGGCGCGTGGCTCAATGATCCGGCGATTGGTCCGCGATTTGTCACCACCGAAGAACTCGAAAGTGACTACGCCAAGGTTTGTTTGATTCTTCGTCCGGCTGAAGACTTCGAACCTGGTGGCACCAAGCCCCGCCCGTGGCGTGGCGTACTGCAGCGTGCCACCAAGGCAATGAACGAACTCATTGCGGTGGTCCTGCTCGGCCTGATGGCAACGGTGCCAGGTCTTGCCGTTGCTGCGATCTCGAAAATGTTCCTCGATGATGTGCTCATTGCAGGAAAGCGCAGCGCAGCATTCAGCCTGATTGTTGGACTGCTCGCGGTGATTCTGTTGCAAACACTCATCACGTGGTACCAGCAACGGGTGTTGATTAAAGCGGCTATTGGGCTCACGGTTGTCGACTCATCGACATTCGTGCACAAAGCTTTGCGACTTCCCGAGAAGTACTTCGTTGCTCGATCAGTCGCCGATCTCTCGCAGCGTGTTCAGCACAACCGCGATGTCGTGTCGCTGCTCACCGGACGTCTCGCGATTGTTTCGGTCGGCGCAATTGTGGTTGTGGTCTACGCGGTCGCGATGTTCATCGTCGATCCGCTTCTCGCGGCTATCGCACTTGTCTTTACCCTCGGCAACCTCCTTGCCCTGCGCACCGCTCTCAAGCGTCGTCGAGACTCGTCACGACTCCTTGTGCAACAGCAAGCGATGTTGCAGCAGACCACTGCCTACGGTGCGATCACACTTGAAAGCATCAAGGCCGGCGGTCTTGAAGGTGACTACTACGCACGCTGGGAAGGCACGGCTGTTCGTGTGGCCGATGTGCGTCAGGAAATTGCGGTCAAGACGCAGGTTGGTAACGCCGTTCCTACCTTGCTCCGTGCGCTCACCTCCGCTGCAGTTCTGGGCGTCGGTGCGTTGCAGGTCATTAGCGGTTCGCTCGAAATCGGTTCACTCGTGGCCTTCCAGGTTCTGGTTGGGTACTTCCAAGGACCAATCGGTGACCTCGTCGGTTTCGCATGGATGATGCAGCAAGTGCAGAACCTTGTAAAGCGCCTCGACGATGTACTCGACGAAAAGATCGACCCTTCGTGTGACCCGGCCATTCAGCGGTTCGGTCTCGACGAAGACGAAGAAACTCGTCTGCAGGGTGCAATCTCGATGCGCAATGTGTCCTTCGGGTTTAAGAGCACTGCCGAACCGCTCATTTCCAACTTCAGCATTGATGTACCTCCGGGTGCTCGCGTCGCTGTTGTCGGAACCTCCGGCAGTGGCAAGTCGACATTGGTCCGACTTCTCGCCGGTCTCTACGACCCGTGGGAGGGCGAGGTTCGTTTCGACGGCCTTCGCCGTGAAGACATTCCTCGTCCGGTGATCAGCCGCTCGATCGCCATGGTCGATCAGCGAATTGCGCTGTTCAGCGGAACGGTTCGAGAGAACCTCACGCTCTGGGATCCTTCGGTTCCTGAAGAAGACATGGTTCGCGCTGCATCTGATGCGCAGATCCACGATGCCATTTCTGCTCGTGTTGGTTCCTACTCGGCGCTGGTCGCCGATGGTGGTGCGAACTGGTCAGGTGGTCAGCGCCAACGACTCGAAATTGCTCGAGCGCTTGTGCGTAACCCATCCATTCTTCTGCTCGACGAGGCCACCAGTGCTCTCGATACAGAAACGGAAGCGGAAGTCGATGCAGCTCTGCAACGGCGAGGTTGCACCACCATCGTGGTGGCACACCGCCTCAGCACGGTTCGCGATGCCGACCTCATTCTTGTGATGTCGACCGGAAAAGTTGTCGAGATGGGTCGCCACGACGAACTCATGGCTCTCGATGGCGTCTACGCAAAGTTGGTGCAGGAATGAACGCCATTGCTGAATCCGAACTTATTCAGGTTGAACGGGCCAAACCTTTCAACATCGCCGAACCGGTGTACCTGCGTTCTGGCTACACCACGCTGTTTCTGGCCGAAGACATTCCGGGTGTCGGCATCGGCCGTCGTGTCCCGGTGGCAACGGTCCATGCGCCCGCCATTTTGAATCCTGGTGCAGCTCCGGCCGGTCGTGCGTGGGTGCTTGCTCACCACGCGTCGGCGATCGAAGCGCCGCTTGCCTCAGCGACCGAAGAAGAACTCGCTGTCGCCATGGCCGCAACCGCGGAAACGCTCAACACGGTGATCCGTCCTTCGGTGCCGCCTCCCGGCGATCGGATCAATCGTCTGGGCACTCGACCGGTGTTTGTTTCTGCCGGACGTACTGCACTTGTCGATCGCTTGTCATGGGTACGCGCCGTCGAAGGCGAA
The DNA here is from genome assembly GCA_030830565.1 of Acidimicrobiales bacterium. Classification (GTDB taxonomy): domain Bacteria; phylum Actinomycetota; class Acidimicrobiia; order Acidimicrobiales; family Acidimicrobilacustridaceae; genus Acidimicrobilacustris. The sequence continues at coordinate 15,699 of JAURMR010000038.1, forward strand.
CCGCGTCTCGCCAATGTCCTGCTGCCCGAAAGTGGTGGCCCAGTTGGCGAGCGAATGAGCATCGTTGGTGAAGGCTTTTCGGCTCTCACCGCGCTGCCGCTCGATTCGATTGCAATTGAAGAGCGTGTCGCTTCGTTGTCGTGGCTTTACGAAGTCACAGGTAAGTGCGTGCTTGAAGCTTTCGACGAACGTGAAGCGCTTGAACACGACATGGCCATGGCCGATCCGGTGGTTTCGGCTGAAGTTGAAGCCGCCGGTGTTCGAATGCTCGCCCGTGAAATTACGAGCAAGGGCAAGAACGTTGTTGTTGCCCCTTCGGGTGAGCCGCTTGTTCTCGTGAGTTCGATCGTTGCGCAACTCAACGGTTATGACATCGAAGTTCCTCGCGGTGGTCTGCGCGGACGTGAAGGCACCTCGGCAGTGCGCGCAATCGCGACGACCTCAGGCCTTTATGTCCGAACGGTCACGCTGCCGAAGGAGTGGTGGGTCGACACAGTTGAGCCGATGGTTGGTTTCAGCGTCGATGGCCAGCCGCTCGCGCTTGTCATTCGTGGCAACGAGGGCGTCATCATCACCGCCGAGGGTACGGAAATCGACCCCGCTTCTCCCGACGCTCCCGCGCTGATTGAAAACGCGTTTGTGTTCTCGAAGCCGCCGGCGGGTGAGGACCTCGATTCCACCACCTTGCTCAAACTGGCATTCAAGGGCGAACGTCGTCAGATCATTCGTGTGTTCCTGTGGGCACTGGTCATCGCCGGCGTAAGCCTCACGGTGCCGTTGGCCTCAGGTGTTGTGTTCGGCGAAATCATCCCTGAAGGCGATCGCACTCGTTTGGCGTGGCTGCTCGTTGCATTGGTGACTGCGGCGATTGCCGTGCTTCCGGTGCAGATCGCACAGACCGCTGCATCGACTCGTCTCGAAGCGTCGGTGTCACTGAATCTTCAACGAGGCATCTGGGGACGCGTACTGCGCAGCCCCGTCACATTGGTGAAGCGCCTTGGTCCTGGCGATCTGGTCATGCGATTGTCGGCACTCGAAATGGCACGCGATGCCATGGAGCAATCGGTCATCGGTGCACTTCCTGTCGTGATCGGTGCGCTGGTCTCGGTTGTCATCCTGTTCATCTACATCCCGATCCTTGCGCTCATCGCAGTGGTGTGGGGCTTGTTGGTGTTGGCGACATCGCTGATCTTCGCTTCACGTGTCGCAAAGGCACAGCGAACCGTCGACGAAGCCACCGGTAACGTCAATGGCTTCCTGTACCAGGTGCTCGGCGCTATCCCGAAGTTGCACGTTGCTGGCGCTGAACCTCGTGCGTTTGCCGCATGGGCACAACGGTTCCGTGGTGCTGTCGGCCAGGAACTCACGATTCGCACCTCGCATCAGGTGCTGTTCGGTGGCATTGTCGGAACGTTGTCGACTGCAGTGTTGTTCGCCGGTGTAGCCATTACGAACTCCGGCAAAAACGTTGGTGCGTTCATTGCGTTCCAAACTACCTACGGCTTGTTCATGGCGGGCATCATGGCGTTCGTCACCGGCATCGGAACCACGATGCAGATGCGTCCGGCGATGCAGCGCGCTGCCGAGCTTGTGGCCGATGCGCCTGAATCGGGTGAAGGTCGCTCCGATCCAGGTCCTCTTCGTGGCGATGTTGCGTTACGTGGTGTGACGTTCCGTTATCAGCCAGACATGCCTGCAGTTCTTGATGAACTTGATCTGCGTATCAACGCAGGTGAAATGGTTGCTGTTGTTGGCCACTCCGGTTGCGGAAAGTCGACGCTTCTGCGAGTGCTCCTCGGATTCGAAACGCCTGAGCAGGGCTCGGTGCTGTTCGACGATCAGGACTTGTCGTCTCTCGATGTTGAATCAGTGCGACGTCAGCTCGGCGTGGTTCTGCAGGATGGCCAGCTCATGCCGGGCACCATCCATCAGAACCTGGCAGGTGCGACAACCTTGTCGCCGGACGAGGCATGGGAACTCGCCGAGATCGTTGCGCTTGCCGACGACATTCGGGCCATGCCGATGAAGCTCGAAACCATGATCACCCTTAATGGCGGTGCATTCTCGGGCGGTCAGCGTCAGCGCTTGCTTATTGCTCGTGCTCTTGCGGCGCGTCCTCGCATCTTGTTGCTCGATGAAGCAACGAGTGCACTCGACAATGTCACCCAGCGTGTTGTGACCCAAAATCTTGCTGAACTGGGCATGACTCGCATCGTCGTGGCGCACCGACTCTCAACCATCATCGATGCCGACCGCATCGTGGTGTTTGAAGCCGGTCGTGTTGTTGAAGACGGTTCCTACGAGGAACTCATGGAACAGCGCGGCGCGTTCCATGCCCTTGCCACTCGTCAGGTCCTTTGATTGTGACTGCAACTTCGGCCGCCGACTCCGTTCTCGATGATCCCCATCCGCCGATTCGTCTCGGCGATCAGGAGATTCGTGAATACAAGGAGTGGGTGGCCGGTACGCATCGCGCCATGGATCCAGCGCTGACGCTGAATCGAATTCGTCCGCATCTGCACAAAGCCGGAATCACACGCGTCGCCGATATCACGGGCCTCGACACGGTAGGTATTCCCGTTGTGGTTGCGATGCGCCCAGCATCGGGGTCGTTGGCCGTCGAAGCAGGTAAGGGTGCAACGCTTCATGCCGCCGCGACCTCGGCGACGATGGAAGCAATCGAACGATTCGTGGGGGAGGAGAACCCTGTCCGCGATCTCGTTGCGACTGTTGGGCAGGTTCGTGATCGCCTTGCTGTTCCCGCCGATCAATTTCCTTTGATGGCACACGCCACGATTGTGGAAGATCGGGCCTATGCCTGGTCTGAGATGTGGGAACTCAATACGGGCAAAGCGATGTTGGCCCCTGAGTTGCTCGTGCAGCTTCCCGTTGCGCAACCGTCAATGATTGAATCGCCGTGGGCGGCATCTTCAAACGGTCTCGCTTCTGGCAATCATGTCGCCGAAGCTTTGTGCGCTGGCTTGTACGAAGTCGTTGAACGCGATGCGACCAGTTGTTGGGAAGTCGCGCACACGAACGGAACTCCAAACCTTCGGGTCGACCTTTCCACGCTCAAGGGCGAAATCATCAAGGGCATCTGCGAGCAGGTGTGGGCGTCAGATTCAGATTTGGCAATCAACTGGTGTCCAACTGAAGTCGGAATCCCCACATGCATGGCCTACGTGTGGTCAAACCAGAATGGTCTCGGTATCTACAAGGGCTACGGATGCCATCTCGATCCTGAGATCGCCATGATTCGTGCGGTGACTGAAGCGGTGCAGGCCCGGACCATTTTCGTGGCCGGTGCGCGCGACGACATGTTGCGTGGTTCGTTCGATGCGCTTCGCCGCAGCGATGTGCACGGGCCCGAAACCATCACGGCGAATTCCACGCTCATCTCTGTGAACGACATCCCCGATCGGGCGACCGGCTCATTCCACGGAGACGTTTCGATCATTCTCGAAGGCCTTCGAAATGCCGGGTTCAACACCGTCTTGGCCCGAGAACTTGAGATGGGCCGAGAGTTCGAAGTGGCAGTCGTGAGGGTCATTGTCCCTGGCCTTGAGCCCTACCGATTCAAGTGGATTGGAATCACGGATCGGGCCCGGAATTTCGTGCCACCGAGCCTGTAGCGGGCTATACTGAATTGAGTTCAGCCATCTTGTGGTGGCAATCAGGTGGCCGTTGAAAGGAAATGTCATGAGCGCAGCAGAAGCCGATCGATTTATTGCCCGTTTGAGCGCCGATACGGAGTTCGCATCCAGTCTCGATGTGCTCAAGGACAACCCCGAAGCACTCTATGAAGTCGTGGTTGCAGAAGGTTTCGACGCCACTCCCGAAGAGATTCGCTCAGCGTTCATGGAAGAGATGAGCCAGTACCTCGACGAAGCGCAGCTCGCTGCGGTGGCTGGAGGTTTGTCGACGGTTGAGATCGGTGCCATTGCCGGCGGCGCCGTTGCTGCGACGGCGATCACCACGGGCGTCGTGGTTGGCGTTGTTGTCTCGTCCGCTGCTGGCGCAGCAATCTGATCGCAATCCATCTAAAAAAAGTCCGCCGAAAAGGAGAATATGTAATGTCAACTGAAGAAGTAAACGCCTTCCTCGATCGAGTTTCGTCCGATGAGTCCTTTGCTACGCAACTCGATGCTGTGAAGCAGGATCCGATGGCTGTGCAGTCACTGATCGCTGAGGCAGGTTTCACCATCGAGCCGGCAGAGGTGCACGAAGCATTCCTCGAACGATTCGGTTCAGAACTCAGCGAGGACCAACTTGCTTCGATCGCCGGAGGCTTGAGTGACGAGCAGACCAGCATCGTAGCGGGTACGACGCTCGCTGTCGCTGGCGTTGGCGTAGCGGTCGGCGCCGCTGCCGCTGGTGCCATCTGATCCGGGGGAACGCATGAGTATGACCGATGTGGATGCATTCTTCGATCGAATCAGTTCTGACGAGTCGTTTGCGCAGCAGTTGGAATCCGTTCGCGAGGACGTCGACGCCGTTCACGAGATCGCGTTGCAAGCCGGCTTCGATCTTGACCCTGTCGACGTACGTCTCGGATTCCTCGAGCGTTTCGGCGCGGAACTCACCGAAGAGCAACTTGCAGCAATTTCTGGGGGTCGAGCCTCGGACGCCGACACCGCAGCCATCGTTGGCGGAGTCATTGCGGGTGCCGGCGTTGCCATCGGAATCGGCGCGGCGGCCGCGGCTATCTGATCGAACACAGGGAAAGAGAAAACCATGTCCAATGAATCCGTAGAAGCGTTTTTCAACCGGCTTTCAACTGACGATGCTTTTGCTGAACAGCTTGCGGCGGTGAAGGCCGATCCTGCGGCTGTGCAAACACTCATCGCCGATGCAGGGTTTGAAGTGACCCCTGAAGAGGTCCGCGACGCGTTTCTTGAGCACTACGGCGATCAACTCACTGAAGAGCAGTTGGCCGCAGTCGCAGGTGGTCTCTCGCATGATGCAGAGAACGGCATCATGGTCGGTTCCATCGCTGCTGGCATCGTTGTGGTCAGCGTTGCGGGTGCGGCAGCAGCTGCAGCCTGAGATCCGCATGACCGCTTCACCCGGCGTGACGGAAGTCGATCAGTACCCGCCCATCAAGATCGCTGGGCAGGAACTGCGCGCGCCGAAGGACTGGGTCAAGGGAACACACCGTGCCATGGAGCCGGTGAAAACCCTCGAGAGAATTCGTCCTCACTTACCCAAGGCCGGCATCACCCGTATCGCCGACATCACCGGTCTGGACGATGTTGGTATTCCGGTTGTCGTTGCTGTTCGCCCTGGTTCGGGATCGCTTGCGGTCGAGGCCGGTAAGGGTGCGACGCTTCATGCCGCTGCCACATCGGCGGCAATGGAAGCGATCGAGCGTTTCGTGGCTGAGGAAACGCCTTGCGACGATGTGCATGGCACCATCAACCAGGTGCGCGACCGCTTGCCATGTGAGCCCGAAGCATTTTCTCGACTTTCACGGGCAACGCTGAATTACGACCGAGCCATGAACTGGACGAAGGCCACCGATCTCTTTAGCGGCGAAGAAACGTTGGTTCCCGAATACTTGGTGAATCTCTCGACGACGATCCCTTCGCTGATGGCTGGTCCATGGGGAGCGTCGTCGAACGGTTTGGCATCGGGCAACCATGTTCCGGAAGCTCTGTGTGCTGCGTTGTACGAATGCATCGAGCGCGACGCAACGAGTTGTTGGGGGATCGCGCATGAACGTGGCGCTACCCGGCCGTATATCGAACAATCGTCACTTGAAGGCGAAGTCATCAACGGCCTTGTCGAACAGGTGCATCGTGCCGATGCCGAAGTCGCGATGTTCTGGTGTCCCACTGAAGTCGGTATCCCAACGGTGACCGCGTACTTGTGGTCGAACAAACCAGGTGTTGGTGTATACAAGGGCTATGGCTGTCATCTCGATCCCGAGATTGCCATGATCCGGGCGCTTACCGAAGCTGTGCAGGCCCGAACGATCTTCTTTGCTGGTGCCCGCGACGACATGCTCCGCGGTCAGTTTGATGCCATGCGTCGCAGCGACATCCTTGGGCCCGAATCAATCATGGAAAACTCGAAGCCGATTTCGATCAACGACATTCCCGATCGTGGCACTGGCTCGTTCCATGGCGATGTTTCGGTATTGCTCGAAAGCATGGCCAACGCCGGATTCACCGGCGCCTATGCCCGAGAACTTGAGCTTGGTCGCGAATTCGAAGTTGCTGTGGTTCGGGTTGTGACCCCAGGGCTCGAGCCTTATCGATTCCCCTGGATCGCGGTAACCGATCGCGCAAAGAACTTCGTTCCACCCGCGATTTAACTCAGACTGCGAAAGGATCAGACTTCTGGCTTGCGTTCAAGGAGCGAGACAACCGCTCCCTTAACAAATTCGCGAGCCAACGGAAACAGAAATGCCACTTCGTCGGATTCGTTCGAAGGAACGTGCCGTCCGCCTAACCACACTGCTTCGCCCATCGTGAGCCAGCCAATAGTTGACGCCGTATGTGAAGCGAACATTGGATCGTCGACGTAGTCATCTCCATGCAGCTTGCGCCGAGCATCGATCACAAGTTGGAACATGTTTCGAAGGTTTGCTTCGCCGGCAGCGGTCATGCGGGCGCGAAGCTCTGGAGCAAGTTCGGTATGAATACTTGACCCCTGCTTGAAGAAATTGAGAGCGCAGGCAATGCCTGGGTTCTCGATCGTCCAATCAATCTGGCGGTCTGCCCACGCCAAGATCCGGTCGATGGGGTCGGAGCCAGCGGTATCGGGAGCGGCAATGAGTCCTTCTACGTAGCGCTCGTAGGAAATAGTGAGTGCCTCGGCAATGAGGCCATCGCGTCCACCGAAATGAAAGTTCACGAGCGACTTGGACATGCCGAGTTCAATGCACAACTCGTTGGGCTGGACGAGAGCGGGACCGTCTTTCGACATCTTGACGATGGCCGCCTCAATGAGGGCGGCGCGGCCATCGTTATGTGCGGTGACGCGCGTCGACGATTTGGCTATTGCCTTCCTCATCGCTGGCTTTATCGCCGCACTGTTCTTTTTCACCACCTTCGCATCATAAAGGCGTTAGACGCGAGGCCCTGTCATCTCTTGTTCAACCTGTGTACAGAAAAATTCTGTATTGAGTTCAGCCTGTGAAGTTTGGAACGACGGGCTGATCTGGTGTCGGTTCTTGGATCTCGAATGCGCCGATGTCGCTGCGTCCGAATGCGATGCGGGCGAATCCGGGCCCGCGTTGGTCGAATTGGTTGCCGGGGAATGTTGCAACCGGGTTCGGTCCGGCATCGATCGCGGGTGAAGTGGCCTTCAATGACATGGTCTTGGTCGCACCACCGTTGTTGGCGAGTGCATTCAAACCAGGGTCGGTCACGTTGGCGGTCACGCCACCCGAATCGGTGTACGCAATGTTTGAACTCACCGTTCCGATGAGCGAATGATCGATGGTGAAGGGGAGAGACGTTAACTGTGTGCCGCCGATGTCATGCACATTCGCCCCGATATTGCCAGCGATGATTGATCCGGTGATTGTGACCGAACCTGCGCTCCCCGAGTAGGTGTAAAAGCCGAGGCCGGAA
>JAURMR010000039.1 GCA_030830565.1 Acidimicrobiales bacterium
CCCCGCGAATGCAACGACAACCCAGGGTCGCCCCGACTTCCTCATTAAAAACGTTCCGCAGATCACCGATACCTCCCGGATTTCGGTTGATATCTCAACGCCGCAGCTCTACTACGGAGAAAACGTTTCGGGCTACGCGATCACAAACGCCACTCGTGAAGAAATCGATTTTGTCGAGGCTGATGGCCAGACAAAGTTCACGCAGTACTCCGGCTCCGGCGGCGTGAAGCTTGATTCCTTCTTCAAGAAGGCGGCCTTCGGGCTCAAGTTCTCGGACTGGAACCTCGTGGTCTCGAACTTCTTAAATTCGGACTCGCGCATCGTGTTTCAGCGCGATATTCGTCAGCGCATTGAAGCAGTGGCGCCGTTCATGCAGTTCGATAACGATCCGTATCCAGTCATTCAAGACGGTCGTGTGGTCTACATCTTCGACGGCTACACAACGACCGATCGCTATCCCAACGCGCAGCGGGCTGATTCAAGCGGACTTCCAGCCGGAAGCGACCTCGGCGGAAAGCGATTCAACTACATCCGCAATTCGGTGAAGGCGGTCGTTGACACCTACGACGGCACCGTCAAGCTCTACATCGTCGATCCCTCTGACCCAATCGTGAACGCGTACCAAAAAGCATTCCCAGCATTGTTTGCTGGTGTCGACGAAATGCCAGCGGATCTGAAGGCGCACTGGCGTTACCCCGAAGATCTGTTTCGGGTGCAGACCAACATGTTCGGTCGCTACCACATCAGTGACCCGAAATCGTTCTACGAAAAGTCCTCAAGTTGGTCAGTTGCGCAGGATCCCGGTTCCACTGTGAACGGAGCGGCGGCTGTTGTCACGGCAAATCAAACAGTGAACGGGACCACGGTGATTCGCACACGGGAAGCCCGAATCAGTCCGGTCTATTCGCTGATGCGACTTCCTGGTCAAGACACCGAATCCTTTGTGATGTTGCGTCCATTCGTTCCGTTCTCGGAAGATGATTCAAAGAAGACGTTGACGTCATTCATGGTCGCCAATAGCGACCCAGCGCAGTACGGCAAGTTGACGGTGTACGAAATGCCCGCAGGGTTCAACATCGATGGCCCGGCAATTGTCAACGCCAACATTCTGTCTGACCCTGAAGTCAGTAAGTACACGACGTTGTTGAATCAGCAGGGGTCTCGGACCCAGTTCGGCAGTCTGATGCTTACGCCGGTAAACAACTCGATTATCTATGTTCGGCCGCTGTATGTGTCTTCGGACAACAACACGCAGATTCCGGAACTTAAACAGGTCATCGCCGTCTTTGGTGGCCAGGTCGTCATGAAGCCGACGCTTCGAGAGGCGCTGCAGACCCTGTTCCCTGGAGCAAACCCACAGACCTTTGAGTCAACGGTCATTCCGGACGACACGGGAAGCAACGGATCAGCAACTGACGGATCCTCGTCGGAGAATTCCACGACGACGACCACGATTCCTTCAACCGGCAATGCAACCAAGGATCAACTCATTGATCAGGCGGCCAAAGCCTTGACCGATGCCGATACCGCACTTCGTAATGGCGATTTGGCGGGCTATCAGGCCAAGGTCAAGGAAGCGCAGGCTCTCATCAGTCAGGCGCAGACACTCCCGGACGGCACGACATCGAGTTCGGGTACGAGCGGCTCTTCGGGTTCCACGACGACGACAACCACGGTTCGATCAGGCACACCGGCCTGATCGAACGTTCGTCGGGTTTCTTGGGTTTGTGGCGGTCGTTAGACCGTCGGCCACGCGCCGCTCTGTAGAGCGGTGACAAACAGTGTGACTGTCGCCTGAAGCGCCGCGTCGTCATCGGCAGCGCCGAGGGGAGTGCCAGGTTCGATGAGGCCACGAACAGTCGCGCTGAACACGCGATGAGCGATTGCCACTTGTTGCTGGTCCAATCCGAATGAAGCGAGCACCGTTCGGATCGGCTGTGCGATACGCAGTGCTTGGTCCCTGAATTCGGGGTCATCGACTCCGAGATGTGCTCGAAGAGCAGCCATGCGCCCTGGGTGCAAGCGGGCGAAGTCACGTTCGGCTTCGGCGATTGCGGTGAGAGCATCGGCGCCACTGCGACCGACACTTGCTTCCCACACGACATCGCCGATTTCGGTCACTGCGAGGAGGGCGATTTCTCTTCGCAGCGCGTCGAGATCGTCGACGTGTGAGTACAACGAACTCACATGTCGGCCGACTGCTTCGGCCACCTTCGACATCGTGAGTTCGTTCCAGCCGTTCGTGTCGGCCAGTCCGGCTGCGGCCGCGATCAAGGTGTCACGGTCGAGATAAGGACCGCTTGTTCGTGGGCGCGTCGTTGTCACAGGTTCCAAACTTTTACGGCGTTATCGCAAACAATCTTGCGCTTTTCCTCATACGGAATTCCTTCGAATGCGCGCTCAATGAGGTTCTGAGAATCGGGCCAACTCGTGACAGGGTGTGGGAAGTCGGTGGACCACATGATGTTGTCGACGCCAACCTCGTGCCGGAGCAATTCGATCGACTTTGGTTCGTCAACAAACGTGGTCCACATATTGCGACGGAAGTAGAAACTCGGAAGCTCACTGAGGTTGTCATAGACATAGCCCTGGCGAATCACCATGTCGTCGATGAGATCGAGGTAATGAGCAATCCAACCGATGCCCGGCTCAACGAAGACGAGTTTGAGGTCAGGGAATTTCTCAAGGGTCCCGGTGAGGATCCACATTCCGAGGGCCTCTGCTGTTGAGAGCGCGGTCATTGTGACCATGATTCCCTTTTGCGGAGTTGGGTCCCGTCGAGTTAATTCATCGAGGTTGGTATTGATGCCGATGTGGCAACACATCGGCAAGCCGGTCTCCTGCACGGCCGACCACAGAGGTTCGTATCGCTCATCGAAGTAGTCGGGTTGTCCGAGTTCTGTGGGGAACACAGGAATCTGCAGTGACTTGGCGCCCATTGCCGCAACTCGTTGCACTTCAGCAACTGCAGCATCAATGTCATGAATGGGGATCTGGTAGCTCACGACAAGTCGTCGGGGGTCAGCAGACGCGAATTGCGTCAAGACATCGTTAAACGCGCGTGTTGCTTCGGCCGCACCGCGCTCCATTTCGCCGATGTAGCGGAATGCGCTGACCTCGGAATAGATAACTTCGATGTCCACGCCATCGGTGTCCATGTCGGCGAGTCGGTCGGTGGCGGTGTGGTAGCCGGGACGAGTAAATGCGGCATGCGGATTGCGCTTCATGGCGTCGGCGTTGACTTTGGCCGAACTCATGTTGGCCGCAACTCGGGCCGCAAAAGCCTGTTGTGCTTTGTCGTAGTCAGGATGAAATTTGGGATCAAGGTGGGCCTTGACCTGATCCTGTGAAATGGAGACGTGCGAATCAGCGGAAATAATCCGCTCGCCGGTCCGGTTCAGGATGATGTTGGATTCAGTGATGGTCATCGCTCTTCCTTTCGCTCAGCGGCCCAGAATGATGCCGCTACGGCCGGCGCTGACAAGTACATGCTCAGCCCCGGAGATCTGATTCGCCGAGGTTCCCCTCAATTGGCGTACACCTTCCACGATGTTGTTCATGCCGTGGATGTAGCCCTCGCCGAGTAGGCCACCATTGGTGTTGACCGGCAGCGAGCCTCCGCGACCAATGTGGCCATCTTTGATGAAGTCGCTTGCCTCGCCGCGTCCGCAAAAGCCAAACGCTTCAAGTTGGAGGAACACGATGGGGCTGAAGTTCTCGTAGATCATTGCGATATCAATGTCCTCGGCAGTGATGTCAGCCTGGCGATAGAGCTTCTCGCCGAGCACTCGACCCTCGGGGTATTCGCAAAGATCCTCGTGGTAGTAGGCGAACATTTCATGTCCGCCTTCGAGTTGGATTGCTGATGACGCAAGAATGGGGACTGCGTCAGCACCATGGTCGACAGCGCGTTCGGCAGATGTGATGAGTAGCGCAACACCACCGTCGGACTCAAGACAGCAATCAAGCTTCCGGAGGATCGGCTCAACAATCCACCGAGAGTCTTGGTGATCTTGCAGTGTGATCGGCCGCTCGTAGAACTGTGCGTTGGGATTGGTCGATGCCCAGTCGCGAGCGACAACGCTGTAGCGGCCGAAGTCTTCGTTGGTGAGTCCAAACTCGTACATATACCGCTGGAATGTCAGCGAGTAGACCTTGGCGGGGGTGTTGAGACTGAACGGGCTCGCCCAGTTCCATGCTGGGTCGGGGTTGGCCTGCACGGGTTGGCCGAAACGGTGAGCAGAACGTTCATTAAACGCTCGGTATACAAGTACTGCATCGGCTTGACCGCTTTCGACGGCCGCCGCCGCGAGTTGCACTGTGGCACTTGCCCCGCCGCCGCCACCTCGGGTCCGTGCGCAGAAGCGCAACATGGGGACACCGATGGTGCGGATGAGGGCGAGTTCGTCGTTGGTGTCCATTGAGAACGTGACGGTCCCGTCAACCTCCGTCGGGGAGAATCCTGCGTCTCGAATGGCGTCACGAGACGCCTCGGCGGCAAGTTGCAGTGTCGATCGGCCGGAGTTCTGCGAGAACTCGGTATGGCCGATGCCAGCAATGACTGCGCGTGCGCCGCTCATGGCTGCACCGTTGCGAGTCGGAATTGAGGAAGCACAGTGCCGTCGTAGTCAATAAAACACACGACGACGCGTTTGTCATTCAGGTTCTGCTCATGAGTCGGCTCAACGTCAACGAGATTCGAGACAATTCGGGTGCCTTCATCAAGCTGAACGAGAATGACGATCCGCGGTTGAGCATCAGGCTCAGTCGGGTGCTGGGAAATGATCCACGTGAGAATGCTCCCATTGCCCGAAGATTCCACTGCTTGGTTGTTCGTCGATCCGCAGGTTGCGCACATTGGCGTAGGTGGATGGCGCAAGGTGTCGCAATCGCCACAGCGTTGGATCAGGAGCTTGTGTTTCTTGGCTCCTTCCCAGAAGAAGGCGTCGTCGAAATCGAAGATCGGCGGTCGAACGGTGGTCATAATGCGCGCTCCTGACGGAGGGTGGATTGAAAGACGACGCCATCGGCGAGAAGTGCGTCGATCTCGCTCTGTTCAATGCCGAGCTCAGTCATGATGTCGACACTGTCGTGGCCCACGATGAGTGGGGGACCAGCGATTCGTGTCGGCGTTTCGGAAAAAGTCCACAAGTGGGCGAAGTGGTCGAAACGACCGACCTGTGCCTGTTGCATCGTGGTGACCAACCCCGCATCTCGAAATTGCGGGTCCTCGAACAACCGCAAACAAAATTCCTCGTCCTCGATTTCACAGGGAATATCCGCAGCATCGAGCAGGTCGAACCAATCGGCAGCAGTGCGCGTGCTGAACTCATCGCAAAGTGCACAAATCGCATCGGTATCGCTCATTGAACGCAGATCGATGATGCCAGTGGCCCTCTCGAGTGCGGACCACTGCGCATCAGTTTGAACTGCAAGGCACAACCAACGATCCGCAGTTTCATAAAGGCGCACTCGCGGACCGGTTCCGAACATGAGACCATCAACCTTTGGGCGATCGACCCCTTCACCGGTTGTGGCGTCGACCCATGCATAGGAGGTGTTGAGGAGGCATGCGGCAAGGATCGATGTGGAAAGGAACTGGCCCTCGCCGGTGACCTCACGATGCGTGATTGCCTGGATGATGGCGATAGCAGCGAGGAACCCGTTACCGGTATCGCCAAATGAGGTGAGGCTCCAGATGGGTTTCCCCCCATCGGCCATGCCGCCGTCCTCGTACTCAACCCCAGCGAGGCAAGCGCCGGTTTGATCGTTGCCAGGCAGGTGGGCACGACTCTTGTCGAAACCAGAGCTATGGCAGTAGATGAGATCGGGCTTGATCTTGATGAGTGATTCGTAATCAATGCCGAGACGAACGGCTGCCTCGTAGCGCATGTTGTGCTGAACGACATCGGCACGTTCCACCAGTTCGTGGAGAACGGCGAGGCCGCGCGGATCTTTGAGATTGATCGAGAGTGATTGTTTGCCGCGGTTGGCAGTGAAGGCGATATGGGTCGAATGCCAGAACATGTCATAGACGGTGTTCACTTTGATCACCGTCGCACCGAGATCAGACAGCAGTTGGGTGCTGAATGGTCCGGCGATGGCTAAACCGAGGTCGAGTACCAAGATTCCTTCGAGGGGACTCTTGAGTTCCTTCGTCTCACCGGCCTGTGGGCGTTCGAGCGGAAGAATAAGTTCGGCAAGGAGTTCATTGGTGTGCTGGCCAACGGTGGGGGCGGCCCCTTGCACGAAGCCCGGTGTTTTGCTCATCTCATACACGAGTCCTACGTGTCGGAGAGGCCCATGTTCAGGATCATCGACGGTGACAACAATCCCTTCGTCGATGAGTGCTTGATCGTTGAGCGCGTCTTCAGGTCGTCGGGTTGGCTGCATCGGGATGCCGACCCGTGCTGCAGCATCGAGCCAATCTTGCGCTGGATATTTCGCATAGGCCGCTTTCATTTGCGGGTGGTAGTGAGCAAGGACAACCAACTCGCTGTAGTCGGGGCCGATGCGCGTTGGATCATCGGTGGGTTTGGTGATTCGATCGTCGACGCTGATTGATTCGCCTTGGGAAACCCCGAGTGCGAAGGATGGATTTGGCACCCAGTTCTGGATCCAGTTGCCGTCGGCGCATTGGAAATGTCCCTTGCTTCCTCGAGGATCAAAGATCCAACACATGTAGCCGTCGGCCTCGGGATGTTCCGGGCGCTGCCAACCGCCGGCTGTACTAACGAGAACGCCCTGGAGAAGTGAAGTTTCGACCCACTGGCCTCGACCGGTGTGCAAGCGTGCGCGTAATGCCGCGCTGATTCCAGTTGTGGCGAGAAATGCGGCCCCAAGACTTGGCCACCGAGATTGCGGGAAGAGCGGTCCTTCGCGATCGGGGCCATCGAAACACTCAGTTGGGATCTCAAGATCTTCGAGTTCGACCGGGAGATCGCAGAGGCGACCGATTGCAGTACCGACCCAACCGCGCTGTTCCCAATGCAGGCCGGTGCGGGCAGCAACAAGGGCATCGATTCCTGGACGATCTTTGAAATCGACGTGGCGTCCATAGGGAGTGATTGAACACATCACGAGTCGGGGATTGCGTACGCGAAGTGATTCCCAATCAAGTCCGAGTGATTCGGTGACGCCGAGTTCGAAGTTCTCGACAACTACATCGGCACGATCAATCAACGCGAGCAGTTGTTCACGCTGTGGTGCATCGTGCACATCGAGTTCGATACTTCGTTTGCCGCGGGCCCATACGCGAGCGCCGGTTTCAGTTTGGCGCGTCGGGTCGCCGCCAGGCGGTTCGACCTTTACGACATCTGCGCCGTTATCGGCCAGCAGCATCGTTGCCATCGGACCAGCGATCCCTGTTGTGAGATCGATGACCCGGATTCCCCCCAGAACACCGGTCATAGGGCGAATCATGACCTACCAAAAGTGTTTTGGCAATAGCCAACAGGGTGTTGACCCCGGCGGTGTCCCTATTCCTCGACGAACCCAGCATCGCTTCCGTCGGCAAGGACATGCTTAAGGATCTTGCCGCTGGGGTTGCGAGGAAGTCGTTCGGTGCGAAGTTCGACATAGGCCGGAATCTTGTAGGCCGAAAGGGACTTCTTGCAGTGTTCGTGCACGTCAAGGTCGGTGATGGTTGTGTCAGGTGCGATCACGATGATCGCCTTTACTTCCTGGCCGAGGATCTCGTGATCGACACCAATGACAGCGGTTTCTATGACGCCGGGCATTTCTTCAATGCAGTTTTCGATTTCGAATGGGTAGATGTTCTCGCCGCCACGAATGATGAGATCGCGTTTACGTGATGCGATGTAGATGCAACCGCCTTCGATGCGCCCAAAGTCACCGGTATTGAACCAACGGCCAGGAAAGAACGCTTCGGCATTCGCAGCAGGATGACGCCAGTACTCGTTCATGAGCAGTGGACTGCGAACGCAAATGTTTCCCTCGCCACCTTCGGGAAGTTCATTGCCCTCGTCATCCATGATCTTTACTTCGCAGGTAGGAATCGCTGGTCCGATGCATTCGGGCGAAGCTTCAAGCATCCAGTTCGGAGCGAACGAAACCAGCGAACCGGTTTCGGTCGAGCCATAACCAGTGGACATGGTGTGGTCGAGATGGGGAAAGCGGTTTGCGAGACGGCGCATGATTTCTGGTGTGGTTGCCGAGCCGCCCATTCCGACCGACATGATTTGTTGCTGGGGGATCTCCGAACAACGCGGGCTATCAAGCAGGCGGAGAATGTGCGTACCGGTGCCGCCGATGATGTTGACCTTGTTGTCGATGATGAAGTCGATGACATCGTCTGCTTCAAATCGTGTGAGGAACCAAGCACCGGTGGAGCCGGTGTGCAGGCCATTGACGGTTGCACCGAGACCAGACACATGGAAAAGCGGGAAGACCACGAGGCGAATCGGTGGAGGACCCTCTGACGGGCCGCGACCCGCCATCA
>JAURMR010000040.1 GCA_030830565.1 Acidimicrobiales bacterium
AGTGACTGCAAAGAATCAATGGCAACCGATCTACGGCAATGACATCGGACCAACCACCTCTGACCGCATCCGATCAGGGGTCGGCCTTGGCGTGGTCCTCGTCATTCTCGGAACGGCACTCGCCGCCGGGCTTGCCCTTTCCGTTCTCGCACTCTTCGGGCTCTTCGGCGCCGCAGTCGGCTGACCATGCCAGGCCGTCAACTCGATGACACCGTCGCGCGGCGACGAGATGCAGCGCTCGCCGGACACACCGGAGACGAGCGCACTGCACGATCCTTTCTTTCCGACAACGATGCAAATGTGCGAGCCACAGCGCTTGGCGCGCTCAATCGAATCGGTGCACTCGGCCAACAAGAACTCGTTGCCGCAACCCTTGATGCAGATCCGATCATGCGCCGACGAGCGTGCACTGAATCGACATCATGGAATGGCGGCGTCGGCGACCCAATCGAGAGCTCGGTGAGCGAAGCAATTGCTTCACTACTTCATGACGCCGACGACTCCGTTGTCGAAATTGCAGCTTGGGCAATCGGAGAACGACCGCCGGCCTCTGCACGAACTATTGAAGAACTGTGCCAGATTGCAACTGGTCACGAGGACGCACTGTGTCGAGAGTCAGCGGTTGCGGCTCTCGGAGCGCTCGGAGACCCAGAAGGACTCCCTGCCATCCTCAAAGCAACCGAAGACAAAGCCACGGTTCGACGCCGCGCCGTGATCGCTTTGGCTCCATTTGATGGACCCGAGGTCGATGCTGCGCTTGAAAGAGCCCTCAACGATCGGGATTGGCAGGTCCGGCAAGCCGCCGAGGACCTCAGTCCATGAACATGACCTTGAGCGCATCGAACGATTCGACGCAATGGCCGGCACCAAGCACGACCGACTCAAGGGGCGCTTCAACCAAGTGAACCGGAACTTCGGTTTCTGACTCGATACGAAGGTCCAGGCCGCGCAACATGCCGCCACCGCCGACAAGGTAAATGCCCTGTTCGATGAGATCCTGCGCGAGTTCTGGCGGAGCCTGACCCAAACACGCGATGACTGCGTCGACCATCGCCGACACAGGTTCATCGATGGCTTCTCGAACTTCTTCGGCCGTAAGCACAACGGTCTTTGGAAGACCGCTCATCAGTTCACGACCACGAACCTCGGCTGCGTATTCGTTTTCAGCCGGCCACGCCGAGCCAATCGTGACTTTGATTTCTTCTGCCGTGCGTTCACCAACGGCGATGCCGTATTCGCGACGGATGTAGGTCTGAATTGCAGCGTCAATATCGAAGCTTCCGACACGCACAGCTTCAAGCGCAACAACTCCGCCGAGCGAAATCAATGCAACTTCAGATGTACCGCCACCGATATCAATAACCATGTTGCCGAGTGGTTCATTGATGGGAAGACCTGAACCAATCGCCGCTGCCATGGGTTGTTCGATGAGGTGGGCTTCGGCTGCACCAGCTCGACGTGCTGCTTCTGTCACTGCTCGCTGTTCAACGGCGGTAATCGCCGACGGCACGCAAATAACAACGCGAGGTCGATTGAAACGATTAACACCAACACGCTGAAGGAGCAGGCGAATCATTCGCTGCGTCACTTCGAAATCGGTAATTGCACCTTTGCGAAGCGGGCGTACAGCGACGATGTAACTCGGCGTACGGCCAATCATTTGCCAAGCTTCATGGCCCATCGCAAGCACGTCTTGGGTGCGGCTATTGAGCGCAATAACGGAAGGTTCGTTGAGAACAATGCCCTCGCCACGCACGTACACCAGCGTGTTTGCGGTTCCGAGATCAATCGCAATATCGCGTGCCATTTCAGCGACCACCCAATCGGCGCTTTTCAGCGTCCTGAACGCCACGGACAGGACGCGGTGGCGTTGACGGAACTGGCGGTGTACTCAATGCATCCATTTCGCGCTGAAAGTCATCGACACTTGACATGAAATGCGTCGGCTTGCGGTGCCTCAACCAAACGATGAGCGAACCGACGAGAGCGACAACGACCGCGATGAGGAGAAACCCGACACCGCTCATGCGAGAACTCCACGATTATCAACATCTGTGATGTGTTGCGCGGCGCGCGCCCACTGCGAACCACCGTCGAAGAATTCCTTCTTCCAGATGGGTACAGATTCTTTCAGTGTGTCGATTGCGTATTCGCAGGCGTCGAATGCAGCTCCTCGGTGCGGCGCCGACACCGCAACAACGACAGAGGACTCGCTAAGAACCACACGGCCTTCGCGGTGCCAAATGGCGATGCGCCCAAGTTCGGGCCAACGCTGACGAGCCTGGTCGGCAACTGCTGCGAGTCGAGGCTCGACCTGTTCGGCCCAGGCCTCGTAATCAATATGAGTAACCCCGGTGGAGCCATCGGCATGATCTCGGACGAGACCACTAAACACCACTACTGCGCCACACCCTGGAAGAGCGACCCAGTCGGCTGCGAGCCCGACCTCGAGCGATTGGTCAGTAAGCGCGACCCAATCGTTGGTCGTGGGCGGTTGAAGAGTCACGGTTGTCCATCGTAGTGGGGGCCGCGGCTAACTCTGGGGGGCCCACCACTACATTCGCCCCCATGCCGTTCCCCGATGACCCGGATGACGATGCCGGGTTCATCCCCCCTCTCCCCCAAGACGACCGCCTGTGGCGCCATCCCTCAGAGATGGCGGGCCCCAACGCGCCTTCGTCCCCTCCTCATCACCGGCGTTCATCAAAAACTGGGCTCATTGCCTTCATCGCCCTCGGCCTCATCATGTCCGCCGCTGGTCTTGCGGCCATTGGAGGCTTCAGTTCTTCCGGTCCGTCCCAGCCGAGCACCACTTTTGCGATCGGCCCGGCCGCCGATGCCCTTCCCGAGACCGCTCTTTCGTCAATTGCTCCGGCGATCGTCCAAATCACCATCGACCGTCCAACCGCTTCAGTCGTCGTGACCGGCCTCATCATTCGAGCCGACGGCCACGTCGTCACCGCTTCTGATCCAATCGAAGGAGCTCGCTCCATCACGGTTCGGACGTCCGACGGTCGTGCGTACAACGCGACCGTCGTTGGAATCGACGCCGCTGACGATCTTGCCGTCATCGACATCGAGGGTTCAGGGCTTCCAACACCAACATTCGGAGACGTCGCTTCCGTCGACCAGGGCGACACAGTCTTTGTCATAGGTCGTACCGAATCAGATCCTCGTTCGTGGGTTGCAGCGGGGGTCTTTCAATCGGTTGGCATGCGCCTCGAAACTGCCGATGGAACATCAATGCACGGAATGATCGGCTCTTCGATTGATGCGAAACCACCTACTGAATCAGCAGTGCTTTGCACACCGGCTGGCGAAGTCATCGGACTACTGACATCACGATCACCGGCTGCGCTCCGATCCGCATACTCGGATTCGCCTGCGTCAACGCTTGCTCTTCCACGCATCTCGAATTCATTTGCTCATTCGGTTACATGGACTCGTCATGTCGCTGATGACATCATCGACACAGGCTCCGTCCATCACGGATGGCTCGGCGTGATGACAACCGATGCCCCTGAAGGCGGTGCTTCTGTTGAATCAGTCGCTGCAACGAGCCCAGCGGAACGCGCAGGGCTTCGCTCTGGCGACCGAATCACCTCGCTCGGCGAATCGAAACTGCAAAACAGTTCCGACCTTGTCGTTGCGCTTCGTGAGCACACGGCGAATGAACTCGTGGTCATCAGCTATGTCCGAGATGGGATTTCGGCCAAGACCTCGGCGAGACTCAGTGACCGGTCTTGAGGTGGCGGCGGATCAAGAGCGCCGCCCCAACTGCGACTCCGACTACCACTGCTGCGGCACCTCCAAGCGCTAATTGCTGACGGTGACGAGGGGTGACTCGAGCCCACATGCCGCCGCTGTCAGCATCGACGTAGGCCTCTTCATTTGTGTGGGTCGGTTCCCATCCAAGCGATCGAAGTCGATCGTTTGCGACAACCCATGGCCCCGAACCAGCCAAGAGTGCGTCCGGATCCCCTGGAGCAAAGCCGAAGTACTTGCCGATGCGGGCAAGTACGTAGGCAAACGGCTTGTACATGCGAACACGCGCAGTTGGACCTTTGAGCGCTCGCACTTCGTCAACGGTTAGCCAGCCGTCGGGCGCAACGTTGACAGGCCCATCTAGCCGTGCACGACAAATTGTGAGAAGGGCAGACGTCAGGTCATTGAGATGCACGAACTGCACGGGGGCAACCACACCGCTGATCTGCAAACCAGCGGTTGCCCACGGTGAACGCGCTAACCATTTTTCGTTTTCCGGACCAACAACAATGCACGGTCGGACGAGCGCGCATGTCGCGCCTCGCGACCTTGACCATGTGCCACACAATCGTTCGAGCTCTGCGCGTTCTAACGCCGCCTCGATAGAAGGATTCGGTCGAACCGGCGCATTTTCGCTGAGCGGAATCGGATTATCGGTTCGAGCTCCGTAGACCAGCGCCGAAGACAGCACAACAACCGTTGTTACCGCACCAACGCGAGTAAGTGAAGCAAGAAACGATCGTGTTGCAACGACATCGATTTCAGCGCCACCAGTTCCGTCGATATCAAGACCCGAACGGGGGCCGGCGAGAACAACGCGCGTCGCTCCGGCAATGAGTGGCGTCAATCGAGAATCATCAAGCGCGAACGGTGCGATGAGAAGTTCCGGGCCGCCTTCGTCAACTGCGATTCCTCGTGCGCTGGGCTGCGCACCAACCGCAACAACTCGGTCAATCCCTGGTTCCGCGAGCGCGGCAGCGACCACTCGTCGCCCGATCGGAAGATCGGCCCCGGTGACCACCACGATTTCTCCCACACCGCAATCATGGCGCGTCCGGCGAGGCCCCCGTCCGGCCGATTCCCCGAGGAGTCACAGCCCCGGATGAGGCCTAGCCTGAGTCCGTGGATGATCTACCCCCCGACCCCTTCTCCGGCGATGAATCGGCCGACAAACCGGGCAACAACCCCGGAGACTCGCCGCTCTCCGGCATGCCGCTTTTCGGCGACCTCGCCAAACTCTTCTCCCAGCAGGGCCCCATCGGTTGGGACGCCGCCCGACAACTCGCACTTTCGATTGCCACCGATGGCGGCGAAGAGGGCAACGTTGATC